>NZ_JAUONZ010000005.1:0-203530 GCF_030546365.1 Synechococcus sp. YX-04-1
GGTCGCGCTTGAGCCAGTCATCGAGGACGTCAAACCATCCCCGCTGTGGCGCGCGTCCTACAGCGATCGTCATGAGAGGTGAACGGTGCGGAAAGCCGCAGGCTGTGGGATACGCCGCGACCTTAACAATCTTCAAGCGACCTGCGGGGCTGATTTGCGTGAGCTGAAACCCGCTGTATCGCTCTGTTTCTTAGGGATTTTTTCCTATTCCGTCGTCGGAGCCATTCTGCGGTCACAATGGCGCTTCGTTCTAGCTGGGTCATGTCCGCAGCAGTGCTCGAGCAACCCGTGCTCGGCTCCCGTCGTCTCTCGAATTTTTTGGTGGCCTCTGCCGTCACGATCGGGGGCGTGGGCTTCCTCCTGGCTTCTCTCTCGAGCTACCTCGGTCGCGACCTGCTTCCTTTGGGGCATCCCGCTGCGCTGGTGTTTGTGCCGCAGGGGTTGGTGATGGGCTTGTACAGCCTTGCTGCGGCGTTGCTGGCCACCTACCTCTGGTATGTGATCGCTGTGAATGTTGGTGGCGGCAGCAATCGCTTTGATAAGGATGCCGGTGTAGTGACCATCAGCCGCCGCGGTTTCCGCAAACCCGTTCTGGTGGAAATTCCGCTCAAAGACGTCAAGGCGGTGAAGGTGGAGGTGCGTGACGGCTTCAATGCCCGACGCCGGGTCGCCCTGAGAATCCAAGGACGCCGTGACATGCCTCTCACCCGCGTTGGTGAACCGCTTCCCTTGGCGCAGCTGGAGAAGGACGGTGCTGAACTTGCCCGCTTCCTGGGCGTCAACCTTGAGGGCCTTTGATCCGATGCGTCGTCTTCGTTCCTTGACGCTGCTGCTGCTCATCCCGTTGTTGGTGAGTTGCAGTCCTTCCCCGCGTGCTTCGGTGGTGACGGGTTGTGCCGACGCTCAGGCGGCCTGCCTGCAGGGGCTGGCCACCGTCACCATGCAGACGAGCCAGGGCGAGTTCACGATTGAGGTGAACGGCGATGCCGCTCCCCTCACCTCCGGAAATTTCATTGATCTGGTGCGGCGCGGGACCTACGACGGAACGATGTTCCACCGCGTTGTTCGCGAGCCCGTCCCCTTCGTGGTGCAGGGGGGCGATCCGCAATCCAGTGATCGATCGGTTCCCCTGGGGCAGCTCGGTACCGGCAGTTTTGTGGATCCCGATAACGGTCAGGCGCGGATGATTCCGCTTGAGATCAAGTTCCGATCCGAGCCGCAGCCCCGTTACAGCCGGGTCAGTACCAATCCGGCTGAACTTGATGGTCTGGAGTTGCCCCATGAGCGTGGGGCGGTGGCCATGGCCCGCTCCCAGGCTCCTGATTCCGCCAGCGCCCAGTTCTACGTGGCATTGCGTCCCTTGCCGGAACTCGACGGTCGTTACGCGGTCTTCGGCCGTGTCGTGAATGGCATGGAAGTGGTTGATGCGATCCAGCAAGGAGATCGCATCACCAAGGCTGTATTAACTGAGTGAACTCAGGCCGGCACGCGGTTCTGGCTTGGGGACACTTTCAGCATTTCCGTGTTGACGCCTGAGGCTCGCTCAAGCGCAACCTTGCCGGTGCGCGCGATTTCGAGAATGCCGAAGGGGGCCATCAACCGTTCAAGGGCCACCAGCTTCCCGGGATCCCCAACCACTTCCAGGGTCAGGGCTTCATCGGCCACGTCTACAACCTTGGCCCTGAACACCTGAACGAGTTCGATCACGGCGCCCCGGGATGCTGCCGGTGCTGAAACTTTGAGCAGCATCAGCTCGCGCTCCACTGCTGGCCGCTGGGTCAGGTCGAGGACCTGAAGCACATTCACCAATTTGTCCAGCTGTTTGGTCATCTGCTGGAGCGTTTGGTCATCGCCCTCCACCACCATCGTCAGGCGCGACTGCCCTTCGGCTTCTGCTGGGCCGACGGCCAGGCTGTCGATGTTGAAGCCGCGTCGGGCGAAGAGTCCTGCGATCCGGCTCAGTGCGCCGGATTCGTCCTCAACCACCACCGAAAGGGTGTGTTTCATCGCCGCTGGTCGTCCCCTGCCGGTCTGGTCCTCCCAAGTTACGGTCCAGCCAGGGCAACAACACAGCCAGGAAGCGATCGGGCGCTTCGTCGTGGGGGCAATGACCGCAGTGATCCAGCACCTTCAGCTCGAGTTCAGAGTGGCTGGCGGCTACGGATTCCCCAATGGCTAGGGGCACAAATCGATCCTGACGGCCCCAGATCAGAAGCATGGGTGACCGCAGTTGTTCGAGCAGTGCAGGGGCTGTAGCGCCACGGGGACGGTTGGCCATGCCCAAGCTCATCCCCCTCAGGGCCCTGGCGGCTGTGGGGCGCCGGGCAGGGCGGGCAATCAGCTGCAGCAGCTCTGGGTCGGATTGGATCGATTGCCAATAGGCCCCCTGAAGCCCGGCTTTGAGTAAGCCAGTGCGCGCAATCAAGGGCACCACAAGCTCAAGCGGAAGCAAGTGCAGCACCAGTGCGAGCAGGCGCCGCTGCCAACGCCGCCGCCAGGGAGCCCGTCGTTTCGGCAGCGGTTGAATCAGGGCAGGGTCCGGCAGGGGCGCGGCGACCACCGCCCGCACCCGGTTCGGCGCTAACACCGCGGCGGTGAGCGCTGTTAGGCCCCCCAGGGAATTGCCGATCACCACCGCTGGCCCCTGCACCACCTGATCGAGGAATGCACACGCCTGCAGTGCCCAGAGCCGGTTATCCATCGGCCGCGCCGGCTGGGCGGATTGACCGAAACCCAGCAGGTCCAGGCTGTAGACCCGCCAGCCCTGATCAGCCAGGCGCGGCGCGCAGTGGCGCCAGTGTCCGCTGGCAGCGCCGAAACCGTGCAACAGCAGCAGGGCAGGGCCCGCTTCAGGGCCGCTGACCCGCCAGTGGCAGGGCCAGCCTCTCCACGTCCAGGAGCTCTGGACACCCCACTCGGCAGTCTGGACAGCAGCAGGCGGCACCCTTCTGACCTCAACCGATCATCACTATCGCGAAGGTTTGGCTGAGCTCAGCCTTGGCCCAGGCTTTTTCAGGTCCGAGTCGCGTCCGGCCCGGGACCTGTCGGTGTTGCTGGCCCGTCACCAGATCCTCCACGCCACGCAGCCCCTGCGCTGGCTTGATCTGATGGCCGGTTGCGGGATCCGGGCCCTGCGCTGGGGGTTGGAGGCGCTGGGCAACCCGTCCGTTGAGACACAGCTCTGGATCAACGATGGGGATCCAGATCGGCTGCCGCTGATCCAGGCCAATGTGCAGGGGCTGGAGTGTGCAACTCGGCTCACAGCAGATGCCGCAGACCTGCTGCTGCACCGGTCGATTGTTCAGCGCCACTGGTTCGATTTCATCGACCTTGATGCCTTCGGTTCTCCTGGGCCTCTGATTCAGCCGGCGCTCCAGGCCCTTCGCTTCGACGGCTTGTTGTTTCTGGCCTCCACGGATGGCCGGTCCCCCACCGGCCATGACCGGCCGGGCGCAATCCGCAGTCTTGGAGCCGCCGCTCGCGTCCACCCTTCCAGCTGGGAAATGGCCCTGCGTCAGCAGATCGGGCTGGTGGCGCGGCAAGCCTGGATGCTGGGGCGCGGACTGCAGCCGCTGTTCAGCTTCAGTGAAGGCCGCACCTTTCGTCTGGCCCTGCGCCTGCGGCGCCAGATTCCAGCGGGCGATGAACAGAAGCTTGGGCTGGTGGCCCGTTGCGAAAGCTGCGGTGCCCAACGGGTGCAGCCTCTGCTGAAGCTCAGCGGCTGGCCGGCCTGTGACTGCGCGGCTGGACAGGGGCGGTGGAGCATCAGCGGCCCGTTGTGGATTGGTCCCTTGCAGGAGCCGCAGCTTTTGCAGCAGCTGCTTGCCGATGCTCAGCAGCTGGGGAGTCAGCAAATCAGCCCCGCCACGCTTCGGCTGATGCAGCGCCTGCAGGCGGATCCCGGCGATCGCCCCACGGTCTGGCCCACCGATGAGCTGGCCCGGCGGCTGGGCATCGGCGGGCCGCCAGCGCTGAGGCCATTGGTGAAGGCGCTCCAGGCCGCGGGCTATCGCGCCAGTGCAAGCGGCGTCATGGCAGGGCAGGTGCGAACCGATGCTGAATTACCGAAGCTGTTACAGATCTGCACCAGCCTGCGGGGGGAAGGGATTTAAATGGGCGGGTGATCGCTTTGCCCAGACCATGGCTGCTGAGATTTTTGGAACTGCTGCGATCTTCTGGGTGTTGATTCCCATCGGCCTCGCTGGCGGTGCTCTGCTGCTGAAACTGCAGGGCGAAGACTGAAGCAGTCGCTTCGAAGCTGGGCCCATTAGGCTCCCCTCTTCGTAAGGAAGGCGCCGATGCAAGTGCTTGTGGTGGGTGGCACGGGCACCCTGGGACGACAGATCGCCCGTCGTGCTCTTGATGCCGGCCACCAGGTGCGCTGCATGGTGCGGACCCCTCGTAAAGCTGCCTTCCTGCAGGAATGGGGTTGTGAACTGACCCGGGGTGACCTGTTGGAGCCCGACAGCCTCGATTACGCCCTCGAGGGCATGGATGCGGTGATCGATGCATCCACCAGTCGCCCCAACGACCCCCGCAGTATTTACGAAACGGATTGGGACGGAAAACTCAATCTGCTTCATGCCTGTGATCGAGCAGGGTTGAAGCGTTTTGTCTTTCTCTCCTTGCTGGGCGCCCATCAGCACCGCGACGTTCCCTTGATGGACATCAAGGCCTGCACGGAGAAACTGCTGGAGTCGTCGGATCTCGACTACACGATCCTTCAGGGTGCTGCCTTCATGCAGGGGGTGATCAGTCAGTTCGCCATTCCTGTTCTGGAGAGCCAGACCGTGTGGGTCAGTGGCAGCCCCACGGCCATTGCCTACATGAACACTCAGGACATGGCCCGCTTCGCCGTTGCGGCACTCGAGCGTGAGGAAACCGTGCGGGGCACTTACCCCGTTGTTGGCCCCAAGGCCTGGAACACCGGTGAACTGGTGCAGCTCTGTGAACGCTGCAGTGGCAGGACGGCCCGCGTGTTTCGGGTGCAGCCCTTCCTGATCAACCTGATGCAGGGGGTGGCCTCCTTCTTTGAACCTGCCGTCAACGTGGCGGAGCGGTTGGCTTTTGCGGAGGTCACCGGTAGCGGTCAGACCCTGGATGCCCCCATGCAAAACAGCTATGCCGCCTTCGGTCTTGAGGCCTCGGAAACCACGGACATGGAGGCCTACATCGGTGAGTACTACGACACGATCCTGAAGCGCCTGCGCGAGATGGAAGCCGATCTCGACAAGGACGCGAAGAAAAAGCTGCCCTTCTGAGCCTTGATCCCTCTTGGTTCTTTTGTACTATCGCCTCAATTGATCCTTTTCTGATGGCTGTCGCTCAGCTCAAAAATCTGCAGCGGCGTCTGCAGTTGTTGTCGGATGAGGCGGAACAGGGCCTCAACCGCGTTTGCGGCCATGAGCTGTGGAAGTCGGTGGGTCCTGATGCGGTGGATGCTATGGCGGATCCCGACCGACGGGCCGAGGCCAACTACTGGTATGGCCAGTGGAATGTTGTGCGTGAGCTGCAGGAGGCAATCGGCTGATGGCGGAGTCGTGCTGTTCGTCCCCAGTGCCGCAGTCTCTGGATCAAACCCAGGCGGTTGAAGCCCGCTATGGAGCTGCTGCCCAAGAGCAGGAAGCCTGCCTTTGCACCCCGGTCGGCTTCGACCCTGCCCTGCTCAGGGTGATTCCGGAAGCTGTTATTGAGCGTGATTACGGCTGTGGTGATCCCACCCGTTGGGTGAAGCAGGGGGACCGCGTGCTCGATCTGGGGAGCGGCAGCGGCAAAAACGCCTTCATTTGCAGCCAAATTGTCGGGCCATCCGGCAGTGTCACCGGTGTGGATCGCAACGCCGACATGCTGGCCCTGTCGCGAGAGGCGATCCCGGTTGTTGCCTCAGCCGTGGGCTTCGACAACGTCTGTTTTGTTGATGGAGCCATCGAAGCCCTGGATGCCCCCACGGCTTCAGGTGAACCCCTGATCGCTGACGGTTCGATCGAAGTGGTGCTGAGCAACTGTGTGCTCAACCTGGTGAATCCATCGGCGCGGGACAGGCTCCTTGCCAACATTCGCCGGGTCCTGGCCCCCGGTGGTCGCGTCGCTATCAGCGACATCGTTTGCGATCAAGTGGTGCCACTGCGTTTGCAGCAAGACCCTGATCTCTGGAGCGGCTGCATCAGCGGCGCCTGGCAAGAGCAGGCCTTCCTGGAGGCATTCGAAGCTCTTGGCTTTGAGCAGGTTCGCTACGCCGATCGCAGCGAGCAGCCCTGGCGTGTGGTTGAGGGTATTGAATTCCGGGCGGTCACCCTCGTCGGCGCCCTCCCCGCCGAGGCCCAGCGCTCGAGCTGCTTCTGATCAGGCGGTTCAGCCGTTCCTGTTCGGCGGCAGTCACCGCACGCCAAGTACCGGGTTGAAGGCCCGCTAGGTCCAGCGGTGGACCGTTGTCCATCAAGTCGATGCAGCAGCGCACCAAACGCAACGTTGGCAGGCCAACAGCCGCTGTCATTCGGCGCACTTGCCGGTTGCGTCCCTCGGTGAGGGACAGCTGTAGCCAACTTGTGGGAATCGCAGCGCGGTAACGAATTGGAGGGGTTCTGTTGGGCAACTGCGGTTGCTCCTGACCCTGAAGCCATTGCGCCTTCGCTGGCAAGGTGCGGCGACCCTGAACCACAACCCCATCGCGAAGCTGTTGCAGTTGATCGGTATTGGGGGTTCCTTCCACCTGTGCCCAGTAGCTGCGCCGGTGGCCAAAGCGAGGGTCAGTGAGGCGCTGTTGCAGTCGGCCGTTGCTGGTGAGGATGAGCAGCCCCTCGCTGTCGGCGTCGAGCCGTCCTGCGGCATACACCTCCGGCACATCAACAAAGTCGCTCAGGCAACGCCAGCGGCTTCCCTCCTCCGGCGTGAATTGACTCAAAACCCCGAAAGGTTTGTTCAGCAGCAGCGTCGTCAAGTCAGCTTGCGTTTTCGCGCATCCTCCACAGGTTGACCACGCCGATGGAGATCAGCAGCAGGCCGAGATCCAGGCTCAACGGGGGGAGAATCACGGCAGTGGGTGTGTGTCGGCGTTGGAGCCTAAGGGCTGTGTTCTCTCTGCGGTGTGCAAGTGGCCTTCTAAACTGACTCCAGCAAGACAGAACTGGCCACCAGCGCATGATCGAAACCTCGGGCGTGATCGAGAAGGAACAGGGAAACGGGTTCTATCTGGTCACCCTCGAGCAGCCTGCTGGTCACCAATGTCTCTGCAGAGCCGCTGGAAAGCTCACCAAGTTCCGGATCAAATTGCTCGCTGGTGACAAGGTGCTTGTGGAGATCAGCCCCTACGACCTCACCCGCGGCCGAATCACCTACCGCGAGCGCAACGCTGGCGCCCCCGGCGGTCGTCCCGGCGGTAATCGCCCCGGTGGTCCCCGCCGTCGCTGAGAGCCGCTGCCCTCAGACGGCAGCCTGAAGACAAGCTTCAATCGCAGCTTTGAACTCACTGCGTTGCTTCACGCCGCGCCACTGTTTCACCATGGCCTTGTTGTGGAAGAGCTGCACCGTGGGTGTGCCGTTGACTCCGGCCTGTTCGGCAATCTCTTGATCCGCTTCGATGTCGATGACAACGGCTTGGGCGGATCCACCAAGTTCTTGAATCACCCGCTGCAGTTGGGGCTTCAGTACGTGGCAAGGTCCGCAGCTGGGTGAGGTGTAAATCACCAGCAGAGGCTTTGAGCTGTCGTGATACAGCTTGCGCAGGGCAAAGCTTCCCTTCTGCCACTGAGCTTGGGGGTCGTAGGTGGCTTCTGTGGTCACATCCACATTCACAGGACGTTCCGCCACCGCCGGCTCCACTTCCTCACGCTGCACCCGGGTAGCCAGGTTGTGGTGACTCAGCCAGCGCTCTGCTGCCAAGGCCGCTTTGCACCCACTGCCAGCTGCGGTGATGCCCTGTCGCCATTCGGCATCGGCCACATCACCGGCCGCGAAGACGCCTTCCATGGACGTTTCCGGCCGTCCCGTTTCCGTTTTCAGATAACCCTTCCCGTCCAGATCCAGTTGCCCCTGAAGCAGATCGGTGTTGGGGGTATGTCCGATGGCATAGAAGAGTCCTTTGACCGAGAGGGTGGTTGAGCTGCCCTTAATGCGATTGAGCAGGGTCATCGACTGCATCCAGTCGTCCCCGCTCACGTCGTCGATTTCGCTGTTCCAGTGCACCGTGATCGCGTCGTTGGCCAACACCCGATCAGCCATGGCGGCGCTGGCGCGGAGTTTGTCGGAGCGCACCACCAGATGCACATGGCTTCCGTATTTGGTCAGGTACACCGCCTCTTCACAGGCGGAGTCGCCGCCGCCCACCACGGCGAGTTCCTCGTTACGGAACTGCGGTGTGGCGCCGTCACAGATCGCGCAGGCGCTGATGCCCTTGCTCCAGAAGGTTTCTTCCGAGGGAAGTTGGAGGCGGTTGGCACTGGCTCCGGTGGCAATCACCAGGGCGTGGGTGCGGATGGTCTGACCTTCGACCTCAATGCGATAGGGCCTGGCGCTGAGATCAATGCCGTCGGCATCTGCTTCCAGCAGGTGGGTGCCCCACCGCACCGCCTGGGACTTCATCAAGTCCATCAGGTCGGGCCCGAGCACACCATCAGGGAAGCCCGGAAAATTTTCAACATGGGTGGTGGTCATCAACTGGCCGCCAGGGATGCCGCCGCGTTGAAATCCAGTGATCAGCAGTGGTTGCAGGTTGGCCCGTGCTGCGTAGATGGCAGCTGTGTAACCGGCTGGTCCTGAGCCAACGATGACCAGATTTTCGATGCGATCCGTACCGGCTTGACCCACCGCTTAAGCGAACTGACTATGAGTTAAATCTAAAGCCCTGCCGGAGCCTGCGCGAGAAAAGGCTTGAAGACGAATGAATGCGATTCAGAAGAATTTAAGAAAAGATTCAGATTTCAACTTGTGAGTCGTTCGATGTGGGGTCGTGAATCGGGCGTCGTTTGCTTGGGTTGCGCGGAACTGCCAAAACATTGGCCTCAAGCATCTCCACGTTTTCGCCAATGCATGTGATCCATTCGCAGAATTCTTGCGTTATCGCATAACTGTCTTCATAGCGCTCTTCCTTGTCCAGCACTGCGATGCGAGTGGATGCCCAGCCCGTTGCAACGACGATCCGGCGTTCCATTGCAGCATCCATGATTGTCTCCTCGATGTTGATCAGGTTGGCGGATCGGGGGCCCCATTCGGCCGTCCATTTGCACAAATTCGCATTTTCCTCTGGCCAATGCTGTGCTCAGCGCTGCAAAAAAGCGGGCAATTCCGGCGTTTTCAGCCGGATGACAGCGCCGGCTCCGTCCTCCACCGCTTCCAGGGGAAGGCTTGGTCCGCGCCAGGCTCCAACCCCCGGCTGCTCGTCCTCGGCCTCCTGCTCAAGAGGGCGAAGCACGTAGGGCTCCGCCACCGACCATGAGCGGGCGTAGTCCATCAGCAGTGGGTCCGCTGGAGCAAAGACGAAGGAGGCTTCCCTGGGAATGGCTTCGCGGGCGGCCAGTTCGGGGGTCATCCGCACGGCTCGGGTGATGCCCTGCACAAAACGGCTTCGGGTCACCACGGTGGTCAGGTAGGCCACCACCCGCAGGCGTGGTGCATCAAAACCTTCCGCGCACATGTCGATGCTCACCAGCCAATCGGCGTTACCGCTTTGGAAGGCGTTCAAGCGTTCCGTTGCTTGGGGGCTCTGGGAATGGATCAACTCCACCCGGTTGCCGTCGTCAATCAACACTCGGCTGATGGCCTCGGCGTGGCTGATGTCGCGGGCGATCACAAGGCCAGCAGCCTTCGGCTGCCGCTCGCGCAACTGATTCAGCTTCTGCTGGGCGCGCAGCAGAACCTGCTGGCCAATGCTGCTGCTGTCGGCCAGGCGGATGGCGCGACGCAGGTTGCGCGCGCGCCAGCTTTCCCGTTGTTCAGCCGATAGGGGCGAAACGTCGCGGTCGGGTTGTCCTTCGCGGCTGTGTTCCACCCAGCCGTCCTGAAAGCGGAACTCCAGGGGGCGCACATCCCCTGCGGCGATCAAGTCCCTGGGTTCAACGCAGAGGTCCGGACGGATTTGCTCAACCCACCCACCGTCATCCAGCCGCACGCGCATGCGCCGGGCGGCGCAGAACGCCAGGTTGTCGGCACGAAAGGGGGTGCCCGTGAGCCCTAGGCGCAGCCGCAGGCTGCTGGTGATCTCCAGAAAGGTCTGCCCCCAGGCGGTGGCGTCCGGCTCGTCGGGATCAACGCCGAGATGGTGGGCCTCATCGGCGATCGCCATGCAGGCGCTCAGGTCCCATTGCGCGAGCCGTGCCCCCAGAGCCTCACGCTGGCGACCGGCACCCTGATAGGTCACCAACAAACCATCGGCTCCCTGGCTTTGCTCCGGCGGGCAGGGCCACTCCTCCAGCCGCAAGTCAAGACGCGCCGCGGCGGTTTTCCACTGATTGAGGATTGAGGTTCGGTGGCAAAAGACCACGAAATGGTCCAGCCGGCCTTGATCGCGCATGGCCCGGAATCCCAGCAAGGCCCCGAGGGTTTTGCCTGCCCCTGGGCCTGCAAACACCAACAGGTCGCGGCTGCTGCCCTCAAGCTCGAGCCTGCGCCGCAGCAGCTGGATCAGCTGTTGCTGCCACTGCCGGGGTTGGACGGTGGAGCGGCTGAGCTCGGCTTTGTGCGTTCCCGGGAGGTTGAAGCTGACGGCTGAGATATCACCTCTTGGGAAGATGAGTCTTTTTAACCATTCTTTTGCGCTGTGGCATCTCTACTGTCCGGCCATCAGCCCCATCGGGATCGGGTCCCGCCCATCGCCATGGCCCAACGTCGTTTTTTCAGCAGCCCCCTCGACCAGCAGCGCGACCAACTCGATGGCTGCTGGGAACTCGATTGCGACATCGATCCGTTGATTATTCGGGCACGCGTCATGCACCGCCGCGGCGAGGTGAACTGGGCCGTCGGCCTCGAACAGGAAGTGCTGCCGATCGTTTGATCTGGCAGCACGTCATGACTCATGAGCGCTTGGTTCAGAGCGCTTCGGCGTGGTTGACCACCAGGTGCTCCACCTCCATCAAGGCCTCTTCCGAGGCGGTGCGGGCGGCGGTGAAATCCCCATTGGCTGAATCCAGCAGCTGTTGAGCGAGCCGATCAAGCAGCTCTTCTTTCCGTTCCTCAAGCATCGCCACGATTTCGGTTTCCACCAGGGTGCGCACCGCCTTGATGCGTAGGTCATCGTTTTCCGCTTCCGCGAAGGTTCCCTGCACGAGTTCCTGGATGAACAGGCGGTGCACTTCACTGCTGCGCAAGAAGCTTTCCGTGGCGTTGATCATCCCGTCCACCAGAGTGCGATCGGGCTCGCTTTCGCCGTCATTGAGCTTGAACTCCCAGTCGAGATGTCGCCGCTGCCAGCCGGCTGTATGCAGGCTCGGCATCACGCTTTGCGAGAAGGTGTCGACGGAGATTTCATAGATCCGCTCCGCCAGCCGTTCACACCAGCCTTTGCCGTGCAACTGGAGGGTGGACTGCATGGTTTCCCGTTCGACGGCATGGCCACCGTGGTGGCTGTGACAGAGGCCGTCGGGACACTCGATTGCGCTGAGACCCATGGGGAGCACAGAGGGTGCACTTCACGTAGCAAGAACGACAGAAGCTCTGTGCGTTCTTCAGGAAGTTTCCTCGATCTCGAGAAGGCGACCTTCTACCCTTGCTCGGGTCGGTGGTTGTGTTCGTCTTGCCCAGACTTGTTATACCGGTGGAGTCGACACCGGGAGAAACCCGTGTCGCGGCAACACCGGACACGGTCAAGAAATTTATTTCGTTGGGCTGCAGCGTCTCAGTCGAACGCGGAGCCGGTACCTCCTCCGGATACCTTGATGAGGCCTACGCGCAGCAGGGCGCGGATCTCATTGAGTCGGGAGACACGTCGGCCTGGAACCAGGCAGACGTTCTGCTCTGCGTTCAAACCCCGAGTGCATCCACTCTGGGCCGCCTTCGCCAGGGAGCGCTGGTGGTCGGTCTGCTCTCCCCCTACGCCAACGAAGAGCTGACGGCCGCCCTGAAGCGCAGCGGCCTCTCCGCCATGGCGCTCGAACTTTTGCCCCGGATCAGCCGGGCGCAGTCTGCTGATGCGCTGTCCTCGCAGGCCAACATCGCTGGCTACAAGTCGGTGCTGCTGGCCTCCGCCGCGCTGGACCGTTACTTCCCGATGCTGATGACGGCGGCGGGCACCGTTCAGCCGGCCAAGGTGGTGATTCTCGGAGCCGGTGTGGCAGGGCTGCAGGCGGTGGCCACAGCGCGCCGTTTGGGTGCAGTGGTGTATGTCAGTGACATCAGACCGGCGGTGAAAGAACAGGTCGAATCCCTGGGAGCTCGTTTCATCGAGCCCCCAGAGCTGGAGGAGAAGCCTGCGGAATCCGGTGGCTATGCCAAACAGGCTTCCGACGCCTTCCTGGCGGCCCAGCGTCAGCAGCTGTCGGATCAGCTGGCCGAGGCCGACGTGGCCATCTGCACCGCCCAGGTGCCGGGCCGTCGCGCTCCGCGTCTGATCAGTGAAGACATGCTTGATCGGATGCGCCCCGGCGCGGTGGTGGTTGACCTGGCCGTAGCCCAGGGCGGCAACTGTGCCGACACCGTTCCGGGTCAGACCGTGGATCGCAAGGGCGTGAAGCTGATCGGTGGCAACGATCTGCCCTGCAGCGTTCCCAATCACGCCAGTGCGCTTTACGCCCGCAACCTTGTGGCTCTGCTGGAGCCCACCTTGAAAGACGGCATTCTCAGCCTCGATCCCGAGGATGAACTCATCGCCGGTTGTCTGATTGCCCAGGACGGCACCATCCGTCGTGGCGATGTCCTTACCCCAGGTTCCAACTGATGTTTGTTGAATTCCTCTGGGTTCTCCTGCTTGGCAGCCTGCTTGGGCTGGAGTTGATCGGCAAGGTCCCCCCCACCCTGCACACTCCCTTGATGAGTGGTGCCAATGCCATCTCGGGCATCACCGTTTTGGCAGCGCTCACCGCCATCATCAAGGCTGGCGATAACACCGTGGTGTTGTTGCTGGGTTCCGTTTCGCTGGGCTTTGCCCTGTTCAACGTGATCGGGGGCTTCCTCGTGACCGATCGCATGCTGGCCATGTTCAGCCGCAAGCCTGCTCGTAAGGAGAACCGCTGATGACTGACCTTCTCAAATACGCGATCGAGCTGGTTGCGGTTCTGTTGCTGGCACTCGGCATCAAGGGTCTCTCCAAGGTGCGTTCCGCCCGGGGTGCAAACCAGCTTGCCGCTCTGGCCATGGGCCTTGCGGTGTTTGGTCTGTTGCTCAACTACCTCGGCACCAGCGGCATCAGCATCGCCGCCTGGACCTGGATCATTGCTGGAACGTTGGTGGGGGGTGTGCTCGGTGCCATCACCGCCCAACGGGTGCCGATGACGTCGATGCCGGAGACGGTTGCCCTCTTCAACGGCTGCGGTGGCATGTCGTCGCTGCTGGTGGCCTTAGCTGCGGCGCTTTACCCGGCGGTCCTTGATGCGGCAGGCCCAGTGGCCGTGGTGTCGATCGTTGTCTCCGTGTTCGTGGGTGCGATCACCTTCACTGGTTCGATCGTTGCCATGGCCAAGCTGCAGGGTTGGCTGTCCACGCCGACCTGGATGCAGAGCAAGGCTCGCCATGCCGTGAACATCGCGCTGGCGGTGGCATCCCTGGTGGGTGCTGTTGAGATGCTGCGCAACGCTGATTCGAGCACCGGCCTCTGGCTGGTGGTGGTGGCCTCCGGCCTGCTGGGGATCGGGGTGACGCTGCCGATCGGCGGCGCCGACATGCCCGTGGTGATTTCCCTACTGAACAGCTATTCCGGAGTGGCTGCGGCTGCTGCCGGTTTCGTGGTGGGCAGCCAGTTGTTGATCGTGGCCGGAGCCATGGTTGGTGCTGCGGGCTTGATCCTCACCCAGGTGATGTGCAATGGCATGAACCGTTCCCTGGTGTCTGTGCTGTTTGGTGGCGCCCTCGGGGCCACGGCGGCCACCGGTGGTGGCGGTGGTGAATACACCAACATCACCAGTTGCAGTGTTGAAGAATGCGCCCTCACCCTTGAGGCTGCTGAACGGGTGGTGATTGTTCCGGGCTACGGCTTGGCCGTGGCTCAGGCGCAACACACGCTCAGGGAAGTGACTCGGGTGCTCGAAAGTGCTGGCATCGATGTTGCCTACGCCATTCACCCGGTGGCCGGCCGCATGCCGGGTCACATGAACGTGCTGCTGGCTGAGGCGGATGTGCCCTACGAGCAGCTTCAGGAGATGGATCAAATCAATCCCGAGTTCCCCGCAACCGATGTGGTGTTGGTGCTGGGTGCCAATGATGTGGTCAATCCCCAGGCCAAGAGCGACCCCAATTCGCCGCTCTACGGCATGCCCGTTCTGGATGTGCAGGACGCCCGCACGGTGTTCGTGGTGAAACGGGGCATGAGCGCTGGTTACTCCGGCATCAAGAACGATCTGTTCGAGTTAGCCAACACCTCGATGTTGTTTGGTGATGCCAAGAAGGTGCTCGGCGATCTCCTGGTGGAACTCAAGGATCTGGGCCTGGGCAAGAAGTGATGGAGCGCGGCGTGGATAACCCCCAGCTGCGCGAGCGGCTGGGGGTTCCGTCGTTTGAGCAGCGCTGGCCCTGGTTCGGTGGTGACCTGCAAACCCTCCGCGACACCCTGCGTGAGGTGGATCTTCCCCACGATCAAGGGGTTCCGATCGAAATTCCCGTGCCAGCCCTTCCCAGTGGAGCTGCGGCTGCAGGGTCTTTGCTTGCCCTGCTCGATCAGCCGGAAGGGGACGCCAGAGGTTTGGTTCTCCTGCTCCATGGCCTGGGGGGATCCAGTTCTCGGGAAGGTCTGAGGCGGATGGGGGTAGCGCTGCAAGCCGCGGGTTTCGCCGTTTTGCGGCTGAATCTGCGCGGTGCTGATCCAGGCCGGCATTTGGCGGGTGGCACCTACGCAGCGCGCTGCAACAGCGATCTGCTGCCGGTGATTGCCCGGGCGCGCATGTTGGCGGCGGGTCGACCGCTGCTGGGGGCGGGCATCTCCCTGGGCGGCACGATGCTGCTCAATGCTGCTCTGGCCTCGCCCGGCGTGCTTGATGGCCTCTTCTGTGCCAGCAGTCCCCTGGATCTGGCCGCCTGCAGCGCCTCGATCGAGCGACCGCGCAATCGGGTCTACCAACGCTGGCTGCTCAAGCGGTTGGTGCGTCAGACCTTGGCGGATCCCTTTGGTGTGAGCGATGAAGAGCAGGTCACGCTGCAAGCAACGCCCCCTCGTTCGATCCGTGATTTCGACAGTGCCGTGACGGCTCCCCGCTGGGGGTTTGCGGATGTGGAGGCTTACTACCGCGAAGCCTCACCCCTGCAGCATCTGGTGCCTGCCTGCAAAGCGATGCCGCCCACCTTGCTGCTGCAGGCTCTGGATGATCCCTGGGTTCCTGCGTCCTCTGCGATGGATCTCGCTGAGGTGCTGCCGCCGGATGCTGCGATTCGCACGTTGTTCACATCTCGGGGAGGGCATAACGGCTTCCATGGCCGTGACGGCTGCTGGGGAGATCAGCTGGCGGCGGCCTGGCTCAGGGATGTTGTTGCTGGCTAAGCCGTGATCCCCTCTGGATGCAAGCCTTCTGCTCTTCAGTAGTAGAACGCTTGATCGGTTGGGTTCTGGTAAACAGCTCCACCGCAGCGTGTTGCAATCCTCCACAGTGCTTTGTGGATCGGGGTTGAGTCGTAGCGCACCAGCTCAGGGAACTTCTGCCTCAGAACTTGAGTTCCTCGCCAGGCGTTGTAATGCGGAATCGATGAATTGACGTGATGGCACACATGGGTTGAGCCGATTCCGTGGTGCAGCAGGTTGAGGATTGGCCCGTAGGGACGATCAACCGTTTGTAGTGCTCCCTTCGACCAACTCCAGGTCTCGTTGGAGAAGTGAGGGATGTCTGCATTCGTGTGCTGCAACCAGGTGTAGGTCGTCAGCCACATGTTGATCACCAGGTAAGGCAGGCCGTAGACGCACAGCACCCGGAGCAGGGAAAACTGCACTGAGGCGATGATCAAAAGGGCAACCATGGCGAGCAATCCGAGATTGGATCGCACCATCCACTTGCCGAATGAATTCGGGAAAAGGCGGCGTTTGCCGTTGAAATTCCGCTTGCGATTCCAAAAATGAGAGGTGGGGGAGTCGTAATCTTCGCCGCCAGTGGCGCCCAGAAAGAGATAGAGCTGCCAGCCAATCACAAGGTGATTGAAGAGAGAAATGATCCCGAAGAGTGTGGGATTCATATCCCTCTTGAGCCGCTCGGTGGTTCGTCCCATCGGTGATGTTGACCGTGGCGGGACGTGGGTTTCTCCTTGCTCCAGGTGATTGCAGTGGGCGTGATGCACTGCATGGCTATGGGCCCAGCTGTAGTAAGGCACAAGCAAAATGCTGTGAAGCACAAAACCCACAACGCCTTCAATTCGGCGGTTGGGGTGGAAAGCGTGATGTCCGCATTCATGGGCGATCACCCAGCAGCCCATCGCGATCGTGCCGGTGATCACGCCGTAGAGGAGCCAGAGGGGTGCGGCGACTGCAGAGAGCGGAAGTCGGGTTCCAATGCCAACGGCCAGCAGCGAAAGGCCAACGGACATGGCCAGACTCGACCATGACTTCGCCGGGCTCAACTTGGAGAGCTCTGCAGGCAAAGCGCTTAGCAGCTCAGCTTTGCTGGGATAGGAGATTGAATCAGCGCTGTCTTCAGGGGCTGTATTTGCTGGTCGGATCGATGTTGCAAATGCCAAATGGAAGCCTCAAGACAAGCGCTCATTGATTGGCGCTTAAGAATTTCATCATAATTGTTTGGGCTGCGGTCCGTGGAAGCCGTGGTGCTGAAGGGGGCTAAAGGCAATTGTGTTGATTTTGTTGTTCAGAATTCAGTCTGAATTTCAAGCCCCTTGGCTCGAGGGGCTATTTCTGAGACATGGATTGAGCCTTTCGGCATCGCTTTATGGGGTTTTGTGGGGATTAAATCTTGCCTGCAGGGAGATCGTTGTTTTTCTCGAAAGGTGTTCTTTTTAAAACCCATTCTTCGACAGGTTGTTGGCCAATAATGTGCTGTTCAATGATTCTTTTGATCCGGTCCGGTGAAACATCCGCGTACCAAATCCCGTCTGGCCAGACCAAAAGAATGGGTCCTCGTTCGCACACCCTGAGGCAGTCCGCTTTGCTGCGCAGAACAATCCCCTCCGGGCGCTCCGTGTTTTCGAGATTCAGTTCACGAACAACGCTCTTCAGTTCATTCCAGGTTTGTGCCCCAAGCGCTGAATCGCAGCATTTGGCTTTGGTGGCGGTTGCGCAGAGCAGGAGGTGATGGCTGACCCGTTGCATGCCTAAGCGGCGAGCGCTCCCATGGGCAAACGGGTGACACCACGGTCCACCTGTTCCCGCACGGCGGTTCGCGCCCACTGATCCACCCGCAGCACGTCGTCCAATTGGGGCTGGGCCATCAGATCGGGTTTATGCCGCTCGCAGGCGGCCTCGATCACCGTGGGGATGTCGAGGAAGTGAATCTTCTCCTCGAGGAACTGCGCCACGGCTTCCTCGTTGGCAGCATTCATCACCGCAGGCATGGTGCCGCCTGCGCGTCCAGCGGCGTAGGCCAACTCCATGCAGGGGTACTTGGCGGGATCGGGGGCCCGGAAGGTGAGCTGACCAACTTCCGTGAGATCCAGTCGCCGCCATGGCGTCTCCAGGCGTGACGGCCAGCTGAGGCAGTAGAGGATGGGTAGCTTCATGTCGGGCCAGCCCAGCTGGGCCAGCACAGAGGAATCCGCCAGCTCGATCATCGAATGGATGATGCTCTGGGGATGGATCACGATCTCGATGTGGTCGTAATCCAGACCGAACAGGTAATGGGCTTCGATCACCTCCAGACCCTTGTTCATCAAGGAGGCGGAATCCACGGTGATCTTGCGGCCCATGCTCCAGTTGGGATGACTGGTGGCATCGGCCACGGTGGCCTTTTCAAGGTCGGCGGCTGTCCAGTCGCGGAATGCGCCGCCAGAGGCTGTGAGCTGAATCCGGCGCAGACCTGGCGTGGGTATGCCGGTGGACAAGCGTGCGTTTTCAGCCCAGGGGGTTCCCTGCAGGCACTGGAAAATCGCCGAGTGTTCTGAATCCGCCGGCAGCAGTCGGCTGCCGCTCTTCTTCAGCTCCGGCAGCACCACGGGCCCGGCCGCAATCAGCGTTTCCTTGTTGGCCAGGGCCAGATCTTTGCCGGCGCGGATCGCCGCCAGGGTCGGCAACAGTCCAGCGCAACCAACAATGCCCGTCACCACGAGGTCGGCGCTGTCCCAGGCCGCAGCAACGTTGAGGCCGTCAGCACCTCCCACCAGCTGGGGTGCATCGGTGCCTGAAACGCCAGCGTCCTTCAGACGCTCCTGCAGTTCGGGCAGGAGATCGGCATCCGCCAGGGCCACCACCTCAGGGCGATGCCTCTGGACTTGTTCAACCAAAAGCTTCAGGTTGCGGCCGGCCGTGAGGGCCACAACCCGGAACTGCTCTGGAAACTCCTCAGCGATCTGAAGGGTCTGGGTGCCGATGGAACCGGTGGATCCCAGCACGCTGATGGCTTTCATGCTGTTCCGGCAGTTGCGACAAGTCTCCCACCAGGACCGTTGAACGCTGGCAAGCTGGCGCACAGCTTGTGGAGCGCGCATGGCGAAGGAACAGTGGCGATCGGGACTGGGTTTTGTCCTGGCGGCTGCGGGCAGTGCCGTGGGTCTGGGCAATCTCTGGGGTTTTGCCTACCGCGCCTCCCAGGGAGGTGGCGGCGCATTCCTGCTGCTTTACGTGGTGATTGTGCTGTTGGTCTGCCTGCCGGTGCTGGTGGCTGAAATGGTGCTGGGGCGCAGCACCGGCCAAAGCCCCTTGCTCGCGCCAGTCGCGGCAGCCGGTCGCCGTTGGCAGCCCATGGGCTGGCTGTTCGTCTTAGCGGCCAGTGGAATCCTGGCCTTCTATGCCGTGTTGATGGGGTGGACCGGGGCGACGCTGGTGCAGACCCTCACTCAGGGACTTCCGGCGGATATCGCCTCGGCGGAAGCCTTTTTCGCCGGCCTCAGTGGCGGCCGCTCCGCCTTGATCGGCCAGCTGCTCAGCCTGGTGGCGACCGCTGCTGTGGTGGCCGCCGGCGTACGTGGAGGCATTGAGCGGTTGTCCCGTTGGGGGCTGCCGCTGTTGTTTGTGCTGCTGATTGGTCTCGCGGTTTGGGCCGCTGGTCTTGATGGAGCCTCCGAGGGCTATCGCACGTTCCTGCTCCGCTGGGACAACAGTCAGCTTCACGACCCCACCACGGTTCGCAATGCCTTCACCCAGGCCTTCTTCTCGATTGGCACCGGTATCGGCTGCATCCTGGCCTACTCGGCCTACCTGAGTCGGCGCGCTCACCTGCCACGGGAAGCCGTGGCGGTGGTGGGGATGGACACTGCTGTCGGATTGCTGGCCGGCATGGTCACCTTCCCCGTGGTGATGAGCTTTGGCCTCCAGGATGTGATCAGTGGCTCCACCCTGGGCACGATCTTCATCGCTCTGCCCACGGGACTCGGCTCGCTTGGCGCCACAGGTCAGCTTGTGGCAGTGCTCTTTTTCGCGCTGGCCCTGATTGCTGCGATCACCTCAGCGGTGTCGCTGCTGGAGGTGCCGGTGGCGTGTTTGATCGATCGACTGGGGTGGAGCCGGTCCCGGGCCGTTTGGGTGTCCACGGCGTTGATCTTTGTGGCGGGTCTTCCAGCGGCCACCTCGATGGAGGTTCTCGGCTGGATGGATTCCGTGTTTGGGGGCCTGTTGCTGATTCTGGGGGGCTTGCTCCTGGCCTTGTTGCTGGGTTGGGTGCTTCCAGCTCGTTTTCAAGAGGAGCTCAGCCATTCGGGGAGCCCGATCTGGCTGCAGCGCTTTTTGCTGGTGATGCTGCGCTGGATTTCGCCGCCGGTGATCACTGTTGGTCTGGTGATCAGCGTGATTGATCTGATCCCCAGCTGAAGGATTCGCTTCGCCAGTGCCTACGGCTGATCCGAAGAATTGAGCATGGATTCCATCTTGCGGATCCTGACAAGCATCTTGTCCCAGACCTCCGCTTTCCAGGCTTGCTCCGCATCGCCACTGGATTCAGCCAACTGCTTCTGAGCCGCGAGCTTCGCCTCGAGATCCTCGCCGGCATCCAGGGCCTTCATCAGCTCCATCTCGAGCTTGGCGGTTTCCATGAAGTTGAGCTTCTTCAGCCAGAGCATGGGGAGCGACAGCATTGGGGTTCAGTCTGCCGGGATCAGGCGCGGATCCACTCCGTCACCCCGCCGGGTTTGTCGATCAGCTCCACCCCTTGGGCGGCGAGCTCATCCCGGATCCGGTCGGCCTCCGCAAAATCCTTCGCCGCTTTCGCTGCCTTGCGCGCCGCGATGGCTGCATCAATGGCGCCGTCGTCGAGGCTGGTGGCAGCTTCCGCTTCCGCGCGCAGTCCCAGTACTGCCGCCAGGTGTCGCAATAGCTGCCAACGCCCCTCCAGACCCTTCAACTCCGGCTCAGGCAGGGCGGCGTCTTCCCCCCGTTCCAGCCGGTTGGCGAGGGCCCGCAGGGGCTTGGCCAGATCGAACAGCACGGCCAGTCCTCCCGAGCTGTTGAGGTCATCGTCCATGGCGCTGATGAAGCGTTGTTCGAGCTCCACCAGAGCGGTCTCGACTGGACCTCCATCGGCGGTCATAGCCCCCTCTGTGAGCGGTGCGGCGGTGCTCCAGCCGAGGTTGTCGCCTTGGCGATCGCCAAGGCTCAGGGCTGCATTCAGCCCCTTCCAGCCAGTGGCTGCGGCCTCAAGGGCTTCGGCGGTGAAATCAAGTGGTTTGCGGTAGTGAGCCTGCAGCACAAACAGACGCAGGGTCATCGCCGAGACGCCGCTTTCCAGCAGCGCACGGATGGTGGTGAAGTTGCCGAGCGACTTGCTCATCTTCTGCCCGCCCACATTGACCATGCCGTTGTGCATCCACACCCGGGCCAGGTCCTGACCAGTGGCGGCTTCGGATTGGGCGATTTCGTTTTCATGGTGCGGGAACACCAGGTCGGCTCCACCCAGGTGGATGTCGATCGTGTCGCCGAGTTCCGCCCGCACCATGGCTGAGCATTCGATGTGCCAGCCGGGGCGTCCCTCACCCCAGGGGGAGGGGAAGCTGGGTTCTCCGGGTTTGGCCCCTTTCCAGAGCGCGAAATCGAAGGGGTGCTGCTTGCGGGCCTCTTCGGCATCGGCCACGCGCCCGGCGGCGTTGTCCTGCTGTTCGCTCAGATCCCGTCCGCTGAGCTTGCCGTAACCGGCATGCTTCATCACCGCGAAATACACATCCCCCTCAGCGCTGTAGGCCGCTCCCTTGGCTTCCAGTTCTCCGATTAGTGCGCGGATGCCATCCAGGCACTGGGTGGCGCGGGGCATCCGGTCGGGCCGCAGGATCCCCAGGGCGTCCATGTCCTGGTGGAAGGAGGCAATGTTTCGCTCGCTGACCTCAGTCATCGAGGAGTTCTCCTCGCCGGCCCGTTTGAGGATTTTGTCGTCGATGTCGGTGAAGTTCTGAACGAAGGTCACCTCGAGACCGCGCCAGATCAGATAACGCCGCAGCACATCCCAGTTGATGTAGCTGCGGGCATGGCCCAGGTGGCAGAGGTCATAGACCGTCACGCCACAGCAATAGATGCTGGCCTTCCCCGGGGTTAGGGGTGTGAACGGCTCGGTGCGGCGGGTGAGGGTGTTGGTGAGCCGCAGGGACACAGCCATTCAGAAGCTGCGGCTGAGGCTACGGCCTGTTCGGCTGCGTTTATTTCGCCTCCATCCAGTTCGCGCCGACGCCGGTCTCCACCACCAAGGGAACACTCAGCTCGACGGCCTGTTCCATGGTTTTCACTACCAGCTCTCGCGTGGCGTCCAGGGCGTCCGGTGCCACCTCGAGCACCAGTTCGTCGTGCACCTGCAGCAGCAGTTGGGTCGGTAGGCCCTGACGTTGCAGGGCGTCTTGAAGCTGCACCATCGCCACTTTGATGATGTCGGCACTCGACCCCTGAATCGGGGCGTTGGCAGCCGCCCGCAGTTGCTGCGCCTCCATGCCACCGCGGCGGGCCACATCCAGGTCGATCTCCAATGGGTCTTTGCCCAGCAGCCGGCCCAGGCCGTTGCGATCGAAGTGGAATGGGCGCCGGCGGCCGAGAATGGTTTCCACGTAGCCGCGGCTGAGGGCGAGCCGCTCCTGCAGTTCGAGGAAGGCGAACACCTTCGGGTAGCGCTGTTTGTACTTGGCTAAAAACTCCTTGGCTTCGCTCTGGCTTACGCCGGTTTCCCGGGCGAAGCGCTGGGCTCCCATGCCGTAGATCACACCGAAGTTGATGGTTTTGCCGAGCCGACGCTCGTCCGGACTGACCTCGTCTTTGTCCAGCAGCAGCCTGGCTGTCAGCGCGTGCACGTCATCGCCGCTGCGGTAGGCCTCCTGCAGCACCTCTTCGCCCGAGAGGTGGGTGAGGATGCGCAGTTCGATCTGGGAGTAGTCGGCGCTGAGCAGCGTCCAGCCCTCTTGGGGCAGGAAGGCCTTGCGGATGCGCCGGCTGTACTCGGTGCGCACGGGGATGTTCTGCAGGTTGGGGTTGCTGCTGCTCAGGCGCCCGGTGGCCGTCACCGCTTGGTTGAAATCGGTGTGCACCCGCCCGGTTTCCGCCTCCACCAGCTGCGGCAAGGCGTCGATGTAAGTGCTCTTGAGCTTGCTGAGCACCCGGTGCTCCAACACCAGGGGTACCACCGGGTGGTCGTTGCCGAGTTTCTCCAGCACGGTGGCGTCGGTGCTGAAGCCGGTTTTGGTTCGGCGGGATTTCTTGCGATCCAGGCCAAGGGTGTCGAACAGCAGCTCCCCCAGCTGCTTGGGCGAGGCAAGGTTGAACTCCACTCCGGCGGCTGCTTTCGCGTCGGATTCCAGTCTCTGCAGGGTGGTGCCCATCTCCTCGGAAAGGCTCTGTAGATAGGGCACATCAATGCGGATGCCAGTGGATTCCATCCGGGCCAGCACCGGTTCCAGCGGCTGCTCCACCTGCTCCAGCAGCGGCAGCAGTTGGGGGCCCATGGTCTCCAGTTGACGGCGCAGCAGCAGGGCGAGGCGGCGGGTGACGTGCACGTCCATGCCGCAGTACAGGCTGGCGGGCTCCAGCGGCACATCGGCGAAGGTTTGCTTCTTGCCCACCAGATCGGTGAAGGCGGTGGGCTGGAAGCCGAATTCACGTTCGGCCATCAGCTCCAGGCCATGTTTGGCTGCGGCATCGCGCAGGTAATCGGCCAGCAGCGTGTCGATCACCACGCCCTCCAGGGCAACGCCATGCCGCAACAGGATCAAGCGGTCGTATTTGGCGTTCTGCAGGGTCTTGGGGTGGTTGCTGCTGGCCAGCCATGGAGCCAGGGCGGTGAGCACGGTTTCCAACGGAAGCTGCTCCGGGCTGCTGTCTTCGCTGCCTTTGTGGCCCAGGGGGATGTAGGCGAGCGCATCCAGGGCCTCTCCCCAGCAGAGGCCGATGCCCACCAGTTCAGCGCGGAACGGGTTGAGGTCGGTGGTCTCGGTGTCGAAGGCGACAGGCATGTCGCTGTCGGTGCAGGCCATCAGCTTCTGCACCAACGCGTCCAGGGCCGTCTCGGTCTGGATCAGCTGCGGTTTCAGGGCTGGCAGCCCCACGTCGTCATTGGTTGCCGGCTCGGTTGCGGCCTCGACAGCGGGTTGTTCCGAGCTGGCTGCGCGGCGGGTGGTCTTGGCGGCAGCAGCCTCCGCATTGGCCCCATAGCCCCCTTCCGAAAAGGCCGCCACAAAGCTCCCCACCTGGCGCAGCAGGCTGTTGAGCTCGAGGTCTTCCAGGCAGCTGCTCAGGCCATCAGCATCCACCGACGACAACGGCAGGCTGGGTTCCTTGGGCAGGGGAACATCCACGAGAATCTCGGCCAGCTTGAGGGAGAGGTAGGCGTTGTCGCGGTCGGCGCGCAGCTTTCCTTTCAATGCACCTTTGATGGCTCCCCGACTGGCTTTCGGCCCTTCCGCTTCCACCTGCTCGAGGGTGGCGTACACCGCATCGAGGTCGCTGTTGTCCTTCAGCAGGTTGATGGCTGTTTTCGGGCCAACACCACGCACGCCGGGGATGTTGTCGGAGCTGTCACCGGTGAGGGCCTTGAGGTCCACCACCTTGTCGGGCATGACGCCGAGCTTGCCGAGCACCCCCTCTTCGCGGATCAGCGTTGGGCCACTGCTTTTGGCGTAGGGCCCCCCGCCCATATAGAGCACCGCGATGTCGCGGCTGTCATCCACCAGCTGGAACAGGTCGCGGTCGCCCGAGAGGATCCGGACGCCCCATCCCGAGTCGGCCGCTCGGTTCGCAAGGGTTCCCAGCACATCGTCGGCTTCGTAGCCCGGTGCCATGCAGAGGGGGAGCTGCAGGTGCGTTTCGAGGATCTGCTGCAGCTGTTCGAGGTCCTGGAAGAACACCTCAGGCGCCACATCCCGATGGGCCTTGTAGTTGGCGTCAGCCTTGTGGCGAAAGGTGGGTTCGGCCGTGTCGAAGGCGATGGCAACACCTTCGGGCTTCAGGGATTTGCTGTTCTCCAGCAGGGCTTTGAGAAAGCCATAAGTCACGCTGGTGGGCCGGCCGTCTTTGGTCGCCAGACCCCCTTCCCCTCCTTTGCTGAAGGCGTAGAAGCTGCGGAATGCCAGGGAATGGCCATCCACAAGCAGCAGGAGGGGCTTGGCGGTGGCCTCGGGCATGACTTTGGTGGAGACGTGGGTGGATCAATCGCGGCGATCAGCCCAGGGGGGCAGATCGATGAACACGCGAGTGCCTGATTCGAGACCGTTCAGGATCGCAGTCTGGTCGCCGCTGCTGTTGCCCAGTTCCACCGGCTGGAAACGTGGTTTCTGCTGCTCATCCACCAGCAACACGCCAGGTTTGCCGTCCTCGATCAAGATCGCCACCGTGGGCACCAGGATTTTTGGTGCACTGCGCCCAGTCTGGAAATTGATGTCGGCGGTCATGCCGATCTTCAGTGCTTTCTGCGGGTTGACGAAGTTCAGCCTTACCTCGAAGGAGGTGACGTTGTTCTCTTTCGCGGCGCGGGGGGCAATTTCATTCACCGTTGCCTGGAAGCGTTCATCGGGGAAGGCATCCACCCGGATTTCGGCGTTCTGGCCGGTCATGATGCGGCCGATGTCGCTTTCTGGAACGCGGGCCCTCACCTCCAAGCCTTGCGAGAGCTCAACGATCGAGGCACTGGTGGCACCGGCTGTGGCCGAGGCGGCGGTGGTGGGGGTCACAAACGATCCCGGTTCGGCGTAGCGAGCTGTGATCGTCCCTGAGAAGGGGGCACGGATCGTCTTTTCGCGGCTCTCCTGTTCCAGTTGCTCCACCCGTTCTCTGGCTGCAGCCAGGCCCGCCTGTCGGGCCAGCAATTCGAAGCGCGCATCGCTGAAGTCATCAGCGCTGATCGCGCCGCTGCCATACAGCTGGCTGCGACGCTCGAAGTCCTCCCTCTTGTTCTGGTAATTGGCTTCGGCCTGGCGCAGCAGAGCCTGCCTTTCCTGCAGCCGATCATCGAGATCGCCGCGATCCATCACCGCCAGCACCTGCTCTTTCTCCACCACATCCCCCTCATCCACCTTCAGCTGAGCCAGCAGACCCTGCTTGCGCGGACTCACATTCACCTTCAGCTGAGCCTGCAGTTCACCACTGGCAGTGATCACCCCAGAAAGCACGCCACGTTCCGCGGTGGTGGTGAAGGGCTTCAGATCCCGTTGACGGTTGCTCCAGGGTCCGAAACGCAGCAGCAGCCCACCGCCGCACAGGGCCAGCACCAGTAATCCCACCATCGCGGCTTTGGGCCGTCTGGATCGTGCTTTTGCCACTGAGGCCAGCTCTGCTTCAGGCGATGGGGACGCAGGGGAGCGCAAGGACTGCAGCATGGGCCCACAAAACTTCACAACAGTCTCGCCGTTGGCCGGTAGATTCCGCCGATGCTCAAAGCCGGAATTGTCGGATTGCCCAATGTGGGCAAGTCCACCTTGTTCAATGCCTTGGTCGCCAACGCTCAGGCGCAGGCTGCCAATTTCCCGTTTTGCACGATCGAGCCCAACGTCGGCACCGTGGCGGTGCCCGATGAGCGACTGGACCGGCTCACGGAACTGAGCAAGAGCCAGGACACCATTCCAACCCGGATGGAGTTTGTGGACATTGCCGGACTGGTGAAAGGTGCCAGCCAGGGCGAAGGCCTGGGCAACAAGTTTCTGGCCAACATCCGCGAGGTGGACGCGATCGTTCACGTGATCCGCTGCTTCGAGGACGATGACGTCATCCACGTTTCGGGGACCGTGGGTCCGTCCCGTGATGCTGAGGTGATCAACCTGGAGCTGGGTCTGGCTGATCTGGGTCAGGTCGAGAAGCGCCGGGAGCGTCTGAAGAAGCAAATGCGCACCAGCAAGGAGGCGCAGGTGGAAGACGCTGCTCTTGAGCGGATTCAGGCGGTGCTCGAGAACGGTGGTGCGGCTCGCAGCGTCGACTTAAGCGATGAAGAAGCGGCGATGATCAAGCCCCTGGGGCTGTTAACCGCCAAGCCGATCATCTACGCCACCAATGTGAGTGAGGACGACCTGGCTGAGGGCAATGCTTTCTGCGCCGAGGTGGTTGAACTGGCCGCCAAGGAAGGTGCCGAAACGGTGCGGATCTCTGCCCAGGTGGAAGCAGAGCTGGTGGAACTGGGAGATGAGGAAACCGCGGATTATCTGGAAGGTCTCGGGGTGACGGAAGGTGGTCTGCAAAGCCTGATTCGGGCCACCTATCGGTTGCTGGGGCTGCGCACTTACTTCACCACCGGTGAAAAGGAAACAAGGGCCTGGACCTTCAAGGCCGGGATGACAGCTCCGCAGGCTGCCGGTGTGATCCACACCGATTTCGAACGAGGCTTCATCCGCGCTCAGACCATCGGTTGGGAGAAGCTGCTGGAAGCAGGCTCACTGGTGGAAGCACGCAACAAAGGTTGGCTGCGCAGTGAAGGAAAGGAGTATGTGGTTGATGAAGGCGATGTGATGGAGTTCCTCTTCAACGTCTGATCACGACCGGTGCCCGTCTTATGTGCCCAACGTCATCCTGATCAATTGTTTCAGTGGTGAGGCTGTGCCGGATATTTGTTGTCGCTTGATGCGATCCAGCAAGCGTTGCGCCGCAGCATGCATGCGAACTTCGGCTTCGATGGATTGAGGGGCATAGGCCGTTCGCCTGCGTTGTGTGGCTGAGTTGGTTGTGGAGAAGGCCTCGTCCCAGCTGCAGTTCCAAGCAGCCTGGGCAAACCTGGCGTTGTTTGTTTCGAAATGACGCATCACCTTTTTGGTGAGCTTGCGTGAATAACCCCAGAAGGATGGGTCGTTCCAGCGTCGCTGACGCTCCTCGTTGAGGATGATTTGGGAGGAATTGCCAATGGTCTTGGGGGAAATGTTGTTTTCCCTGAGGAGTTGGCTGAGCACCCGGGCTAGCCACACTCCTCGGGTTCCTGGACTTCGGTTGTAGTGCTTCTGGGGGCAGGGTTTCCAGGGCAGTGCTGTTGAAAGGTTGATGGTGAGAATGAACTGCTCAAAAGGATCTACGCCTCCTTGGCGGAATGGCAGGAAACTCACCTTCAAACCCTTGGCCTTCGCCTTCAGTAAAGGCTGGAAATAGTTCCAGAAATCAAACACATCTTGCCGGCGTTTGATTTTGCCGCGCTTGGGTTTTTCGTTTTGAAGTTTTCCCTGCAAGGCATCGTCAACAAACTGCTCAAAGGTTTGGTGGTGATAAAAACGCCGCAGTGAGTAGATGTAGCGCGAGTTGATGTAATCGAGCTGGCTGCGAATGAAAATCACGATGTGAAGCTCATAGCCCGCCGCATCGGCCATGGCCTCAAGCTGTCGGATGCAGTTTGGATCTGTGAGTGGTACAGCGAATTGCTCGGCGCTGAGCAGACGATGCGGGCCCTCTGGTTGTTGCTTGAAGAATGCCTTCCAGCGTTTGCTCCTCCGTTTGCACAGCTCAGCGGCCAGTTTTTTCGGTTTGGGTTTGCATCCCAGGGGGTCCTGCAGGCTGACGCCATGGCTGCTCAGAAGATCGCGATTGCGGTGCAGCCGTTCCTGGATGTAGGTGGAGGCTGTTTTGTGCGTGCCGGCGTGCACGATCAGTTGTGGCCGTTGGCTCTGAAGGGGCTGGTCTGCCTGGCCTGATCTGGTCTGCGTCATGGTCCTTCAGTGCGGAGTCATTCTCCTCGTTTCTGCTGAACCAACAGAGCCATTAGCTCTGGCGACCGTTGCTGGCGGTTCTTGCGGGAGTGCAGCGTCAGCGGCTGCCGTTGTCCTGTAGCGCGGCTTGAGGCTGCGCAGGGTGGGGAGCACGATCAGGCAGGCCCCACCCATCAACAGCCAGAGCAGCAGGCCATTGTTCTGAAGATCCAGCAAGGCTCCTCCAGCCAGGGGAGCCACGATGGCGCTGATGGCGAAGCACTGGGAAAACAGCGCCATCGCCAATCCACGGTGATGTGGTGGTGTCTCTTCAATAACGGCTTCCGTGGCCGTGGGCAGAAAAGCGGCCTGGGCGAACGCCATCGGCAGCAGGGCTGCCAGCACCAAGACCGTTCCGTTTTCGAACAGGCAGGACAGGGCAAGCAAGCTGCAGCCCAGGCTGAATCCCGCCAGGCTTAAGCCGAGGCCGAAGGCAACGCTGCGCTCTGACAGCCAACGGCCCACCGGCCACTGCAGGCTCACCAGCAAGGTCAATTGGAGGGCGATCAGGGCACTGCTGTGGCTTTCGCTCAGAGCCGGTCGCAAGAGCCCGCCGCGCACCAGATCCAGGGGAAGCGCACTCTGTTGAAGAGCCAGGATTCCGGTGGCCACCACACTGATCAGCAGCACCGGCAGCAGGGGAAGCAACCAAGGCAGCCGGGACGTTAGCCGTGGATCACCCGGCTCTGGGCTATTGCCGCTGAGGTTGCGGTAAGGCGGACCGTCCTGGAGGGGGACAAGGCTGATCAGCACCAACACAGCGCCCATGCACACCGCTTCAACGCTGTACACCGTCCGCAGCACTCCCAGAGTGGCGGCAGCGGTTCCGATCAGCGTGCCGATGCCAATGCCGAGAGCATCGGCACTGCGCACCAAGGCGTAGCCCCGTCCGGAGGGCAGGTTGCCGCAACTCAAGGGAACGGCCAATTCGATGGCAGGCCAGTACAAACCCGCTGCACAGCCCAGCAGCAGTTGTCCGAGCAGGTAGCTGTTGTAGTTGTCGGCCTGCAGCAGGATTAGATCGGCCGCAATGGCCAACAGGGTTGTGCCCCTGACCGGCCAGGAGCAGCGGATGCCGCGATCGAGCAGTGCTCCGCTCAGCAGACGCACCACCGTGCCGATCAGGGCTGAGACGGCCAGGCCGCTGCCCACTTCACGCGCTGAAAAGTCGATTGCATGAAAGATCAGCGGCGTCATGAACATCACCCCGCCGGCACCGATAGATGCCAGAAACCTCAGTCGGGTGACGTTTCTCAGCGGTGATGGAAACTGGTTCCACCACCGCAGAGGGTCAGGCGTTGCTGCGCGGACGCTTAACAGGACGATCCATCGCGATGGGCTTGATGGGCAGTCTGCTGCTCAGCACGTGTCCATCGTGGCCTGTTGGCTCCACAGAACGTGTGGAGGTCCAGATTGACGGCGTGGTTCTTCCGGTTTCGGTGGCGGAGCTCGGTGCGTTTGTGCGCTCGCCGACGGCTGATCCAGCGCAGCTCTCGCGATCGGAGCTGTCCACCTGGATGGGTCTTCTCGCGCCCGATAGCCGACAGGGGCTGATCCGTCTGCTCAAGGCACCGATTCTCTCCCGGCGCAGCCTTGGGCGTCAGCTGCTGAGCAGCTGGGGGGCGGGTCCGCTTCTGGATGCGCTGGGGGAATTGATCCGCGTGGAGGATGGCAAACGCATCAATCGTTCGCTGGTGCTCTCCACGCTGGAGCAGTTGCTCGAACGGCAGGAAACCGTTTCGACGTTGGATGTGTTGGAAGCGTTGCCCACCCAGCAGCTGCGTCTTGATTTGGATGCGTTGGTGGCTGCCGCCAACCGCTGGCGGCTGGAATTGGAGCGACATCAGACCTTGATGCGGACCTTGGCTCAGAAAGAGGTCCGCCTGCAGCTCCTCAAGGGGGCTGAGCGTTCTGTCTCTGCCGAAGCGCCTCGTCAGTCAACGCTTGCGGTGGACCATCGTTCGCGTCCGTTGCAGGTGGAACGCTGGATCCCCCAGTCGCCCCGTGAGGACCGGACCTGGGTCTTGATGATGCCGGGGCTGGGCGGGGACCCCAACCACTTCCACTGGCTGGCGCGTTCGCTGATGCAGGCGGGCTGGCCCGTGGCGGTGCTTGAGCATCCCGGCAGTGATGCGGCCGCCGTCCAAGCGTTGCTTGAGGGCCGTCAGTCGTTTGACGGCGCCGCAGCACTCCGCGATCGGTTGGCTGATCTTGCTGCGGTGCTGGACGCGCAACGACGGGGCGATTTGAACATCCCTGGGACCGAGGTGGTGCTGATGGGGCATTCCCTGGGTGCCTTAACGGCTCTCTTGGCCAGTGGGTTGGAGCAGGTGCCCGGAATGGAGCAGCGCTGTAAAGGGGCCCTGGTGGGCTTGCCCCTCACCAACCTCTCGGAATTGCTCCAGTGCGAACTGGCGGCCGGCCGCGCGCTCGAGGGCAACGCGATGGCTTCGTTGCCTCGGGCGGTGGTGGGGCTCAACAGCTTTGGCGGTCTGATCTGGCCGCACCGCTCCCGCCAGGCGTTGCCGATTCCGCTGTTGATTGTGGGTGGGACGCTCGATCTGATCACCCCTCCTTTGGACGAGCAGCTGCCTCTTTTGGCTGGATTGGCGGAGCATCCCTACAGCCGGGTGGTGGTGGTTGAGGGTGCCAGTCACTTCTCGCCGATTCGTGTGGATGGCCAGGGCAAGGCGTCAGAGGGGGACGACCTCTTCCAGCTCGGCGAAGAGTTGGTGGGGGTCAATCCCCTCAGCGTTCAACGGGTGATTGCCCATGAAGTCATCCGTTTCCTTGACACCCTCAGCTCAGAGTCACCGCGCAACGATGCCGTTCACCTGATCGAAGCCAGTTCCAAGACGCGCTGGCATCGCTTGGGCCGTCGCCCGGCCTTGCAGCTGATGGATCAGTAGCGCACCCGCGGATCGAGGGCGGCCACCAGCAAGTCAACGGCAACACTCACCAGCACCACCAAGGCGGCGATTACCACCACGATCCCCTGAACGACGGGGTAGTCCCTTTGATTGATGGCTTCCTGTAGCCGCAGGGCGATGCCTGGCCAGGAAAAGGTGACCTCGATCAGCAGGGCCCCACCAATCAAGGAAGCCACGGTGATGCCAGCGATGGTGAGCACCGGCAGCAAGGCATTGGGCAGTCCGTGGCGAAGGATCACCTGGCGCTCACTCAGGCCGCGGCTGCGTGCCGCTTCCACGTAATCGCCGCGCAGGGTGCGTCGCAGGTTGAGTCGCAGAGCTGTTGTGAAGGTGCCACTTAGCAGCAGGGCCAGGGTTCCTGCGGGCAGGATCAGGTGACGCACGGTGCCTCGGAAGGCGGCCCAGTTGTTCTGAAGAGCGCTATCCAGAAGGAAAAATCCGCTGCCCTCGGGGGGGAGAAGGCTGGGGGGGAATCGCCCGCCCACAGGCAACCAGCCCAGGCTGACGGCGAACACCAGCTGCACCAGCATCGCCACCCAGAAGGGCGGCAGGGCATAGGTGCCCAATCCGTAGAGGCGACCTCCGAGGTCAATCTTTCCCTCGGGCCGTGCGATGCCGCTGAAGCCAATGCTCAGCCCGACCACAGCGGCAACAACCAGGGCGATGACGCTCAGCTCCAGGCTGGCTGGCAGGGTTTTGCCGATGATCGTTCGAACCGGCTCTTGGTTGATCAGGGCTTGCCCCAGATCGCCGTGGATCAAGCCGTTGAGATAACTGAGGTATTGGTCGAGCAACGACTGATCCAGGCCCAGCCGAGCGCGCATGGCGGCTTTGGCGGCAGCGGGGGCCCGGCTGCCGAGCACCGCATCCACAGGATCCCCTGGGGCAACGCGCAGTAACAGGAACACCAGGCTGGCGATCAGCCACAACATCAATGGCGCCAGGGCGAGGCGGGTGGCGCTGTAGCGCGCGAGGTCTCGGGCGCGTCCCATCAGTTGTTCGTCGCTCCTTCGTGGCGGCGCTCCAGTTCAGCGAGCATCAACTGACCACTGCCATCAAATTGTGGAGGGTTGAGGTTCAGCTGGGCCCAGGCCCGAGGTGAATCCAGCCAGACGGGGATGTAGGCGGCACCATCGGCAGAGAGATGGTCCACACGATCCAGGGCGGCGCGGCGGGCATCGCCCGTCAGCGTGTCGGATTCCAGCAGGGCTGTCTCCAATCCGGGGGCACTCCAGAAGCTGCCGCTGATCGCTGCTTCTCCATCAACGCAGGTGTCGCCCTCCACTGAGGTGCAGCTCAATAGCGGCGTCAGATAGGCCTCCGGATCGGGGTAGCTGCCGCGCCAATCCAGCATCACGGCCTTGAAGGCACCCTCCCCCAGCTGGCGGTAGATGGTTGTGGATTCGACGCCATCCAGATCCAACACAAGGCAGTCGGACAGGTCCCGTTGCACCTGGGCCTGCCAGGTGAGGGCCAGCAGTTTGTCGGCGGGCACGTTCGAGCGGAAGGTGAGCGGAAAGCGCAACGGGCTGCTGTTGCAGTAGCCCGCTGCCTGGAGCAGCTCGCGGGCCTGCTCGGGGTTGTGTTCGGGCCAGGGGGCCATCGCGCCGCCAGCAAGGCTGGGAGGCACCAACGCCCGCAACGGACGGCGAAGCCCGTAGCTCACCCGTTCACTGATCTCCTTTCGATTGAGACTGACGGCCAGGGCACGCCTGAGGTTGGGGTCTTGGAACGGCTTCTGGTTGCTCAGCAGGGTGATGTAGCCGATCTCCATCGCCGGACCCACCGACTCGTGCAGATCCCCCGCGATCGCCCGTTCATGCAGGGTGTGGCGCTGGTCTTCATCGATCGAGGCGGAGAGCAGCAGATCCACCTCGCCACTGCGCAACGCCCCATACAGCGCCGTGGAGTTGCTCAGTGTGATCAGATCGAGGCCGTCGTTGCGTGGTGCTTCACCCCAGTACTGGGTAAAGGGCTCCAAGCGTTGCTGATGTTCGCTGAAACGGGTCAGCTTGTAAGGGCCTGTTCCAACAAAGCGTTCGTGCAGAAAGCGGTCTTGGTGGTTGCTGTAGGCCGTCGGTGAAATGGGGGTGAGGTTGATCGACGTCAGCAGGCCCTGCAGGGATGTAGAGGGGCGACTGAGGCGCAGCCGCAGGGTGTGGGTGTCGGCTTCCTCCACCGAAGCGATGCGATCACCCACCACATAGCTGAGGGTCCCGATGCTGAGGAAGCGCCGAAGGCTAAAGGCCATGGCTGCCGCGTTAAACGGCGTTCCGTCGTGGAACAGCACATCGGTGCGCAGGGGAATCGTGACGGTGCGGCCGGCATCACTCAGAAAAGGAGCCGATGCCGCCAGCCTGGGTTCCAGCGAGCCATCCCGCTTAAGGCGATACAGCGGGTCCCCTAGGGCGCTGATCAGCTGTATGGCGCTGAGGGTGCTGGCCTGGGCTGGATCCAGGGAGCTGATCCGCCCTGCTGAGGCCACTGTGATGCGGCTGGTGGGGGGCGGTGCCTGACACCCCACCTGAGTGAAGGCCAGGGCGAGGGCCATCAGTGCGCCAGCGAACGTCCATCTCGTGGGGCGATCGATGCGCTTCAACGGGCCTCAACCATCAACAGATCGGCCCATTCAACAGGGAGTTAACCGACCTGGCGAATCCTCTCCAGAGAGATTTCGAACACTGGTGATCCCTCGTTGCTCTGCAGAGGCCAGCGGCGCACCCAGCAGCGGTCGTGGTCGCCATCCACACCGATTACCTGATAGGTGTCGTCGTCACTGTCGAGGTTGACGCAATCTCCCTGGTGAACAGACATCGGACTGAACCCCTCTTCTAGGGAACAGCCTTGACCCGGTTTCGATCGAGTGAGGTTCTGCATGAACCGTTTCGAGCACACATCTGAGAATTCAGACCTGTGCAGTGAAAGTTCTTGACACTCTGACGCATGCCCGGGCACGGGCGCCAGCACTGGCGGACTCCTCAGAGGCAGCCGAGGTGAGCGGCCAGGCCCGAAACTTCCGGCAGGGCCTGGATCGCTTCGAGGGCTTCATTCATCTGGCGTTGGCTCACTTCATGGGTGATCACAACGATCTCGGCGCCGGCGTCGCTGGCATTGAATTGCACGATCGACTGGATCGAGACATTGCGTTGGCCGAAGCAGCCGCCAACGTTGCCAATCACGCCCGGCGCGTCTTTTGTCTTGAAACGCACATAGTGGCGTTGGCGAATGTCGTCTGAGTCGACGAGGGAGCAAGGCCGCCAGCTGCTTGCTGCTAAGAGGGGATCCACTTTCCCAGGCCCGTCACTGGCCTTACGGATACCGGCGATGTTGAGGATGTCGGCCACCACCGCAGAGGCCGTTGGTCCAGCACCAGCGCCCGGGCCGTAAAACATCACCCGGCCAATCGGGTCTCCTTCCACAAGGATGGCGTTGTTGACGCCGTTCACGCCCGCCAGGGGGTGGTCCTTGGGAACCAGCGTGGGCTGCACGCGCAGGGAGAGCGGCAGGGGATCGCCACTGTTGGGCATGCGTTCGGCCATTCGCTCGGCCACGGCCAGGAGCTTCACGCCGTAGCCCAGTTGGTTGGCGTAATCCACATCCACGCCCTGCAGGCCACTGATGCCGTCGGTGGGAACCGCGGCGCGATCCACGCTGCCGCCGAAGGCCAGGGTGGCCAGGATCGCGATCTTGTCGGCTGCATCAAGACCGTCCACATCCGCTGCCGGATCGGCTTCGGCGTAGCCCAGCTCCTGGGCATCCTTGAGCACCGCGTCATAGGCGGCTCCCTCCTCTGCCATGCGGGTGAGGATGTAGTTGGTGGTGCCGTTGATGATGCCGCTGACGCGGTTGATGCGGTTGCCGCCCAGGGACTGCTTCAGCGGCTCAATGATGGGAATGCCGCCACCAACGGCAGCTTCGATCAGCACATAAACCCTGGCGGCGGCCGCGGCTTCAGCGATTTCCTGACCGTGGCGCGCGATCACGGCTTTGTTGGCGGTCACCACGGATTTGCCGGCTGCAATCGCTTGGAGAATCAGGCTGCGGGCCGGCTCCAGGCCACCGATTACCTCCACCACCACGTCCACCGCAGGGTCCTGGATTACCGCCGATGGATCGGTGGTCAGCAGGCTTTCGTCCAAGGCCACGGGCCGGGGACGGTTCAGATCGCGGACGGCAACACGGATCAGCTCAAGCTCACCCACCAGCGGGTGGCGTTCGCTGGGGTTCTGGAGGATTGAAGCCACCCCACCGCCAACCGTGCCCAGCCCCAGCAGACCCACGCCGACCTTTCCTGCCATCCCCTGTGATCCGTGTTGGAACGATTGCGAGCGACTCTATGTATTGACGTGACTTTGCTTCGGTTCTCCTTCTGATCAGCTCCCCAACTGACGTGCCTGCTCCTGCATGGCCAGGAGGATGTTGAGGAAGCCATTGGCGCGGGAGGGCGTCAGGCTGGCCTGCAGGCCTGTTGCCGCAATGAAGGCCGGGTCCACCGCCTGCACCTGGGCCGGCGTCAATCCATCCAGCCCCTGGATCAACAACGCCAGCAGTCCCTTGGTGATCAGCGCATCGGAGTCGCCCTGCCAGCGCATCACCCCCTCATCGAGGGCACCCCGCACGAACACCTGCGACACACATCCCTTCACCTTGATGTCGTCGGTCTGCTCCTCGGCCGGCATGGGAGCGAGCTTCTTGGCCAACCAGAGCACGTACTCGTAGCGGCGTTTTGGATCGGCGGTGCCGCCCAAGCGCTCCACCATCCGGTCGAGGGCATCACTGCCGGTGCTGGTGGCCATGCGGGGCTCAGTGGTTTCGACGTCGCACGCTAACCAGCAGCCCCACCATCACCAGGCTGAAGGGGAACACGACCACCTCGTTCAGATCCACTTCGCCATCTTGAACGGGGAGTTCGAGGTAGTCGCGGTGGCCTGGACCACCGTCCACTTGGAGATCAACGGTGCCGTTGCCCACGCTGCTGAGATCGATACTCAAGCGTCCCTCCGTATCGGTTCGGCCCAGTTCCAGCCCTGGAGTGCCATCGGCATTGAGCAGGCGAACAACGGCCCCTTGGGTGGGTTCACCGTTGGAAAAGCTGCTGCTCAATTGCAGGTCGCCATCGAGATAGTGCAAAGCGCTTTCGATCTGATGGGCCTTGGCGGGAGCGAGAACTGCGCCGTGCAGCACCGAGCTGAGCAGAACCAGTGGAGCCAGCAGACGCAGCATGGAAGGGCGATCAATGGTGCCCATGATGCGGCCCCTCAGGCGGGCCGACCAGCACCCTGCTCCGTGATCCAGCCGGTAAACGGAACATCCCAGGACTCTCGGGGCAACGGTTCGGCCGCAAGGCAGGTTGAGGGCAGCACCACCCAGGCCGGCACGGCAGCCCAGGCGGGATCAGCTCTGAGTCGGTCGTAATACCCACCGCCGTAGCCCAGGCGGATTCCAGCGCCATCCACCGCCAGCGCCGGTACCAGCAGCAGCGCCAGCTGATCGGGCCCAAGGGCGTCTCCCGCGGCAGGCGCGGGAATGCCGCAGCCATCGGGCTGAAGCGGGTCTTGGTCCCAGCTCCGGTAGATGAGTCCGCCGCTGCCATCGGCCACTGGCAAGGCCAACGGCGGATGGGGGCCATCCCGCAGCGGCCGTAAATCCGCCTCCCCCGGCAGGGGCCAGTAGATCCCCAGATGGCTGTTGCCGCAGTTGGAGCGCCCGATTAGCTCCCTCACCGCGTCCTGAATGGACCGCGTGGCTGTCTCGTCCAGATGGCGCTGCCCTCTGTAGTGAAGGCGCAGGGTTGCCTTGGCGCTCATCGCTGCAACCAGGCCGTCAACGCCACAGCGAGGGCATCGGCCGCATCATCCGGTCGGGGCGGTTCATCCAGGTTCAACTCCCGCATCACCGCTTCCAGCACTTCATCCTTATCGGCATGGCCGAACCCCGCTACGGCGAGTTTGATCTGCATGGGAGGGAACTCCACCATCGGAATCTTGAAGCGGGCCAGGGTCATCACCACCACGCCGCGCGCTTGCACCACATTGATGGTGTTGCTGGATCGGTAGAAGAAAAACTTTTCCACGGCCGCCAGTTCCGGTCGCCAGATCCGAATCAGCTGGCGCAGGTCGCCAGCGATCTCCACCATGCGATCACCATCGGAGCGACCGGAATCGGTCTGGATGATGCCGCAATCGAGCATGCGCTGGCATCCGTCCTGGATGTCGATCACCCCGTAGCCCACCCGGGCGAGGCCCGGGTCGATGCCGAGGATCCGCATGGGCTGATTGTGGGGGGATCAGGCGGCGAGGGCCAGTTCGAAATCAGCGCGGTCGCTGCTCTCGCTGCGTTCGAACACCTTGCAGAACACCTTCACCACCCGGTCGCCGGAATCCACCTGCTCCAGGGGGTCCTTACGCAGGCGATGGCGCAGGCAGCAGGAGGCCACGCGGGCCACATCGTCCTCGCTCACTTCCGTGCGCCCTTCAAAGGCGGCCAGGGCTCGGGCGGCACGGTTGGTGACGATGTCACCCCGCAGACCATCCACATCGAGCTCGCCGCAGACGGCGGAGATGCGCAGGCGCAGATCCTCATCAATGGTCACCTGGTCGAGGCGTTGCTGGGCCTCCACCACCCGTTGTTGCAGGGCGTTTTGATTACCCTCCACGGCGGTGCTGAAGCCATCGGGATCGCTGTCAAAGGCGGTGCGCTGGTCCACCACCTGCACCCGCAGCTCTGGATTCCGCACGGTGCGCACTTCCACGCTCATGCCGAAACGGTCGAGTAGCTGGGGGCGGAGTTCCCCTTCCTCGGGGTTGCCGGAGCCGATCAAGACGAAACGCGCCGGGTGGCGCACGGAGATGCCTTCCCGTTCCACTGTGTTCCAGCCTGAGGCGGCTGAATCAAGGAGGACGTCGACGAGGTGGTCGTCGAGCAGGTTCACCTCATCCACGTAGAGCAGGCCGCGGTTGGCTTTGGCCAGCAGGCCGGGCTCAAAGGCCCTCACGCCTTCACTCAGCGCTTTTTCAATGTCGATGGTGCCGCAGAGGCGGTCTTCCGTCGCACCGAGGGGCAGGTCCACCATCGGCACCTGCCGTGGTTCGGTGCTCAGGCTTTCCCCCTGTTGCATCCGCTCGCGCACCTCACTGCTCTGCAGGTCGGGATCGCTGGCAGAGCTGTTGTAGGGATCGCCGGCGACAACGTCGATGTCCGGCAGCAGATCGGCCAGGGCACGGATCGTGGTGGATTTGCCGGTGCCGCGGTCCCCCATGATCATCACGCCGCCGATGCGCGGATCGATCACGTTGAGAAGCAGGGCCAGCTTCATCTCCTCTTGACCGATCACTGCAGTGAAGGGGAAGACCCTGCGCTTCCGGGGTGCAGTCACGAGCAATTCTCTTGGCGTGCTCAGGATTGTTTCACAGGCTGCACGGTGATGACCTGGGGTGGCGTGGCATCAGCGGGATAGACCAGACGAACGCGCACCTGCTTGGCTTCCCCTGGCTTGAGCATCAGCTGTCCCAAGGACGGCCCCTGCTGCCCCTGGCGCAGCACCAGGTGCTGGGTCTGGCGTCCCTTGGGAACACCCTCTGGATCCTCCAGACCCGTTGTCTGCACGGGGCCGCGGAACATCACCGGACCATTGAGGTCATCGCGGAAGCGCAGGAAAGAGGGTTGGCTGTTGCCTTTGAGGGGCGAATCCAGCGACAACTGCAGCGTCACCACGGCTGAACCGGTGTTCTTCAGCGGCAGGGTGAGGTCGTATTCCACCCCGTAGTTGCCATGGGCGGCCCAGGCGGTGCCGGGATAAAAGCTCTTGAGTTCAGCGGTCTGCACCTGGTTGGTGGCGAGGGTGCCGCGCTCCAGGCTGCTGATCGGCCAGGAGATGGGGGCCTTGGGTGCGGCAAGCACCGAGCTGCCCGGGTCGGTGATGCGCGCCCGCCAGCTGCTGCCGATCTGAACGCCGCTCACCCGGGAATAAATGATTTTCCCCTTGCTGCCCCGTGGGGTGGGTTGATGCTCCTTACTGCTCATGCGCTGGTCTTTCAGCAGCTGCAGCCAGTGCTGCTCGCTTGGCGCATTCCCATCGTTGCCATGGGCGGCCAGGGTGGCCATCGCCACCGGCCCGGAGCTGTGGAAGCGCAGTTGCAGGTTGCGGCCGTTGAGAAGGGGGTCGAGACCGGCCACGGGTATGGGTAACAGCAGCAGCTGTGTGGGTGAGCCTGGAGCCAGGGTCCAGCGGCGCTTGGCGAGTTCCGCTGCGCTGCGACCGGCCAACAGATCTCCGGCAACGCGGCTGCCGGGTCCTGCCGCCACCACGTCGGTGGTCTCTGGCATCAGGCTCGGCAAGGGCAAGAAGGGGGCCTGGGTCTGGCCGGGCTCCGTGGCCTGCGAAAGCGAGGTGCTGCCCGAGATCAGCTGCAGGGTCACAGGTGCGTTCCCCAGCGGAGCCGCCAGTACCGCCAGCCACAGGGTTGAGCTGGGGTTGCCTTCGGCATCCCCGGCATACACGTGGTGGCTGAACAGGTCAAAGCGACCGTTGAGTACCACCGGAACTGACGCCTCTTCCCCGTCGGGAAAGGTGGAGATCAGGATGCCGTCGTCATCAATCAGTTCGGGGTTGTTGTCGTTCACCATCAACACGCTGTCGAGGGCTCCCGGTAAGGGGCGAACGCTCTGCTGACGCTCAATCACTTCCGCAGCGCCAGGCAGTCCCATCACGGTCAGCCAGGCAGCAGACAACAGCGGGGCGAGCTTCATGGTTTGGGCGGGACAGGGATGGGTTTGAGGTGCGGTGCCATGGCGGCGGCGAGCTGACGGATCAGTTCGGTGGATCGGGGGTCATTGAAGGGGCCTTCCACCAGAAATCCCGCCACAGCGCGTCTGCCGTCGGGGAGTTCGATCAGCCCGGCATCGGCGTAGGCGATGCCGATGTCACCGGTTTTGTTGTAGACGCGGTAACCCTTGCGGGCCAGGCTCGCGTCAGGTGCCCCCTGCGCCCCACCGAGGCCGCGCATCAAGCCTCTGGGGAGCAGCGTGTTGGTGACCGACGTCCCCATCACCTCGCGAAACAAATCCCGGCTGCGGGGAGCGAGCAGCTCGCCGCTATCCACCAGGGCAATGGCCCGGCTGAGATCCCGGGCACTGGTGGTGTTGGTGCCGTCGAGATCCGGCAGCCAGTTGTTCACCACGGTGGAGGGGAGGTCCAGCTCTTGAAAGCGGGCATTCACTGCGTCCATTCCCCCCGCCCGAGCAATCATCAAGTTGGTGGCGGAGTTGTCGCTGACCCGGATCATTTCCGTCGCCACCTCATGGGTGGGGAAGCGGCTGCCCAGCGGCCGGGAGGCCATCCAACCGGCCCCTCCCCCCACAAGCTCCTCGGTGAGCGTGAGCGGCTCGTTCCACTGAAGCGTTCCCTGATCCAGCAGCTCCAGCACCGCGAGAAGGATCGGCGTCTTGATCGAGCTGGCGGCGGCCATTGGTCGCTCCGCCTGCATGGCCGCAAAGCGTCCGTCGTCAAGGATCAACATGTAGGCGCTGGCCTGCAGATCGGTTTGTTGCGCGGCCAGCTCCACCCATCGCTGCGACAGCGCCTTGATTTCTTGCCTTGGGGCAAAGCGTGCCTGCTTGAGGCCCTTCGCGATGGCTGGCGCAGCCTTCGTGTTCTTTTCGGCGTCCTCAGCGCTGGGCGGCTCCACGGCGTCGCCGAGCAGCGTGGTGATCAAGGCTTGATCGGCCAGCCAGCTGGGCAGTGAGATTTTCTGCTGTTGCACGCGCGGGGCCAGTAGCCGCAGGCCTGTGCCGGTGAGCAGTCCCAGACCCACCCCCATTAAGACCAGCCGCAGGATGAGCTGGGCCGGTCCTCTCCAACCGGCGGAGCGACGTGAAGAACGACTGCTGCTCAACCTTTCAGCCGTGAATGTTCGGCAGAGATTAGGGGCGGTTGGCGCGGATGGCCCAGCGCAGTTGGCGCACCATCCCCCGCAGCAGAGCGACTTCTTCGGCGCGCACCGTGGCGCGTTGCAGCAGATCCCGCACCTTGGCCATGCGTGCGGCGGCGGTGTGCTCCAGCAGGAAACCGGCTTCCAGCAGCAGGTCGGTTGCGTCGTCCAGCAAGGCTGACAGTGCTTTGGCGGCCGCCGGGTCCGGCGATGGGGGTTCGATGCTGCGGGTTTCGGTTGTGCCGCTGTTAAGGCGGGCTAACTCATGCAGCACCACAGCTACGGCGTGGGACAGATTCAGCGAGGGATAGGACTCACCGCTTTGCAAGCAGAGAACCCGTTGGCAGAGCCGTAGCTCACTGTTGCTGAGGCCGCGGTCTTCCCGTCCGAACACCAGGGCCACGGGGGCGTCAGCGCTGGAGCTGATGCCATCGCTGGCCAGCAACCAAGCCAGGGCCTGCTCGGGTGTTTGCAGGGGAATCTCACCATGGTCGAGGCGTCCGCAACTGCCCACGGTGCGACGGCAGTCGTTGATGGCCGTCAGCAGGTCGGGCACCACGACGGCGGCCTGAAGCAGTGCCTGCCCATGCACGGCCATCTGTAGGGCCTGTTCGCTGAGATGGTCACAGCGGGGGGCCACCAGCCGCAGTTCGCTCACGCCGAAGTTGGCGCACAGCCTGGCCACGCTTCCAATGTTCAGGGGGCCGGCCGGCTCCACCAGCACGACGACGGCATTCAAAGCAGCGGCTCAGCTGAGGGTGTGCAGGTAGGCCAGCAGGTCGGCCATGGATTGTGGTTCCATCTCAAAGCTCGGCATGGGGGGAGTCTCGCCGCTGATGATCTGGTGCACCAGAACGGGGTCTTTGAGCTGGTTGCTGACGCCCTGAAGTTGAGGGCCCACCAATCCCTGGCCGGCAAGACCATGACAACCAGCGCAATTGATCCGGAACAGCTGTCCGCCGTGGTCAACGGCCCCTTGCAATTCAAGGCTGGCCTTGATGTAGGGGTCCTGCTGGGCGCTCCCCAGAACCCAGAGCACCAGCACCACGCAGGCTGTGGCAGCCGACACCACAAGGGCCGCGATCAGGCCGCGACCCCGATCGCTCGAATCATTTGCATCAGCTGATGCCGATTCGGCCGCAATTCGTGACGGCTGGACCACAGACCTGGAGTTCCAATGAGAGAATTCTCCCTAATTCTGATTGCTGACGCGAATCAATGATCGAACCTCTGCTCTGCGGCATCGTTCTGGGTCTGATCCCCGTCACGCTGATGGGTCTGTTCGTTGCGGCATGGAACCAGTACCGCCGTGGTGGCAGCGCTCTGGGGGGTTGAGCAGCAGCACGCTGCTGATGCCATAGCGGCGCTGATCCACAACCGTCCAACCTGCACCTGGTAAGGGGTTCAGGTTGGAGCGGTGTTCACACACCACCAGAGAGTCCTGGTGAAGCCAATTCCCCTGGGCGAGGGCGAGAAAGCAGGGTTCGTAGAGGCCCTGGTCGTAGGGGGGGTCGAAGTAGACGATGTCGAAGGGGGCCTTGCTCCACCCTTTGCGCAGCCATCCGATCAGCTCCCGCCGTTCGGTGCGGATCTCCGGAGCCGGTGATCGGCTTGCTGCCACCGCACTGAGGTTGGAGCGGCTGACGCGGATGCACTGCGGATCTTGATCGACGGCCACCACACAGCTGGCACCCCGCTGCAACGCCTCGCAGCCCATCACGCCGCTGCCGCTGCAGAGGTCGAGCCAACGGCAATCATGCAGCTGCGGGGCAAGGATGTTCATCACGGCCTCGCGCACCCTGGAGGTGGTGGGCCGCGCGGTGCGTCCCCCTGGGCTCAGCAGACGTCGACCACCGCTGAGACGCAGTTGCCCGCCACCGCTCATGGGAAGGGCGCAGCCCCGTTGCGCAGCCAGATCAACCAGCGCTTGAGCATCTGTTCCCCGGCATCGGACGACTTCTCCGGATGGAACTGGCAGGCGCCGACTCGACCCCGCCAGACAACAGCGGTGACCTCCTGATCGCCGAAGGGGGCCGAGGCCTTGAGGTTTTTCGGGTCGGTGGGAACGGCGGCATAGCTGTGCACGAAATACACCCATTCCGACAGGGCTTCGCTGTTGAGCAGCGGGCAGTTGCCGTGATGCTTCAACGGGGCCCAGCCCATGTGGGGGATGCGCTCGCCGCTGTTGTTGGGAAGGCGTTCCACCCGTCCGGCCAGAAGCCCCAGGCCTGGATCGTTGCCTTCGTCGCTCTGTTCAAACAACAGCTGCAGGCCAAGGCAAATGCCAAGCAAGGGGCGGTCCTCTTGCCCCCAGCGCAGCAGATGGGGCACGAGCCCCGTGGCCCTGAGGTTGGCCATGGCCGGATCAAAGGCGCCGACCCCCGGCAGGATCAGCGCATCAATTCCGTCCAGATCTTCGGCGTGCTGGATCAGTGAGCAGCCTTGATCAAGCCGCTCAAGGCATTTCTCCACGGAGTGGAGATTGCCCATGCCGTAATCGATTAACCCGAGGTTCAGACTCAACCGGTTGATCCGTTCTGGAGACGGATTCAGAGGTACTTGGAGATGGTGCCTGAGAGGGTTGCCTTGGGAACAGCGCCCACAACTGTGTCCACCTTCTGCCCGCCCTTGAACACCATCAGGGTCGGGATGCTGCGGATGCCGTACTGGCTGGCAACGTTGGGATTCTCGTCGGTGTTGAGCTTGAACACCTTGATCTGACCCTCGAATTCCTTGGCGATTTCCTCAACGATCGGAGCCACCATGCGGCAAGGTCCACACCAGGGAGCCCAGAAGTCCACGAGAACGGGCACGTCGCTTTGGAGCACGTCCTGCTCGAAGGATGCGTCGGTGACAGCAGCAGCGCTGGACATATGAGCAGGAAGATTTAGGGAGAATTTAGCAACGGTTTCAAGCGAACACACAGCTCTTCCCTGCTGGGAAGGGATCTGTGACAGTCGCTCTCCACAAAGAGTGAAAGCCCGATCGCGCCGGGCCGGGGGGTGTGAGGAGTGTGTGGGCCGAAGCCCGCACACCTCCAATTTAGCGCTGCTCTACTTGCCCATTCCGAGGTGCTGGGCCTTTTGGTAGACCTTGCCCTCCGTCAGCAGGGAGGGTGCTACGACCACCTCCACCTGCTGCATCTCCTTGATGGTTTGGGCTCCCAGGGTGCCCATGGATGTCTTCAGGCAGCCCAGCAGGTTGTGGGTGCCGTCGTCCAACTTGGCCGGGCCGCGGAGGATGCGTTCGATGCTGCCGGTGTTGCCCACATTGATGCGGGTGCCGCGGGGCAGCACCGGGCTTGGGGTGGCCATGCCCCAGTGGAAGCCCCGGCCGGGAGCCTCCTCAGCACGGGCGATGGGCGAGCCGATCATCACGGCGTCGGCGCCGCAGGCGATGCACTTGCAGATGTCACCACCGGTGACGATGCCACCGTCGGCAACGATCGGCACATAGCGACCGCTTTCCTTTTCGTAATCAGCCCGGGCGGCGGCGCAGTCGGCAACCGCCGTGGCCTGGGGAATGCCCACGCCGAGAACGCCGCGGGAGGTGCAGGCGGCACCGGGGCCAATGCCCACCATCACACCGGCTGCGCCTGCGCGCATCAGCTGCAGGGCCACGTCATAGGTGACGCAGTTGCCGATCACCACGGGAACGCCCATGTCGCGGCAAAGGGCTTCCAGATCCAGGGTTTCTTGGCCTTCAGGTCCGGTGTGGTCCGTTGAGACCACGGTGGCCTGCACGAAGAAGAGATCGGCTCCGGCTTCGGCAATGGCCTTGCCGAAACGCATGGCGGCCACTGGTGTGCCGCTGACGGCAGCGATGCCTCCCTGGGCCTTGATGTCTTGAATGCGTTTGCGGACCAGCGCCTCTTGAACCGGCTGGCTGTAGATCTCCTGCATCAACGGGACGAATTCGTCCTTGCCAACGGCGGCGATGCGATCCAGAACCTGGTTGGGGTCTTCGTAGCGGGTCTGAACACCCTCAAGGTTGAGCACGCCGAGGGCGCCCAGTTGGGACAGGCGAACGGCCATGCCCACGTCCACCACGCCGTCCATGGCGCTGGCGATAATGGGGATCTCGCGCTCGATTCCCCCCAGGGTCCAACGGGTATCGGTGACCTCGGGGTCCACCGTGCGACCCCCAGGCACCAGAGCGATTTCATCGATTCCGTAGGCCCGGCGAACGGTCTTGGAGCGTCCGAGCTGAATGTCCACCGCGCGACTTCAATAAAGTCAGATCAAGCTACCAATCGGGATGATCGCCTCAGCTTGATCGGCCTGTCACACGGCTCCAGGTTGAGCGGGCCCCCTTGATGAAGTTGTCCCGGTCGCTGTTGCGAATCAGGTTGCGCAGGGCGAAGTTCACCAACCAGATCACGCCGGCCAGCTCCAGCAGGCCTGGCACCAGAGGGATGCTGTTAATGGTGCTGAGCACACCGGAATAAACCGTCGCCACCAGGCTGAAGACGATCAGGCCGCCAACCACCCGCAGGGGCAGCTGGGCCTTGCTCCAGAGCTCAGCCAGATCGTTCTGCTCGAGCCAGTCCTTCACTTTGCCCACCAGCAGCTCCCATTCGCCACCGTCCAATGGATCGCCGTCCTGATCGGTGCTCTCCTGAGCAGGGATCGACACGGTGGAGGCGATCACCGGGTCGGGCGTGGGCGCAGGAGTGGGCGCGGGTGTTGGGGCAGGAGTGGGTGCCGGCGTCGGTTCAGGCTCCGGCGTGGGCGCAGGAGTGGGTTCCGGGGTTGGCGTGGGGTCGCTGCCTGGGATTTCGGCTTCAGGGCGCGGCTCGTCGACAGGACCCATCACGTCAGTGGAAAGCATCGGGATTTTATCCGGACTTTTCTGTTGCTTCCACCGTCCGAGATAGACTGATAAAGGACGTCTGATGCACGTATGACGGATTCTTTGGGGCCTGGAGGCGGCGGTCCCGGCGGTTCCGACGATCGGATCATTCAGACGGACTTACGCAACGAGATGTCGCGCTCCTATATGGAGTACGCGATGAGTGTGATCGTGGGTCGGGCCTTGCCCGATGCCCGCGATGGCCTCAAGCCGGTGCATCGCCGGATCCTTTACGCGATGTATGAGCTGGGCCTCACCAGCGACAGGCCCTACCGCAAATGCGCCCGTGTGGTGGGCGAAGTGCTCGGCAAATATCACCCCCACGGCGACACCGCCGTGTACGACGCCCTGGTGCGCATGGCCCAGGACTTCTCCATGTCGATGCCCCTGATTGATGGGCACGGCAATTTCGGCTCGGTGGACAACGATCCACCGGCGGCCATGCGATACACCGAATCGCGGTTGCGGGCGCTGACCACCGACAGCCTCCTGGAAGACATCGAGGCGGAGACGGTTGATTTCGCCGATAACTTCGACGGCTCCCAGCAGGAGCCGACCGTGCTTCCGGCTCGGATCCCGCAGCTGCTGCTGAATGGTTCAGCGGGCATCGCCGTGGGGATGGCGACGAACATTCCGCCCCACAACCTCAATGAGCTGATTGATGGCTTACTCGCGTTGATCGCGAACCCGGAGATCACCGATCAGGAGTTAATCCAACTGATCCCTGGCCCGGATTTCCCCACCGGTGGTCAAATCCTGGGGCGTGAAGGCATCCGCGAGACCTACCTGGGCGGCCGCGGCTCGGTGACCATGCGCGGAGTGGCCAACATTGAAACGCTCGAGGTGCCGGGACGCCCCGATCGCGATGCCGTGATCATCACGGAGTTGCCGTATCAAACCAACAAAGCGGCGCTGATCGAGCGCATCGCAGAGCTGGTCAACGACAAAAAGCTCGAGGGCATCTCTGACATCCGCGACGAAAGCGACCGCGATGGCATGCGGATCGTGGTGGAACTGCGCCGTGACGCCTACCCGCAGGTGGTGCTGAACAACCTGTTCAAGCTCACCCCGCTGCAGAGCAACTTCAGCGCCTACATGTTGGCGCTGGTGAATGGCGAGCCAATCCTGCTCACCCTGCGCAAGATGCTCGAGGTGTTCCTCGACTTCCGGGTCGAGACGATCGAGCGCCGCACCCGCTACTTGCTGCGCAAGGCGGAAGAGCGCGACCACATCCTGCTGGGCCTGCTGCTGGCGCTTGATCAGCTGGATCCGATCATTGCCTTGATTCGGGCTGCTCCCGATACGGCCACGGCTCGGCAACAGCTGCAGGAGCGCCATGGCCTCTCCGACGTCCAGGCCGACGCCATCTTGCAGATGCAGCTGCGTCGTCTGACGGCTCTGGAGGCCGACAAGATCCGTCTTGAACACGAGGATCTGGTCACCAAGATCGCCGACTACAAGGACATCCTTGGCCGGCGTGAGCGGGTGTTCGGCATCATCCAGGACGAGCTCGGTCAGCTGCAGGAGCGCTACCCCATCCCTCGTCGCACGGAGATCCTTGACCTCGGCGGTGGGCTCTCCGACATTGATCTGATCGCCAATGAGCGTTCGGTGGTGCTGCTCACTGAGACCGGTTACCTCAAGCGGATGCCGGTGAGCGAATTCGAGGCCACCAGTCGCGGCACCCGCGGCAAGGCCGGAACCCGCAGCCAGGGTGAGGATGCGGTGAAGCTGTTCATCAGCTGCAACGACCACGACACCTTGGTGCTGTTCAGCGACCGCGGTGTGTCGTATGCGCTCCCCGCCTACCGCGTGCCCCAGTGCAGCCGCACGGCAAAGGGCACCCCGGTGGTGCAGCTGTTGCCGATTCCCCGGGAAGAGGCGATCACCACGTTGATTCCGGTGTCGGAGTTCAGCGACGACACCGATCTGCTGATGCTCACCCGAGGTGGCTTCATCAAACGCACCCGCCTTTCGGCCTTCAGCAGCATCCGCTCCAATGGTCTGATCGCCATCAACCTGGAGGAAGGCGATGCCCTCACCTGGGTGCGCCTGGCGGTGCCCGGCGACAGCGTCTTGATCGGCTCCAAAGCCGGGATGACCATCCACTTCCGCCTCAGTGATGAGGAGTTGCGGCCTCTGGGCCGTACGGCCCGCGGCGTGAGGTCGATGAACCTGCGCGATGGCGATGCCCTGGTGAGCATGGATGTGCTTCCGGTGGAACTCGCCGATCAGGTGGCCGCCAGCGCAGAGGAAGAAGAGGATGCCGCCACCGAGGGGCCCTGGGTGCTCGTGGCATCGGCTTCGGGTCTGGGCAAGCGGGTGCCGGTGACGCAATTCCGCTTGCAGAAGCGGGCCGGCATGGGCCTGCGGGCGATGAAGTTCCGCACTGACGCCGATCAGCTGGTGGGGCTGAGCGTGCTCGGTGCCGGTGAAGAGCTGCTGCTGGTGAGCGAGAAGGGGGTGATCGTGCGCACCAGCGCCGATGCCATTCCCCAGCAATCCCGTGCGGCCACAGGGGTGCGTCTGCAGAAGCTCGACAAGGGCGACCGGCTGCTGAAGGTGGTGTTGGTGCCGCCGGAAGCGGACGACGACTCCGCTGACGACACCGAGTCCAACGACACTGAAGCTGAAGCGCAGGACAGCTGACCTTGGCTGAGCCGGTGGATGTGCTTGTGCTGGGGGGTGGTCCTGCTGCCCTCTGCATCGCCTCGGAACTGAACCAACGGGGCGTGGCGGTTGCCGGCATTGCCCCCGACCCAGTCGTCAATCCCTGGCCGAACACCTACGGCATCTGGGCCGATGAATTGAAGATGGTTGGGCTCGAGCACTTGCTGGAGCACCGCTGGAGCGACACCGTCAGTTATTTCGGCGACGGCGGTTCAAGGGCTCAGGATCAGAGCCATACCCACGGGATCGACTACGGCCTGTTCGATCGGGCTGCCTTGCAGCGTTACTGGCTTGAGCGGGTCGATGGCGTGGTCTGGCATCAAGACACGGCCGAACGGGTGGAGCTGAATGGTTCAACCACCAGCGTCAGCTGTGGATCGGGAACCACATTGCAGGCGCGCTTGGTGATTGATGCCTCCGGTTCGCGCACGCCCCACATTCGTCGCCCGGATCAGGGGCCGGTGGCGGGCCAGGCGGCCTATGGCGTGGTCGGGCGTTTCTCCAAACCGCCCATTGAGGCGGGCCGGTTTGTGTTGATGGACTACCGCTGTGATCACCTCAGCGCGGAGCAGCGCAGCGAACCACCCACGTTCTTGTATGCGATGGATCTGGGTGATGGGGTGTTCTTCGTGGAAGAAACTTCGCTCGCTTTGGCGCCCGGTGTTCCCTACGACGTGCTTAAGCAACGGCTCCAACAGCGCCTGGATCTGCGCGGCGTGGAGATCACCGAGGTGATCCATGAGGAGTTCTGCCTCTTCCCGATGAATCTGCCGCTGCCGGATCGCAGCCAGCCGGTGCTGGCTTTTGGAGGTGCAGCGAGCATGGTGCATCCGGCCTCGGGCTACATGGTGGGATCGTTGTTGCGCCGCGGACCTGATCTGGCCCAGGCCATTTCCGAAGCTCTCGCCAATCAAAACCTTGGCTCAGCTGCTTTGGCGCAACGGGGTTGGCAGGCGCTCTGGCCGATCGAGTTGGTGCTGCGCCATCAGCTCTATCAATTTGGCCTGGGCCGCTTGATGGGGTTCAACGAAGCGTTGTTGCGCACCCACTTCTCAACGTTCTTCTCCCTGCCGCGGGAGGAGTGGTTTGGCTTTCTCACCAACACGTTGCCGCTGCCACGCTTGATGGCGGTGATGCTGCGCTTGTTTGCCCTATCGCCTTGGCAGTTGCGGCAGGGGCTGGTGCTGGGGGCGGCGCAGGATCAAGCTCCACGTTTTTGAGATCCGCGCAGAGCTTGGTTCGCTCCCGGTGATCCGTTTCGATGTTGACGGCGAAGCGTTCGTTGTGGATTGAATTCAGCTGTGGCTGCTGCCGAGATAAGCCTGAATACAACAGTTGCTACTAAGTCTCATGAGACTTGTTCTTTTCGGACCCTCCATCACCTGCATACGGTCTAAGAAGCAATTGATCAAGTGTTCTTTGCATGGCAGCGCGTTATTGGCTCAGTGCTCTCGCTGCGTGTGGAGCGATCAGTGTGTCGTTAGCGCAAAGCGCTGAAGCTGCTCCTCAGGGTTTTAAGGATATTGCCGATAATACATTTAATGCTTTTGCTGAAGAATTCAGCTCTGAAGAAGTTTTAATCGCCGATAAAGGAGGTAATGGTAATAAGCCACCGGGTGGTGGTACTTGCAATAATGACAAAAATAACAATAATCAATCTGGCCAGGAATGCGAGTCTGAAGAAAATATTTCCGGTGAAAAGCCCCCCGTTGATCGAGATCCAATTGTCAACTCTAAACAGGTTGACGTGTATGAATTGCCAGATGAATACAAAGTAATCTTGCCTGGTGAGGACGGTAAAACATTTTTTGGAATTTCTTACTCCATGTGGTCAAGACCACAAGTCAATGAGGGGAATCTTCCGGGAATTTCTGTCGGCAAATGGTATGAAGAAGCAGAGACAACTGGCAAATTCTTTCCTTGGAGAAATAATGTTGAGCTAGCTCAAGGGCTTTCTGCTGGCTACCAACAATATGCTAAAACTCGGCTTAGGGATAAGTTAGATGCTTCTGACAATATCAACCTTTATGGATATGATAATGGAGGTGGTTTTGTCTATGGCCGCCACGATGGAAATGAATTGCCCGATGGCAATCAACGTCCAGATGTAGATAAAGATTCAACAGCTGGTGAGGGCCTCCTTTATTTTTACAATAATATTTCCTATCACACGATTGGTGTGGGTGGTGGTGCGGGCCGAATCCAAGCCTTTGGTGGTTGTGAGGTCAATACGATTTCGCAAGGTAAAACGGTAAGTACATCAAAGATTCTTCCTAAAGATGATCTCTGTCGTTGGGATGGTCAAAAAGTTTCTTCGGATTATTATGTGCCGCTGTTAGATGGTGGGGAGCTTTCTGCTGATAAGTCAAATGAAAATCAGGTTGAATTGTCCAATCAGTTTTTTGTTACGGATCAAGGTGGAGTGGTTGATAATGAGGGGAAAAATCTTGTTCTGCAGGGGGCGATTCAATCGATTGCTAATACATCTGAAAATCCCAGCCCACTGTCTTTTGAGGGCATAGGATTGACCTCTCTTCAGGGCGACAACTCTTATATCAACCCTACGACAGTTACAGAGGGTGTTCTTGAAATTACCAATGTCAACGGCTTGGGTTCTGCTGATGCAGGCACCCGTGTTGAAAAGGGTGCCGTTCTGAGAATTTCCGTCAGTGGCCAGTCAACACCTCAGGGTTCAGCAAGTAACGACGCAAAGATCAATGAAGAAATCACCTTGGCTGGTGGTGAATTGGATCTGAATGGCAACTATATTGATCTAAAAAATGGCGCTGTCTTAGAAGGTGAAGGTGTTAATTCAACTATTAGGGTTAAAGATGGTAGTACTGAAGTCTTCGCGAGAAGTATAATTTCTGGTGAAGGCGGTCTGATTAAGGATGGCAAGGGCTTTCTCCGCCTTGGCGGTGTAAAACCTCAAACCTATGAGGGAGCAACGATCATTGAGGCGGGTGAACTGCGTTTTGCAGATACCACATCCACCCCTAGCACAACTGAGGTAACGGTAAATAAAGGCGCAACACTGCGCTTGATGGGAGGACCAGATACAGTTGGCGTCCTCAATACCGTTAGCTCTATCGAAGGGGAAGGAAGAATTGTCTTAAATACAGATAATGCGCACCTCAGTGTTAATGTCCCGGAGGGTAAAAATCCTGAGTTTGAAGGGTCCATTCTTGGCGGTCCTGAAGCTAATTCTTTGCAAGGAACCTTCATCAAGGATGGTTCTGGAAAATTAATCCTGTCGGGAAAAAATGCCTATGGATCCTTGATTGTTGAAGGAGGTCAGTTGGATATTAATGGTGAGAATATTAATCCTGATGGTATGGATCCATCTGAGGCTTCAGTATCTCTCAGACTTGGACATGACCTATCCGTAAAAGGTGGTACTGCTTTACGGGTTACTGGACATGATGTACATACAGAGTATGGCCCAAGGACACCTGGTGAGGAAGCCTCATCGGAAGGCACGATAGCTAAGATCGAAAACCATGCTTCACCAATTATTGAATTCGATGATTCAATCAATGAATTAACTGTCGAGAATGGCAGCCTATTGGTGGCTAGTTTTTCCGGTGCATTGCCGACCGAATATGACGCCTCCTACAAAGATAACTGCAAAGAAGGGTCAGGTAAAGAAACGTGCTACTCCATTCGACCGCAAATAGTGTTCGGAAATGGCGCCGATTCAATGTTCAACAATGGTTTGGTTGTAGGGCCTGGTGAATCAGGAACTGGTAATCATTTGCAGCTTCGTTTTCAAGGTGGTAATGACACTCTTAATAACGGCTTAAGTGAGGGGCCGGACCGTAGATCTGGAAGTTGGCTTGGATGTGTGACGGCTGGTGCCGCTGATGATGGATTTAATGGGTATAAATCTGGAAATACCTGTGATCTAGCGAATGGAAAAACAGGTGGTAATTTGCCGGAGGCAAACAGTAAGGATGCCAATAGAAATTATACAGTCAATGTTTTTATGGGGTCTGGAGATGATAAATTCACCAATCACCAAGAAAGTTATCTCAGAGGTAGTTTTTATGGAGAATCGGGTGATGACGAGTTAGGGAACCAGGGTGTTATTCGTGGAAATATTGTGATGGGTAAGGGAAGTGATACGGTTACTTTTCAAGGAGGTGGTGCAAGCAATAATGGTAAATCGCGTGGAATTGGTGTTCTCGATGATCGGCTTGCCCTAGGCACAGCAATCAAGATCGAAAATGATAATTCTCTAGACACTGATGTCAATAAGCTCAATTTGTTTGGAAACGCGGTGGTTTCTTACCGCAATTCTTTGGGTTGGGGGGTCAAAGAAGACTTAGAGAATTGTGGTGGTAAAAAGTCGACAACAGGCCGCAGTGATTATGGCTGTCGTTGGGACGACGGTGGATATGGTTATGCCGCCATTGTCGGTAGTAAAGGTAAAGATAGTATTTGGGTGAAAAAGAAGAGCGATGGTACGCAGCCCGTCGCGATTTGGGGTTCCGTTGAATTAGGCGCTTCGAACGATGCGTTACGGCTTGAAGACTATAAGGATCTGGGTTATGGCGCTGATCTACAGATTGTTGGTGATTTAGATCTGGGACAAGGTGATTCACAGATAATCTCACTGGATCAGGGAACGAATTTTTCTGTTCGAGCCATTCATGGGGATAATGTCGACTTCACAATTTCTGATTCGGCAACAGCCACACTGGGCGGCGACCCTGAATTGGGTGTGTTTGAACATCATCCTGTAGATGGTTTGGGAAGTCAGACAACACTGAGCACGTATAGCGGTACAACAAAAATTGATGAGTCTGGAACTTTACTTGATGCTCAAGCATGGATTTTAAGCCGTAGGGCATCCTATCAAGTTGACGGTGAATTGAATTTGAAGTTCAGCCAGGATATTGGCCAACTGTTGAGTTCTGAAGATACTGGTGAAGTGATTGTTGGTGACGGTGTTGTTCTAAGTTTTGGTAAGTTGAATACGGATGTTGATTACTACGGAGATAGTTCAGGGAATGGGGAATTGCATAAGCACGGTACGAAGACAACAACAATCCATGGAACTTTGAACCATACTGGTCGTACAAGTGTTCGTAATGGAACCCTTCGTCTCGGTTCGGATGGAAAGCTCAGGAAAGCAACGCCACTGATTGCTAACGGTGGGTCACGGTTATCAACGATTGATTTAGGCAGCACCTCCCAAGATGTCGACAAAATCACCCTTCATAGTGGTGCTCTTCGCAATGGCAGCTTGTCCGCAGGAAACAAAGTTGTTGTTTCAAAATCAAATTCAAAAAACTTAGATAATGTCATTCAAGATATTGATGGTGAGGCTGGCGCCTTTGTTGAGGTTAATCACGCTGGAATTGATGATGTCAAACTACAGTTTTTAGGTAGTAATAAATTCAAGTCTCTATCTATTGACCGTGCTCTTGTTGAGATCGCAGAGGGGGCATCTTTGACTTTGTCGGAGGGAATTCAGGGTGGAGATTTTGATGGGAAAGCTGTTAAACCTGCGTCGTCACTGCATGACAAGCTGGATGTTCAAGGATCGCTGACGCTTGGCGGCTCAATTGATCTGGATGCTGGTAATGATCTGATTCGGATTGGTAATCGGGCCTCAATCAATTTAGATGCTGGAGAAAAGATTGATGGTGGATCTGGTGAATTCGACGTTTTCTGGAATCAAAATGCATCGCTTTCCTTTGATTCATCCAATGTTCAAGGCTTCGAGATTGTTGACTTGAAAGGCGAGGGCCTTGCTTATCTTGGTGATAAGGCGAGCCTGATTATCACTGCTGCTAGCCGTGATGTTGATAATTTTATTTACCAAGAATACGGATCGATTGTTTCTACGGCTACCAACTACGAGCTAAATTTTAGTTCCGACACCACTATTAAAGATTCTGAGGACGGTATCAATGTTGGCCTGCTCCAACTGAATGGTGATTCAACAATTCACCTAAGGCAAGGATCACTGGATGTTGCTGCTCTCCAGTCAAATCCCAAGGGTAAAACCCACGAATTCATTCTTGGCGCACCACTTGAGGTGTCCTCCGACGCGTCACTAAAAACGTTGCGTGAATCAATGGTCAGTCCTGGCAGTGGTGCTGATTTGGATCAGGTCGCGTCAGGCCGCTTGTCCATTGGTGCGTCTGACCAATCCATTGCGACGATCAAGCAAAAGGGTGGGCTGTGGAGTTATGAAGGCGATTACTCATCCACTGATCTCTCTGGCCAAGGTGTTGTCGTCGTTGGTGATGGTAACGATGATGCAGAATCATCCGCAACGTTCAAGTCGATCACAGCAGATGGTTCCCGTCGGCTTCTTGTTGGTGCGAGAAAGGATGGGGTGCTGTCCGTCACCAATGGCATTCACGATTCATGGTCACCCGATTCTGGATTCCTGAATGCATCAAAGGCTTCTCTGATTTCCAATGGAGCTGTGGTCTTGGGTGCCTCGGGTGGCAAGAACCCAAGCACATATCAAGGTCTCACAGTTGTAGGGAAGGATGGGGCAATCAAGACCCTTGAAAATGATGCAATTAGTCCTCAATCACCCACACTGGTTCGAGGCTTGCTTCAGATTGGTGAAGAAAGTGATTCTGGCGTTAGCCAGAATTTTGGTCGGCGTTTGATTGTTGGCAAAGAGGGCCAACTTGAGAACGGTGATCTCTCAATTACAAGTCTTGCTAATGCTGGTGATGTGAAGATTGATTCGCTCACGATCAACAACGGGATGAAGCGATTGTTGGATGTTTTGGCGGTTCGTCAGGGTCTTGATGCTAATGCGCCAATACGCAAAATTAAAGCGCAGGGATCGCTGAAAAATTTGGGTGGCGAGATTGAGATCGCTGGTGAACTCAAGTACCAAGACAATGACGACGCAACGGATGGGCATGCACTTATCAATGTTCGTAATCTCAGGGAAGTTATTCAATACTTAAATGGTGATCGTCGTGGTGAAAAGCCTCAGCCCGGAACATTGACGGCTCAAAAAATTACTATGGGGGAGAATAGAGATATCATCTCCAACAGTGGAACAATCAAGACCACAATAAGAAATGCAGGTGAGACCTCAATCAACCTTGGTGGTGGTAACGATCTAATTTTGAATCGCGGGAGCTTTGATGTTGGGCAATCCATCATTGATGGTGGTGAGAAGCTAGAAATTACGGGTTCGATTCTTAACCGCGATACTCGTACCGTTAAGGGCCTTAATATCTTTAGACAAGGGTATGATCGCCTCTCCATTAATTCTGAAAACCCTTCTTCCAATTCATCGGGTTTAGTAGAGTCTCAACTAGTCAATTTTGCTGCTATTAAGTTAGAGGCTGGAGGTGACTGGATCTTCCCGCAGGGCAACGACTGCCGTGTGACTGGCGATGGCCGCATTTTTAGTGAGGATAAAACTGATTGTGTCGGTATTGTTGGTCAAAAGAAAAAGCCTCAGTTTTTAAAAATAACGAATGGCGCCAATGTTGAAACTGGCGTGATGGAGCTGGGACGCTCTAGTCGTAACAGCATTGAAGTGCTTGATGGTGGATCTCTGACGGCTGGATTGATCGATGGAGTTATTGGAAGTGAGCGAATTAATGTCAATTCTGGTGATATCACTTTTGATCGCACTGTTAACAACTCTTTCGACTCTTTGGTTGTTGGCGATAATTCTTCTTCCGCATCTGTGAATGCACAGGCGATTCATAATATTGCTTCGATACATGTTGTGAATGGATTCCTGGATGCTGATCTTCTGCATGCAACTGATCTGGAGGATATCGGCCAGAATCCGGAGCTTAAGATTGGTGCTTCGATCGATCCTTCGTCTATATCACTTGATCGATCAACTTCCTTGGTTGAACAGATCTCCAGCAGTGCTGTCAAAGGCTCTTTGAAGGTCGATGAAACTGAGGGCTATTCCAAAGCGCTCCAACTGGGCGGCATGTGGGGTTATGAAGGTGATTTTGGTGATATTGATCTTGATGCCCAGGGCATCGTGACAACAACACGATCTGCTGACGACACTTCAATTAAAGATGATGGCGAACAGGACGATATTGATGAGGTGACGTTTAAATCGATTACTGCTGCTGGTGATCGTCGTCTGTTGGTTGGTGCACGACAGGATGGCAAGCTCACCATCCTCGAGGGATTGCATGACAGTTCGCTCACGGAAATATCGAATAAAGCAGCCATTCTCAACAATGGTGAAATGGTTTTAGGTGATGTAGAGGGGCAAAGTGATCAAACACCGAGTACCTACCGAGGCGCCACGGTGGTGATGACAGATGGCAGTCTTCAAACGCTTTATGCCGATGCGATCAGCCCTGAATCACCCACCTTGGTTCGTGGTCGTTTGGCGATTGGTGATGGATCGACGGGAACCATTGCACAAAATTTTGCAAAACGCTTGCTTGTTGGCAAAGAGGGCCAATTTGAGAACGGTGATCTCTCAATTACAAGTCTTGCTAATGCTGGTGATGTTCAGATTGATTCGCTCACGGTCAACAATGGCATGAAGCGCTTGTTGGATGTTCTGGAGGGTCGTGGAGTGCTTGATGAAGATTCACCGCTGCGCCAAATCCAAGCCCAGGGATCTCTGAAAAATTTGGGCGGCACCATCGAGATCGCTGGTGAGCTCAAGTATCAAGATGATGTGAATGCAACCGGTGGTCATGCGCTGATCAACATCCGCAACCTACGAGACGTTATTGAATACGAAAAATCCAATCGTGTGGGTGCTGAGCCTGAGCCCGGATCATTGGTGGCTGAGAAAATCACCATGGGCTTGAATAATGATGTCATCTTGAACAGTGGAATTATTCAGACCACAACAAGCGATAAAACCTCAATCCAACTTGGTGGTGGCAATGATCTCATCCTGAGCCGCGGCACGTTTGACATCGGTGATTCCATTATTGATGGTGGTGAGGAGTTGGTCTTGGAGCTTGGTCAGCCTGTTCAAGGCCTCAACATCTTTAGGCAGGGCGTTGATCCACGTTCTGACTCCTCTATCAGTTCCTCCGGATTAAAGGAGTCTCAGCTGGTCAATTTTGCTGCGATCAAGCTTGATGTTGAAGAGGATCAATGGATTTTCCCGCAGGGTCAGAATTGCCAGGTGCGAGGTAAAAGCAAGGAATTTAATGAATATACCCAATGTGTTGGTATTACGGGTGGAAAAGATAAAGATCAAGAAATCGTTATTACAAAAGGAGCGCGAGTTGAAGCGGGGGTTGTCTCTTTGGGTCGAGGAAGTACCAACAACATTCGTGTTGAGGAGGGATCTCTTCGTGCTGTGTTGGTCGAGGGTGGGAATGAGCTGCGTAATCGTTTCCGTTCTGAGCTCGGCAAGGCCAAGAACGATCTGCCAACGCAGAAAGAAACCATCTTTTTGGGACAGTCAGAAACGAATCAAAGTGGTGAGTTGATTGTTGGTGGCATTGTTGATATTGAGGCGATTCATCAGTTGGGCGGCACATGGTCGTATGCCGTTAATTCCTTGGAAGATGACTTTGGTGTTTTCCCCGACACCACGGCAGCCGGCACGATCGAAGTTAAGACGACTGCGCTTGACCGTGCGTTGAATAACGCAACCTCTGTGAGTCGAGCGACGTTCCAGCGGATCGATGGTGGACGTAATGCTCTCAGTATCGAGGTTGCTTCTGATGCATCCCTAGGCGTGATTGACGGTATTCATGGTGCTAGCACCCAACTCAATGCTCAGGGTGAAGTACGTCTTTCAGGCAAGAGTAGCTATGGCGGTAAAACCTTGATTCAGGATGGAGCAACTCTTTTCGCCGAAAATGATTTCGCCCTGTCTGAAGAGTCGTCTGTTGTGCTTGAAAAGGGTGGTGGTTTGTATCTACAGGGATTTGATCAAACCATTAATTCCCTCTCAGGAGGTGGTGATCTTTTCTTGATGACGGAAATGGATCCGATGGCTGCCTCCGATGATGAGCCAGAGGGCGCTGATTTAGAAATTAAATCGGGCATTTTTGCGGGCACGATTGATGATGCTGGTTTGCCTGGTCTTGGCTCCATTACGAAAACATCTGATCAAGATCTCACTCTTTCCGGTGTGAACACCTATTCCTCTCCCACATTTGTGAAGAATGGCAGGTTGATTGCAGCTGGATCTGCGGCCCTGAGTCCCAATTCAGACTTCACAATTTCTGGTAATGGAGTTCTTGATCTCAGTACCTTCTCTAGACAAGCAGCTCCTGGGAATACCGGTTACAGCGCTTACCTGAAGAGTCTCAAGATTTCTGGTGATGCCGACGCCACATTGACGGTGTCGTCTTTGGCTCCAGTAAGGATTCAAGAGTTGCTTGAACTCGATCAAGGACGGATTGCTGCATTCCTTGACTCTGGAACAGATGCAACAGCTCCTATCCAGATGGATCAAGCCGCGTCATTTGTGTTCGCCAATCGTAAGGATCCTGGTGATGCCAGGTTGTATATGGTCATGGCTGATGATGCTTCGCGTCAGCAAGAAGGTACCTGGAATGTGATTGATGGTGAGGTTGAAAATGCTGATCAACTCGCCAAAAATACCTATCTGCTTGTTCCTGCTTTGGCGGATGAGATTGCTGAAGGTGATGACGATCTTGTCACGATCGGCGAGCGTGTTTACCGCGTTGCTCGATTCGATGGTGTTGATGAACCTCTAGCGGCGGCTGCCCTCTCTGATGTGCGGCTCGAAGAAGGTTCGTTGAAGATGGTTGTCGTCCAAAAAGATCTCGGCGACTTAAAGGAGGATCTCAAGGGTGATGATGATGAATCTGGTGATCCCGATGCCGATGGCGATGGTGAACTTGACCAATTGCCAGGTTGTGATGTGGGTGATGATCTGTGCGACGTGATTAGTGATATCGATGGTGATGATGATCAGGCCTTGGAGGAAGAAGAAGAGGTCGCTGGTGAAATCATCGACGGTTTACATGATGGTCTAGATGATGATGAACTTGATCTTCCCTTTGGCTTTGATTACGGCCAATTGGCGCGGTTGGTGAGTAGCGGCTTAGCGCCCCGGAATGTGGATGCTGCTGGCCGTGGCTTAGCGCTGCATAACAACTTGCTGGTGGATGCGGTGTTTGAGCGGCAACCGCTGCGTCAGTTCGAGGAGCTGGTGGCTAGCGAAGCGGATCTGCAAGACAAGGCCGTTGTTGAGGAAGGGGAGGGTGCTGGTGATGTGAGCTTTGTCGATCTGCAGGATGACGAACTCGATCTGGCCAAACGTGATGGCGTTAGCGCCTGGGTGAAGGGCTTCGGCGGCAACAGCCGGGCTGATGAGTCGTCGATTTTGTACAACGACTACGACTTGAACGCCTACGGCACCAGCTTTGGTGTGGATGTGGCCTTGAGCGAGACGTTCCAGATCGGTGCCTATGCCAATTACGGCGATCTGAATGTGAACCAGCACAGTGGCGAGACCGGTGGCGGCAGCTGGAACCCCGAGGGCTGGGGCGGCGGCTTAACGGCCCAGTACTCCACTCGCCATTTCTATGTGCAGGGCCTGCTGGGGGCGAGTGAATTCAGTGGTGAGCAGTCGCGCAACATCCTGCGGATTAACGACGACTTGGGCGGGAATACAGCCCGGGGTGACAAGAGCGTTACCAGCTATCTGGGCGCACTTCGGATTGGTGCCCCGTTCAAGACTGGTGGCGTGGTGCTCGAGCCGCAGGGCCAGGTGGTGTGGACCCGCAACCACGAACAAGGCTTTGCAGAGACCAATGGCTCCGAGAAGAATCTGCGGCTGAAGTACAAGAGCCGCACGACTAACTTTGCTGAGACGGAGTTGGGCATGAAGCTGTCGGTGCCGATCCGCACCGGCGACCGGGCGCTGTTGGTGCCGAGTCTGCGGGCGGCCTGGCTCGCCGATTGGAACACCAATAACGAGGGCCAGGAGATTGGCTACAAGTTCACCGACAAGACGGTGAATTTCGAGTCACAGTTGGGCACCGAGAACGGCGCCTTGATCGAGGCGGGCCTTGATTACACGGTGCAGAACGTCAACGGCATCTCGGTGAAGCTGTACGGAAGAGGTGGTATGGAGTTCTGGGCCAGCGACCGGGGCACGACCTGGCGTGCGAGCGGCGGTGTGACCTTCCAGTTCTGAACGGGACAGTTCTGATCAGTAATCAGGAAGCCATTCCCTCAGTTGAGGGAGTTCTGAGCATCCACGCCTCCCTCATTTGGGGGAGGCGTTTGTTTGTGCGCTGGGCGCAGAAGGCTGTGCGGTGGGCTGGACCGGGGCCCAGTCCAGTGGCTGAATCATTGGGAAAAGGCGGTCGTCCGTCTGCACCTCCTCGAGCCAGCCCTCCGGTAACTCGGCCGTGCCATCGATCGCCTGCATCAGTTGCCAGAAGCGGCCCAGGTGGCGCTCCACCCGTTCTTTGGCCAGTTCGGTGGTGGTGCCGGCTCGGAGGATGAAGCTCCAATCCGACGACTGCGCCAGCAACAGTTCCCGCGCCGCCTGCTGCAGCCATTGCATGGCCTGCTCGCTGCCCACGCCGCGGCTGCAGCGCTGCACCATCGCGGCGCTGGCCTTTTCCCACTCCGGGATGATCCAGGCGTTGCTGTCGTTCAGCCAGTAGTCGTGATAGCCCCCTTGCCCCCAGCTGGAGGGGGAGGGATCACAGAGCTGAAGTTGGCCAACGCTATTCAGCACATCGCGTAGCCGGGTGAAGGCCACCCCCTCCTGGGGGGCCTGCCGGAACAGCTGACTGAGAAAGGCCGGCCCTTCAAACCACCAGTGGCCAAACAGTTCCGCATCGAAGGGGGCTACCAGCAACGGCGGCACTTCCATGGCATTCCCGAGCTGATCCAACTGCCGCCGCCGGCCCTGCAGGTAATCGGCGGCATGCTCTTTCACCCGTTCAGCCGCCACTCCCGGTTCATAGGGCTGTTTCCGGTCCAACGGTGCACTGTGATCGGTCACCCGATGCAGCTTCAGGCCAAGCGGGCGGGGTTGGTCGAGCCCCAGGGGCTTCAGCTCTTCGATGGGCAGGTCCCAGCCCAGATCGCGATGGAACTCCCGGTAGTGGGGATCGCCGGGGTAACCGTCCTTGGCCGACCAAACCGGCAGGGTTGCATCACTGTCACGCCCGAAGAAGGCCACCCCGTTGCGGCTGCAGATCGGTGCGTACACCCCGTAGCGGGGTCTGGGTCGGCCATGCAGCAGCCCATGGCCATCCAGCACGGCGTAACGCAGCCCGGCATCGCGCATCCAGCGATCCAGGCCTTCGTAATAGGCGCACTCGGGCAACCAGATCCCCAAGGGGCGTTCGCCCACGAGGCGTTGGTGTTCCCGCACCGCCGTGCGCAGTTGGCCGCGCACCGCTTCCGGGTGATGGCGCAGCAGGGGCAGATAGCCGTGGGTGGCGCCGCAGGTGAGCAGGTCCACCACCCCAGCGCGTTGCAGGGCAGCGAAGCGTTGGATCAGGTCACCGTCGCAGGACCGCCAAGCCAGCCGATGCCGCTCGATCGCGGCCGCCAGGTGCTCGGCGCCCTCACGCAGCGATGGATCCGCTTTTGGCAGAAGATCCAGCCGTTCGTTCAGCCACTGGGGGAAACGCTGCTTGAGGTCTTGATCACTCAGCAGCGACAGCAGCGTCGGCGACAAGCCGATGGTGAGTTTGGGCTGCTGGTTGGGGTCGGCGCTGGCCAGCTCCAGCGTTTCCAGCAGGGGCAGGTAGCACTCGATCAGGGCCTGGAAAAACCAATCCTCTTCCAGGGAGCCAGGTTGTGCCGATCGCACGTAAGGCAGATGGGCATGCAACACCAGGGCGACAGCGCCTTTGGTCACGAACAAGCCCAAACGGTGGCTGACATTAATCCGTTTCCCTCTCGGGGGCTGAACTAGGATGTACTAACTCATAGTCATTCCGACTAAGACCTCCGCTGGAGCCTCTTCCATGGCCAAGGACCCCGGTCGCGTCCTGATTTTTGACACCACCCTCCGGGATGGTGAACAGTCGCCCGGGGCGAGCCTCAACCTGGAGGAAAAGCTGGCCATTGCCCAGCAGCTGGCGCGGCTCGGTGTGGATGTGATCGAGGCGGGATTCCCTTTCGCCAGTCCTGGGGACTTCGCCGCCGTGCAGCGGATCGCCCAGCAGGTGGGTGGCGACAACGGCCCGATCATCTGCGGCTTGGCCCGTGCTTCGCGGGCCGACATCAAGGCCTGTGCCGATGCCGTGGCGCCAGCACCACATCGGCGCATTCACACCTTCATCGCCACCAGCGACATCCACCTCGAGCACAAGCTGCGCAAGAGCCGTGCCGATGTGCTCGGCATTGTTCCCGAGATGGTGAGCTATGCCCGCTCTCTCGTTGAAGACGTTGAGTTCTCCTGTGAAGACGCTGGCCGCAGCGATCCGGAGTTCCTCTACGAGGTGATTGAGGCAGCGATTGCTGCGGGTGCCACCACGATCAACATCCCCGACACCGTCGGTTACACCACCCCGTCGGAGTTCGGTGCCCTGATCGCAGGGATCAATCAGCACGTGCCCAACATCGGCGATGCCGTGATCTCCGTGCACGGCCACAACGATCTCGGCCTGGCTGTGGCCAATTTTCTCGAGGCGGTCAAGAACGGCGCCCGTCAGCTCGAATGCACGATCAATGGCATCGGCGAACGGGCCGGTAATGCCTCCCTCGAGGAGTTGGTGATGGCATTGCACGTGCGCCGTCGTTACTACAACCCCTTCTTTGGTCGGGATGAAGACAGCCCCACGCCCCTGACAGCCGTGCGCACCGAAGAGATCACCAAGACCTCACGCTTGGTGTCCAATCTCACCGGCATGGTGGTGCAGCCCAACAAGGCCATCGTTGGTGCCAATGCCTTCGCCCATGAATCCGGCATCCACCAGGACGGCGTTCTCAAGAACCGGCTCACCTACGAAATCATCGATGCCAAGACCGTGGGGTTGTCCGACAACCGCATCTCCCTCGGCAAGCTGAGCGGCCGCAGTGCCGTTCGCGCCCGTCTGGAGGAGCTGGGCTACGACCTCACCCGTGAGGACCTCGATGAGGCCTTTGCCCGCTTCAAGGAACTCGCTGATCGCAAGCGCGAGATCACCGACCGTGATCTGGAGGCGATCGTCAGCGAACAGGTGCAGCAGCCGGAAGCCCGCTTCCAGCTCAAATTTGTACAGGTCAGCTGTGGCAGCAGCCTGCGCCCCACCGCCACCGTCACCCTTCTCGATGAAGAAGGCAGTGAGACCACAGGTTCGGCGGTGGGCACTGGTCCGGTGGATGCCGTCTGCCGTGCTTTGAATGATCTGGCCGGTGTGCCCAATGAATTGATCGAGTTCTCGGTCAAGTCGGTGACCGAAGGCATCGATGCCATGGGCGATGTGACCATTCGCCTGCGCCGCAACGGTGCGCTCTATTCCGGCCACGCTGCCGACACCGATGTGGTGGTGGCGGCGGCCATGGCCTTTGTCAATGCCCTCAATCGCCTGGTGGCCGGAGAGGAGCGCCAGTCATTGCATCCGCAGAAGGATCCTGTTGTTCTGGAGACCCGACCGACGCTCTAGAGCCGACGCCATGCGCACCTCCACCGCCCGGGCTTTCCAGCTGGTGCTGCTGATTCTTCTCGCCCTGCTGGTGCTCACCCCGCTGCTCTGGTTGGTGAGCACCTCGCTCAAGGGTCCAGCGGAAGACATCTTCAGCAGTCCGCCGGCGTTGCTGCCCGCCCAGCCGAGCTTCGATGCCTACGTGCGGCTGTTTCAAGACAATCCCCTCACCACCTATCTGATCAACAGCACCGTGGTGAGTGGCCTGGCGGTGCTGGCCAACCTGCTGTTCTGCTCCCTTGCCGCCTATCCCCTAGCCAGGTTGCGCTTTGCCGGCCGAGGCCTGGTGCTGGGCTTGGTGGTGGCCACGATCCTGATCCCGTTTCAGGTGGTGATGATTCCGCTGTATCTGCTGATGGTGCAGCTGGGCCTGCGCAACACCCTGCTGGCCCTGGTGATTCCCCAGGCGGCCACAGCCTTTGGTCTCTATCTGCTGCGTCAGAGCTTCCTCGGCGTTCCCAAGGAGCTGGAGGAGGCGGCACGGATTGATGGCTGCAGCCGTCTGGGGGAATGGTGGAACGTGATGATCCCCGCCGCCAAGGCCGATCTGATCACCCTGGCGATGTTCGTCTTCATCGGCACCTGGAGTGATTTCCTCTGGCCGCTGGTGATCCTTGACGACCCATCCCTCTACACCTTGCCGCTGGGCCTGCAGCAACTCTCCAGCAGCTTTTCGCTGGATTGGCGGATTGTTGCCGCCGGCTCGGTGGTTTCAATCCTGCCGGTGCTGGTTTTGTTTGTGCTGTTGCAGCGCTTCATCCTGCCCAATGCCAGTGGGGATGCGGTGAAGGGATGAAGCCGCCGTGGTGCGTACGGCTGCGAAGGCATCCATGCGTTCCTGCATCACACCCATCTGTTGGCTGAGCAAGGCACTGTGGGCACGGTTCGGCGCGCGCTCCTCCAGCTGATCGATCCGTTCCTGCAGCGCCTGGATGCGTTGGTTGTGCTGCCGCAATCCCTGCAGCAGGGTCACCACCAGAACACTCACCAGCGCCAGGCTGCCGCAGCTGATCAGTTTCAACAGCATCCAACCTCCCCCACTTGGGCCGATGCTGACTTGAATGGGGGCACTCAACAAGTTGTGCCGGGATGTCTCTTGAGGATCTGGATCGGTTTCTGACGCTTCGCGACAGCGACCCTGATCTGGCCAAGGCCCTTGCTCAGCCCATGGATCTTGAGCGGTTTCTCGGGCTCGCTGCCGAGCATGGCTTTGCCTTGAGTGAGGCGGATGTCTTCGCGGCACAGCAGCGTGAATGCCAGGTGCAAACGGCAGCTGAGCTGCAGAAGGATCAAGCCGCCGAATCACGGCGCCTGCGCAATTTCATCCACGGCTGATCACCACCGCCGTTCAATTCACTGATCCAGCTTCACCACGTCCGGTGTTTCCCCATGCACTTCGCCGATCCAACGGGCGTGGTTCACGGCACCTTCGTGGGTGTGAAAGATCCAGGCGTCGTCAGGGGACGTTTGGCGTTCGATGCGTTGATCCACGGCATTGACGCCGAGATAGCCGCCGGCTGAACAGGAGCGCAGCACGTAGCGTTCGGCGTACTTAGTGAGCATTGGCTGAGAGGGCTCTATCTGTTCGCTAGCGGTGCCTTGCTGCGGCTTGGCGCGAACTGCGGAATTGCTTTTACTTTTCTTCCTTGAGGGTTAATAGGGTTTGTTGTTGCCAGCTCAACCCCGTGGGTGCTGCCAAGCGGCTCTGATGTCCTCCCTCACGGAACCAAGGAGTGCTGAGGGCCTCGATCTCCAGGTCGTCCAAGTTGAGAGACCAGATGTCCTGCAGGTAGCGGCGCAGTTGCTCCGGCTCGGGCTGATGGGGCTGTTGCCAGTGCACCACGGCCAACTGCCCCGGCCGTGAGCGGAGAATCGCGAGGCGGTGATTCGGATCGCCGTCGTTGGCGGGCTGAATCGACTCCTCCAGCTGCTCATCGCAGACGTAGAGCCGCAGCGGAGCGTTGCCGTCGGCTTGGGGAAGTGGATATTTGTTGAGATACAGGGCCCGTGCTTTTTGAAATGCTGCCCCCGGAGCCTTCACCATCAAGGCGTTGTAGGCCTGCTGCAGCTGTTCACTCATGCCCTTTCCGTCCTGTTGCTGGATCCAGTGTGTGAATGCCGCTGGGCCCCGACCATGGGAAGATGGTGACACTTCCGGGATTGGACTGCGATGGCCAAGCATCGCTCCCGCTACCGGTTGGTTGGCCTCGACGGTCAACCGCATCCGGTGCTCGACGCCCCCTACGACACGTTGGAACTGGCCCTCGCTGATGCCAGCGATTGGTGCACGGGACAAGGCTCCCGATGTTCCATGGGTCAGCAGGGCATTGCGGTTGAAGTGCGAACTGACAGCGGCAGTTGGCGCACCGTTGGTTATCCGCCGAGCTGCTTGAGCCGATCCAGTGCGATAGCGGGCTGATGTGGGTCAGTGTTGACCTCTGCGTGGTGCCGATCGGTGTCGGCGTCAGTCTTTCGCCTTACATCGCAGCCTGTGAGCGGGTGATCGCTGCCACCGGCTTGAGCCATCAGCTGGGTCCCAATGGCACGGCGATCGAAGGCCCGTGGGACGAGGTCATGGACTGTGTGCGGGCTTGTCACGCTGAGTTGCACGGCATGGGCGTCCCGCGCCTCTACACAACGCTCAAGCTCAACACCCGCACCGATCGGCAGCAGTCGTTCGCTGAGAAGGTCGCCTCAGTGGAAGAGCTGCTCGGCGATTGAAAATCTGTAGAACTTCGGTGCGTTTCGATCCGGTCTGAGCCGATCTTGAGACCAATGAGACTGTTGTGTGGTCCCTGGCTTGATGGGTCGCGGTTTCAGGGCTGCGCTGTTGGCACTGCTGGTTGTGCAGCTGACGGGCAGTGCTGTTCAAGCATCAACGTGGGATCGCATCTCCAGTTACCTGCGTCTGCTGCAGCGGGCTGGGGTGAATGCCCTGGTGGCGAGAGACTGCCCGTTGGGCTTACTGGGGGCCTTCCATGAGGGCAAGCAGGCCCTGTTGATGTGCGGCAACAACCTGCCAGACGATCCAGCGGTGGTTTGGGTGGTGCTGGCCCATGAATCAGCCCATGTGATGCAGTTGTGCAACGGCGGCAATCTGATGCCGGCGGCCTTGCTCAGCCGTGAGATGGAGGTGGCCCGCCAGCAGGACCCCAATCCTTTTCACGAGTTGCAGCTATATCACTCCAGTCAGCATCACGTTGAGGCCGAAGCCCGGCTGATTCAGGCCCTGCCAGCGGAGCAGGTGGTGGCCTTGTTTGAAAAACACTGCGCCAAGCGGCTCTCCCCTTGAAGCTGCTGATGCGGGACCCATGGCTGATCGCGGTGGATAAACCCGCCGGCCTGCTCAGCCAACCGGGCCTGGGGCCGGAGCAAAGCGATTCCGTGATCACCCGCTTGCAGCAGCAGGATCAAGGCCTGCGCCTGGTTCACCGCCTGGACCGCGACACCTCGGGGGTGCTGCTCTTGGCCCGAAGCGCTGACGCCCTGCGGCGGCTTAGTGCCCTGTTTGCTGAACGACGGATCAACAAGCTGTATCAGGCGGATGTGGAGGGGGAGCTTCACGGAAGCGGCTGCATTGCCAGCCCCCTGGCGCGCCTCTCGCGTCAACCGCCGCGCTACGGCAGCCACCCCGAGGGACGTCTGGCGCTGACGATCTGGCGAGCACGCGCCGCTGGTGCCCACAGCACGCGGCTCTGGTTGCGTCCGCTTACGGGGCGCTCCCATCAGCTGCGGGCCCATCTGGCCGAACGGTGCCATCCCATCGTGGGAGATCCCATCTACGGGGATGCCGGCCGTTCCTGTCGCATGCATCTGCATGCCCAGGCCTTGAGCTTTCGCCATCCCTTCACCCAGCAACGCGTTCGTTTGATCGCGCAGGAGGTTCCCTTTGCCACTGAGTGCTGAACTCGTGATTGCTGAGCGTGGATGCTGCGGTCAGCGTCGGGCGGGGATTGGATAGGGGATGCGGCGGTGGCGCATCCGCCGCCACACCTGCACGAAGGCACGAATCACCAGTTCAACTTCGCTGCGGTTGAGGCTGCTTTTGCGCAGTTGTCCATCCCGCTGCCGCGCTTCCACGATCCGCCGCACCGTGTCCACTGCCTGGGCATCGGAGGTGTCGGGAGGGAGGGATCGCAATGCCGCCTCACAGCCATCCGCCAGCATCAAAATTGCTGTCTCTTTGGAACGGGGTTCCGGGCCCCTGTAGCGAAAACGGCGTTCCTCAATCGCTCCGCCGCGCTCCTGGGCCTTGTGGAAGAAGTAGCCCATCTTCAAGGTGCCCTGGTGCTCAGGGATGAAATCCGCGATCCGCCGGGGGAGGCGGTGGCGCCGGGCCAGCTTCAGCCCCTCATCCACATGGGCTTGAAGCACCGCTGCACTTGCCTGGGGGTCATCCAGTGCGTCGTGGGGATTGGGCCCGTCCTTCTGGTTCTCGATGAACCAGTCCGGCGCATGCAGTTTGCCCACATCGTGATACAGCGAGCCGGTCCGGATTAGATCCACATCCGCGCCAATCGCCCGCGCCCCCTCCTCCGCCAGGCCGCAGATCATCAGGGTGTGTTCAAAGGTCCCTGGGGCTTCGCAGGAGAGGCGGCGCAACAGAGGCCGTTCCTGATCCGCCAGCTCCAGCAGCCGTGCCCGAGTGAGCAGGCCGAAGGATCCTTCCAGCATCGGGATCAGCAGCAGGCTGAACATCAGCACAACCCCCAGCAGCAAGGCATCGGTAGCCAGTTCATCCAGGCTTGGATTCAGGCTTCCCCAGAGCCGCAGGCCGGTGAAGGGTTGCAGCTGCAGCAGCAGCCACTGGCCCACAAGGGCGCCGATCGGCAGCAGCACCGTCAGTTGCAGCAGCTGGCCGCGGCTGCGTTGACGGCCCGCGATCAAGGCCCCAGCGGCGGCCACGCTTGCCGCCACCAGCAGGCGGCCATCCCCAAGTCCCTGCACGGGTTCTGGCCAGAGCAGCGCGGCCACCCCCATCCAGACCAACCCGCAACCGGTGCCCAGTCCCTCCGCCAGCAGCAGGCTGGGCGGCACAAGGATGGCCAGAGGGCTCACGGTTCCCTTGAACCAGAGTTTCGCTCCCTGCACCAGCAGCAGCAGCCCCACCGCCAGCAGGGCGTGGCGCACTTCCAGGCCAGGCCGTTCGCGCCGCATCACCAACAGCATCACTGCGCAGGCTGCAGCGGCTTCAGCAAACCGTTGGAACCAGATCAACGGTTGGGGTTCGCGGCGCACGCGGCCGAAATAATCCAGCACGTCGTAGGCCTGGGGGCTGATCGGCTCGCCTTTGCGGGTGATGAGATCCCCCTTGCGCACCTCGATGGTGGGGATGGCCTGTTTGGTCAGCTGTTCTTCGATCAGCTGTTTGCTCAGGTTTGGGTCGGTGCGCAGGTTGCTGCTGCCGCGCAGGGCGCTGGTGAGCACCTTGCCGGCCAGGGAGCTCGCTGCAGGTGGCTGCAGGGCAACCGGCTTGAGTTGAAGGTTGGCCGCCTGGCGTAATTGCTCAACGGCCAGATTGCTCACCAGCCCTTGGCTGAGCATGCGATCAGCGGTGCTGCGCACCACCTCATCCCAGGCCAGATGTTCCCGTTCACTGCGTCGTTCCAGCCATTTCTTCTCCGGCTCAGACAGGTTCACCGGCCCGATCCGTGCCCCAGATCCGGTGTTGGTGACCTCCTGCAGCTGCAGCAGTTGTTGCTCGAGCCGTTGTTTGAGTGCTTGGGTTTGCTCCTGATCGATGACCTGCACCACCGATCGCGCCACCAAAGAGGCCCGCTGCTGCTCGAGGGCGGTGCTGTCCTGCACCAGGGCATCTTTCGGAGCGATGGCTTCAAACGGGGCCAGCGATCCGGGTTGGACTTTCGGCTTAATCAGCCAGGGCAGGCTTGAGGCTGCGGCCACGGAAAGGCACAGCAACAGAACAACGAGGGTCTGCAGTCGCGTCCAGCGCAGCAGGCGACCGCCTGGGCCTTCGAGCCGCACCCAGTTCCGCCAAAGGCTGCTCAGCCGAGGAACGCGAACCAAAAAGGACCCTATAGCGGTCTAACGCTAGCTCTCTCTAGAGGGCATGCTGGACGGAGTGCACGGGGATGCCATGGCCCTGCGTTTGGACGGCAAGGTGCTGGCAAGGGATGTGGAGCATCGTCTTCAAACCCTGATTGAGCGGCGTTTGGCCGAGGCGGGGCGACCGCCGGGCTTGGCGGTGCTGCGGGTTGGTGATGATCCCGCCAGCGCCGTCTACGTCGCTAACAAGGAAAAGGCCTGTGCTCGGATTGGGGTGGCCAGCTTTGGCGATCACCTCCCTGCCGACACGCCTCCAGCGCAGGTGCTTCAAACGATTGAACGATTGAATGCCAACCCGGAAGTGGATGGGATCCTCCTGCAGCTTCCCCTCCCCGCCGGCCTCGATGAGGGGCCGCTGCTGATGGCCATCGATCCTGAAAAGGATGCCGATGGTCTACACACCCTCAATCTTGGACGGCTGCTCAAGGGGGAACCGGGCCCGCGCAGCTGCACCCCCGCAGGGGTGATGGCGATGCTGCGCAGCAATGGCATCGATCCAGCGGGCAAGCGCGCTGTGGTGATCGGCCGCAGCATTCTTGTGGGGCAGCCGATGGCTTTGATGCTGCAGGCCGCCAACGCCACCGTCACCATTGCCCACTCCCGCACGGTCGATCTGGCGGCCCACACCCGCGAAGCCGACATTCTTGTGGTGGCAGCCGGCCGTCCTGAGTTCATCGGGGCCGAGTACGTGCGGCCGGGAGCGGCGGTGGTGGATGTCGGCATCCACCGCAAGCCGGAAGGCGGATTGTGCGGTGATGTTCGAGCGGCTGAAATTGAGTCGATCGCTTCTGCCCTTTCGCCTGTCCCCGGCGGTGTGGGACCGATGACGGTGACGATGCTTCTGGTGAACACCGTTGTGGCTTGGTGCAGACGCCACAACCTTGACCATGATTTGGACGATCTCGTGCCCTGATCGGTTCCATGGCGCTGCACTGGCTGTTCCCCACCCCCGTTCTGCAGGTGGATCTCGAGCCGGATGCCGCCACCGCCGCAGCCATGCAGCAGCAGCTGGAGCAGTTCGATGCCCAGGTGTATCAGCACCCCGAGTTCAGCGATCGCAACAACCTCACTGGGGATCTGTTGGGCCATGCCGGCCTGGATCAGTTGCATCGCATGGATGCGTTCCAGTGGCTGAACGGCCAGTTGGCCGAGCAGGTGTCGGCTTATCTCCGTTCGCTGTTAGGCCCGGATCACGGTCTTGTGGCCCATATCCAAAAAGCCTGGCCCGTGGTGTGTGCGAGGAATGGCGGAACGGTGGATCTCCACAGCCACCGCAATGCCCAGTTGAGCGCGGTGTTTTACGTGTTGACGGATTCGGCCAACGAGAGCGGGGAGCTGGAATTTGAGGCGCCAGACGATTACTTCAGCCATGTGATGGCGATTCCTTACCGCGACGCGGCTGTCTCTGGTGGTGTGTTCGCGCCGCTGCCCCACCGTCTTCTGCTGTTCCCCTCGGACCTGCGCCATCGGGTGCTCCCCTACGAGGGAAGCGGCCCCCGCTATTCGGTGTCCTACGACCTGGCCATCACCACGGCGCCAGGCAAGGGACGCGAGATGCGAACGCCCCATCCGATGGATTGGGTCCCCCTCGGCAGCTAAGGGCTCGGCCTGAGAGAATCCCGCCAGCCAGGGTCCACCCATGAGCGCCGAGTTCGATTTCAAGGCCTATCTCGGCAAGGCCAAAGAGCAGGTGGAAGCGGCCCTCGATGGATCCCTTGGTCCTGAGCGGCCGGAGTCCCTCAGGGAAGCGATGCGCTATTCGCTGCTTGCCGGTGGCAAGCGCCTGCGCCCGATTCTCTGCCTTGCCGCCTGCGAGCTGGCGGGTGGGGAGGCGACGCAGGCCCTGCCCACGGCGGTGGCGCTGGAAATGATCCACACCATGTCGTTGATTCACGACGATCTGCCGGCGATGGATGACGACGACCTGCGCCGTGGTCGTCCCACCAACCACAAGGTGTATGGCGAAGCGGTCGCCATCCTTGCGGGTGATGCCTTGCTGACCCGCGCCTTTGAAATGGTGGCGCTGCGCAGTCCGGATGTGCCGGCTGAGCGCCTGCTCAAGGTGGTGGGAGAACTGTCGTTGGTGGCCGGGGCCCCTGGCTTGGTGGGCGGCCAGGTGGTGGATCTGGAAAGCGAGGGCAAGGAGGTGGATCTTGAAACCCTCGAGTACATCCACCTCCACAAAACCGGAGCCCTGTTGAGTGCTTGTGTGATCACCGGGGCGATGATCGGCGGCGCCGATGAGGCGCTGATCAAGGCCCTGCGCATCTATGCCAGGGGAATCGGCCTCGCCTTCCAGATCATCGACGACATCCTCGACATCACGGCCAGCAGCGAGGTGCTCGGTAAAACCGCCGGCAAGGACCTCATCGCTGATAAGACCACTTATCCCAAGCTCCTGGGGCTCGATGAGTCCCGCCGCCGGGCTGATGCGCTGGTGAACGAAGCGAAAGAGTCCCTTCAACCCTGGGCGGAGAAGGCCATTCCCCTGCTGGCGTTGGCCGACTTCATCACCAGCCGCGACCGATGATCGACGCCACGCCTTCCCATGCGGTCCTGCGGGAGTTCTTCGACAACAGTTCGCTCACCTGGGGCTTGATGGCCTGTGGCGTTGCCCAGCTCTCGAAGCTGTTCCTTGAGTTGATCCTGCATCGCCGTTGGCGGCCGTCCGTGTTGATCGAAACCGGCGGCATGCCGTCGAGCCACTCCGCCCTGGTCACAGGCACGGCGGCCTGTGTGGGCTGGACCCTGGGCTTTGATCACCCCCTCTTTGCCCTTGCGGCGATGGTGGCGTTCGTTGTCATGTACGACGCCAGTGGCATTCGGCGTAATGCCGGGCTGACGGCGGAACGGGTGAATGGCTTGCCTGATTCGCTCTGGCCGGAGGCTCCGGAGAAACCCCTCAAGGAAAGCCTGGGCCACAGCAGGCTGCAGGTGCTGGTGGGCAGCCTGATGGGGCCCGCCATTGCTCTGCCTGGCTTGGAGTTTGTGGGATCACCGCTGCATCTGCTGTCGGGTCTTGGAGCTGGGCTGGGGTGACCGCCGCCGCGGAGCTCACCGCTGATCAGCTGGCTGCGGCGGATGCCTTTGCGGCCTGGCTCCAACAGCCCGTGGATGGCACGCCCTTCGTGCTCAGTGGTTTTGCTGGCAGCGGCAAGACATTTCTTTCCATGCGTCTGCTGCGTCAGGTGGAAGCCAGCGGTTTGTGTTGGACCGTCGTGGCCCCAACCCACAAAGCGGTGGGGGTCTTGCGCCAGGCCTTGGAGTTGGAGGGTCTCCAACCCACCTGGTATCCCTCCACCATCCATCGCTTGTTACGGCTGAAGCTCAAGCGCTCCGCCGACTCTGAACTCTGCGAACCCACCGAGCAGACGGCCATGGCCCTGGAGAACCTGGGCCTTGTGCTGATTGACGAAGCCTCGATGGTGGACAGCACTCTGTTGGGTATCGCCCTCCAGTGCGCCCATCCGTTCAAGACCCGTCTGGTGTTTGTCGGCGACCCGGCCCAGTTGCCACCGGTGGGCGAGCAGAACAGTCCCGTGTTTGCGATGCAACGGTCCTGTTCTGCCAGCTTGACCCAAGTGGTGCGGCATCAAGGCCCGGTGTTGCGGCTGGCGGCGGGTCTGCGGGAGGGGCGCCTGCCCTGCCAGATGCCACCGCTGCTGCCGCCGATTCGTTCACCGCAGGGGCAGGTGCGCAGCCTGGTGCAACGAGAGTGGCTGGATCAGGCCCGGCGTGCCTTGCGGGACGCCTCGGTCCAAGACAACCCCGACGCTGCACGCATCCTCTGCTACACGAACCGCACCCTGGATCGTTTGGTGCCCCATGCCCGCCGCGCGATCCATGGGGAAATGGCGGATCAGATGCCAGTGCTGCCCGGTGAGGTGTTGATCACTCGAACCGCGGTGATGGCCCCGGCCTCAAGGGATGGAGAAGAGGCCGGAGAAGAACCCGACATGGTGCTCGGCTCCAACCGTGAAGTGACGGTGCGGGACGTGAAGCCGGAGGCCTGTGACCTGGCGGATTTCGGCCTGTCCTCCGCCGACGGACCTGTGCCTGTGATCGAGACCCTCTCCGCCTCGGTGAATGCGGGGGATCTGGAGCTCACCCTGCGCCTGCAGCCGCCGATTGGCAGCTCTGGTCGTCAGGAGCTCGATGCGGTGATGCAGCGGCTGCGCAAGCAGGCCCGTGATGCCGGCAAGAAAAACGGTCGCGCGATCTGGCGTCAGTACTTCCTGATTCGTGATGCCTTCGCTTCCCTTGGGCCGGCGGCGGTGCTCACGGTGCACCGCAGTCAGGGCAGCAGTTTCGGGGATGTCTTTGTGGCACCGGATGTGTTCCGGGCCGACCCAGCCATTCGCCAGCAGCTCTGTTATGTCGCAGTGTCCCGGGCCCGCACGGGGGTTTGGTTGCTTGGCGGGGAGACGTCGCCTGATCTGCGCGCTGCCTGGCAGCGCGAATTCGACACCACCGGGGACCCCGTATGAATCAGGAGAGCATCAGGCCGCTGATCCCCTGCCAGCCGAGATAAGTCCCCAGCCCGAAACTGAGGCTGCCCACCACAAGTTCTCCCCGGCGCAGCAGGGCGGTTTTGCCGCGTTGCAGAAGCGGAAGAACCCCTTGGCGTCCGATCAACACCGCCAGAAACGGAACCAGCAGCAGGGCAGTGGCGGCGATGCTGAACCCGATGCTGCAGGCAATCTCTTCCTGCAGGGGCAATTGCGCGGTCAGGATGACGGCGGCGCCTTTGGCGAACAACAACAGGTCGTCGGGACTGATCACTTCAGTGACGCTGCTGATCAGCAACAGCAAGGGAAGCGGCATCCCGGCGAAACGGTCCACGGCGCCGCTCCAGGTGGGGGCTGCTCCGTCATCCAGCACCCCTCGGATCAGTTCACGCCCGCCCAGGGCAATTAAGGCGCCGCCGCCGATTAGATCCAGGCCGGTGCGGTGGTCGGATCCATGGGTCATGTCCAGCAGCAGTCCGTGGCCCAGCGTCAGCAGCCCGATCACCGCCAGGGCGCTGGTCAGCAGCCAGCCGCCTACAAACAAGCCCCCGCGCCGCAGCGGCGAGCCCCCCAGCAGCAGCAGTAGCAGCAGAACGATGTGGATGGGCGACAGCGCCACGCCAAGCCCGTAGGTCAGCAGTTCCGTCCAGATTCGGGGCTCCGCCATCGGCCTTCAGAGGCTCAGGATCAGGGCCGCCAGGCCAATGCTCACCCCCAAACTCACAACACCGAGAAGGGCTCTCCAGAAGGCTTTGTCTTTGGTGTCGAGGAAGTTGCTCAAGGAACGCCAGGGGCTTCAGTCGTCAGTTTTGCCATCTGGCAGCAGGTAAGGAAAGGTGCGACGGATCGGGCGGTGCAGCGACCGCAGCATTTTTTTGTAGTGCACGCCGGGCACAACGCTGTAACGGCGCCCCAGCACCAGCGCATGGTCCAGATCGGCCTCGCAGCTGCGGATGTCGGTCTGGACAGGCCGCGCCTGCGTTGACACCGGTGCAGCGGCGGGAATCAGGGCTGAAAACTGTCCTTCCCCCTGCCGCCAGCTCTGACAGGCGTCGAGGGCCTCTGCCGCGGAATCGAACACCTTCTTGGTGGTTTCCCGTCGCGTGCTCATGGCCTCCATGCCGAGCAGGGGCAGCGCGGTGATCAAAAGGACAAATCCGAAGCGGAGCATGCGACTGGCGCGAAGGTCCTGCTTCAGCCGTAGCGAGATAGGCGGAGCGTGGAACCCCCCTTCGCAATCTTTTCGCCTGAGTGTCTCAGTAGCGCACTTCGAACCAATCGTCGCCCGTAACCGTGAGCTGGCTGGGTGTCACCCGAAGCACCCTTGCACCCGGCGGCCCGACTTCACACCAGGCCCGAAGCTCAGATAAGGCCAGCGGTGGCCCTTCGGCTTGAACTTCCACACGGCCATCACTGAGGTTGCGCACCCAACCGCTGATGCCGAGATCCAGGGCGCGCCGATTGCAGCTGGCGCGGAACCCCACCCGCTGAACGCGGCCTTCGATCACCCAGCGCCAGCGTTCGGCGAAGGGTTGGATTCGCGTGGGTTGCTGGCGGCTGACGAAGCGCTTGCTGATCGCTTCTCCCCGGCTTCTAGCGCGGCGCGCCATCGGGAGCAGATCGTCGTAGAGCTCGCCCAGTGCAGGTGAACCCAGCTCGCGTGAACTGTCTGATCGACCCATCCTTCCGAATGTCGATGGACTTTCCATCCCTCAATGTCCCACAGCACTGACCTGTCGGAGGACGGCCGTTTGGTGTGCAGTTCCCAGCGGTGAAATTCGTGACCCACCAGCTGCTGACCGCTCTTCACAACAGGGCTGTCCCGCCGGGCCTGCAGGCGGCGATAGCCCACCTGCAGCGGGCCGCGCTGGGCCGTGAAGGGAAGCAGGCCCGCCATGCGGTGGCTGGTGCCATCGAGGTCGGTCAGCTGGTGTCCGAGCACAAGCATCCCGCCGCATTCGGCGTAGATCGGTCGCTGCTGCACGAAGGCCCGCAGCGAGCTCAGGCTTCGCTCACAGCCGCTGAGCTGGGCGGCGTGCTGTTCGGGGAAACCGCCCGGCAGGATCAGTCCCTTGGCTTCTGAAGGGATGGCCTCATCGGCCAGGGGGCTCCAGCGGAGCACGGGCATGCCCATGTGCTCCAGCAGTTCACTGGTTTCCTGGTAGCGGAAGTGAAAGGCGGCATCACTGGCTAGTGCCACTGGCAGGGGCTGCCCCTGTTCCACGGGAATGTTGGCCAGGGGCTGCGACCCGGGGCGGGGTGCCTGCAGCAGGGGTTCCAGGCGTTCCAGGTTCAGGTGCTGGCTGGCCAGAGCGGCCCAGGCCTGGCGTCGCTGCTCGGGGGCCTCCAATTCATGGGCCGGGGCCAAGCCGAGATGACGGCCCGGCAGGGCCAGGGCTTCGCTGCGCGGCAGGCAGCCCAGCAATGGCACCCCCATGCGCTCCAGCACCTCGGCCAGCAGCTCCCGGTGCCTGGGGCTGCTGACTTTGTTGAGCACCACACCCGCGATGTGCAGCTGGGGATCGTGATCGCGGAATCCGCGCACGATGGCGCCGAGGGAGGCGGCCTGACCACCGGCATCCAGCACCAGCACCACCGGCAGGTTCAGCAGGCGGGCCACGTCGGCGGTGCTTCCGGTTGTACTGCTGCCGATGCCATCGAAGAGCCCCATCACCCCTTCCACGAGGGTCAGCTCAGAGGCACCTCCGTAACCGTGAAACGCCTGGCGAACCCAGGTTTCCCCGCAGAGATTGAGATCGAGGTTGCGACAGGCCTGACCCGAGGCCTGGCTGAGCAGCTGGGCATCGAGATAGTCCGGTCCCACCTTGAAAGCTTGAATCCGGCGGCCGTTCTGCTGGGCCCAGCTCAACAGCGCCAGGCTCAATAGGGTTTTGCCGCTGCCACTGGCTGGTGCAGCGATGACAGCGGCCATGGCTCAGACGCGGATCAGCCCAGCAGCCTGGCAGCCAGCGGAGCCGCAGCGGCCAGCAAGGGGTTGGTGCTGTCGTGCCCGCCGCCCAGCAGGCGGGCCACATCCATTTCAGGGGTGTCGTGCTGCACGGGAACGACTTCCTCATGCAGATCGAGGTTGGCCATGCCTCCCCCCTCCAAACGCATGCAGCCCCCGGAGTCAGCGCAGAGAATCACGCACACGCCTTGCCCGTTCTCCGGTTCGGCAATGAGTCGAAGCCCCACCATCTGTCCGGCGTGCACGTTGGGCTGCCCCATCGGCACAGCCATCAGTTGGAAGCTCACCTCCGTGCCATCGGATCGCTTGAACTGGGCGGTGGTGCCGTCTTCGATCGCGGTGGTCGATACAAGCGTCCAGCCCAGTCGATCGGCGATCCAGGCGGCCAGCAGCAGCCCCTGGGCGGGGTGATGGCCCTCAACATCAATGTCGAGACGGGTGATGTGGCTTAGGGCATCACGCCGTTGTGGCGGGTCGAACACCATGGCGAGGGTCTCGCGCCAGCTGCGCAGGCGCAGCCAGTTGAGATCGTTCACCGCCTGGCCGCTCTCCACGCGGCTGCGCAGCAGCTCAAGGCATTGATGCGGATCCCCCAAAGCGGTGTCGATGATCAGGCGCCGTGGTGCGCTGTTGAGCCGTTGCATCAGCTCCGGCGCTTCGTCGATGCAGCCGTTCCACCAGACCCAGGCCGGCATCGATTCCGGCAGCAGGGGTTCGAGGATTGAAAGGCCCTCACTTAGGGCGCTATGGCCGCCCCGCAGCACCACAACATCTCCACAGGCGGTGGTACCCCCCCCTTCCTCAGGCAGCGGGCAGTAGGCGGCCACGAGTGTTTCGAGGGGCTGCGCCGCATCGATCGTTGGCGCCAGGGTGATCAACCGCCGGGGCATCAGCGCACTCAGGGCTGGATCGATGTACTGCCCACGCAGGTCTTCTGCGCTCGCCCGCCCTTCAAAATCAGCCACCGCCTTCACCACGGCCCCATCCAGCGGCGGCGTGCTCAGGGGAAGGTCGGCATCCAGCACCGCTTGGCGGCCCGCAGCGATCAAGGCGGCGGACTGCTGTCCGGTGACGGGCCCCGGCAGACGACCACTGCGGACGAGTTGCTGCTCGGCCCAGGCGGGTTGCCAGATCAGCAGGCAGAAGGTGTTGGCCCCGGAGCCCGTACTGCCCTGCTGCTCGGGGGACCAGAGCTGTTCGAGGTAGTGGGGGACCTCCGCAGGTGCAAGTTCCAGCGGGGTTTGCAGGGTGAGCTGAGGGGACATGGTGACGGATGAACGAGTCGTGCAGAGCTGAGAAGCTGGTCTATGGAAGAGCCGTATCAGGGGCGTCGCCAGAGCAGTCCGTCTTTCGCCAACAGGGCGTCTGCTGCGGCAGGTCCCCAGGTGCGTGATTCGTAGGGATGAACCGGCAGCTGCCAGGGGCTGTCTTCAATCAGTTCCAGCAGCGGGGTGTAAAGCCGCCAAGCCGCCTCCACTTCATCGCTGCGGGTGAAGAGGGTGGGATCGCTGAGCATGGCGTCAGCCAGGAGCCGCACATAGCCCTCATCAGAGGGTTCACCGAAGGATTCGTCGTAGGAGAACTCCATATCGATGGGGCGGCTGCGCATGCCAGAGCCGGGTGATTTCACCTCGAAGCGGAATTCAGCCCCTTCATCCGGCTGGATGCGCAGGATCAGCTGATTGGCGGTGGGGCCTCCGGTGGCCGCATCAAAGAGATGCACTGGTGCTTCACGGAAGGTGAGCACCACCTCACTCGTGCGCTTGGCCAGCCGTTTGCCGGTCCGCACATAGAACGGAACCCCCTGCCAGCGCCAGTTGTCGATGAACAGCTTCATCGCCACATAGGTCTCGGTGGTGCTGTTGGGATCCACGCCGGGTTCATGGCGGTAACCGGCCAGAGGCGATTCCGCGGAACCACCGGGTCCGTACTGGCCGCGGATGCAGCAGTTCCAGGGTTCGAGCTCATCGGCCAGGCGAGCAGCCTGGAGCACCTTGGCTTTTTCGTTGCGGATTGCTTCCGGATCAAAGCGTCCTGGTGGTTCCATGGCGGTGATCGCCAGCATCTGGGTCAGGTGGTTCTGCACCATGTCCCGCAGAGCACCGGCCGACTCGTAGTACCCGGCGCGCTCTTCCACGCCCACGGTTTCAGCGGCAGTGATTTGAACACTGGAGATGTAGTTGCGATTCCAGATCGGCTCGAAGATCGTGTTGGCAAAGCGCAGAACCATGATGTTCTGGACCGTTTCCTTGCCCAGGTAATGGTCGATGCGAAAGATCTGGTTCTCCTGACCGCAGGCCTGGACCACCCGATTGAGGCCCTGGGCACTGCCGTAGTCGCGACCGAACGGCTTCTCGATCACCACCCGGCTGCGTTTGGGGTCCTTCAACAGGCCAGCGTCGGCGAGTGAACGGCAGCCACTGGCATAGAACTTGGGGGAGACGGAGAGATAAAAGGTGCGGTTGCCGCGGGTGGCGCACTGTTGATCGATCTGCTCGAGCCTGGAGTGCAAGCTCAGCATGTGATCGCTGTTTTGTAGGTCGACCGGCTCGTAGAACAGCTTGCCGACGAACTGCTCCCAGGCCTGGGGATCGTCCTGAATCGTGCTGGCGAGCGCCTCCGCCATTTTTCCGCGGAACTCCTCGTCACTCCACGGCCGTCGCGCACAGCCCAAAAGGGCGAACTCACTGGGCAGACGCCGTTGTTTGAACAGCTCAAACAGGGCTGGCACCAGCTTGCGGTGGGTGAGATCACCGCTGGCGCCGAAGATCACCAGACACTGCGGCGCGATCACGCGCTCCTGGCGCAGTCCAACCCTGAGGGGGTTCGTCATCGTGGCAACCATGGAGTGTCCAGGCTTCTGACGCAGGTTTAGGCACGGAACCGGCAATAGACATGGTCTCGCCGCTTTGTTTCCGTGTTGGTTTCAGCGTTTGTTGCCAACCGAAAAAAAAAGTCCACCCCTCGGGGTGGACTTGAAACGATTGATGGCTGATCGAACAGCTCTTGATCGATCAATAGGTTTCAACGTGCCAGCGGTCGGCCTTTTTGAGCTGAGGGCGCAGTTCGGCCCAGTCCAGACCCTTGGCGGCCGCGGCGGCGGTCATGGCCTCATCAATGCCCGGCTCCATGCCGCGCAGACCGCACATGTACACATGGGTCTTGGGGTCTTCGATCATCGCGAAGATCTCTTCGGCATGTTCGAGAACGCGGTCTTGGATGTACATCCGGCCGCCCTTTGCGTTCTGCTGTTCCCGGCTGATCGCCTTGGTGTAGCGGAAGTTGTCGGGGTACTCCTTTTCGTAGTGGAGGAAGTCCTCGTCGTAAAGCAGGTTGGCGGTTTTGGGCGCACCCATGAACAGCCAGGCTTTGCCTCGGAATTTCCAACCGTTGGTCTCCTGTTCGCGGGGTTCGAACATGCGACGCAGATAGGTGCGCATCGGAGCGATACCGGTGCCGGTCGCCAGCATGATGACGTTGGCCTCCTCATCGTCAGGAAGAAGCATCTCCTTGCCGACCGGACCGGTGATCTTCACCTTGGTGCCGGGTTCGATGTCACAGAGATAGGTGGAGCAGACGCCGTAGATCTGTTCACCGGCATCGTTCTTGTATTCAAGCTGGCGAACACAGAGGGAGACGGTGTTGCCTTCCAGGTTGTCGCCGTGGCGGGTGCTGGCGATGGAATACAGGCGAAGTTTGTGGGGCTTGCCGTTGGCGTCCTCACCCTCGGGAATGATGCCGATGCTTTGGCCCTCGATGTACTTCAGCTGGGGGTCACCACCGGAGAGATCAAAGGTGATGTGCTGAACGCGACCGATCGCACCGTCCTGAAGCAGGGAATAGTTCTCGGTGACCGTCCCCATGAAAGGGGTTTTGGGCTTGTAGGTGTTGACCGGAACGTCGGCGTGGGGCTTTTTCTTCGGGGCGCTTGACGTCACGGCTTTCTTGGCGGGTTTTTTGGCGGGTTGTTTGGCAGGTGCCGGGGTGGCGGCAGCGGGAGCGGCAGAAGGCTCTTCGCCCGCACCATTCACAGAAACGATCTTGGCGCCCGTGGCCCCCAATCGTTTGAAAAGTGCGGAAAACTGGTTCATTGCAACGGTGTAGGTCCGCACCACGGACGGCTTGGAGCCGGCCTGGGGACCACGAGCCACAACAGTGAACAGAGCTTCATTGCAGTGCTCTGCCGCTGCATTGGACACCCGCATTGAAATTACCTGACTTTTGTGGCGCGACTATAGGCGTGGCCTTTGATTTCACACAAAAAGGTTGCTGTTCGGAACAGAATCTGATGTGATCCAGGCAACCTCCTTAAGATCCTCAAGTTCGGCCCCTCATCTCGGCGTCTCTTTTGGTTTTCCCCCAGACAATGTTTGGACGCGGGCTGCAAACCTCCGCAGATTCAGGGACTGCGATTGAGCAGACCATGGAGCGGCTGCCTCAGGGGACGCGGCGTTTGGCAGCTGAACTCAAATCTCCTTTGCCCGTTCAGCTGCTCTGGGATGTGCTGACGGATTACGAGAACCTGTCCCGCTTCATCCCCAACCTCAGTAGCAGCGAGCTGATCCAACGCCAGGGTCAGACGGTGCGGCTCCAACAGGTGGGTAGTCAGCAGCTTCTGGGGCTTCGCTTTTCGGCCCAGGTTCAGTTGGAGCTGACGGAATACCGCCAGGACGGACTACTCCAATTCCGCATGGTGAAAGGGGATTTCCGACGCTTCGATGGCACGTGGCAGATTCGTCAACGTCCTGACGGCAGCTCACTGCTTTATGAGCTGACGGTGCAAGGCTGCCTCGGCATGCCGATCGGTCTGATCGAAGAGCGGCTGCGGGACGATCTCTCCAGCAACCTCAAGGCCGTGGTGCAGGAAGCACACCGCAGAAACAACTGAACGAGAGATTTCGTTTGGGGTTCTGTTCTTGGCCCAAGTTCAATTGGACCTGATCGAGGAGCGAGGGCGCTCCATTCATCTTGCGAACTCAAGGAATTGGTGCGCGAATCGCACCGCAAAAACTCTGAACTGATACTCGGCTCATCGCCAAAACAAACTTGGCGATGACGTCATACCCCCAAGGGGATTCGAACCCCTGTCGCCTCCGTGAAAGGGAGGTGTCCTAGGCCTCTAGACGATGGGGGCGAGGCCGTAATCAACGAGCGTTCTGTGCTCCTGATCACTTGTGAACACTAGGGCTTGGTCGGACCCTCCGTCAAGACAGCTTGACCCCATTCCACGCCTTGTCCTTGCCAGATCGGCACCGTGAAGGTGAAGCAGGCACCCTCGCCAGGGTCCGAAACCACCCAGATCTTGCCGCCGTGCACTTCGACGATGCGGCGACAGACCGCAAGCCCCACGCCGTAGCCGGTGGTTTGGTCGGAGGTTTGCGGCAGCCGTACCCGATCTAGAAAAATTCGCTGCTGTTCCGCTTCCGGAATACCCGGGCCACTGTCACAAACGCTCACCTCCACACGCTGGCTGGTGCGGTGCAGCATCGTGAGCGAGATGTGCCCGCCATCGTTGGTGTATTTCAGGGCGTTTTCCAGGAGATTCAGCAGCACCTGGCGCATGCGCCGCTGATCGGCAAAGACCTTGGGCAGGTCAGCGGGAATATCGGTTTTGATCTCAACGTTGCGGCCCAGCCATAATTTTTCAAGCTCGAGAATCACTTCGGCTGAAACGCTGGCCAGGTCAAGCCGCTGTGGATTGAAAAGGGTTTCCCACCGGGTGGTGCCCACTTCGAGCAAATCCTTCGATAACGCCTCCATCTCTTGAAGGCGGCGGGTGATCACATCTTGAAAGCGATCCATATCGATCTGGCCCAGCTTCTGGCTTTGCAGGGCCAACGCCGCTGCCGTGAGTGGTGTGCGCAGTTCATGAGCCACCATGCGCAACAGCCGTTCCTGAGCACTGACGCGATCGATCAGCGTTTCGTTCTCCTGGCGCAGCACCAGCAGTTGATCTTCCAGCTGGAGTTCCTTCTGGGTGCGACTGCCATCGAGTTCGGTCGGCCTGAGGCTGAGGCCAAGGCCGCTCACCACCCCATCCTGTTTCCAGCGGGGCACCCACCCTTTGAGTTGCTGAAGGATGTTGCTTCCTGCGAACACCTGTTTGGGGTTCGGCGCCAGTTTGATCAGCGCTGGCGTCACCACGAGGCGATGCAGTTCAAGCAGTTCGGGTTGCTGTGAGGGATCGGCAACCTGCAGGGTGACTTCGAAGCCCAGGTCTTCCCGTTCCAGGAATTGCACCAGGGAACGGAGGTCCTGACCCGACAATTGATGACGTGCTGCCACCAACAGCAGGATCAACGGTTGACGTGTCTTGGGAGAGTCCTTAACCACGCGGACTGCAAGACAGCAAAAACCGATGCTCACCTTATGGGTTTTTGACTGGACCGCCAGCAGCGCTAAGACGAACAGGAATACTCCGTTGCGTCATCGACGCGGTCCATGTCGCTTTTTTCCGCGCAAAACCGTGTTCCTCTGACCGTTCCGGGGGGAGTGGCTGATCAGCCTTCGATTCAGGTTGATAGCAACCTGCGCCGCTGGTTCAACCGCAATCTGGGATTGTGGCGTTCCCGGCGGCAATACACCTTCAGCGACGATCAGGTTCTCCACTTGGACATCAACCTGAAGATGGAGGCCTTCGCCCATCCCGAGGCCGGCGAGAGTCGGTACCGCTTCAGTTGGTGGTCTGATCAGGAAGACCAGCATTCCGACGAATTCTTCGCCCGTAAGCCCTGGTTTGAACGCAGTGGTGTGATGGAAGCCACGTTGTGGGGCCATCAACTTCAGAGAAGTCGCGGTTACCTCACGGGAGACCCGGTGCGCACCCGGCTGCGTCAGGTGGATGAGCACGAAACCATCCTCGAATCCCACTATCAGCAGTGGGACATCCTTGAGCACATTCGCCTTATCGATCAAGACCGCTATCGCTACCGCGCCATCTACAGCTGGGAGAACGGTGAGCTCTCGATTGTTGAGCACCATCACGAGATTCGAATGTCCGATCCCCTGCCGCCAATCGAGGACGACTGAACGGCGCCGTTGTGTTGATGGCCCAGTTCAACAACCGCGCCTAAGCCTCGGCCAGCTTTGGCATGGGCGGTAAGTTGCCGAAAATTGACGCTGCCCGGGAACCAAGGTGATTCGTCGTTCATTTGCTGCCGCAGCTCTTTTGCTGGCAGCCCCCTTGCTGTCACCCGCAACGGCTCTGGCACAGTCCTCCAATGACAAGCCCACTCCTGCCACAGCCATGGAGGTCAACACCTATGGCGTGATGTCGATTGCCACCTTCTGTGAGGCAAGGGCTCAAAAGATTGATTTCAGCAAGTCTTTGGCCGTGGCTCTTGCTGGTCAGTTGCATGTGATTTATGGCAAGCACGGTGGTTTGCTTCCCGGCAGCAAAGAGCCCTTGCCAGAGAAGCAATTTCTCAATAATGCAGGATTCATGATTGTTGGAGGAGCGCTGAAGTTCTGCCCTAAATCAGTCCCCGCAGCAGAAAAGGCTCGTTTTGAAAAAGCTGCTGCCTCATTGAAGCCCTCCAAAAAATAATTCTTTTTCAGTCTTCAGTACTTGCAACGTCTGGCCGATCAGGTCAGACGTTTTTTTGTTCGTATTTTCTGTTGTCTTCTGCCCTTTGACGTCTGGCCTCTTGGCTGAACTGTCTCGCCTGAAACGCCTCGGTTTTGAGGTTCGTCCGTCAGGATCACTCCGTGCTCGCGTCGTTAGGCCATGACTGCTGCTACTTCGATTCGTCTGGCGGACTACACGCCATGGGCGTTTGAGCTCCCCGCCATCGCCCTGGACGTGAACATCCAGAGCGACCATGTCGTTGTGTCATCCAGGCTCAGCCTTAAGCCGCGCCGGTCCGGAGAGCCCCTGGTGCTGTGCGGCATCGATCTGGCCATCGAATCCCTGGCGATCGATCAGACGCCTTTGCAGCCCGAGGATTACAGCTTCACCGACGGACGCCTCTCCATTCCCAACGTGCCGGGCCAGCCGTTTGTGCTGGAGACCTGTTGTCGTTTGGACCCCTACTCCAACAGTTCGCTCGAAGGCTTGTATGCCAGTGGTGGTCTGCTGAGCACCCAGTGCGAGGCCGAGGGATTCCGGCGCATCAGCCTTCATCCCGATCGTCCGGATGTGCTGAGCCGATGGCAAGTGCGGATTGAGGCCAGTCGCAGCAGCTGCCCTGTGCTGCTGAGCAATGGCAATGCGGTTCAAGAGGAATCCGTTGGCGCTGATCGTCATGCGGTCACTTGGGATGATCCCTTCCCCAAGCCCTCCTATTTATTCGCCCTGGTGGCCGGGGACCTCAGAGAGATTCGTGATCACTACACAACGGCTTCGGGCCGGCAGGTCACCCTGCGATTGCATGTGGAGGAGGGGGATGAACCCTTTACGGCCCACGCCATGGCTTCATTAAAGCGATCCATGCAGTGGGATGAATCGGTTTACAACCTTGAATATGACCTTGATGAATACAACATCGTTGCCGTCCGTCACTTCAACATGGGCGCGATGGAGAACAAGAGTCTGAATATTTTCAACTCAAAGCTTGTACTAGCTGATGCGGAAACAGCCACCGATGCTGAGCTTGAACGCATCGAAAGTGTGATTGCCCATGAATACTTTCATAACTGGAGTGGAAATCGCATCACATGCCGGGATTGGTTCCAGCTGTCGCTCAAAGAAGGCCTGACGGTTTTTCGTGATCAATGCTTCACCGCAGATCTGCATTCGGAAGCGGTTAAGCGCATTGAAGATGTTGCGATGTTGCGCAACACCCAATTTCGTGAGGACGCAGGCCCCACGGCGCACCCGGTGAAGCCAGCGGAATACCAGGCGATCGATAACTTCTACACAACAACCATCTATGAAAAAGGTGCGGAATTGATCCGCATGCTGCGCACCCTGCTTGGACCCGATCGGTTCATGAAGGGAATGGAGGTTTATGTGCAACGTTTCGATGGGACGGCCGCCACGACGGAAGACTTTGTTCAGGCGATCGCTGATGGCGCCACCAGCCAGGGCGAGCCCCTTGGCTTTGATCTGGAACGTTTCAAGCGCTGGTACCACCAGGCAGGAACTCCGGAACTCAGCATTGATCGGCAGTGGAACCCCGAATCGGGTCAGCTGACGGTCGACTTGCACCAGGCGACGCCTCCGACGCCGGGGCAAGCGGACAAACAGCCCCTGGTGCTGCCGGTTGCCCTGGCCCTGGTGGCTGAGCAAGGCCGTGTTGGTGAGGAGCAGCTTTTGGTGATGGAGGCTGAACGCGCCAGCATCACCCTGCAGGGCCAGCCTGGCGACACCCCCCCTGCCCTTTCGGTGCTGCGTCGCTTCTCGGCGCCGGTCCACGTGCGTCTGGAGCAGCCGCTGGAGGAGTGCCTCCAGCTGTTGGCTTCCGATGATGACCCCTTCTGTCGCTGGGATGCGGCCCAGCGCCTGGCACGCCAGGTGTTGTTGGCACGGGCTGAAAAACAGCCGCAGCCTGCCGTGGAGGCGGCACTGATTCAGGCCTTCGATCAGAGGATCTGCGCCTATGACGGCGGTGATGGCATGGACCTGGCGGCGCTGCTGGCGCTGCCGGGAATGGCGGAACTGGAGGCGTTGCAATCCCCGGTGGATCCGCTGGCGCTGGATCAAGCCTTTCGGGCGTGGTCTCAGGAGATGGGCGTTCAACTGCAGTCGTCCCTGCGCCGACTCCTAGAGCTGGCCCGAGCTGACTGGACCTTGGCTTGGCCATCTGGTCAGGGCGGCCGTGCCCTGACGGCCTTGGCCTGGCGCTGGCTTGCCGCGGCGGGCGATGCCACAGTTAAAGCGGAGGCGTTGGCGGCGGTTTCCGGTCCCTCGATGACCTTGGCGCGTGGGGCCCTGCGGGCCTTGCTGCCGCTGGAAGGCGCTGAGCGTGAGCAGGCGTTGGCGCTGTTCTACGACCGTTGGCAGGACAAGCCTGTGATCCTGGACGCCTGGTTTGCGATGGAGGCATCAGCTCCCAGGTCCAACGCTTTGGAGCGGGTTCAACAGCTTTTGGAGCACCCGCGCTTCGATCCCCTCGCGCCTAATTCCCTTCGCGCTGTTCTCGGTGGATTCACTTCCAATGTTCAGGCATTTCATGCCGCCGATGGCAGTGGTTACCGGTTCATGGCGGAGCAAATTGCAGCGGTCGATTCCCGCAATCCGATCACCGCGTCACGGATGGCCAAGGTGTTCAGCCGCTGCGGCAGTTACGGCCCCGAGCGCCAAACCATCATGCGTCAGGCCATTGACCAGTTGGCCGCCAAGCCCTTGTCGGCGAACACGGCCGAGGTGGTGCAATTGCTCACGACGTGACCACCACCAGCACGATTACCGCGATCAGCAGGATCACCAGCCAGCGTTTTTTAGTTCCGGTGCTGCGACGGCTGCTGCCCGGTGCGGAACGCCCGGCTCGGCTCCCGGCCGCCAGGCCGCAGTTCTGACAGACCAGCCGACCGGCCATGGATCGGTCGGCAAGAAACCGGCGGCTTCCGCAGTTCTGGCAGACGGTGACGGCCAAGGTCTCTCGATCAGCGTTTCACCAGCTTGCCTGGCCTTGGTGAGTCAGGCAGGCACTCACTGATTCAGTCCCGCTCCCAGCCGTCGCAGCCGGCTTTGGAGCGTTGGCGTTTGGTGTGCCGGTAGCTCTCGTTCTGTTGAGCCAGAGCGTCACTGGCCGCAGCAACGGCTGTGCTGTCACCGCTTTCAGCAATGATCAAACGATTGATCGCCATGGCGTTGCCCAGGCGGTTCAGCACCTGATCGATTAGGCGGCACTGATCAAATTCGGCGCGCCCCGCAGCCGGGATCCCCAACAGGACGAGGCTCCAACACGCAGCACGCCAGCCTTTCATCGATCAGCTCAGGGGCTGTAGGTGATGGTGCACTGATAGCGGCTGCTGGCTCCCACATCAATGCTTTTGCAGTGTGTGTCGGAAATCGTTGCCCCTTTGGGGATCACCCGCATCGCCTCAGCGGTGGCGAACTGCTTGGACGGCCCTTGGGCTGTGGCCCGCTTGCCGCCCGCAAGAGCCATGGATTCCAAAAGGAGGCTGGCCATCAATAGAGCCACGTGTCGCATCGTCAGCGCCCGATGGGATTGTTTCTCCATTCGGTTTACTCAGAATGAGTTCAGGTGACAGCCTTTCTGCGTTCAGCAGCCGCCTCGGCACCAGCGTTGGCGTTGCGGTTTTGGTTCAGCGTTGACTGCGGTTCGTTGATTCAGGCTGGGAACTGGAGGTGGCGGCAATAACGCTGCGGGCTGAACGGGAAGACGTCTCGATCCCCATGCGGCATCAAAGGGAACCACCACGAGAGGGATAGGTTCCGCACTTTTTGCCGGCCAGGCCAAAGCACTGGACGCGATCAGGACTGTGATCAGAAGTCTCATCGCGCCATTTTTGCCGATCCTGTGGCGTCATGCCGTCACGTCGGCTGCCTTCTCAGTGCCCCAGCCCAACGCCTTCTCAGACTTTGGAGTAAGAGACGCCGCGGTAGGTCAGAGCAACAGAATTGCGAACGGATTGGATTTGCTCAGCGCGATAGCTTTTTCCCATGTATTTCAGTTGGATTGTTGGCCTCGTAGATACTGTTTCTGTCTTTGCATATTTGTTGCCCAAGAAAGTGAGTTCCATTGAGTAAATAGGGATGGATTAAAACTTTTTGAGTTCTACGTCGTTGTAAAAAAGCCGCAAGGTTCCACTTGATACCTTGTCCTTTAGCAATTGTTAAGGCTGCGTCGGTTTGATACAAGTCCTGCTCTCCAGCCCCGTCTTGACAGGTGAAAGGGGGTTGATGCCAGTTGTGGGATGTTGTGTTGGTTGTTGTGAAGCGGTTGAAATATTTGTTGGTTTTGCTCGTGCTGTTCAACTTGTCTTGATTGAGTCTCTCAGGCTTGAGGCTTGGGGTGTTCCTTGTTTTGCGCTGTGCTGCAACGCTGGCATGCAGTAATTCTGTCTTTGTGGTGTTCCGGCAGCGTCAGCCGAAAAGGGTCCACGTCGAATTCATAGCCGCAGGAGCAGCGGGCGTGGAACTTCAGTTTTTTCGCTTTTTTGAGTCGTTTCAAAAGGGTGACATTGCCAAAAACTTGCTCTGGCTTGAATCGCTCCAGCTTGGTGCGTTCTTCGGGGGCATCTTTGACCCGTGCCTTGTGCAGGGCGTTGCGCACGGAGTTTTCACTGCCTTTGCCCAGGATTTTGGGGATCTGAAGGATTGATCGCCCTTCCTGCAGATACAGCCGCTTGATCTCTTCGATCTCAGCACTTGTGAAGCCAGATTTCTTGCCCACCTGCTTCCTTCTTTTGATTTGAGTCTCTCAGGCGGCGCGCAAGCGCCATCCACGTTTTCGACGGCGAAATGTCAGCCTGTCGAGATGATTCCACTGGACCCACTACTGCAACGGCTGGCCGGGGTTGCCGGCATGGAGGGCGGCTCGAAGCGTCTTGTTGTTGTGCTGGGCCAGCTGGGAGATTTCGACTCGATCGAATACGCCCAGGCGTTGGTGCCGCGGCTCCCCCAGTTGGCGGCGCTTGGGGTCAAGGTTCAGCTGTTCGGCATCGGCAATGCCGCCAGCGCCGAGCGGTTTGCTGCCTTCACCGGGTTCCCCCTGCAGCAGCTGATCGCTGATCCATCACCGCTGTTGCATGAATCCCTGGGGTTGGAGGCCGGCTTGAAACTGCCCGGTGGGCCCTGGCCTGGCTTTTTACTGATGTGCGCCGGCGTGGGCTCGCCGGGCACCCTGCGCGAGGTGCTGCGCGGCTACACCGGGGATCGCTCGGCTGCCCAGATCTTCGACGACGACGAGTTGGTTGAGGCGTTTCCTCTGCCGCGCTTCCGAGGTGCTCTGTTCCGCCGGGCTGGTGGCGAGGGGTTCCAGCGGCCGTTTGAGCTCGCCACCAAGCGTCTGCGCAACATGAACGAAGTGCTCAGCAACTGGCGCACCTATGTGCCCTGTGACGACTACATCACCCAGCGCGGCGCCACCGTTCTGCTCGATGGGGATGACAGCGTGATCTACTCCCACCGCGATCTAAGCCTGCTCGGCTACTCAGCCACCATGGAACGCCCCCTGGCGTTTCTCGATGAGGTTTTGTCTGAGGGCTGAGCTCAATCGGCTGTCTTCAAGCGGCGGAAGGCTCGCGATACACCGCAAGAGCTGCCACCAATCCCCCGATGAAGCCTGCGCTGTGGCCGATCCAGCTCACGCCGGCGGGTGAAACGCCGGGGATCAACGCGATCAGGGCTGAGCCGTAGAGCCAGAACGCCACCAGGCCTAGGACGATGGACAAAATGCGACGTTCCAGCCAGCCGATCAGCAGCAGGTAGCCCAGCAGTCCGTAAACCACGCCCGAGAGTCCATGGCTGCGGGCCGGCCAGAACAGGGCGACGGGAATGTTGATCAGCAGCACCGACAGCCAGACGCTCAGGTAATCGCGCATCCCCCGGCTGAGCACCAGCCAGCTCAGGGGCAGAAACGCCAGGCTGTTGGAGATCAGATGCCCCAAGCCGGCATGGCTGAATGGCGCTGTGATGACCCCCCACCACGGTTGATCCGGGCCCATTGGCAGGTTCCACTGCCCCGCAAAGATCAGTTGGTCGATCAGCTCCTGCCCCCAGGCCAACGCCAGGATCAGCAGGGGCAGCAGCAGTCGAGCGCGCATCGTCTTGCGCCAATGATCACAATGATGACGCGAATGCTGGGCGGATGATCAGAAGCGATGTCGACGTTCTGGTGATCGGCAGCGGCATCGGTGGGCTGTGTGCCGCTGGTTTGTGTGCCCGCGCCGGCCGTGAAGTGCTGGTGCTGGAAGCCCACCAGCAACCCGGTGGAGCCGCCCATGGCTTTCAGCGCCAGGGTTATCACTTTGAATCCGGTCCATCCCTTTGGAGTGGTCTGGGACGTTGGCCCAGCAGCAATCCCTTGGCCCAGGTGCTGCGCGCGCTGGGGCAGACCGTCGAAGTGATTCCCTATCGCACCTGGGATGTGCTGTTGCCGGAAGGGGATCTGCGCATCGCCGTTGGCCACGACGATTTTGAGGCTGTGGTGCGCAGCCTGCGCGGCCCTGAGGTGGCCGCCGAATGGCGGCGTTTTGTGGAGGCGCTTCAGCCGATTGCCGCCGCTGCCGATGCTTTGCCCTTGCTGGCCCTGCGGCCTGGGGTGGATGGCATGGCGCAACTGCTGAAGCGCGGCGGACGCCTTTTGCCGCACCTTGCGGCGATGCGTCACCTCTCCGGTTCCTTTGGGCCCCTGGTGGATCGTCACCTCAGCGATCCCTTCCTACGCCACTGGGTGGATCTCCTCTCCTTCCTGATTAGCGGCATGCCGATGGGAGACACCAACGCTGCAGCCATGGCCACGCTGTTTGGCGAGTGGTTTGAACCGGAAGCCCATCTCGACTACCCCGTTGGCGGTAGTGCTGCAGTGGTTGAGGCCCTGGTGCGTGGCCTGGAGGCCCACGGTGGCAGCCTGCAGACGGGCACGGCGGTGCAACAGCTGCGGGTGGAGGGGAATCGTGTTGTGGGTGTGACCCTGGCCGATGGAACGCAGATTGCGGCCCGGCAGGTGATCTGTAATGCCGACATCTGGTCCACCCTGGAACTGCTGCCGAAGTCCGTGGCGCCGAAGTGGCAGCATCAGCGCCAGGCCACGCCGGCCTGCAACGGCTTCTTGCATCTCCATCTGGGCTTTGATGCCACGGGGCTGGAGGATTTGCCGATCCACACCGTCTGGGTCGATGACTGGGAGCGTGGGATCGACGCCGAGCGCAATGCCGTGGTGTTGTCAATTCCGTCGGTGTTGGATCCCTCCATGGCGCCGGCCGGTCGGCATGTGCTGCATGCCTACACCCCGGCCAGCGAGCCCTGGGAGCTCTGGGCTGACTTGGAGCGCGGCAGTGCGGCGTATCAGCAGAGAAAACAGGAGCGATGCGCTGTGTTCTGGCGGGTGCTTGAACGCCGTATTCCCGACATCCGCGACCGCTGCGAGCTGATCATGGAGGGAACGCCGCTCACCCATAGCTATTTTCTCAATGTGCATCAGGGCAGTTATGGCCCTGCCCTTTCAGCGGCTGAAGGTCTCTTCCCGGGCGTGACGACACCTCTGGCCAATTTCTGGCTTTGTGGTGCCAGCACCTTCCCCGGTATCGGCATACCCCCCGTGGCGGCGAGTGGTGCGATGGCGGCCCATGCTGTCCTCGGCCGGGAGACGCAAAACAGTCTGCTGAGGGAGCTAGGGCTTTGAAGCAGCTGCGTCATAACCTCGCTTTGGAACGCCGACGCTGTCCATGACTTCCAACGCCCGGATCGATTCGCTGCAGCTGATGCTCACGGATCTGCGCATGCGCAACGAGCCGATCCGTCACAAGGCGGCATTTCGTGGTTGCCAGCCGGAATTTCAGGCGTTGGTGAGTCGTTTGATCGAGCAGCTGGAAGGGGAATTGCTGGATGAGAAGCAGCGGTCCCGATCAGCCTCACGTCAGGCCTGATCTGAGGCTGATCGGTAGGCGGCGGGAACGAGCACCAGAAACAGCAGCCACCAGGCCATTACGCCCAGGGCCAGGGGAAGGCTGATCCAGAGCTGATGAAGCAGGCCCCAGGACCCACCCACCACAAGCACCCCTGTGGAGACGATGGACCAGGGCTGGCACCACCAGGGTTTCAGCGACCAGAAGGGCGGCTGTTCCGGAGGCTCAGCGGAGGGCGTCGAGTTCACCTGCGGCTTGCATGGCGGCGAGATCGTCGTAGCCACCAATCACGGATCCGTCGATGAACACCTGGGGGAAGGTGGTCATTCCACTGCGCTGCTGCACGGCTTGGAAGGCTGCGTCGTCGTTGATGGTGGTGACGGTGTGGAGCAGATCCAGGGTTCTCAGGATGCGCAGGGCACGGCTGCACCAGGGGCATCCCGGCAGCACGGCGATCTCGATCCGCGGCGCTGCTGTTTGGCGTGCGGGGCGGCCTTCGCGTTGCTCGAGGACCCCAATCAGGAGGTCGACGCCTTTCTGCACGATCGTGCCGGGCTCCAGGTGGCCTCCCCAGACCTGGCAGGCTCCATCCGAGAGGCTCAGGTGCAGGTGTACGCCCTCAGGGGAAAAGGTTCCATTGAGGGTGATCACCTCAAGGTCGCCTTCCAGCACGGTGGGCTCCGCCTGGCCGGGGCACTGGAACGACGCCTTGGTCAGGTTGCCAACCACGCCGAGAACGAAGCCGCTGATGCCGTCCCTCTGGGCCAGTGCTTCGAGGCTGAGGCGCAGATCACTACCGGGAGCAAGCTTCAGCGGCAGGGGTTGCATGGCGCCTCAAAAGAGTGCTCAAGATTACGCAATCTTGTCTTGCACGATATTGTTTATTTATTGTGAGTATATTTTCACGAAATCGTGTCCCTCCTTCAAGACCTGGTTCAGGAGTTGCAGCAGCGGATCGAGGGCCAGGCTGCGGCTCCCAGCACGGCTGCGGTGGCGGATGCGGCCGGCTCGGAGCGCATCAACGTCACCCTGCCCCGCGGGGTGATGGACGATCTCAAGCGCCATGCTCTCGCTGAAGGGCGCAGTTGCGGCAATCTCGCCGCCTATCTCTTGGAAGAGGCCCTGCGTCGTCATCGCCCCCTGGGCTGAGGCTCCGTTCAATCCAGAAACTTGTCGGCGATGGCTTCCGCCTGGCCACTCTGTTGGAGCTTCAGGATCGACACCCCCATACGCGTGCGCAGATAGCTGTTGGGGGGCAACACGAATCCGTAGGTCTCATCCGAGAGGGTGAACGGTGCGATCCGCACATCAAGCTCGGGGTTCTGTTTGAGGTGGTAACGAAGCGAATGCCGATCGAAGATCAAGGCGTCGGCCTTGCGATCCAGCACCAACTGAACGGCGCTGTCGAGGCTGGGTGCTGGCACGACGCGCATCTCACGGTTTTCCGCGAGCTCCATGCCATCGGTTCCTTCGACGACGGCGACCCGGCGGCCGCTGAGCTGTTGAGGACTGTCAATGGCTGCTTCGGTGGTCCCCGAGAGAAACAGCGTGAAGGCTGAAGCCAGGCTGGCGGTGAGGGACGACACCGCGATCAGCGAGATCACCATCCAGGCGCCGGTGATGCCCCGGCCGGTTCGTGTGATCGGCGCCTTGTCGCCGTAGCCAACGGTCGTCAACGTCACCAGGGCAAACCACATGCCGCTGCTGATGCCGGGCAGCCAGTCGCGGGGGAACTGTTCACTGTTCGTGCGCCGCTCAGCCATCCAGATCAGGCTGCCGACCACCAACAACACGCTGATCAGAACCAGAACTGAGGAGATCACGGCCCAGCCGAAGAACACCTGAACGCGACTGAAAATGGAGGGGGCCTTTAGGGGAAGAAGAATGCCCTCCTTGCTCAGGAAGTAGGGCTGGGTGAAGTCAATCCCTGCAATGGCAAGTCGGCGGGAGGTGATGCTGATCGGGCCCACCAGCACGTCGATCTTGCCGTCATTCACCGCCTCGATCCCGGCTTTGGGTGATGGCTGGGGAATCAGGTTGTAGCTGAGGTTGTTGTCTTCGGCGACGCGTCGCCAGATCTCGAGGCTGATGCCGCTGATCTGCTCGCCGTTTTTGATTACGAACGGGGCCGATCCACTGACCCCCACCTTCAGTTGATTGGCCTGCAGGGGGGTTGCGCTGCTGAAGCAAGCGAGCGCGAGGACGACGGACCAGCGCCGGACCCTTCCCATCAGCGCTGTTCCAGCCGACGCACGATCACAGCCATTGCCGCCAGGGAACCCGCCAGCGCGATCAGCAGGGCAATGGTCATGGAAACGTCAGGAAAGAGATGGTGCGCTCAGGTTGGCATCCCTGGACCCGAGCAGCCAGTCGGCCACTTCCATCCTCAGGGCATAAGCACATTCGAAACGGCCTTCCTCTTCCAGCAAGCTCAACCGTTGTTCGAGCGTGCTCAGGGTTGAACTCGCGAGCTGGTGGGGCCCCTTGCTCCGCGCCACAATGAGTCTTCTGGAGGCCCTCGAAGCTTGCGGCACGACGTCAGTCATCCAATGCAGCCAGCGCTACATATCTGCGATCTGCTCCCTTCATGACCGCATTGGAGTGGTCCTGGGGCGACAGCCCGCTCACGTTCCTGCCCCAGCGTGCCCTGTGGCGGGCTGAGGGGCGCGAGCTGTTTGTCGCCGACCTGCATCTCGGCAAGGCCGAGGTGTTCCAGGCCCATGGCATCCCCATGCCCAGCGACGGGGATCAGGGAACCCTCAATCCATTGCTGGAGCTCTGCCATGCCTGGTCACCTCAGCGCTTGTTTGTGCTGGGTGATCTCGTGCATGCCCGGATCGGCATCACCGTTCCGCTGCGCGAGACCCTGCTGGCGTTGCCCGATCTCTGTGGTTGCCCGGTGGTGCTGATCGGTGGAAACCATGACCAGGACAGCTGGATTGAAGGCTTGCCCCAGCAGCCTTCTCAGCGCTTGGACAATCTCTGGTTGAGCCACATGCCCGAACGGGTGCCCGAGCCGGGGTTGTTGAACGTGTGCGGTCACCTGCATCCCACCACCCGGATTCGCAGCCGCTCCGATCAGTTGCGTTTGCCCTGCTTCGCCTTTGATCCGGATGGGCCGCGTTTGGTGATTCCTTCCTTCGGGCAGTTGACGGGAGGCCATGACTGCGGCGAGCGTTACCAGCAATGGCTTGTGGCCGAAGGCTCCATCGTTCCTTGGTTCGATCCAATCTCCCAAAACCGAGAGCGAAGGATCGCGTGACCCAGCCTGCTGCGCCGCGACCCAGACCTCGACCCAAGCGCAGGATTCGTCTGCGCAAGCGCTGGCTGTTGCTTGCCATGCCGTTCGTGGTGTTCGGCGGTTTGATCGCCTTGGCGCCTGTGGCTCCTGAGCGCTCCGATCTGGAGGATCAAACTGTCGGTTCTGCCCTGCAGCGCGGCCGGGATGCCAAGCCGTTCAGCTACATCCCCGACGATGAGGTCTACGCACTGGATCTCGACCCAAGGCGGGTGCGCTTCGGCCTGCTGGAGGGTTGGGATCGCGAACAGGACGCCTACCAGGACAGCGCTGCTCTGGCCTACGTGTCCGGCCCGATGTATGAGCGCCATGTGGACGACGACGGCCGCGAAATTACGGTTCCTCTGGGCGATCTCAAATTCGGCAACCAGGTCTGGCGTGGGCGTAACCGCACGGCGTCACGCCAACGGGCCTACGTCGGCATCCGCCACGACGGCAGCATTGATTTCAGCTACGGGGAGCTGACCGATGACCGCAGCCGCACCTACGACACCTTCATCGGAGGCCTGCACAGCCTTTACAACGACATCGAGGAGCCGCCTGAGAGCTACAAGGGCGCCTACAGCATCAGCATGGGCCAGCGGATCCGCTACTACCTGCCGAGGATTCGCATGGTGATGGGTCTGCGTCAGGACGGCCACATGGAAGTGCTGATGAGCCGTGATGGCCTGACCCTGGAGCAGAGCAAGGAGCTGGCCCGGCGCCGGGGCTACCTGGCGGCTTATATGCCCGACCATGCCTCAAAGAGCCGCTTCATCATCCCGGGGGTCAAGGGATTCACCGAAGAGGACGCCAACTGGATAAGCGGCGGAGCCACCAGCTTTGTGCATGTCCCATACATGCTGCGGTTGAGCCCCCGCCAGATTCCGCTTCGGGGCAATTTGATCGCGGGTCTGGCGCCCAGGCTGGTGATGGATGAGGGCTGTGATGGCCCCTTCGACTGTGTGTCGTCCTTCGGAAATCACCTCGCCGATCGCGCCCTGGCGGGCTTGAACCGAGTGATGGAACAGGGCGTTGAACCTCTGGCCCGGATGATCTGGGGGCCCTCCAACCTCACCAAGCCGGGCTCGCCTGCGGATGCCGATGACCGCAGCGTCGATCTGGATCGTGCCCCCCTGCGGGAACCCCCGATCACGGCTGATCCTTTGGTGTTGCGCGAGCAGCCGGCTGTGATCCGGGAGCTGGAGCCGGCTGAGCCTGATCCGGATGACAGCTGGACCGAGCCGCAGCCCTATGTGCCGTTGCCCCCCGATCTGCCGCCGCCGATCGTTCTTGATGAGCCGATGCTCAATCCCGCTGAGGTTCTCCTCGATGAGCCAGCCCCACCGGTGATGCAGCCGCCGGCTCTGCCGCCCCTACCGCAGGCGCCCGTGCCTGCTGTTCAGGATTGAGCTTTGGAAGCCGTTTGGTCCTGGTGGTCGATCCCCAGCACCCAACGTCGGGTGTTGGTGGCGCATCTCCCCCAACCCCCAACGCGCGCTGAGCAGCGGGCCTTGAGCGACAGCCTCACCTGCCGGCTGTTCGCCGATGCAGGCCAGGTGGTTGCTGCGGATGACATCGGCCGCACGATTTATGGCAAGCCGCAGCTGCGCGACTCTGCGCTGCACCACAGCATTTCCAACACCGGATCCCTCAGCCTTGGTGTGGTGGGACCTGATCCGATTGGCATTGATGTGGAAGCGCTGGACCGGCCGATGCGTGTGGCCTCTGAACTGTTGAAGCGGCGCATGTTTGCCTCGGCCGCTGATGCGACAACCTGCCTGCAGCGCTGGACGTTGATTCAGGCCTGGACGGCGAAGGAGGCTGTGTTGAAGGCAGCGGGACTGGGGCTGGGTGGCGGACTTGCCAACGTGACCATTGCGCCAGATGGGGCCGCGGCATGGCTGCATGGCTCGCGTTACGCCCTCAGCCTGTGGACCCAGGATGGCTTCAGCGTGGCGGTCGCTGAGGGCATCCGTGGCTAGAGGAGGGGGTGGAGCATCGAGCAAAAGCGTGAGATCTCGTCTTCAGCAACGTCTGGCCGAGGCCAACAACTTTCAGAAGGCGTTGATCACGTCTTTGCTGGCCTGGGTGGCCCTGGGGGTGTGGAGCTATCTGATCGTCGTCCCGATCCTCTCGGCCGTGGCGTTCCTCTGGCTCGGGGTAACGGGCTGGCTCGTCTGGCGGATTTGGCGCAAACCGACGGGCTGAACCAAGCAATTGCAATTCAACAACTTAGAGTTGCCGCCGGTTTTGATTTGCGTTCGGTGGAATTCACGGTGGTGATTCTGAGTGAGCAGGTGGGCTCCTATCCAAAAATCAATTGGACGGAATGGAAAGATCGCAATCGCAAGCAGATGAAGAGCCAGGGAGATGTGTGGTCGATGGCAACACTTTCAGGCACCACAATTTGGGATTGTTTGGACAATAACAACATCGACCGACTTCATCTCGTGCAGTGGAAGCCTGCTGATGACACGATGTATCGGGTGAGCTTGCCGAGCCGTTGAAATTTGTCTGGCAACTGTTCGGGTTGAGCAGGTGCTTTTTTGTTTGATGCTCGTGATCAGTATCTTCTCGTTTAAAGAAGGAAAAGGAAGATCACAATGAACATTGAGCCCAACAGGAAGATCGAGTCTTCCTTTCGGTTGGAGTCAAAGGGCTCGTGGGGTTCTGGGATCATGGAAGTGACTGCTTAAGCCGGCAAGCTAAAGGACTCGGTTGTCCGTTCGCGGTTTGACCCTGTTTTAATCCCGCGAATCCGTGAGCTGAGATCCATTCCATCGCTCACTCGTTAACACGTCTTGGAGTTCATCAATTGCATTCTGCTTTGAAGCATTCCAGTCGGGGCTTGAGAGCCTGATCAGATATTCGTGCTGAAGTCCAGAGCCTCTGTTCCGTGATGTGATGATCGAGACGTCGTCGTATCCAATGGGGAAATTGCCGCCAGATGGTGCTCCAAGGGCAGCCTCTGATGTGAACAAGAGAAAATCAAAAATCACTGGATTAAAATATTCTTCGCTTGCATCTAGGTCCCCACACGCCAGCATTTGGTCTCTGGTTTGTGGTGTGTACGTCACAAATGAAAAGCAGAACGGATCACCAGTTGCTTGCAGGTAGAGGCCCTTGAAGCGTGGCGAGCTCATCAATCAGCCTGCTGCCAGATTTGAGAGTTGGGATCCCAAACGGTTTTGGAGTAGGTCCCCTTCAGTTGTTGTTGAGGCTGATCGATGCCCAGCTGAAGATGGCAATCCCTTGCAAATTCAATCGAGTTTTTGTGGTAATCCTTCCAAGGAATCAATGCTTTGCCATCCCAAATTGGCGGTAGTCCGGTCTCTTTGAGCATCTGATCAAAAGCGTCAAAGTGGTTTTGCAGTTCCTCTGCTGTCAGCACAGCCTCTGGTCTCGGCACAAGTAGAGACTTTTTGAATGGAGCGCTCTCCATGCATGCTTCAAAATTTTTGGTGAGTTCCGTTTGATGGCTCCAGGCCTTCTGTTCGACAACTCCAAACACAACGAGGCCAACGAGCAAGAGGCCGATCCCGATGATCGAGCTGAGATGACCAACCGGCTCTTTGGTCTTGTCCATTGGCTGATTCCTGCAGGACAAGCCTAAGCAGAAGTTTCTTCCTGGAGGTCCGCCATCGACAAAAACTCGCGACCAGGTAGGCACACAGTTGATTAAACGCTTCTGAAGCAACTCAGAGCGCCCACCCCGTATGCAATGGCAGATTTTCTACTTTTTAACTAGTTGGGAGTAGATCTGTCTTCAGGCATGCGTCTGGTACAGATCAAGCATTTGTAGGGCTGGGCGATTCGAGCTTGGCTACCAATTCGGTAGTTCAGCTGAATGCTGCACCTGATGCCTCTTCGCTCCTCTGCCCTGTTCCTGGCGCTGACGGCTCTGACGGCCTGTTCAATGCCAGACAAGAACTCTGCGTCTGATGCTGAAGCACCTGCTTCTCCCATAGAGCAAATCTCCAGCGTGAAGGCCGTGGCTGTGACCGATGCGCTCCCCTACAGCGCCAAAAATGGACAGCAGTGGGAAGGTCTGTCCCATGAGGTCCTGAGTGTGATTCAGGCTGAACTCGGTGGAGATTCAAGCCCTGACATCATTGAGGTGGCCAGCGTCAAAGCGGCTGGTGAAGCCCTCAAGGATGGTTCCGCGAACATCGCCTGTGGCGTGGGCTTCAGTTGGGACCGAGCCAAGGAATTGAGCTACTCCCTGCCTTTTGCTGTTGGCGGTGTTCGACTCCTCACCACAGCTGATATCGATGGAACGCCTGCAGAACTGAAGGGCAGGACCATTGGAGTGATTAGTGATTCTGTCCCAGCAAGCGTTGTGGCGAAGCAGTTACCTGAAGCCGAGCCCAAGCCATTCGACTCTCCTGCGGCTGCTTTGGATGCCCTTCAGCAAGGAACAGTGGATGCCATTGCCAATGGCGCCCTCTGGGCCAAGGCCAATCTCGATGCGGTCCCTGGCAGCAAGGCCGTACCGGAGCGTCCGTACGGTCGCTCCGCCGTTGCCTGCGTTGTCAATCCTGAGAACCATGCGTTGCTGGCCAAGGCCAATGTTGCCATTGCCCAGTTGCTCCAGAACTACATCGATGGAGATGAAGAAAGCACCACTCGGATCAACCGTTGGATCGGTCCCGAGAGTTCTGTGGGCCTTTCTGGGGAGGCGATTGCCGCTTACTACAACGCTGTGCTGTCGACCGTGACAGGGATTAACACCCAGCCCGACTGATTTTCCTGCAAAACCATCAACATTGACCGAATCAATTCAATGAAACCAACAACCCTTCTTGGAACACTGATCCTGCTCAGCACTTGGAGCAGTGTTGGCGCCACTGAAACCGGCACCTATTCCGTTCAGAAAGCCGACAACAGAATTGAGCAACGCATTGCCGCTGCACGCAGCAACAACAGCTGGTCTCCCTTTCTCAACAAAACGACCAATCAATCGTTGGATATCGCTGCATGGGGGAACGGCCGCGGACGTGGCTGGGCCAACGGCGGTGGCGGTGGTGGTGGCTTCGGTAACGCCCGTGGTGGTGGCTGGGGCAATGGTGGCGGTGGATTTGCCAATGCCCGCTATCGAGGTGGCTTCGCGAACTGGTGAAACAGAGAGCAAGCTTTACAGACTTCCGTCGAATGCTCAAGACATCACCCCGTCAGCAATGGCGGAGTTTTTTATGCCTGATCAGCCGTTGGCCGGCTTGGTCAGCTTGTAGAGGTTCAAGGCGAAAAGGGCCATGCCGAAGCTGCCAAACGCGATAAGCAGGTCCTGGGTGGTGAAGGCCATGGCTCTCATTACAAAACTTTGTTGATTAATGTAACGGAGGCGCAGGGATGCGTCGTCAAGTCGTTCCTAGGGGGCTGTGGGCAGCCCTCTTTTTTATGACCTACCCCTTTGGTGCCATCAAGACAGACCTCGAAAAAGCATTCAGGCTCCCTGACGCTCCACCGCTTGAGCAGCCTCAGAAGCAAGACCCTGCTGAGCTGAGCGAGTCAGAGCGATCGACGGTTCTGTTTGAGCACCCAGGCGTCTGAGGCGTCCATACTCAGGGCCCATCAAGGGATCGACCCATGGCGGTGCTTGGACGTCAGGCCATTCTTCAAGCAGTTGATGAGGGTCTGATCGCGATCACGCCTTTCAGTGCCGACCATGTCGGGCCTGCATCTGTGGACCTCACCCTCGGCTCCACGTTTCGGGTGTTCCGCAAGGTGCATGAAGTGATCGAGGTTCGCGATCACACCGACTACCGCGAATGCACCGACAAGCTGGAGATCCCAGAGGGCGGACACATCTTGATCATGCCGGGGGAGACCGTGCTGGGGATCACCCGCGAGCGGGTCAAGCTCGGACCAGGCCTTTGCGGTTGGCTTGAGGGCCGCAGTCGCTTTGCTCGCCTGGGGTTGATGGTGCACATCAGTGCACCATTTATGGGGCCGGGGATCGACAGTCAGCAGGTGCTGGAAATGAGCAATTTCGGCCCGGCTCCACTGGCGGTGGTGCCGGGCACGCTGATCTGTCAGTTCATCTTTCAGCGGATGGATGGTGAAGAGCACTACGTGGGCCGCTTCGCTGGGCAGAGCCAGAGCAGTTTTTGAGGGGGGGGAGGGTGATGCCTTTCGTCAGTCTGATTACCTCCTTTGAGAGGAATTAAGGAACCCAACATTGGTATCGAGGCGTTAACTCCCTGCACCGCAGCGGGTTTACAAAACTCATCGGAGACGTACATCCTCCGCAATGTTGCCTCTTCCGATTCTCTTTAGGTTTGTCCTGTTGGCATTCGTCGGAGCAACCGTTGCATCTGTGGCTAACTCAAAAAAAGACTTTGCCTTGCTCACGGCTGTTTTCCTGTTGGGTCTCGGAGCCTTAGAAGCAGTCCTTGCTTTCTTTGGCGTCTGATCCGTAGGACGAGCCTTGCTTCGCCGCTCCTTGCAGGTGGATCAGTGGGAGCGCTTATTCATCTCCTGCTGCCGCTGCAAAAGCCACTGTGAGGAATTGAAGAGGCGATCCCGAAGCAGTTCTGCAATTTCAATGTGTTTGAGCATTGCCTGGCTTGTATGTGCTGAACGAGCTTCTCGGCATGTATTGCATCGAACGCCAAGACGATGACGCTCAATGGAGGAGAGAAATCTGCTTCAAGACGGAGTTCAAAGCTTTCGTGAACGCTCGCACCAAGTCAATGGCGACATTGGGCACCTATCGCGTGGTGAATTCAGCCTGGGCGAATCAGGTGATTGCTGAAGTGAATGGACTGGAGCTGGTCAAAAAGAACAGAAACAGGGTTTAACCGTTCTTCGCCGTAAGAAGTCGTATAAACCGTACGTATAAGTGCTTACGCACTTTGCTATGTGGGATTCATGTCATTGAGAGGCGGGGGTCCCGGCATTAAGCGCCGGGACTTTTTCTTGGGACAATCCACGACCGCTAGGGCCAAGCCTTGACCATCAGGTCGGTGGCATCAGAGGTCTTCTTCGGCTTCACCAGTGATCTGACAATCACTTGTTGGGTAAGCCACGCAAAGCAGGGCAAAGCCTTTGGAAATCTGCTCATCGTCTAAGAAGCTTTGATCCGATTGATCAAGAGAGCCACTCAAAAGTTTGCCCGCGCAGGTGGAGCAGGCGCCAGCTCGGCATGAATAGGGCAGGTCAGCACCAGCTTCCTCTGCCGCATCCAGGATGTACTGATCGTCGGCACACGCAAAGCTGGATGACCCTTCTGATGTGGTGACTGTGATTTGATACGAAGCCATTGGTTCAATCAACGCATGCATCAATCAATAATCTGATTGGATGCCGTCACTGAAGGAATCAAGGAAGACTTCGGGATCGATGTAGCAAGTCATACCGGATTGATTTCGATGTCATTGATCTCTGATGTTGTATGTCAGATCGATTGCTTTGGACGGGCATTGTTTAATCACGCAACTCAGAAAACCCCCGTTGCACTTAAGCAAATCAGGGTTGTGGCTAGCAGCACCCAGCCCACCAGCTGAAGCCATTGCGTGAGTGGAGTTCCCATGGTCTGTCAGTCGAGTGGGTCATCCCATAGCTGTGGCTGATCAAACTCCTCCAGGAGGGAATTCGCTTCCTTTGCTTTGCCCATCAGCAGCAACGTGATTACTCTTTCTCGGATGAATTGGCTCAGGTGTTCTGCTTTTTTGGTGTGATGCCTGGTCTGGACCTCGCACCGAGCAGCATCACCCATGTCGTTGTGAAAACGTGAGATGAGCGACACAGGTCTGGGTGCATCAACTGCTCCGTCGTAACTCTGCTTGTTAGAAGTTTGACGTATCAATTGACTCCTTTCGTTCGGACACGTTGAAAGCCAGACAAGGCCTCGCCATTGGCAACCCAACGGCGCATGATCGAGATATGCAAGCCAAAACATCGGAAGGCTTAGAGGTTCTCGCGGCTGTTGTTGTCACCGCAGGTTTGGTGGCGGGCAACCTCGTTTTGTTTTCGCCGTTGCGTGTGGATAACCGCGTGCAGCCTGGCCCGCCATCCCCAACAATCGAACGCCCCTAACGCTTAAACACGCCGTTGCAGTCCCCCGGAGCAGGTTTAACAAAGCAGTGCCCCTCCGGCGACCAGTAGCCCAGGGCAGGAAACGCCAAGCCCTGGGACCGGGCTTCAGCATTGACCGCATCAACCCCTCGGGCCTGGATCAGCACGTTTCCGTCTCCATCCACAAGATCGAGGAAGTCGTTTTCCTCGATTTCTGCTGAGGGGTACGCATGGCTGTGAAGGGGCACAGCTGCCACCACACAAGCGATCAGAACAAAGCGCAGCATCGGACTGGAAAGGGAGAATGAAGGATCAGTTGGTGACAACCACCGGCGTGCCGACCTTGATGCGGTTGTACACCTGAATCACGTCGCTGTTCAGCATGCGGATGCAGCCAAGGCTGACGGCGGCCCGCAACTTCACCCAGTTGGGCCAGGCTGTTCCGTGGATGGCGTACTCGCCTGTTCCGATCTGCACGTAGGCGACGTAGCGCACGCCCACGGGGTTGTTCGGGCCGGGAGCAATGACCTTGCCTTTCTTGTGGTACACCGGCTGCGGATCCATTTTGGTGACCGCATAGCTGCCTGCTGGCGTCGGCGATTCCGGTGCACCGATCGCCACGGGGTACTTGCCGATCACCTGGCCGTCGTCAAGCAGGGTGAGATATCTGTCCTTAAGGCTGATCTGGATGGAGGTTTCGGCCTGCACCGGAACCGTGGCCAAGGCGCCAAGGCCCAACGCTGCCGTCAGTAGGAGTGAACGAAGCTGCATCGGCTTGCGCAACAGGCGACCGCAGGCATTTTGACCTATTCGAAAGGGGCTAGCGTCAACCCATTGCTTTGTCCGTACCTGAACCATGACCCGCTGCTCTGGAATCAGCCGTGTCTTGGCCGCTGGTGCGGCTGCCGTTGTCTCGACCCTGGCCTTCCATATGCCTTCCAGGGCTGGATTCACGCCTGAGCAGCTGGCGGGCTTTGAAGTCACCCACCTGCGCGGTGAAGTTAATGCCGTGCTGCCGAAGCAGAAGGTGATCGAGGTGATTGATCCGGAGGGTCACCTGGAAATCGTCACCGTCGGCATCGACATGGCTCCCCTACGTCTCCGCAAGGGCGATCGCGTCGACGTTTCTTTGTTGGATGGATTGGTGGTGGATCTGGAGCGCAGCACGGCAACAACGCTGAGCTTCGATCGCGAAGACATCATCATGCCGATGGACATGGGTCCCTTGAAGAAGGGCATGCGGATGGCTCTGGCGTCCGGAACAGCGCGGGTTGTGAAGGTGTCAGCAAGCGACCGCAGCCTCAGCTTGATGGGCCCCCTCGGCGGCATCCATAACCTGGATGTCGTCATGCCCAGTGGAGATGATCTTTTCCCTGCGCTGCAGGCCGGGGATCTGGTGGATTTCCGCTTGATTCAGCCCGTGGCGGTCGGTATCGACCGCATTGCCACCGCAGCTGCCACAGCCGGTGCGTCAACGTCGCAACCCCTGCTGAGTAGCCGTGCTGATCGCCGCACCAGCCTGAAGGCCGAGCTCCTGGAGGCGTTCGAGCTCTCGCAGGTGCAAGGAACGCTGCTGCAGTACGAGCCGGATCAGCAGGTGATGGAGCTGAAGAGCCCTTACGGCCACACCCTGTTGATCACCATGGGCGGGGGGCTCAAAACAGCCGGGGTGCGCAACGGCGATGAGGTGATCGTCGACGTCTTGGATGGCCTTGTGGTGGACCTAAGCAAAGGCTCCGCCAGCAGCCTCAGCTTTAACCGAGAAGACGTGATCCTTTCAGAGGATTTCGGTGAGGTGCGCAAGGGCGCCAGGGTGGCGATGGGGACCGGAACCGCGGAGGTGGTGAAGATCTCGGAGGAAGACCATGAACTGAGCCTCCGCGGTCCCTTCGGAGGGGTTCACAACCTCGACGTCCGCCCTGGGCTGAACGGCGATCCCCTTGCCCAGCTCAAGCTGGGTGACTTCGTCAGTTTCCGCTCGATTCAACCGATTGCGATCGGGATTCGGCCGGCCCGATGAATCAGCTCTTTTGATGGGAGGCGAGGGCGCGCACCACGTCGCCCCGCGTAATCACGCCGACGGGACATTGGTTCCCGTCGAGAACGAACAGGCGTTGCGTGCCCCGCTCATGCAGCTGGGATGCTGCTTTGGGCAGCGGTAGGTCGGTCCTACAACTGTGGGAGTCTTTGCGCATCAGATCGCTCACGTTTGTGCCGAGCACCTGGTGCACCTGCTTGTCCCAATTCAAGGGATTGCGCAAGTAGATCACGCTGTCCAGCAGCATCACGTAAGGGCCGGCATCAACGCCGCTTTCCCGCACCATCAGATCCTGCTCCGTCAGCTCGCCGATCAGGCGCCCTTCTGCATCCACCACCGGTAAACCACTCACGTGGTGATCGCTGATGATCTGCACGGCTTGCTGCAACGGGGTGTCGGGTCTGACCGTCAGAACAGGCTTGGTCATCACATCAGCCACCGTCAGCTGCAGGACCATGATCAAGGTTCAGGTCCCCACATTCTGAGCGTTGTTTCTGTCTTTGCGTTCGATTGCCAACGGACTCACCGTGGCGCGAGCTGTTGTCGGTTTGCCGCTGATCCTTGCCCTGCAGTTCGGCTGGCAGGGCTGGGCCTGGTGGTTGCTGTTACTGGCCGGACTCAGTGATGCGGCCGATGGCTGGCTGGCCCGCCGCGCCGGGGGTGGCAGCAGCTGGGGCGCCCGTTTGGATCCCCTCACTGACAAGGTGCTGATCGCGGCACCGTTGCTCTGGCTGGCGTCGTCCGCCGTGCTGCCGCTCTGGGCGGTCTGGTTGTTGTTGGCCCGTGAATTGCTGATCTCTGGCTGGCGGTCCCAGGCCAGCGATGGGGGGCCTGCCTCGTTGTCGGGCAAAGCCAAGACGATCCTTCAGTTCCTCAGCCTGTTGCTGATGCTCTGGCCTTCCGGCTGGATCGGTGCTCCCGGGCTTCAGAGCCTGGGCTGGTGGCTGTTCTGGCCTTCCCTCGCCCTGGCTCTGAGCTCAGCCCTGGGTTACCTCACGCCCCGATCAGCGCCTCGTCAGAACTGAAGTCTGGCGCTGCAGTTGGACTCTTGGCGTAGTCGTTGCTGTAGCTGTCGGCCAGGCCCTTGGCCAGGTCGAAGCTTGGTTGCCAGGCCAGTTCGCGTTCCACCCGGGTGATGTCGGTAAGAAAGTGATTAAGTCGCAGTGGGAAGGCTTTGCGGGCCTTGGGGTCCAGATCGCTGGGGTTGAAGCTGCGCAGATCGAGGCCATCGGGATCGCGGCCGCAAGCCACTGCAGCAGCGCGGATCAGGCCCCGGAAGCTGATGCCCTGTTTGCCGGAGCAGTTGTAGATGCGGTTGGCCGCTGCATCCACCTCGATGCAACGGGCCATTGCCTCCGCCAGATCCTCTACATGGCCCAATTGGGTGATCGTGCTGCCGTCACCGGGGAGGGGAATCGGGCGGTTGTGAACGATGCGATCGAAAAACCAGCGTTCCACCGGGTTGTAGTTGCCCGGCCCGTAGATGTAGGTCGGCCGGAAGCTGGTGAAGGGGATACCTTCCTTGCGGAGCCAGGCCTCGGTCTCGGCCTTGCCAGCGTGACGGCTCTGCGGATCGGTGGGGCTGGATTCATCCAGGGGCCACTGCTCCGAATCGGCATACACCCCGGCTGAACTCACGTAGACAAAGCGATGGCTGGGGGCCCCGGTGATGGCCACCACGCGGCTGCTGTCCGCCTGCTTGCGTCCGGAACTATCGACGATCACATCGAAGTTGCGCCCCTGCAGCCCGCTCAGGCCTTCATCGCTGCTGCGATCGCCACAGAGGTGTTCCACGCCGGCGGGAACGGGGTTCTTGCCGCGGGTGAACAGGGTGAGTGCATGGCCCTGGGCCTGCAGGCGGGCCACCAGGGGCCGGCCCACGAAGCGGGTTCCCCCCATCACCAGGATCTTCATGCACTTGGGCCCGAAAAGAGCAGCCATTGAAGCGTGGCGCTGCAGGATGGAGGGTCTCTGGTCCGCCCCCGATGGAGATCCTTCCCGCCATTGATTTGCTCGATGGAGCCTGCGTCCGGCTCCACCAGGGGGATTACGACCAGGTGACCCGATTCAGTGAGGATCCTGTTGCTCAGGCATTGAGCTGGCAGAGCCAGGGGGCAACCCGTCTGCACCTGGTGGATCTTGATGGCGCCAAACGGGGAGAGCCGATCAATGACGCAGCGGTGCGGGCCATCACCTCCGCCCTCGACATCCCTGTTCAGCTCGGTGGTGGTGTGCGCTCGCTTGAGCGTGCCGAAGAGTTGATCGCCTGTGGTCTGGATCGGGTCATCCTCGGCACGGTGGCGATTGAACAGCCGCAGTTGGTCCAGGAGTTGGCCCAACGTCATCCCGGCCGCATCGTTGTTGGCATTGATGCCAACGATGGCCGAGTGGCCACCCGGGGCTGGATCGAGCAGAGCGATGTTCTGGCCACCGATCTGGCCAAGCAGTTCAGTGCCGCTGGTATCGCGGCGATCATCACCACCGACATCGCTACCGATGGGACCCTCGCCGGCCCCAACCTGGAGGCCTTGCGAACCATGGCGCAATGCAGCGCTGTTCCGGTGATCGCCTCCGGTGGCATCGGTTGTATGGCCGATCTCCTGTCGCTCCTGCCCTTGGAGCCCCTTGGTGTGACAGGAGTCATCGTTGGCCGAGCCCTTTACGACGGCCGTGTTGACCTGGAGGAGGCCATCGCCGCGTTGGGTGAGGCAAGGCTTCAGGACGTCACTGCCGTGGCGGCAGACATCGCCTGAGCTGGCCTTGGGCCTTATGGTTGATGCAGAAGGCCCTTTCTGTGGTAAGAGCAGCAGCCGGCAAGAACAGCTCGCCGTCCCTCGCGGGCAGCTTGCAGGAGGTGTTCGAGCAATGCCGGGGGCTGGGGATGCGCCTCAGCCGTCAGCGGCGCATGGTGCTCGACCTGCTCTGGAGCGAAAAGAGCCACCTCAGTGCTCGCGACATCTTTGAACAACTGAACCTGAGGGGTCGCAGCATCGGCCATACCTCGGTGTATCAGAACCTCGAAGCCCTGCAGTCGGCAGGGGTGATCGAGTGTCTCGACCGCGCCAGTGGTCGCCTGTACGGCTACCGGAGTGATCCCCACAGCCATCTCACCTGTCTGGACAGCGGTTCGATCGAAGACATCGACGTTGTTCTTCCCGACGACCTATTGCGTCAGATCGAACAGCGCACCGGCTTTCGCATCGAGTCGTACACCCTGCAATTGAACGGCCGCCGCACCCTGGAGAACTGAGCAGAAGCTCGTTACCTTGAGCCCAACTGTTTCGGGTTCAACCCTTGACCTCCCCTTCGCCGGTGCGGATGTTGCTGCTCGCTCCGGATCTGCTCGGGGAGTCGCTTGCGCTGAAACTCACCTCCGCCCGCACCGATTGGGAGGTGGTGCTTCGTCCTGAGCGCTTGACGGGCTCCCCTGCCCTGGTGATCTGGTCGATCGACACCGTGGCCTCATTGTCGGCGATTCAGCAGGAGCTGTTCGCCCTGCAGGAGCGCTGGCAGCCCGCCCCGGTGTTGTTGCTGCTGCCCAGCGAGCTACGTCTGTCGCGGGAACAGCTGCTGGAGCTGCCGGCCGCCGGCCTGCTTCAAAACGTTGATGCCGAGGGCCTGCAGAACGCCATTGAAACTTTGCTGCAGGGTGGGCGCGACATTCGCCTTGAGGCTGCTTCGGAGACCCAGAACCAGGGTCAAACCATGGGCCTGGGGCAGTGGTTGCTGGTCAGTGGCCTGCAGCAGGTCAGCCGCGACCTCCAAGGGGTGGAGGCCCTGCTCAATCCACCCCCGGAGCAGCCCTTGCTGTTCCTTCTGCTCCAGGGGCGCCGACGTGAATTGCGCTTCGCCAAGGGTTTGCTGCTCTGGCTCTGGGGGCCGCTGCAAATGGGCCTCGAGCATGCAGAACCTTTGGCCCCATCTGTGTCCAGCGATGGATCACCCACCACCACGGCGATCAGCCTGCGTGAACGCAATGCCGTTGCGGTTTGGGATGCGATCCGAGACCGCATCGATGCATCGGTTCAGGCGGGATTGACCAATTCCACCGGCCGTCTGCTGGCGATTGAGGGCCTGCACCCGGATCGCCGCCGGGAGTTGCTTCTGGCTCTGCTGCAACAGCTTGATCAGGTCTTGCAGCGCCTGCGCAGCCGCCAGGACAGCAATGCGATAGCCCAAGCCTGGGATGCCCTGCAGCCCGAGTTGCGACAGCAGGCTCTGACCGCTTTGGCCGGTAGCTACGTCCAGATCCCCTGCGACGGCGAGCTGCAACCGGTGGTGGCATCGCTGCTCAGCCGTGCTGATCTCACCGGTGCGGACGGCGAGCTGCCGGATCCAACCGGAATGCTGGCCCCGTTGGTGGCCGATCAGCCGATGCTGGTGAATGGTTTGCTGCTGCCGGCCGATGACCCCAGGGCCTTCCTGCAGTTGGAAACCCTGGTCAGCAACTGGCTGGTGCGGACGGCTGAACTGATTGGTGCCGAACTGCTCGATGCCTGTGGTGACTGGCCAGAGCTGCGTCGTTATCTGCTGCGGGATCCCCTCCTGGCGACCCGGGAACTCGATCGCCTCAGGAATCGCTTGAACACCCAGCTGCGTTGGGCGGATTGGGTTGAGCGCCCGATTCAGCTCTACGAAAGCCAGCGCACCCTGTTTCAGTTGCGCTCCGGTCGCATCGAACCGCTTCTACTGACTGAGCCCCGCGACAAAGAGCTCAATCAGCTGGGTTGGTGGCAGCGGCAGGTGGCCTTGCTGTTGGAAGCCAGGGATGCCCTCGCACCGCAGGTGCAGGCCCTGGTGCGCCGCATCGGCGACCTTGCTGTGATCCTGCTCACTCAGGTGCTGGGTCGCGCCATCGGTCTAGTTGGGCGGGGCATCGCCCAGGGCATGGGACGCAGCTTCGGCCGCGGTTAGGTCCCTGGGTCCACAATGGCGATCCGCTGCTTCGGCTTGATGCTTGCTTTGGTGCGCTGTCTGATCACCGTTTCGATCGCGCTGCTGCTCCATGTCGCTCCAGCCGCCGCTGTGTTGAACAGTGACAGCTACGACGGCAACATCTATGCCCTCTATGCCGGCAACGGTTCGTTGGTGCCTCCCGCAAACACCCTGGAGGAGTCCCTCGCTGAGGGACGCACGGCCGTGATCGTCTACTACCTGGATGACAGTGCCGTGAGCAAACGCTTCGCTCCGGTGGTGTCTGAACTGCAACGGCTTTGGGGCCGCAGCATTGATCTGCTGCCGCTCTCCACCGATCCGCTGCAGGGCCGAGAAGCGCTGGGTGCCGGTGATCCAGCCACCTATTGGTCTGGAACCATTCCGCAGGTGGTGGTGATCGGCACCGATGGCCGGGTTGTTCTCGATCAGAACGGTCAGGTTCCCCTGGCGGCGATCAACGACGCCATTAGCGCCTCCACCGGTCTTCCCGCTCCCGATCTGGGGCGGATTGATCAGGAAGGCAGCTTCAACGAAGTGAACATCGAAGTCACCGCCAACTGAGACGCCCATCTCCATGGCGCCTACGCTGCCGCCCAGTTGTCCCGGTCGCTGAGCCGGATCCGCTGTGTCGCTGCTGCTTGCTCCGCTAGGCCTTGGACTCGCTGTGGCCTGGTTGGAGCTCCGCCACCGCCTAAGACCCGCCTCGCCGTTGAGGATGACGCCTCGCGACTGGCGCGTCGATGATCTGGGCGGGCGGCTTCGGATCGAAGGTGTGCTTGAGATCAGCAACCCCCACCCCCGCATGGAGGTTTTTGTGCCGGAGCTGCGGGTCGAGCCCGTGCTGCTGGGGTCCTCCGACCCCGCCGGTCTGGAGGTGAAAACGCGGATCACTGCCGACCATCCCGATGAGGAGACCCGGGCGGACGGCTACTGGGCGGCTTACATCGTTAAAGGACGCAAGACCACGCGTGCCCGGGTTTCGATCGAGATCACCGGACCAACGCCATCGGCCCGGGTCGACAGCCTCTGGGTGGATGCCCACTGGGTGAATTACGGACCCTTCGGTCGCCTGCAGCGCCGTCAGGGCGTGCTGGTTCCCCTGACCCGTCCGGACCCCCTGCAGCCCGATCAAGCCCACTTCCGCCAGGGGGAAGGGTGCCGTGTGTTGCCGCTGCGCACCCACCTGCTCGGACCCCTGGATGACGCCATTGACGTCTTGCGCACCTATGCCGCTGATTTAGTCCAGCCCGGCGACATCCTTACCATTGGCGAGACCCCCGTGGCTGTGATCCAGGGTCGCTACCGCCATCCAAGTGAGGTGGAACCCGGCATGGTGGCGCGTCTGGCTTGCCGTGTGTTCCACCCCACCAGCAGCCTGGCCACGGCCTGCGGTATGCAGACCTTGATCGATTTGGTGGGCCCGACCCGGGTGCTTGCAGCCTGGCTGGGGGGGCTGCTGATGAAGCTGGTGGGCATCCCCGGGGGCTTCTATCGCCTCGCCGGTGACCAGGCCCGCTTGATCGACGACATCACCGGAACCACACCGCCCTACGACCAGACCATTGTTCTGGGTCCATCCCGGGCCGAGCAGTTCTGTCGTGATGCCTCTGCTGAACTCGGAGTTGACGTTGCCATCGTCGACGTCAATGACCTCGGCCGTGTGAAGGTGCTGGCTTCCAGCCCAGGTTGTGATGAGGGCTTGCTGGGCCGGGCCCTGCGCCCCAATCCCGCTGGCAATGCCAATGAGCGCACCCCCCTTGTCTTGGTGCGGCCAGGCCTGGAATGAGCGATACATTGTGAACAGTTGGGGTGGAGGGTGTCCGGTGACAGAACCCAAGACAACCTCCATCCGCATTGAGCCCCTCAATCCGGCCCACCTGGCGCAGTGGGTGCAAGACGCGCCGATCGATCAGCTCTCACGGTTTCAGGGCTTCCTGATCGGTGAATGGCTTTCAAGAGTCGAGCAGCGCTTCCCTGATCTGCTCCCCAGCCGCTCGCCACGTTGCTTGATGGCCCTTGAGGCTGATCGCCCGGTGGCCAGTGTGGTGGCGCGGCCGTTCAACCGCCGCGGCAGCTGCTGGATCCTCCATTTGCCGGAGCTGCTGGGGCCGGTGGACGATCACAGCCATCGCACCATTCAGCAATCCTTGCTTCAGCAGGCCCTGCTGTCCTGGACGGCCCAGATCTGCAGCTGGGTGATCCGCTGTCCGGCCACCGATGCCGATGCCATCGCCCTGCTGCGGGAGCTTGGTTTTCAACCGCTTCGCCCGTATCAGTGCTGGTGTCCACCAGGTGGCGAGGTTGAGTCGACGGGCAGCGATCAGCTGCCTGCGGGTCTGCGTTGGGCGGCACTGAACCGCCGCACCGCCCAGTTGCTGTGGCCGATTGAGCAGGGCGGTAGCCACAGCCACCTGCGTCAGATCACCGACCGCCATTGGCTGGATCTGCTGGATCGGAACGGACCCGGCTGCGGCGTGCTCATGGCCGGAGACGCTGTTCTTGCGGGCTGCATCCGCCTTCCCGACGCGGGCGAGGCCGGTTTCCTGGAGCTGATGCGTGATGTCGCCTGGGATCCCCGGCTGGATCAGGCCCTTCCCCACGTCTTGAACGGCATCATTCAGCGCGGCCGCCCGCGCGGGCTGCTCACGGCGTTTGACGATGCACCCCTCAACCGGATCCTGGAGGCGGAGGGGTGGATCCGCGGCGAAGAGCTGCTGCTGCTCGGACGCAGCATGTGGCGGCGTCAGTCACCCCAGCGCAACCTGCAGCTGACCCGATCGCTCGATCAGGTGCTGGGCCGTTTGCGGCCCCAGGGCACACCCCTGCCCACGCCAAGCCTGGGTGATCGGCACTGATGCGGCCGCGTCCCTGTTCGATCCTCAGCCTGGATGTGGGCCGGCGGCGCATCGGCCTGGCCGGCTGCGATGCCCTCGGTATCAGCGTCACGCCCCTCGCTGCCCTGCGTCGCGGTCGCTTTGATGCCGATCTGCTCGTTCTGCGGTCTCACTGCCGCGAACGGTCGGTGCAGGGGCTCGTGGTGGGATTGCCCCTGGATGCCGCGGGCCAGCCCACGGCCCAGGCGGAGCATTGCCAGCGTTACGGCCTGCGGCTGGCCGCCGCCCTTGACCTGCCCCTGGCCTGGGTGAATGAACACAGCAGCACCTGGGCGGCCGGTGAACAGTTCGGGTTGACGGGCGACCGCAGCGGGCGTCTGGACAGTGCAGCTGCTGCCCTGCTGCTGGAGCAGTGGCTTGCGGATGGTCCGGAGCTCAAACCGGCCCAACAGAGTGCCTCAAGGTCGGGCGCCGGGGCTGGCGATGGTGGATCCTGAGCCCAGTCATAGCCGCGTCGATGTCTGAGTCGGGTCCCGGTAAGAGCAGCGATCACCCCACCCTGCTGGTACGCGACCGCGAGGGCCATGACCTGCTGTGCTTTCTCGAGCATCTGATCCCCATCGAGGGGCAGGACTACGCCTTGCTCTCGCCGGTCGACACACCGGTGTCGCTGTTTCGGCTCAATGACGATGCTGAGCCGGTGCCGATCACGGAAGTCGCTAGCAGCGAGCCGATTCTCTCGGTGGCTGATGTGGTGCTGCAGGAGCACGACCTGGTCTTGGTGCGATCGGCGATCACCCTCACCGTCAGTGGTGAATTGGAGGAGCCGGATCAGGACGAGCTCGATGAGCTGGAGGAGGACGACGACGTTGATGAGGACGCCGAGACCTTTGAACTGCTGGTGAGCTTCATGGTCGAAGCGGAGGAATACGGCCTCTACATCCCGCTCGATCCTTTCCTGGTGTTGGTGCGGATGGTGGATGGTCAGGCGGTGCTGCTGAGCGACGATGAGCTCGATCGCGTTCAACCCTTGATTGAGGCCGAACTGGAGGAGCGTGAATGGCCGGAGTGACGGCACAGCGTTGGTTGACCCCTGATTGGGATCCGCATCTCACCATTGCCCAGCTTTCGCTGCCCCACCTCACGGCCCATGGTCTGCGGGCCGCCGTGATCGATGTCGACCGCACTCTCCTGCCCGGTCGTGATGTGACCTTGCCAGGGCCGGTGCGCGACTGGATGGTGGATGCCGGCCGCCGCCTTCAGCTGCATCTGTTCAGCAACAACCCCTCCCGCGATCGGATTGCTGCTGTGGCTGATCAGCTGGAGGTCAGCTTCACCTTCGGTGCTGGCAAGCCCCGGCGTGGCGCCCTGCGCAGGGTGGTTCGCGATCTCTCGCTGCCACCGGAGGCGATCGCGATGATCGGAGACCGCCTGTTCACGGATGTGCTCTGCGGCAACCGGATGGGGCTCTACACAGTGTTGGTGCGACCGGTTCGAGAGGACGGCAAGCCTTGCCGCCATGACCGGGTGCAGCGGTTTGAACGCGCCATGGCACGCGTCATGGGGGCGCCTTCAGCATGACCCTGTGGGTCGTGAAAATCGGTACCAGCCTGCTTCGGGGGGAGACCGCCGCCACGATTGATGGCTACGCCCGCTGCTTCGCAGGGGCCATGGCCCGGGGGGACCAGGTGGTGCTGGTCACCAGTGGTGCCGTCGGGCTGGGCTGCCAGAAGCTGGCTCTCACCAGCCGACCTGAGACGGTGGTAGCCCTGCAGGCCGCTGCAGCCATCGGCCAGGGCGCGCTGATGGCTCTGTATGAACGGGCGATGGAACGCCACGGTCATTCCGTGGCTCAAGTGTTGCTGACCCGCTCCGATCTGGCCGATCGCCGTCGCTATCAGAACGCTTCGGGCACCTTGCGGCAGCTGCTGAGCTGGGGGGTGCTGCCGGTGATTAACGAGAACGATGCCCTCTCGCCGGCGGAGTTGCGCTTCGGCGACAACGACACCCTCTCGGCTTTGGTCGCCGCCGCCGTTGAAGCGCAGCAATTGATCCTGCTGACGGATGTTGATCGCCTCTATTCCTCCGATCCAAGGGTTGATTCCAACGCCGAACCGATCTCGGATGTTCGCCACCCCCGCGACCTTGACCAGCTGGAACAGGGGGCCGGCGACGGTGGTCGCTGGGGCACCGGGGGCATGACCACGAAGCTGGCGGCAGCCCGCATCGCCACCGCCAGTGGCATCACGGTGCAGCTCGCCGATGGCCGCGACCCAGCTCGCCTCGAGGCCTTGTTGCAGGGGGAACGGGGGGGGACAGTGTTCCATCCCCACCCCGAACCCCTGGGCAATCGACGCAGTTGGCTCGCCCACGTGCTTCGGCCTGAGGGTGAACTTCAGCTGGATGCGGGGGCCTGTGATGCGCTGCAGCACCGTGGCGCGTCTCTGCTGCTGGTGGGGGTGACGGCGGTGCGGGGCGACTTCGCCGCCAATCAACCCGTTCAGTTGTTGGACCCCCAGGGCGAGGACCTGGGCCGCGGCCTCTGTTCGATGGACAGCGACCAGCTACGGGCCGCGATGAATGACCCATCTCCGGGGGACTCTTCCCCGGTGGTGGTGCATCGCGATGGTCTGGTGCTTCGCAGCCGTTAACCACGTCTACGATCCGGCCGTCTGCCCTGGCCTCCATGCGTTTCAGCACCCTGATCAAGGTTCTGCAGACCGGTGATGCAGGCCTGCGCTGGAGCCAGGCGGGCTTGGACCCATGGCTTGAGGGTGCTGCTTCGCTCGATCAGGCCTCAACCGCGCAGCTCAGCTTTTTGGAGAAGGGCAATGCCCTTACGGCGGTTTTGGGCGCCAGCGGCGTGGGTGCCTTGTTGCTGCCCGATCAACAGGATCTGATTGATCTGGCGTCGCAGCGTGGCATCGCCTTTGCGGTCTTCGCCGATCCGCGTCTGGCTTTTGCTGAAGCCCTCGATCAGTTGCATCCCCGCCGCCGGCCCTTGGCGGAGATTCACCCCTCGGCGGTGATCGATGAACGGGCTGTGGTGGGCCCTGGCACGGCGGTGGGCCCGCGGGTCTGCATCGGTGAGGGGAGTCGTGTGGGCGCTGACTGCATCCTTCATCCGGGTGTCGTGATCTACGACGACGTGGTGGTGGGTGATGGCTGCGAGCTGCACGCCAATGCCGTGCTGCACCCCGGCAGCCGTCTCGGGCGCGGCTGTGTGGTGAATTCCAACGCCGTGGTCGGCTCCGAGGGCTTCGGCTTTGTGCCGACGGCGAAAGGATGGCGAAAAATGCCGCAGACAGGCCAGGTGGTTCTTGAAGACGCTGTTGAGGTGGGTTGCGGCACCACCATCGATCGCCCCTCCGTGGGGGAGACCCGCATTGGTGCCGGCACCAAGATCGACAACCTTGTGCAGATCGGCCATGGCGTCACCACCGGGCGTGGCTGTGCCTTCGCGTCCCAGGTGGGCATCGCCGGGGGAGCCCGGATCGGCCAGGGGGTGATCCTGGCGGGCCAGGTGGGGGTCGCCAACCGCGCTGTGGTGGGTGACGGTGCTATCGCCAGCTCCAAGAGCGGCATTCACGGTGAGGTAGCCCCCGGAGAGGTGGTGAGTGGCTATCCCGCGATCCCGAATCGTCTCTGGTTGCGCTGTTCCGCCGCCTTCAGCAAGTTGCCGGAGATGGCCAAGACCCTGCGGGAGCTCAAGCGCGACACCCCTCAGTAACCTCAGCGGTCGACCTGCCGCACCGCACCGTCATGGCTCAGCACCGCGTTGTTCTCCTTCCCGGTGATGGCATCGGCCCCGAGATCACCGCTGTCGCCCGCCAGCTGCTGGAGGTGGTGAGCCAGCGCCATGGCTTTTCGCTGAGCTTTGAGGAACAGCCCATCGGCGGCAGCGCTATCGATGCCACCGGTGAGCCGCTGCCTGCCAGCACCCTGGAGGCCTGCAAGGCTGCCGATGCGGTGTTGCTCGCCGCCATCGGCAGCCCCCGCTTCGACAGCCTTCCCCGCGAGAAACGGCCGGAGACCGGATTGCTTGGCCTGCGCGCCGGCATGGAGCTGTTCGCCAATCTGCGGCCGGTGAAGATTGTTCCGGCCCTCATCGATGCCAGCAGCCTCAAGCGTGAGGTGATCGAAGGTGTGGACCTGATGGTGGTGCGGGAACTCACGGGGGGGATTTATTTCGGTCAGCCCAAGGGACGCATCGAGACCGAGGGGGAGGAGCGCGGTTTCAACACCATGACCTACTCAGCCTCGGAGGTGGATCGGATTGCAAAGGTGGCCTTTGAGATCGCCCAGGAACGGCGGGGCCGGCTCTGCTCGGTGGACAAGGCGAATGTGCTCGATGTGAGCCAGCTCTGGCGGGACCGGGTTGATGCGATGGCGCCCACCTATGGCGGAGTGGAGGTGAGTCACATGTATGTGGACAACGCGGCGATGCAGCTGGTGCGTGATCCACGCCAGTTCGATGTGCTGCTCACCGGCAACCTCTTCGGAGACATCCTCAGCGACGAGGCGGCGATGCTCACCGGCTCCATCGGCATGCTGCCCTCGGCCTCCCTTGGCAGTGAGGGACCTGGTCTGTTTGAGCCTGTGCACGGTTCTGCCCCCGACATCGCCGGTCAGGACAAGGCCAATCCCATGGCCATGGTGCTGTCGGCCGCAATGATGCTGCGCATTGGTCTGAAAGAATCCGCGGCCGCCGATGATCTGGAAGCGGCCGTCGATGCTGTTTTGGCCGGTGGCTTCCGCACCGGTGATCTGATGGCAGAAGGCTGCACCCAGCTGGGTTGTCGCGCCATGGGTGAGCAATTGCTTAAAGCTCTTTAAGCCCGAGATTGGTGCAATCGGGCCCTGATCTGGCAGGATCGCCGGGCCCGTAGTCCCTGCGTCGATGTCGAAGCGTCATCCGGTTGTCGCTGTTACCGGTTCTTCCGGAGCTGGAACCAGCACCGTCAAGCGCGCCTTCGAGCACATCTTTGCGAGGGAAGGCATTACCCCTGCAGTGGTGGAAGGCGATAGCTACCACCGCTACGAGCGGATGCCCATGAAAAAGGCCATGGCGGATGCCCTGGCCAAGGGTGAGAACTTCTCCCACTTCGGCCCTGAGGCCAATCTCTTCGACAAGCTTGAGGAACTGTTCCGCACCTACGGCGAAACCGGTGCTGGTCAGAAGCGCTACTACCTTCACAGCGTCGAAGAAGCTGCTGAACACAACGCCCGTCTTGGCGTCAACCTCGAGCCGGGTCAGTTCACGCCTTGGGAAGACATCCCCTCAGGCACTGACGTGTTGTTCTACGAAGGCCTTCACGGCGGTGTGAAGGGCGAGGGCTACGACGTGTCCGCCCTGGCCGACCTCTTGGTGGGTGTGGTGCCGATCACCAACCTCGAGTGGATTCAGAAGATCCACCGGGACAACGCTGAGCGTGGTTATTCCGCTGAGGCCATCGTTGACACGATCCTGCGCAGGATGCCCGATTACATCAATCACATCTGCCCTCAGTTCAGCCAGACCGACATCAATTTCCAGAGGGTCCCCACAGTGGACACCTCCAACCCCTTCATCTGCCGGAACATTCCGACCCCGGATGAAAGCTTCGTGATCATCCACTTCCGCAAAGGTGCTCGTGAGAAGTGGGGGATCGACTTCGGTTACCTGCTGAACATGATCCACGATTCCTTCATGTCGAGCCCCACCAGCATCGTGGTGAATGGCGGCAAGATGGGCTTCGCCATGGAGCTGATTCTCACCCCGATCATTCACCGCATGATCGAAGAGAAGAACAAGGTCAGCTGAGCGCTTCTCCTTACAACAATCGTCTCTACAATGGGTCCATCTGAGTGATCAGGTGGGCTCTATTTCTTTGTCAACGCCCTCCTTTGAAATCCGTGGAGCCTCGGGGGCGCCGTCGACTCCCCGTTGGGACCGCATTGACAGCCGCTCTCTGATCGCTCAAGCCCGTCGCGTTTATTTCTCTTATCTCTCCAGCAGCCCTGCAGGGCAGGAGCCCCTCGGCGTGGTGGTGGATCCGCAGGAACCCGATGGTCGGGTGGTCTTCGAGACACCTGTTCTTCTGCCGGATGAAGAGTTCATTGCCATCGATCTGATCCGGGGGCGCACGAGCCGTGGTCGGGCTCGATGGAAGGGTTGATCCTGGTTTGGACCGGCCTGCTGGGCGCCTGCGTCGGCAGCTTCACCAACGTGGTGGCCTGGCGCTTGCCTCGCCAGGAATCGGTGGTCTTCCCCGGCAGCCACTGCCCCAAATGCGGCCATGCCATCCGCTGGTATGACAATCTCCCGCTGCTCGGTTGGCTGTTGCTGAAGGGGCGCTGCCGCGACTGTGATGCAGCGATCAGCTGGCGTTACCCCGCAGTGGAAGCCCTAAGTGCCGGCCTCTGGATCTCGGCGCTGTTGGTCTGGCCTGGTGCTGGAGGGGGGCTGCCGGATCTCTGGCTCCCCTGGGCTGGTCTCCTCTTGATCGCGCTGCTGTTGCCGCTGGTGTTGATCGATCTGGATCACCTTTGGTTGCCGGAGCCCCTGTGCCGCTGGGGGGTGGTGCTGGGCTTGCTCGTCAGCACTGCTGCTGGGATCCCTCTCCTGGCGAGCCATTTGATCGCCGCGGTGCTGGCATTGCTGCTGTTGGAAGGTCTCAGTGCCCTGGCCGAACGGTTGTTGGGACAGCCTGCGCTGGGCCTGGGCGATGCCAAGTTGGCGGCGTTGGGTGGGGCATGGCTGGGCCCCGGGGGCATTGCAGCGGCGATGGCCCTTGCGGTTGTGTCGGGAGCATTGCTCGGAAGCATCGCCCGCCTTAGTGGCCGGCTGGGCCCCAGGGAACCATTCCCCTTCGGGCCCTTCATCGCCCTGGGCATTTGGTTGGTCTGGTTGACCGGTCCGCAGTGGTGGTGGAGCACCTGGTTGATGTTGTTGGGCGCTTGATGACCAGCTCTATTCCCGGGCCGGCTTTTAATGGTGTGAGCTGACGGCCCTGTGTGTCTCTGTTCGATTGGTTTGCTGATCGCCGCAAGGGTCAGTACGTCGCCAACGTCAAGCAGGAACCGGATGAAGGCGATGGTCTTTGGAGCAAATGTCCGGAATGTGGTCAGGTCGTCTATCTCAAAGACCTGAAACTCAATGCCAGTGTTTGCGCCAACTGCGGCTATCACCACCGGATCGACAGTGCTGAACGCATCGCACTGATTGCGGATCCCGACAGCTTCCAGGTGCTGAATGCGGATCTGGCACCGGTGGATCCTCTCGGATTCAAAGACCGGCGCGCCTACGCCGACCGGCTGCGGGAGAGTCAGGCATCGACGGGGCTGAGGGATGGTGTGGTTACTGGGCTTTGCCGGGTGGAAGGCATCCCCATGGGCCTGGCAGCAATGGACTTCCGTTTCATGGGGGGATCGATGGGCTCCGTGGTCGGGGAGAAAATCACCCGTCTGATCGAGGAGTCCACCGCCCGCAAGCTGCCGCTGCTGATTGTCTGTGCCTCCGGCGGTGCCCGGATGCAGGAGGGGATGCTCAGCCTGATGCAGATGGCGAAGATTTCTGGCGCGCTGGAACGCCACCGCGAAGCTGAGCTGCTTTACATGCCCTTGCTCACCCACCCCACAACGGGAGGTGTGACCGCCAGTTTCGCCATGCTGGGCGACCTGATCCTGGCGGAACCGAAAGCGTTGATTGGTTTCGCTGGGCGCCGGGTGATTGAGCAGACCTTGCGGGAAAAGCTGCCCGACAATTTCCAGACGGCTGAATATCTGCAGGAGCATGGGTTCGTGGACACGATCGTTCCCCGCACCCAGCTGCGACCCGCCCTGGCCAATCTTCTGCGCCTGCACGGCTGCAAACCGATGGAGCTCACCAGCGCATGATCCGAGCTGGACTTGTTTTGATCCTGGCCTTGCTCTGCTGGGTCGCCCCGGTGCTGGCTGGCCCCGTGGAATGGATCGAGGTTCCCGCTACCGATGCGGGTCAGCAGTGGTGGGACCGCGGCAGTGTGCGCATTGATCGGGATGGATATCGAACCGTGCTGAGCCGCTTCACTCCAGCGGCCACCGACGACGAGGATCAACCCTCCGGAGAGCTCTATGTCATGCAACTGGACTGCTCCCAGGAGCTGTATCGCGATAAACAAGTGAATGGTTTGCCGCGTTTTCGCGCCCAATGGCAGCCTGCCGGGGATGACGGGCTGATCACCTCAGTGATTAAGGCTGTCTGTACCGAACCCCTCCCCAGCTGAGATGTCTCGACAACCCCTTGGTGTTGCCGTTGCCGGTCTCGGCTTTGGAGAGAAGGTGCACCTGCCGGCCCTTGCTGCCGCGCCCGATCTTGAGGCGATTGCCCTTTGGCACCCCCGCCAGGAGCGCTTGGATGCCGTTACGGCTGCCCATGGCTTGAGGGGATTCAGCGATTGGGACGATCTGCTGGGCGATCCCGCGGTGGACGCGGTGGTCATCGCCACCCCCCCGGCACCTCGCTTTGACCTGGCCCGCCGGGCTCTGGAGGCGGGCAAGCACCTGCTGCTGGAGAAGCCCATTGCTTTGCATGCCGATCAGGCCCGGGAGCTGCAGCGGCTGGCCCTGGCACGGGGACTCTCGGTGGCTGTGGATTACGAATACAGGGCTGTTCCCCTGTTCATGCAGGCCAAACGCCTCCTGCAGGCTGGTGCTGTCGGAACGCCCTGGCTGGTGAAGCTCGACTGGCTGATGGGCAGCCGTGCCGATCCCCAGCGCGGCTGGAACTGGTATGCCCAGGCGGATCAGGGCGGCGGCGTGATCGGAGCCCTCGGAACCCATGCCCTTGACATGCTGGCCTGGCTGATCGGTCCCCTGGGGGCCATCCAGGCTCGAAACAGTGTTTCGATCAAGCAACGCCCCCACCCCGATGGTGGCCTGGCCGCCGTGGATGCCCCCGATGTGTCGCTGCTGCAGACCGTTGCCCATTGGCAGGGAATGCAAGAGCTGCCTGTGCCGGCTCAGGTCAGCCTCAGTTCCGTGTCGCGTAACGGTCGCGGTTTCTGTCTGGATGTGGTCGGTTCCGCGGGATCGCTGCTGCTCAGCAGCACCAACCAGAAGGACTACGTCCATGGCTTTGAGCTGCAGCACGCTCCGATCGGTGAGCCCTTCCGCGCGGTGGAGCCCGATACCGACCTCGCCTTCCCGGAAACCTGGTCGGATGGCCGCATCGCCCCTGTGGCCCGGGTGCTGGGCTGGTGGGCCGAGAGCATTCGCAGTGGGCAACCGATGCTGCCTGGACTGGCCGAGGGCGTGGCGAGTCGTGTGGCCTGCGATCAGGCTGCCCTCGGCACATTGGATTTTGCGTAACACGCGGTAAAATTGCCGGCGATTCGTCTTTGACGACCCCAACCCTCCGAGGATTTATCCATGGCGCTCGTTCCGCTTCGGCTCCTGCTCGACCACGCCGCTGAGAACGGCTACGGCATTCCTGCGTTCAACGTGAACAATCTGGAGCAGGTCCAGGCCATCATGGAAGCGGCTGACGAGACCGACAGCCCTGTGATCCTCCAGGCCTCCCGCGGTGCCCGCAGCTACGCCGGCGAGATCTTCCTGCGTCACCTGATCCTGGCCGCGACCGAGACCTATCCCCACATCCCCGTGGTGATGCACCAGGACCACGGCAACGCCCCTGACACCTGCTACTCCGCTGCCATCAACGGTTTCACCTCCGTGATGATGGACGGTTCCCTGGAAGCCGACGCCAAGACTCCCGCCAGCTACGACTACAACGTCAACGTCACCAAGCAGGTTGTGGACTTCGCCCACTCCGTGGGTGTGAGCGTTGAGGGTGAGCTGGGTTGCCTGGGCTCCCTGGAAACCGGCAAGGGTGAAGCCGAAGACGGCCACGGCTTTGAGGGCGAGCTGTCCAAGGACATGCTGCTCACCGATCCCGCTGAGGCTGCCGACTTCGTTGCCAAGACCAAGTGCGACGCCCTGGCCATCGCCATCGGCACCAGCCACGGCGCTTACAAGTTCACCCGCAAGCCCACAGGTGAAGTGCTGGCCATCAGCCGCATCGCTGAGATCCACAAAGCCATCCCCAACACCCACCTGGTGATGCATGGCTCCTCCTCCGTTCCCCAGGAATGGCTGGAGATGATCAACAAGCACGGTGGTGCCATCCCCGAGACCTACGGCGTTCCCGTCGAAGAAATCCAGGAAGGCATCCGCAATGGTGTGCGCAAGGTGAACATCGACACCGACAACCGTCTGGCCTTCACCGCTGCTGTGCGCGAAGCCGCCATGGCCGATCCTTCTAACTTCGACCCCCGCCACTTCAACAAGCCGGCTCGGAAGTACATGAAGCAGGTCTGCCTGGATCGTTACCAGCAGTTCTGGGCTGCCGGCAACGCCAGCAAGATCCAGCAGCAGAGCATCACCTACTACGCCGGCCTCTACTCCAAGGGCGCTCTCGATCCCAAGGCTGCCGTCGCTGCCTGATCATCACGATCAAACGATCAATCACTGGGGGCCGAAAGGCCCCTTTTTTGTTGCGCTGCACCATCGTGAGCGGCGTCAGTCTTTGATCAGGCCATCAGGCTGAGACGGCCGTGGTTGCCATCCAGTTGCGCTTGCGCTCCCAGGGGCAAGGCCTGGTTGGGCCGTCCATGGCCCAGTGGCAGATTCAGCACCAGTGGAATACCGAGATCGCCAAGTCGTTCTTCAAGGATCTCGTCCATCGTGAAGTCACCCGGAAGGATGTCGTCTTCAGCCCAGCTGAAGCGACCGCAGGCCACCCCTGCCAAGTGCTGCAACAGGCCTGCGCTGCGCCACTGGGTCAGCATCCGATCGACCCGGTAAGGCGCTTCGCCCACGTCTTCCAGCACGAGGATGGCCCCCTTCAGGGAGGGAAGCCAGGGCGTTCCGATCAGGTGGGTCGCCACGGTGAGGTTGGTTACCACCAAAGGTCCGCGAGCGATCCCCCGGCGTCGTGACTCGCCCAGCAGGGGCGCCACCGGACGTCCGCAGAGCAAATCAACCGTGCGTTGCCACTGCGCCTCAGTGCCGCCGCTGGATCCATGGATGGCCCCCGGCAGCCCAGCGGCCCACTGGGCCAGCAGCAGGGAGCTGGTGTCGGAGAACCCCAGGCTCCATTTGGGACGAGGAGGAAAGCGAAACCCAGCTTCGAGCACACGGGCGGCCCCCCAGCCACCGCCAAGGGTCACCACGGCATCCACCGTTGGATCGTTCCAGGCTGATTTCAGCTCCTGAACCCGTTCCTGGTCAGTTCCTGAGAAATAGCGCCATTGACGGGTGACAGCTGCGGGAATCTCCAGATGCCACTGCTGTTGATCACAGCGTTCCCGCAAGGCCTGCAGATCGGTGTCCGGATCCATCCAGGTGCCGGGGTTCACGGCGCGGATGCGTGATCCAGGTTTCAGGGGTTTCAGCCTGCGCTGGGCAGCCATGCCCCTGGGGGAGAGCAGGGCCGTGACAACGGTGGATGCCCCTGAAAGCAGCAGCGTCCGTCGGGTTGGCATCAGCCCAGCAGGGCTTCCAGCATCCGGCGGCCGTCGGTGCCTCCCGTGGCTGGATCACAGGCTCGCTCCGGGTGGGGCATCAGGCCAAGAACACTTCCGCTGGCATTGGTGATGCCTGCGATGTCGGATACCGACCCATTCGGGTTGTTGCCGTAGCTGAGGGCAATGGCGTCTTCATCCTGAAGCTGCTTCAGCGTGTCATCGCTGCATTGGTAACGGCCTTCACCGTGGGCGATCGGCAGGGTCAGGGCCCCTTCGTTGTAACCCTGCGTCCAGGCCGTGCGTTGGCTCACCACCTTGAGGGGCGCATCTTCACAGATGAAGTGCAGATCCCGGTTCCGGGTGAGTGCACCGGGGAGGAGCCCCAGTTCTGTGAGCACCTGAAATCCGTTGCAGATGCCGAGCACTCGTCCGCCCTTGGCTGCAAAGTCGATCAAGGACTGCAGGGCTGGCGCGAAGCGGGCGATGGCACCGCAACGCAGGTAGTCGCCGTAGCTGAAACCGCCCGGCAGAACGATGGCGTCGAAGCTGCTGAGGTCGGTCTCCTCATGCCAGACCCGGCGTGTGCTTATCCCAAGGCAACCCTCGGTTGCCCATTGCACATCCCGATCGCAGTTCGAGCCGGGAAAAACGATGACCCCGATGCTCATGACTGCTCCAGCTCCAGGGTCCAGTCTTCGATCACCGGGTTGGCCAGCAAGCGATCACTGAGCAGTTCCAACCTGCGGCGGGCTTCGGCTTCATCAGGAGCCTCCAGCTCCATTTCCACGGCTTTGCCGATGCGCAGCTTGCTAAGGCCTTCCACCCCAAGCCGTTCAGCGGCACCACGCGCGGCTTCTCCGGCTGGATCGAGCACAGAGGGGCGCAAACGCACAAGGACGCGGGCTTGAAAACGCGGCACGATCAGCAACTGCTCTGATCAAATCCTGACAGACACCAAACCCTGAAGAGATCCGGTGCGCCTCAACGGCATGACCATCGCCGGGCTCCATGGTGAAAAGGAGGCCTTTCTCCAGCGTGTTGCCGAGTCGTTGTCTGTGTTTCGCATTCAGCTCTGGACCGCTGCTCTGCTGCTGATTGGCAGCTCAGTAGGTGGAACCTCGGTAGAAGCGGCCTCAATGCGTTGCCGGATCGATCAGCAGGCCTGGAGTCCCTGTCGGATGGTCGCCTCCAGCCCTGGAGAGCGCTGGGTGTTGACCTGGAATCAGCAGCGCGTCGAATTTGTCCATGACGGCAGCGGTCAGATGATGATGCGGCTTGGTCAGGCTGAGGACTGGCTTGAAGTGCAGCCCTTCTGGACGGTGGATCACAGCCTCTGCTGGGGTTCTGTGTGTGCCACGGGCGTCATCCCGCTGGAGTGAAACCGGGGTGATAAATCTGAAGTGAGGGCAGATTCCCCATGACAGTTTTTTCTCTCACTTGTTCCAGCTGCGGAACACCCGTTGAGATACCTGGGCGTTACGGCTTCAAGTTGAAAAGTGCCGGCATCACCAACACGGTGTGCACCCGATGCCGGCAGGGGACATTTCTGGCGTCACGACGCGACAACATCTCGGGCCAGATCGCCGTTGGACCCAGTCCGGATCAGCGCCGCTTGATTCCCCTAGCTGCTGCTGTGGCGGCCTTGGCCCTGCTGATCGGTGGCATCGTCTGGCGTTCTGCTGTGCCGACGGCTCAGGAGGCTTTGCCAGTGAGTGAATCTCCCTCCAGGTAGAGCGTCCTGCTTGGGAAGGCAAAGTCGATGCCTTCTTGGGCGAAGGCCTCCATGATGCCGAGGTTGATCGCTTGCTGTTCGTTCAGAGCGACGGTGAAATCGCGGGTGTCGATGTAATAAACCAGTTCAAAATTCAAGCTTGAATCAGCGAATTCGGTGAAGTGGCAGCGGTTGAAGGTGCTGTGCTCCTGAGCATCGATGATGGCTTGAACCATCGTCGGGATCGACTGCATCTGCTCGACGGATGTGCTGTAGGTGACGCCAATGGAATAGATCATCCGGCGTTGCGCCATTTCGGCGAAGTTGAGGATGGTGGAGCCGGTAAGGGTCGAGTTGCTCATCACCACTTGTTCGCCGCGCAGGCTGCGCAGATGGGTGGAGCGAACACCAATGCGTTCCACCGTTGCTGAGGTGGATCCCACCGTGATGAATTGCCCAACGGTGAAAGGCTTGTCCAGAAGAATCATCAGGTAGGCGAACAATTCCTGGGCCGGTTCTTTAAGGGCCAAGCCGATGCCGATTCCGCCGGCACTGAGCAAACCCCAGATCACCGTCATCTTCACGCCCAAGCTCTGCAGCAGCACCAAAGTGCCGATGGCCCACACCACGGTTCTCAGCAGTGGGAGCAGGCTTTGGAGGAGTTGTTGAAGATCATCCGCGCCTGCGCGTCGCACCAATCCGAAAAGAAATCGCGATCCAATCCGGTTAACCAACCGAATCAGAATGATCGTGCCAACAATGCGCAGCGATGTGTCGTAGGCCCTTTCAATGTTGTTGGGCAAGCCCAAATCATCCTGCGCGAGGATCAGGGTGACCACCAAACCGAAAGGCACCACCGAGGCGGCGAAGGTCTTGAGCACAACGTCGTCGAAGTCTGATGTGGTCCGCTTCGTAAACCGAGGAAAAACCGTCCTACACAGGAAGGCCAGGGTCAGGGTGATGGCTGAACCGATCAGCAGCGTTGTTAAAAAACCAGTCAGATCCATCGCGCACACAGGAGATGTCCGTGATTGTCGACGGCCGTGCTGAAGCTGGCAACAAGATCGGGCTCAAGCGCGCTGAAAAATGAGACTCAGATTGTTGGCGGGCATGGAGAGCACGTTTTCAGTTTTGAAGCCTGCTTTGGCGGCGATGGCTGTCACTTGATTCAGCTCCCTCAACCCCCACTGATGGTTGCGTTCCCTCAGGGATTGGTCGAAGGCGGCATTGCTTGCACTCGTGTGAGCACCATTGCGCATGAACGGGCCGTAAATGATCAAGGGGGCTCCGCTGGGCAGCAACAGGGCGGATTCCTCGAGCACGGCATCCGTGCAGCTGGCTGGACTGATGTGCAGCAGGTTGATACAAACCACAGCGTTCAGTGCCCCTCGGACGGTCTGGGGAAGGGGCCAGGGGCGTTTCTCAACATCGATGTTGAGGGCTGCTGGCATCACCTGGCTCAGACCCTGGTGCTGGATCCAGGCGTTGATGCTGGCGCGATGGTCTCGATCCGGATCGCTGGCCTGCCAGCGCAGATTGGGGAAGCGCTGCTGAAAACAGACGGCGTGCTCACCACTGCCGCTGGCCAGTTCCAGCACGGCCCCTGAGGCAGGCAACAGCTGGTGCAGCAGATCTCCGATGGGGCCGCGATTGCGTTCCGTGGCTGGGAAAAAAAGCCGTTGGTCCATCGTTAACTCGGGCAGGGGGCGGCGCTTTGGCTGCAGTTGCGGCGCAGTTCAGCCAGCCAGGCTTCCAGTGCTGCCAGGGCATCCGGTTGCAGGCGGTAGTAGATCCAGCGGCCGCTTTGTCGGTCTGTCAGCAGCCCCGCCTCTCGAAGCACCCTGAGATGAAACGAGAGCTTTGACTGGGAGAGGTTGAGAACACCGGTGAGGTCGCAGACGCATCGTTCGCCTTGCGCCAGTGCATGGATCACGTCGAGGCGGATCGGGTCGGCCAGTGCTTTGAGCAGCTGTCTCGACTGCTCAACATTGAGGGTGTTCTGGATCACAAGAGCAGTGTCCCCCGCTCTGTTTGGATCAACATAATTTGATTGATCAAAGAGGCTGGCATGCGGATTGGTATCAATGGCTTTGGGCGGATTGGTCGCCTGGTGTTCCGGGCCCTCTGGGGCCGGCCTGGCATCGAATTGGTGCACGTCAATGATCCCGCTGGCGATGCAGCAACGGCGGCCCACCTGCTGGAGTTCGATTCTGTTCATGGTCGCTGGGATCGAGGCATCACCAGCAGCCCTGATGGATTCAGTGTGGAGGGATCCGCACTCACCTGGTCCAGCGAAAAAGACCCCACCGCCGTTCCCTGGATCGATCGGGGTGTGGAGATGGTGCTCGAGGCCAGCGGCAAGATCAAAACGCCGGAGACCCTCAACCCCTATTTCGAGCAGGTTGGTTTGAAGCGTGTGGTGGTGGCCTGTCCCGTGAAGGGTGTCGTCGCCGGTGAGGAAGCACTCAACATCGTCTACGGCATCAATCATCACCTTTATGAACCGGCGCGGCACAAGTTGGTGACGGCTGCCTCCTGCACAACCAATTGCCTGGCTCCGGTGGTGAAGGTGGTTCACGAGAGCTTCGGCATCGAGCACGGCCTGATCACCACCATTCACGACATCACCAACACCCAGGTGCCGATCGATTCCTTCAAAAGCGATCTGCGTAGGGCGCGCTCCGGGCTCACCTCATTGATCCCCACCACCACCGGCTCTGCCAAGGCGATTGCAATGATCTTTCCCGAGCTGAAGGGCAAGCTCAATGGTCATGCTGTTCGCGTGCCTCTGCTGAATGGATCGCTCACCGATGCGGTGTTCGAGCTCAAGCAGAGCGTCACGGTGGAGCAGGTGAATGCTGCCTTCAAAGCCGCTGCTGAAGGGCCGCTGCAGGGAATCCTGGGTTACGAGGAACGCCCTTTGGTGTCCTGCGACTACACCAACGACAACCGCAGCTCGATTGTCGATGCCCTTTCGACGATGGTGGTGGATGGCAACCAGCTGAAGGTGTTTGCCTGGTACGACAACGAATGGGGTTACAGCTGCCGCATGGCCGACCTCACCTGTCACGTGGTTGGGCTGGACGCATGAAGCTTTCCCCCCTGCAGCAGTACGGCATCGTCACCGCCAATTACTGGGCCTTCACGCTCACCGATGGGGCCCTGCGGATGTTGGTGGTGTTCCATTTTCATCAGCTCGGCTACACCACCCTCGAGATCGCGTTCCTGTTCCTCTTTTATGAGTTTTTCGGGGTGCTCACCAACCTCTATGGCGGTTGGATCGGTGCCCGCTATGGGCTTCGGCTCACCCTCTGGGTGGGCACGCTGCTGCAGATTTTTGCGCTGCTGATGCTGATGCCCGTCGCCGCCAGCTGGCCGAAACTGTTGAGCGTGATCTACGTGATGGTCGCTCAGGCCATCAGCGGCATCGCCAAAGACCTCAACAAGATGAGCGCCAAGAGTGCCATCAAGACGGTGGTACCGGAAACTCCGAATGATCAGCAGCAGGGGCAACAGCAGCTTTTCAAGTGGGTGGCGATCCTCACGGGGTCCAAGAACGCCCTCAAGGGTGTCGGCTTCTTCCTCGGTGGGGTGCTGCTGACTGCCTTTGGCTTCAATGCCGCTGTGGGCTGGATGGCGGCAGGCCTCGCCTTCGCCTTCCTACTCACGCTGGTGCTGCCCGGGGAGATCGGAAAGATGAAGTCCAAGCCGGCCTTCTCTTCCCTGTTCTCCAAATCCCAGGGCATCAACGTGCTGTCTCTGGCGCGCTTCTTCTTGTTTGGTGCCCGGGATGTCTGGTTCGTGGTGGCCTTGCCGGTGTTTCTCGAGACCTCCCTGGGCTGGAGTTTCTGGGAGATCGGTGGCTTCCTCGGTCTCTGGGTGATTGGCTACGGCATCGTCCAGGGATCAGCGCCTGGCCTGAGACGGCTCTGGGGGCAGACCACATCCCCGGGGGTGTCTGCTGTGCAGTTCTGGAGTGCGTTGTTGACGGCGATACCGGCCCTGATTGCTGTGGCGCTGTGGCGCCAGGTTGATGTGGCGGTTGCTATCACCGCAGGCCTTGCCGCCTTCGGGGTGGTGTTCGCGATGAATTCGTCGATCCACTCCTACATGGTGCTGGCGTACACCGATGCGGAGAGCGTCAGCCTCAATGTGGGCTTCTATTACATGGCCAATGCTGCCGGGCGACTCGTGGGCACGTTGCTCTCGGGAGCGGTGTTCATGCTTGGCAGAACCGAAGCCGCAGGCATGCAGGCTTGTCTCTGGGCTTCATCCTTGCTGGTGCTGTTGTCGTGGCTCAGCAGCCTCAGGCTGCCAGCGGTGCGAAACGCCGCGGGATGAATGAGCGTTAAGCCAGTTGGGATCAAACCCTGAATTTCTGCTGAATATCGCTGTATTGGTAGGGATTCAGACACCCGCAAGCAGCGATTTTCTGCTGAATAGAGGTATTCGCTTCTGATTTATGCGTGATGAGCCTGGCAGCCCCGATTGTCGTTTGGTCATCGATGCCAAGCGATCCTTAGAGGATGTGCTGCGTTTGATCGCTGATCTGCCGCATACCGATCACATGCGCCGGCAGCTGCTGTCGGTCTACAACCAGTTGGAGGGCATGCACGACTTGAAACGCAGTGGTGGTGCCAACGTGTCGTTTCGTTCGGCCGATTGGAGTTCCTCGGCGAAGTGATGCTTCGGCCGCGGCATCAATGACGAATCAGGTCAGTTGATCGGTTTAAACAGAGGCTGTTCGAAGTTTTTCACCAGCACGTACACCGGGGGAACGACCCCAAGCGACAGCACAGTGGCCACCACCAGGCCTCCGAAGATCACGGTGCCAAGCGACTGCTGGCTGTGGGCGCCGGCGCCATTGGCCACCACCACGATCAGGATGCCGGTTGTGGATGTCGGTGTTCTGATGCGAATCGCGAACGCTTGGGCCCGCTGATCTGCCCCAGTCAGACCACATGACGTTTCCGCTGAACCTCATCAGAATTTGATCATCTGATTGGCCGTAAATGATCTGGCTGGTTCCATCACTGTGTGTCCTGGCGATTAGCGGTTGTCATTGGTTGGCAGGCTGGCTCGCATCATTTCCAGAGCAGCAGCAGCACCGTTTGGCTTCCATTGGAGGAGGCGCCAGCTTGGCTTACGTGTTCCTTCATTTGCTGCCGGAGTTGGCGGCTGGGGGATCTGAACTCTCGGAAGCCCAGGGTTTGATGAGTCACGTGCCGACAGCTGTGGTGGAGTCCTGGCTGTTTCTGGCCGCGTTTGGGGGTGTGCTGGCGGTCTTCAGCCTGAATGTGCTGACGAAGCAAAAAGAGGTCGCACCGGCCTATGCGGCTTGGCTTGATCTTTTTAACTACGCGTCTCTCAATTACATCTACGCCTATTCCCTGCCGACACTGTTCAAATCAGAAGGAGTGGGTTATGTCGTTTTGTTCACGGTTGCCATCAGTACTCACGTGTTGTTGATGGACCGTCATGCCGCGATGCACCACCCACCGCGGTTCCGTCGTCGTGCCAGTTTGCTTGGCAGTGCTGTGCTCGTTCTGGGTCTTCTTCATGCCTCGGTCTTTGGTGTGGTCAATGAGTTCACGTTGGCAACGGCTTCGGCCTTCTTAGGTGGAGGCCTTTTGATGGGGGTGTTTCGCGAAGAATTGCCCGATCCCCGGCAGGCTCGATTGCCCTGGCTGCTGGCGGGCTGTGGCGGGATGGGAGCGCTGTTGCTGCTTCAACTCCTGCTCCATGGTCATTGACTGGCGGCACCGATAAGGTCAGGTGTCGCCTTCTCGCTGTCTTGAGAGATGTTTGAAAACGACCGACGTCCCGCTTGGCTGAACTGGGTGTTCCTTGGGATGTTCCTCTGGTCGTCTTGGCAGCTCTTTGGTTTTTGGTCCCAGCAGCTCAGTGGCTGAGGGGCTCTTAGACCAGGGCGCCGGTCAAGCGCAGCGTTCCCCACAGGTCGAAGACGCAGAAAATCAGTCCGATCACGATGATGTCCCAGGCTTTGTGGCGCAGAGCCCAAGGGGCAAGGAACAACTCCGCAATCCCATGGAGTGCCGTCCCAATGGTGATGTGCTCCAGCACCAGCAGGCCATGGGCCACCAGGAACAGTGCGCTGGCGATACACCGCATTAGGACTTGCCAGGAAGCGAGCAAAACCTGGGGGACTTGATGGTTGGTCACCTTAAAGCGTGCTGCTGTCTGGGCTCAAGCCCGCTGCACATGACACTCGATGTGGTGAGGGGATTCCTTGCAATGTGAGTTAAAAGATCCAATCGCTAAGTTGAAGTTCTCGTCCCTTCGATGTCCCTGATGCGCCTTCAAGAATGGATTAGTGGGCAACTCCAAAAGCGCAAAGAGTTGCTTTACAACCTTGGAGCGATTTCATCCTATGCCTCGATGCTGACCTTCTTTTGGCATGGCATCAGCATGTTGGTTGCCAAAGAGCATCCCAAGCACACTTTAGTTGTGTATGCCGCTTTGACATTTTTTACGATCGTGGTGATGGCTCCCTACAAGTGGGACAAAAAGTGGATGAGGATTAAAACATCGGTCGGAATGTTGGTGTTTGGCTTGTCGCTGCTCGTCTATTTGTTTTGCTGGTTTGTGTATTGAGTTGGATGAAACGGATTTCGATGGCTTTGGCTTAGGCGAAACTCATCAGTCTGTCTGAGGGCAGCAGATCGATGGGTTGGTTGGAATCTCTAAAACGATCTTTGCGAGTGGAGCTTGGTTTTATTGACGTGCTTCTTGGCCTGCTCCCATTCCATTGAGCTCCTCTGTTTAGTTCTTGTATGGATAGTTGTTGGGAACAAAGAATTGTTCGTTGAAGGGAGGTCGTTTGTAGCTGCCTTGCTTTGGACGCTTCGGCATCTTGATGGGCGGAGGTGTCATGTCTTCATAGGGCACCTTGCTGAGGATGTGGCGCAGGCAATTCAAGCGGGCGCGGCGCTTGTCATTGGCCTCCACGGTGAACCATGGGGCTTCCGGAATATGCGTCTTGGAAAACATGATGTCCTTCGCTTTCGAGTACTCCACCCAGCGATTGCGTGATTCGATGTCCATCGGACTCATCTTCCAGCGACGCTCTTCGTTATCAATGCGTTCCTGAAAGCGTTTCTCCTGTTCGTCATCGTTGATGGAGAACCAGTATTTGAGTAGCAGGATTCCGTCCTGCACCAGCATTTGCTCAAACTGTGGGCACGACACATAAAACTGCTCCACTTGTTCGCGTGTCGCGAAGCCCATCACCCTCTCCACGCCGGCCCGGTTGTACCAGCTCCGGTCGAAGATAACGATTTCTCCGGCACTGGGGAAATGCTCCACATAGCGCTGGAAATACCATTGGCTTTTTTGATGCTCTGAAGGTGTGCCTAGGGCCACCACCCGGCATCCCCTGGGGTTCAAGGGCTCCGTCAGCCGTTTGATCGATCCTCCCTTGCCTGCGGCGTCCCGCCCTTCAAACAGGATGATCATGCGAAAGCCGGTGGCTTTCACCCAGTACTGCATCTTCACCAGTTCCGTCTGGAGTTTGGCCAGCTCTTTTTCGTAGACCTTTTTGTTCAGCGGTTTGTGCTTGTTTGAACAACCCTCCTGCAGCTCCACCATGATTTCCTGCGGCTGGTCGACATCGCCATCGCTGTAGTGATCGATGGCATCCAGGACGGCTGTCATGTCAGGGTCGCTGGGCTGGCTCATGCTTCAGGTGGATCGCCAGTTCAGTTCTGCCAGCAATGCAATCTTCCGGGATGATCCAGTCCGGTTTTTTACGGAATGTCTGGCATTTTCGTCTCCTTCACCGGCAGGGTGATGATCACGGCAAACCGGCCTGGATCGCCATTGCCCTGCCGAATACTCAGTCGTCCAGCGTGGGTGCGGACCACATGGTTCACGATGGCCAGCCCGAGGCCGCAATGGCCTTGACTCCCTCGCGCTGAATCCAGGCGTTGAAAGGGTTGCAGGGCTCGTTCCCAGGCATTGGCGGGCATTCCCTGCCCCTGGTCCCACACTTCAATGGCAACCTCCGCTCCCCGCCTGCGCAGCCGAACGACAACCGGTGCGGTGCCATGGCTGAAAGCGTTGTCGATCAGGTTGCTCACGGCGCGGCCCAGGGCGACCGGCCGAATCGGCAAGCTGATCGGACTGAGCTCGAGCTGAATCTGGTCCCTCGGTTGGCCCGCCACGGTTTCAGCAAGCCACTGATCCAGTGGACATTCAACGCTTTCCTCCCGTTCACCGCCTCCGGCGTACAGCAGAAACTGACCTGTAATGCGCTCTAGGGCCTCCAGATCGCTGTGGCAACGCGTCCGCTCCTCGGAATTGAGCTCCGGCATCGACAACCGAAACTGCAGCCGCGTGAGAGGTGCACGTAGATCGTGGGCGATGCCGGCCAGCATCGTGGCGCGCTCTTTTTCCCCTTCAGCCAGGCGGTGCACCATTGCGTTGAAGCGTCGGGAGATCCGCCGTACTTCAGCGGATCCTTGTTCGGGGACAGGTTCGCGGTTGATGTCTTCTCCCACTCGAGAAACAGCGTCCTCAAGCTTTCGAAGAGGACGGGCAACATCGAGGAGCAGATAGAGCACCCCGGTCATCACCGTCGCGCCCACCAGGGCCAGCAGCAGCAGTGTTGGTGGAGGCGGCCAGGCGCGCGACATGGGCAGGGGTGTGCGCAGCCAGACTGGTTCCAGCGGAGAGAACAGTTCAATCCATGCCTCCGGCGTGCCAGCCCTGCTCGGGGCAGGCCGGAGCTCACGGCAGTGCGTGAGGCGAGAGCAGAGCACCTGCCGCAGCTCTTGGCGCCGCTGGGCCGCAGCTTGGCTTTCTCGATCCGGCGCCGCTGGTTGTGCGCTCACCACGAGTTCCAGGCCCGTGAGTTCGCTGATCAGTGAAGGGGGGTAACGCTCCAGGGTTAGTTCGGTGAGGCGGATGTTCAACGCCAGGTCCCGCCCCAATTGCAGCGTCTGAATCCGTTCCAGTTGCCTGCCGAACAGCACCTGCAGCAGCAGCAGAGCCAGCATCCAACAGGCCATGAGGGCTGTCCCCCATGCGCCGAAGCGAGCAAGTCCGCGTGTCAGTCCCCGTTGGCGAGGCATCTCAGCGGGATCTCGGCGTGCCGTCCGGCACAAAGACGTAGCCATACCCCCAAACCGTCTGCACGTAGCGGGGGCGGGTTGGATCCGGTTCCACCAGCTTGCGCACCCGCGACACCTGAACATCCATGCTGCGGCTGTCGGTGTCGCTGCCGGGACCTCGGGCGAGTTCGATCAGACGTTCCCGCGAGAGGGGGCGATGGGGATGGCTCACAAAGGCGGCCAGAAGGCTGAACTCACCGCTGGTGATCACAACCGGCTCGTTGTTCTGCAGCAAGGTGCGGGCGGAGAGATCCAGTTGGTTGTCGCCAAAGCGGATGCATTCCCCACCTTCCACCGGTGTTCCCGCTGGCATCGCATTGCGCCGCCGGAGCACGGCTTCAATTCGAGCCGTGAGTTCTCTGGGCAAGAACGGTTTGGCCAGGTAGTCATCGGCCCCCTGTTCAAGGCCAATAATCCGATCCACACCGTCCGCGCGGGCGGTGAGCATCAACACGGGGAGATCATCTCCGGCATCCCGCAGCCTTCTCAGAGCCGTCAGCCCATCATCACCAGGCAGCATCAGGTCAAGGACCACCAGATCCGGGCGTTGGCACTCCAGACGTGCCTCGAATTGCTTCACATCGCAGAGGCTGCGCACGTCATAGCCCTGGTCGATCAGGTAGGTGCCGACCATCTTTCTCAGTTCCGGGTCGTCGTCCACCACCCAGATCATGGTGTCCTTGGCCATGGCCATCAGCGGATGGGCTGATGGTATGCAGTGGCCTGGCGTCTGTCCCTCCCCGGTAGGACCCAGTCACAGCTCAGCAGCCGGCGGTCATGCATCAGTCATCGTCAGAGCTGCTCATGCTCCATAGGCTGGTGACATGACTGCGCCAAAAGCCATCCGTGTGCTCGGCCCGTTGGCATTGGCACTGAGTCCTATGGCGTTGCAGGCCGCCCCGGGCGACAAGACCATGCGCGTCTACAGCACCAGGATGGAAACCCTGTTCATCCGCTTGGACGTCAACAGAGACGGTCGATTGGATGCCTCGGAAGTGCAGGGTCGACGTGCCTTGAGCCGTGTGCTCAAACGCCAGAACAATCGCTCATATCTCCTCTTGAAGGACCTACGTCTTCAGGATTCATCGCCCACTGGCCCTCGCCTGAAGCGCCATTTCCGCCAGGCCGACCGCGACCGGAATCTTCGCTTGGATTCAGAGGAAGCCCAGCGCATCCCCTGGATCAGTCGCAACTTCAATGTTTTGGATGGTGATCGGGATGGAACCGTGACGCTGGAGGAGTTGTGGAATCATCAGCGCTCTCTGGCTCCGCCTCAGCGCCGGCCTTGAGCGGGGGGCGAGATCACCAGGCGGATCATGCGAATCAACCTCCAGAGCGCACCAAGTAAGAGAATGCCGGCCAGGAGCACGATGCCAGCGATCAGCACGATGGCTGCGAGCCCAAGCATGGCTTCCAGCAGTTGCTGAACACCGCCAATCAGATCATCGATGGCCTTGCTCAGCAGCAGCATGATGTCGACCTGCTGGGGCAACTGATGAAGAAGCACAGCGATCCCGGCTGCCGCAGCCAGCATCAGAACGACGACCGTGAACTGACGCAAGACGGCGCCGTAGGGAAAGCGACGACGGGGGCGGAAGACCCGTCGTTGATCGAGTTTGCTGCTACGGCGTGCCTTCCTCATGGCATGGTGCTGATCAGTGAGCCGTTAATGCGGCGATTCTGAAGCGTGTTTCCTGCACGTCAACGTTCGGACTGCGTTTCAGGCTTGTCCACGGGGGCGGGCGCCGGCGATGACTCCTTGGTCTCCTGAGGCAGAGGAACAAGCCATGCTGTGGCGATGGTGCACGCCAGAGCGACCCCAGCCAGAAGGGGTGGTCCAAGGCGTTTCTGTAGAGGAACGCGATCGACGATCTCCTGACGCTTCAAGGGGCGGTCCTCGGGGAACGTCCAGGTCAGCTTGACCCGGCTGTCCAGCCGCAAGCGATCGAGGCATCGCACCAGATCGGCCAGTTCGGCGTCATCGAGCTTGAGCTGCAGCGGCTCAACGCCCTCTCTGCTGCTGCGAAGTTCCAGCCGATGGTTGGCCTGATCCGGCGCGATGCTCACAAAACCGCTCTCCTGGCCAAAACGGCGCTGCACACCGGACAAACGATGTCTGGCGTAGGGCATCACGGCTCCCATCAGAGCCTCGAGATGATCCCGTGTGCCTTCCAGTTCCGGTGCTCCGACCAACTGCAGCCGCCAAGACGACAGGATGCCGATCGCCTCATTGGAATGGTCGGCGGAGAGGTCGGGAAAGCCTTCCACCACCAGCCGTGCTGCGGTCTGTTCGTATTGGTACGTCGTTTTCAACATGGTCGGCCTAGGGCGTGGGGTCGAGCAGGGTGGCGCGGAGTCGATCGATTCCTCCTGGGCCTGCGCAGAACGCCAGGGTGCTGATCAGTTCGCGGTGCAGAGGGGCCGCCGGCTCCATCGTGAGAAGGCGAACAACCGCTTCCCGGCGTTGATTCATCCGCTCTTCGATGAGGTCGCGCAGGCGCTCGTGGAACAACTGCCAACGCTGTTGGGTGAGCTGTTCCGGCTCGCGGCTCGAGAGGAGTTGGTGGAGCATTGGATAGAGCCGATCTGCCATGGCACACACCAGGCAAATCAGGGATTCAGCGTCCACTGGGTCGAGCTGGTCCCGCCGGGTGGTGCGCCGAAGGGGGTTATGACAGCGCCGCTTCCAGAGTTCAACCCGGTTAGGGAATTGCGCTTGAAGGCCCATCTGCTGGCTGGTCCAGACCATCGCCTCCCCACCATTGAGATCAAGAGCCTCAATGGTCAGAAGCAATAGGTCGAGGCGCTCGACGCCCCGCCGGCTGAGACGCGCGCCGTCGCTGGGTGCGCTTGGGGCTGGAGCTTCAGTCATGGCTGCGATGATGCCAGGGGCACCGCCATTGCGTCACCTGGATTTGGATCTTCAGTCGCACATTCGTTCAATTCCAGACTTTCCCAAGCCTGGAATTCTGTTTCGAGACATCAACCCGCTCCTGCGGTCGCCCGAAGCAATGGCCGAGGTGATCCGCCAGCTGGGCCGGTTCTGCGACCAGGTGAAGCCTGACCTGATCGTGGGGATCGAATCCCGGGGGTTCATCTTTGGGGCTCCGTTGGCCAGCGACCGACGGCTTGGCTTCGTGCCTGTGCGGAAGCCTGGAAAGCTGCCCGGTGAGGTGGTCGGTCTCGACTACGCCCTGGAGTACGGCACCGATCGGCTCGAGATTCAAGCCGATGCCTTTGAGAATTCACCCCGTGTCCTGGTGGTGGACGATTTGCTGGCCACCGGTGGAACAGCAGCAGCGACTGGACAACTAGTGGAGCAGGCCGGTGGTTGCTTGGTGGGTTTTGCCTTTGTGATCGAGCTGGAGGGGCTGGGAGGCCGTCAGGCGTTACCTGCGGGTCAACCCGTGGAAGCGTTGTTGCGCTACGGCTGACTGTTCTGCCAGTCGAAGACGTCTTCCAACTGCTGCAAACTCAACAACCCGAAGCTCCACAGCACAATCGGGAGGGGGGCTTGTTCCAGCTCCGCCTGGCGTTGCCCTAGCTCCAGGGCGCTTGGACTCAACCCCAATCGGCGTTGAAGGAATTGCAGCAAGGCGTCTGTTGCTGGGGGTTGCCGCTGGCTGGACATCACCATGGTTGCGACCCGCGCTTGGCTCAGTTTGGCAAGGCCCGCCAGAGCTGCATGGGGCCGTCACTCATGGCCCGCAAGCTGAGTTGGCGCAGCACAGAGAACTGTTTCAGCAGCAGCAGGGCCAAGTGCCGCAGGGGAAGCAACAGCGGTTGGCGGTTGGAGAACACCCGCACCAGAAGATCCGTCGCCACACCTACCTGGAGCACATCCAGCCAGCGGCTCATCCCGTAGCGCCGAGCAATTGTTGCGGCGCTGCCGCCCTGCTCCACGGCGCGCAGCAAGCCTTCCACATCACGCCAGCAGAGATTGAGCCCCTGGCCTCCCACGGGATGGCAGCGGTGGCCCGCTTCGCCAATCAGCACGCCCCGTCCGCGATGCATGCGGCGAGCCAGCAGCCATTGTTGTGGGAAGGCTCGGGGTTGATCCAGAAGGAAATCCGGTTCAATACCCTCCGGCAGAACAGCGGCCAACTGATCGAGAAACGCACTGCGCTGCAGCGTGCTGCGCTGCTGGCAACGCTGCCAGGGTGCACTCCACACCACCTGGAACGTGCCCTGCCCCAAGGGCAGAACAGCAAGAGGGCCTTCCGGGCGAAACAACTCGCAGGCCCTGTCGTGGGGGAGTCCCCGCAGGGCAACTTTGGCGGTGAGGCACCCCTGGCGATAGCGGATGCCCCAGTGACGGATGCCCCAGGCCTCTCGCGTGGGGGAGCGCGGTCCATCAGCCGCCACGATCAGGGCATCAGCGCTTGGATCAGGGCATGGTTCGTCCAGGTACATGGCAACGTTGTCATTGGCCTCAAGCCGTGCCAGCAGCAGCTTCATCAACGGCCGGTGATCGAGGATCCAGCCAATGCCGTCATGGTTCTGATTGGCTGATGCCAGATCGTTCTGGCCGAAGAGAACGCGGGCGTTGGTGGCCCCATCTCGCAAATCGAGGTCACGGAAAGGCACCAAGGCATCGCGTAGGTCGTGCCAGAGCCCCAGATTCGTCAACAACCGACGACTGGAGTGGGTGATGGCGTAGGCCCGGCTTCTGGATTGCAGTTCCGATGCCGTCAGCGGGTCAAACAGGACCACGCGCTGACCACGGAGGCCGAGGGCAAGAGCTGTAAGGGCGCCGGTAGGACCAGCGCCCAACACATGAATCTCTGGAAGGGAAGGGGCCATTCAGGGAGTCTGGCCAGCCATCCCAATCCAGCGCGAGGCAATCAGCCCAAGCCGAGCAGTCCGTGAACGAAGGATTCGCCGCCCAGGGCCAACTCGGTGGCGAGCAGAGCGATGAAGCCGAGCATGGCCATGCGGCCGTTCAGTTTTTCGGCGCGGTCGTGGAAACCCCAACCCTGCGTCGCTTCAACCACTTCCATGCGGGGTTCGGTGGCAAAGGCGTTGAGGCGGCCGCCGTCTTCCATGGTGACTTGTGCACCGCGCACGACAGGAGTGGAAGGTGAGGACTGAGACATGGAAGCCACCGGTTGAATTACTAAGAAGTGTAAACCAGGTTTAAGAAATGTTCAGCAGTGGCTGTTCAGCGCCGGCTGTTCAGGCGCAGTTGGCAGAGCTCCTCAAAGGCTGGGCGGAGCAGGAATGGGTATTCGCCAACCCACATCCGCATGCCCGGCAGCCAAGCATCGCTGAGGGCGCCGATCTTTGAGAAATCCTTGCGCTCACTCAGCACCAGGCAGCGGATCAGGCTGCCGCGGCGGATCGACTGGTGTTTTTTCTCCATCGGAAATGCCACTCGGCCGAGATAACCCTCCTCGTCTTCGAGTTCGAGCAGCATCCATGTGCGTCGGTTCTCCACGAGTTCCAGCCGGCCGCGGCTGTCGGCCTGCTCGTGGCGGTTTTCCACCCGCTCTCTCGTGATCACGTCTGCCACCTCGCCCTCGAACAGGGCTGCCGAGGGATATCGCCGAAGGGTGGCGTTGCGCTGGCCGGCCTGAACGATTGGGCCCCAAAGCACATACAGGAAGAACACGACGCTGATCACCAGCCAGACGGGGCCCCAGCGGCTGCCGAGCTGCGCTTGGTTGTAGATCAGGAATGTGATGACTCCACCGATGGCGGCGATCATCAGGCGCTGCAGCACCTCCTGGGGGTTGCCGAGGGAGAAGCGGAACTGGTTGCCCGTGGCAACGGCAGGGATCAGCCGTTGAAGTTCACCGGGGCGAAGGGGAATGAGCATGGTGTCGCCTTCAGATCAGGCGCTCAAGGCCATACACAAGGCTGCCGAGGTTGCCCACCTTGCGCACCGTGAGCAGCACGCCTGGCATGTAGGCGGAACGATCAATCGTGTCGTGACGCAGGGTGTAGGTCTCCCCCGGGGCACCGAACATCACTTCCTGGTGAGCCACCAGGCCCGGCAGCCGTACGGAGTGCAGCCGCAGGCCACTGTCCCGCTGTCCACCGCGGCAACCCGCCAGGGATTCGTGCTCGTCCACTTCCTCGGGATTGAAGCTTTTCCCCAGCTCCTCCATCAGCTCCGCGGTTTTGATGCAGGTACCGCTGGGGGCGTCGGCCTTGCGGTTGTGGTGCAACTCCGTCAGTTCCGCGTGGTCGTAGAACCGTGCCGCTGCGGCTGCCGCTTGCTGCAACAGCACCATGCCCACTGAAAAATTGGGAATCACGGCCCCACCCACGGACGCTTTGGCCGAAAACTCGGTGAGGTCGTTGAGTTGTTCAGGGGAGAGCCCTGTGGTTCCGATCACGGGATGAACGCCGTAGGCGATCGCCGCTCGGGTGTGCTCGTACACAACGGAAGGGTGGGTGAAGTCCACCAGCACGGCGCCGCTGCCGCTGTCTCGCACCGATTGGCTCACAGCGCAGAGACAGCCTTCAAAATCAGCCGTCACGGCCACCTCAAGCTCGCCCAGGCCCAGCTCCAGACCCACGTCTGCCCCCTCTTTGCCGGGTGTGTTGTCGATGGCGCCAACCAGGCTGCAGTCCTGGGCTCCCACCACAGCCTTAATCACCTCGGCACCCATTCGCCCCAGGGCACCGGCGACAACGACGGGAATCGGAGCGGTCATGAAAGCGCAGCAGACGCTTCAAAGCCTATGGGTCGGCTCGTGTAACGGCCGATCAGAAATCCTCGCGTCCTTAGGGCCAGTCACCGTAAGGTTCTTTACATTGCTCAAAGCGCGCAGATGTTCACGCAGGTCCGCTCCGCCGATCGCCGAGTTGCTCCTGTGGAGGGTCAGAACCACAAGTCCGTGATGAAGGCGGTTTATGTGGTGCTCGAGCCTCAGTATCAAAACGCCCTCACCCAGGCTGCGACGGCACTGAATGCGTCAGGTGGCGATCTCGGGATCGAGCTGAGCGGCTATCTGATCGAAGAACTCCGCGACGACGACAACTACGCCGGCTTCTGTGCCGATGTGGCAGAGGCTGATGTTTTTATCGCCTCCTTGATCTTCATTGAAGATCTGGCTCAGAAGGTTGTGGACGCCGTTGCCCCACACCGCGATCGACTCAAGGCGGCTGTGGTCTTCCCGTCCATGCCTGAAGTGATGCGGCTGAACAAGCTGGGCAGCTTCTCGATGGCCCAGCTCGGTCAGAGCAAGAGCGCTATCGCAGGCTTCATGAAGAAGCGGAAGGAGGCCGGAGGTGCTGGTTTCCAGGACGCGATGCTCAAGCTACTGAACACGCTGCCCACCGTCCTCAAGTACCTGCCGGTCGAGAAGGCGCAGGATGCCCGCAGCTTCATGCTCAGCTTCCAGTACTGGCTCGGCGGTACTCCCGACAACTTGCGCAACTTCCTGTTGATGCTGGCGGACAAGTACGTCTTCCCAGCCGCAGAAGGTGAGGAGCGTCCAGCGATGGACGTGGCGGAGCCCGAAGTGTTCCCCGACCTCGGCATCTGGCACCCCCTGGCTCCCTCGATGTTCGAGGACCTCAAGGAATATTTGAACTGGAACTCCAGTCGCACAGACCTGTCTGAGGAAGCCCGAAAAGGACCTGTGATCGGCCTGGTTCTCCAGCGCAGCCACATCGTCACCGGTGACGATGCGCATTACGTGGCCACCATCCAGGAACTGGAGTTCCGTGGTGCCCGCGTGATTCCAATCTTCTGCGGTGGCCTCGACTTCTCTAGGCCGGTCAACGCTTTCTTCTACGACCCGCTAAATCCCGAACAGCCCCTGGTGGATGGCATCGTCTCCCTCACCGGTTTTGCGCTGGTCGGAGGTCCGGCCCGCCAGGACCACCCGAAGGCGATTGAGTCTCTGAAAAAGCTCAACCGCCCTTACATGGTGGCGCTTCCCCTCGTCTTCCAAACCACCCAGGAGTGGGAACAGAGCGACCTCGGCCTGCACCCGGTGCAGGTGGCCTTGCAGATCGCCATTCCGGAACTTGATGGTGCCATCGAGCCCATCGTTCTGTCCGGTCGTGACGACGCCACCGGCAAAGCTCACACCCTCCAAGACCGGGTTGATGCCATTGCTGAGCGTGCAATTCGCTGGTCATCACTGCGGATCAAGCCCCGAAACGAAAAGAAGCTGGCGATCACCGTGTTCAGCTTCCCTCCCGACAAGGGGAATGTCGGAACGGCGGCTTACCTCGACGTCTTCGGCTCGATCCATCGGGTGATGCAGGAGATGAAGGCAAAGGGCTACGACGTTCAGGACATGCCTTCCACTCCTCGAGAGCTGTTGGAGGCCGTCATCAATGACGCCGATGCCATGCAGGGCTCCCCGGAGCTGTCGATCGCCCATCGGATGAGCGTTGAGGAGTACGAGCGCCTAACTCCTTACTCCGAGCGGCTTGAAGAGAACTGGGGCAAGCCCCCCGGCAACCTCAACAGCGATGGCCAGAACCTTTTGGTTTTCGGTCGCCATTTCGGCAACGTCTTCGTTGGTGTTCAGCCCACCTTCGGCTACGAAGGTGACCCGATGCGCCTGCTCTACTCCCGTAGTGCAAGCCCTCACCACGGCTTCGCCGCCTACTACACCTACCTGCAGAAGATCTGGAAGGCTGATGCGGTGCTGCACTTCGGCACCCATGGCTCCCTCGAATTCATGCCCGGCAAGCAGATGGGCATGAGCGAAACCTGTTATCCCGATTCACTGATCGGTGCGCTGCCCAACCTCTATTACTACGCCGCCAACAACCCCTCCGAGGCCACCATTGCCAAGCGGCGGGGTTATGCCTCCACCATCAGCTACCTCACCCCTCCTGCCGAAAACGCCGGTCTATACAAGGGCCTGAAGGAGCTGGGTGAGCTGGTGGGTTCCTACCAGCAGCTCCGTGAGGGCGGCCGCGGCATTCAGATCGTCAACACGATCGTTGAGACGGCACGTCAGTGCAACCTCGATAAGGACGTCGACCTTCCTGAGGAAGATGCCTCGACTCTCGAATTGGAGGGACGCGATGCCCTTGTGGGTGCCGTCTACCGCCAGTTGATGGAGATTGAAAGTCGTCTCCTTCCTTGTGGCCTGCACACCATTGGCAAGCCTCCCACCGCAGAGGAAGCCGTTGCCACGTTGGTGAGCATCGCTGCTCTTGAGCGTGAGGAGGATGGCCTGCGCTCACTCCCCGGCCTGCTGGCTGAGGCAATGGGCCGCTCCATCGAAGACATCTACAAAGGCAACGACGAGGGCGTGCTCGCTGATGTTGAGTTCAATCGCACGATCACGGAGACATCCCGTGCTGCGATCGGTGCCATGGTTCGTACCCTCACCGGTCGTGATGGTCGGGTCAGCCTGCGCAACAGCTTCGGTTGGTTCTACGACCTGCTGGCGAAGTTTGGCTTCAAGCTTCCCTCACCCTGGTTGCGGGCCTGTTGCACGGCCGGTTTCGTTCAGATCGATTCCGCCGAGCTCGACAAGCTCTTTGCTTATCTGCGCTTCTGCCTCGAGCAGGTGTGTGCCGACATGGAAATGGAGAGTCTCCTGAAGGCTCTGGATGGCGAATACATCCTTCCGGGCCCTGGTGGTGATCCGATTCGGAATCCTGGTGTGCTTCCCAGCGGCAAGAACATCCACGCGCTGGATCCGCAGGCGATTCCCACCCGTGCCGCGGTGGCTGCAGCCAAGAGTGTTGTCGATAAGTTGATTGAGCGTCAGCGCGAGGAACAGGGCACTTGGCCCGAGACCATCGCCTGCGTGCTCTGGGGAACGGACAACATCAAGACCTACGGCGAATCTCTGGCTCAGATTCTTTGGTTCGTTGGCGTCAAGCCGATGCCTGATTCCGTGGGTCGGGTCAACAAGCTTGAGCTGATCCCCCTTGAAGAACTCGGTCGCCCCCGCGTTGATGTGGTGGTGAACTGCTCCGGTGTGTTCCGCGATCTGTTCATCAACCAGATGGCCCTGATTGATCAGGCCGTGAAAATGGCTGCAGAGGCCGACGAGCCCCTAGAGCAGAACTTCGTTCGCAAGCACGCCCTCGAGCAGGCCGAGAAAGAAGGCATGAGTCTGCGTGATGCGGCCTGCCGGGTGTTCTCCAATGCCAGCGGTAGCTACAGCTCCAATGTGAACCTTGCGGTGGAGAACAGCACCTGGGAGGAGGAAGGTGAGCTGCAGGAGATGTACCTCTCTCGCAAGACCTTCGCCTTCAATGCCGACAACCCTGGTGAGATGAACCAGAAGCGTGAGGTGTTCGAGAACGTGATGAAGACTGCGGATGTCACCTTCCAGAATCTGGATTCGGCTGAGATTTCCCTCACTGATGTGAGCCACTACTTCGACTCCGATCCCACCAAGCTGATCGCGGGCCTCCGTGATGACGGCAAAGCTCCCACCAGCTACATCGCTGACACCACCACGGCCAACGCGCAGGTGCGCTCGCTGAGTGAAACCATCCGCTTGGATTCTCGTACCAAGTTGCTGAATCCCAAGTGGTACGAAGGCATGCTCGACTCCGGCTATGAGGGTGTGCGAGAGGTGGCCAAGCGTCTCAACTTCACTTTGGGTTGGAGTGCAACCAGTGGTGCCGTCGACAACTTCGTTTACGAGGAAGCCAACGAGACCTTCATCAACGATCCGGAGATGCGCAAGCGTCTGCTGGAACTGAACCCCAACAGCTTCCGTCAGATCGTGGGTACGCTTCTTGAGGTTCACGGTCGCGGCTACTGGGAGACCTCAGACGAGAACATCGAGCAGCTGCAGGAGCTGTATCAGGAAGTGGAAGATCGGATTGAGGGTGTTGTCACCGACTAATCTTCGACCAAGTGATGAACAAAAAAGCCAGAGTTCGTCAGAAACTCTGGCTTTTTTGTTGGAGATGAATGTGCTGCATTTCAGAGCTGCGAAATGTTGAACTCTGCCTTTCTTGCAGCTTGGCTGATTTCTGCTCTTTTGAAATCAACCCCAGCCCACTGTTGATACATGGTTAGGCTTCGTGTTGTCCCTAATTCAAAAGGTTTTGGCCCGTCAGGATGATCATTGAAGCAACGGATTGCCGCCGGGGCGTTGTCGAGGCTGCCAAGTAGTCTGTGAACACGTTTGTGTGAGCGAAGGTTGTACTGGTGCCAGTCACTGTGATCGCCCCAATGGGTGGCTGAATGCTCTGCTGCCGTACTTTCCGATTTATAGAGATGAAAGAGCAGTAGACGGTTTGGGGCGTAGATGTTGAAACCCGAAGTCCAAAGTCGTGCCGACATTGCAATCTCTTCTCCGTAGAAATACAGCTCTGGGTCGTAGGGAACTTTGCTCACGATTGAGCCGGCTCCGAACAGGAAGCCTCCAGCGATAAAGGCTCCGGGGATAGGACGTTCTGGCTGTTCTTCTGGAAGTTGGAATCGGCTGATGCCTCGCAGCTTGAGGATGCCGTACGCATCGAACTCGTCGGCACCCATCACCGGCAATGTTGATGTTTGAAATCGGCAGGGTGGGTGAAAGCCGTTGGGGTAAACACTGAGAACGGCTCGCTCATCGCTGCATTCCTTCCAGGTCTTCAGCAGTAGGTCATCCCAGTGCTCCACGGCCCGCATGTGGCTGTCGATCTGGAGCAGGAAATCTTCTCCTCCGTAAAAGCTTTGGGCCTGCCGACGGGCCCAGCAGGCTCCATGACTTTCAGTTGCATCGAACCTGACGATCTTCAGGTGTGGATGATTCGGAAACGCGCTTTCTCCCCAGTGGGCTGGGTCGTTATCAGCCAGCTGCAGGCAGATGCTGAAGCGCAGGCGTTCGGGTTGCGCTGCCCTTTCGATCAGGTGGTGCAGCGTGGCCGGGAGATCCGGGTCTCGGTAAGCCGCGATCTGTATGAAGATCGTGGATCTCACCAGAGGGCAGCAGCCATGCGCAGCGTCTGGCTGATGGGACTTACATCGTGCACCCGAAGCACGGCAGCGCCCGCCTGAGCGCAGCGGCAGGCCACGGCAGCGGTCCCCCAGAGCCGCGCCTTCGGTCTGGGCTCGTCGAGCACGGCACCAATGAAGCGTTTGCGCGAAGGGCCGATCAGCACCGGTTTTGGGCCTTCGGTGAGTTGTTCCAGATCCCGCAGCAGTTGGAGGTTTTGCTCGTGGGTCTTGGCGAAGCCGAGACCCGGATCCCAGATGATTTGGCTTTCATCAACGCCGGCTTGAATCGCGGCTTCGCTGCGCTCCAGCAACGCCTCTTTCACATCCGTCACGACATCGGTGTAAGTCGTGAGTTGATCCATTGTTTGGCTGTCACCGCGGCTGTGCATCAGCACCACCGGACAGCCCGCATCGGCAACCACGCGCAGCAGATCGGGATCCCGCCTGCCACCGCTCACATCATTGATCCAATTGGCACCTGCCTCCAGGGCTTTCGCGGCAACTGGTGCGAGAAACGTGTCGACGGAGATCAGGGCCTCTGGGCAGTGCTGCCGTATTGCTTGGAGCGCAGGTAACAGTCGGCGTAATTCCTCCTCAGCGCCAACCTCCTCAGCTCCAGGGCGGGTGCTCTGGGCTCCCAGATCCAGTACGTCAGCGCCATTGCACAGTTGCCGCTGGGCTTCGGCGAGGGCCCTTTCACTGGCCAGGAATCGTCCTCCGTCGCTGAAGGAATCGGGAGTGATGTTGATCACCCCCATCACAGTTGTGCGTTGGCGCCAGCCCTGGGGCCAGTCGCCTGAATCAAGCCGCTTGGTAGTTGGCAATCCGTCCAAAGCTTTCAGGCTCCAAGGAAGCGCCCCCCACCAGAACCCCGTCGATATCGCTCATTCCCATCAACTCATCAATGTTGCTGGGTTTGACGGAGCCGCCGTACTGAATCACCAGATCGGGGGAGCCCACCCAGCTTCGAATCAGACCACAGATGCGGTTGGCTTCTTCGGCAGCGCAGGTTTTGCCTGTGCCGATTGCCCAGATCGGTTCGTAGGCCACCACCAATTTCTCGGCATCGAGACCCTCGAGTCCCTGCTCGATCTGGCGGCGGATTACCCGTTCGGCTTCGCCCCGTTCGCGTTGCTCATCGCTTTCGCCAACGCAAACGATCGGAATCAGACCGTTGGACTGGGATGACCTGGCCCGGTGGTTGATCTGCTCGTCGCTTTCACTGAAGTATTTCCGGGGTTCGCTGTGGCCCACGATCGTGTGGGTCACACCATGCTCCTTGAGCATCGCTGGGGAGATCTCTCCAGTGAAGGCACCTTGGCCTTCCCAGTGCACGTTCTGGCTTGACAGGCAGAGGCGGGAGTTCTTGCTGAGTTCCGCCATGGTCGACAGCGCCGTGAAGGGTGGTGCCAGCACCAGGTCGCGGTCGTCAGGGGTGTCAGCAATCAGTGGCAGGAAGGCTTCCATGAATTCCCGCGACTGGGCGCAGGTCATGTGCATCTTCCAGTTGCCAGCGATCACCCGTCTGCGCACGCCTTGCTTCCCCATGGAATGTGGCAGCCAACTTACGGCCCGGTCGCGTTTTCGCTCTCGACAACGGACTCCTCCCCAGCAAGCACAACCCGATCTCCCGGGGAAAGCTGACGACCGCGCCGGGTTTCAACGCTTCCATTGACCTCCACTTCACCCATCTGAATGCGTTGCTTCGCTTCACCGCCGGTGGAGACCCAACCCTTCCATTTCAGGAACTGATCCAGCTTCATTGGAGAGAGTTCTGAGCTCAACATTGATACTGTGCCGCGATGCTGACCCCATCCCAGGCCGGATTCCGCCGGCTGCTGCCGCTGCTTCGCCCCCACATGCGGGAACTGCTCTGGGGGGGCTGCTGCATGGTGGTTTACGTCGGCAGCTTTCCGCTCCTCGTGCAGCTGGCCGGGGACTTGTTTCCAGCGCTGGGGTCGGGTGATCTTGCTCGTGTGTTTCAGCTGATCGGGCTGGCGTTGCTGATCTTTGCTGTTCAGAAAATCGCCCAGTTCGGTCAGGACTCTCTTCTTGCCGGACCTGCATTGCTGGTGAGCCAGGATTTACGGCGCGATCTGTTCCGCCGCTTGCAGACCGTGGAGCTGGGAGCGCTGGAGAAGCTCTCGGCCGGTGATCTCACCTACCGCTTCACCGAAGACGCAGATCGCGTCAGCGAGGTGCTTTACAAGACCATTCACGACACGGTTCCCAGCGTGCTTCAGCTCTTTGCTGTGCTGGGGATGATGCTTTGGCTCGACTGGAAACTGACGCTGGCCATCCTGTTGCTGGCACCGGTGATCGTCTGGTTGATCAGCCTGTTTGGTGCGCGCGTGATGGTGGCCACGGAACGCAGTCAGAAAAAGGTGAGTGAACTGGCCGGTCTGCTTGGTGAGGCCATCGAAGGTTTGCCCCTGGTGCGTGCTTTTGCCGCTGAGCCCTGGTTGCAGGACCGCTTCGAGACAGAAATCGACCAGCACCGGCAGGCCCGCCACCGCACCTACAGCCTCGTGGCGCTTCAGCATCCGGTGGTTGGCATCATCGAGGTGGTGGGTCTGTTTGCCGTGCTGGCTCTCGGAGCCTGGCGGATTCAGACCGGTGATCTGAGCATTGCCGGGCTGAGCAGTTACCTGACGGGGCTGATCGTGCTGATCGATCCCATTGCTCACGTCACCAACAACTTCAACGAATTTCAGCAGGGTCAGGCGTCGCTGCGACGTCTGCGTGAGATCGAGAGAGAGCCTCAGGAGGCCGCCGATCCAGTCGAGGCGCAATCCATCGGTGCTCTTCGAGGTGATTTGGTTTTTGATCAGGTGAGCTTTGGCTATGACCCAGCCCAGCCGGTGCTGCATCAGTTGAATCTGCAGGTGGATGCCGGTCAGGTTCTGGCCATCGTTGGCCCCTCCGGTGCGGGCAAAAGCACCTTGCTGTCGCTCCTGCTGCGATTCAACACCGTTCAACAGGGCGAGATCCGCCTTGATGGCACCGACATCAGCCTGATGCGCGCCCGTGAGCTGCGTCAGCAGGTGGCCCTGGTTCCGCAGCGCACAACCGTGTTCTCCGGAACCGTTGCCGAAGCGATTCGGTTCGGGCGTCGTGCGACGGACGACGAGGTGCGCGATGCGGCTCGGTTGGCCAATGCGGATGATTTCATCCGTGCCTTGCCCCGGGGGTATGACACCCAGCTTGAGGAACGGGGAACCAACGTTTCCGGAGGACAACTGCAGCGGATCGCCATTGCCCGGGCGGTGCTCGGCAATCCAGCGCTGTTGCTACTGGATGAAGCCACCAGTGCCCTCGATGCAGAAGCCGAGGCTGCGGTGCAACTCGGCCTTAAGCAGGCGATGAAGGGACGAACGGTGTTGGTGATCGCTCACCGTCTGGCCACGGTGCAGGAAGCCGATCGAATCGTGGTTCTTGAGAAAGGTGCTGTTGTCGATCGAGGAACCCACGATGAATTGATGCAGCGTGGTGGGCGTTATCGCGAATTGTGCGAACGGCAGTTCATTCGAGATCGGCAAAAGTCCTGAATCCCTCTACGATCTGGCCGCCGGCACACCGCCATCCCGGCGATGAACGATGACTGACTCTGCAGCCAACAACCCTGTCTTGACCTTTGAGGGCAAGCGCTACGACCTCAATACGCTTCCCGATGAGCTCAAGGAGCTTGTGCGTGGCATGCAGGTTGCCGACGCTCAGCTGCGGATGCACGAAGACACCCTCAAGGTTCTGGCTGTGGGTCGTCAGAGCCTGGCCATGCAGCTCAATGAAAAGCTCAAGTCCGTAACTCCGTTGCCCGATCAGGGTTGATCAGCCGCCAATAAAAAAAGGGGGGCGTTGAGCCCCCCTTTTTTTATTGCTCGTCGTTGTGCTCAGTCGCTGAAGCTGTAGGCCTTGGTGAGTTTGAACACCGTTCCGGAGAGCAAGATCAAGGCCACGAGGTTGGGGAGAGCCATCAGGCCGTTCAGCGTGTCGGCGATCGACCAGATCACTCCACGGTCCCCGGCGACAGCACCAATCACGACAACAGCCACCCAAGTCAGACGAAAGGGCAGCACGGCGGACTCACCGAACAGATAGGTGGTGCAGCGCTCGCCATAGAAGCTCCAGCCGAGAATGGTGGTGAAGGCGAAGACCACCAACCCCAAAGTGACCACCACGCCGCTGCCGGCGATGCCGGTGTTGAAGGCAGCGATTGAGAGGTCTGCGCCGCTCAGCTTTTCGCCTGCTGCATCGAGGATCAGATTGGCTTTGGTGGTGATGATCACCAGGGCGGTCATTGTGCAGATGATCAGGGTGTCGATGAAGGTGCCCAGCATCGCCACCGTTCCTTGGCGAACGGGATCATCTGTTTTGGCAGCCGCGTGAGCGATCGGAGCGCTCCCCAGGCCTGCTTCATTGGAGAAGATGCCCCGTTTGAACCCCATCAGCACAACCTGACCGAGGGCACCACCGGCCGCAGCTTTGCCAGAGAACGCGTTGGAGACAATCGTGGCGAAGGCCTCAGGCACGCTCCCCAGATTGGCCAACAACACCAGAAGGCATGCAGCGACGTAGAGGATCGACATCAACGGAACAATGGCGGAGGCCGCCTGGGCGATGCGCTTGATGCCCCCGATGACGACAGCAAAAACCAGAGCCGCCAAAACCACGCCGGTCGCCAGCTTCGGGATGCCGATCAGGCTCAAGGCTGACGACACCTCAAAGGCCTGAACCCCATTGCCGATGCCGAAGCCCGCCAACATGCCGAAGAGGGCAAACAGGCCAGCCATCCAGCTCCAGCCGCTGCCGAGACCGTTGCGGATGTAATACATCGGCCCACCCACGTGGTTGCCGTCTCCATCGGTTTCGCGGAACTGAACCGCGAGCACTGCTTCGGCGTACTTGGTCGCGATGCCGAAGATCGCGATGATCCACATCCAAAAGACGGCGCCAGGTCCACCAACGGCGATGGCCCCGGCAACACCGGCGATGTTTCCTGTACCGATCGTGGCCGACAACGACGTCATCAGCGCTTGAAAGGGGGTGATCTCTCCTTCGGTTTGAGATGCGGCAGGACGCAGCATCATTGAGATGCCATAGCCCAGCCGTTGCAGTGGCATGAACCGCAGGCCCACCATTAGAAGAATGCCTGTCGCGGCAATCAATAGGACGGTGGGCCATCCCCAGACGATGCTGTTGATCGGGCCATTGATGGCCTGAATGGTCGACTCGACTCCGCCCATGCCTTTCAACAGGTTTGGGCGGATGGTCTCATAGCCGGCTTGTACCGGCAATCAACTCAGAGCGATTCGAGATCTTCAAAGCGGAAGGTTTGGCTGCCTGCGGGGGTATCGCCATGGGCTTCGGTGGTCACGACCCGCTCGGCCAGCACCCAGGGGCCATCCCCAGGAAGAGGAGCGAAGCTGTCTTTGAAGCTGCTGCGCCCGCCCCGGGCTTCTCCCGTTGCCGGGTCGGAATACTGACTGGTGTAAGTGTGACTGAGGTAGCCCGCACCCGTGTCGGTGACATCGGTGGTGTAGATCGTCACGACAGTGCCGTGGATGTGACGGTGAACCATGGTCACCACGTCATCCTTGATGCGGTATTTGTCCCCTGCTCCTTTGCCGCCGACCAGGACTTCGGTTCCCACGTCGTTGGTATCACCGGCGGTGAAGGTGTTCTCACCGTGGGTCTGCTCAAAGCTGCGACGCACGCGATGGATTGCGACTTCCCAGAGCTGGGAATTCACCGCCTTGAGGATCTCTTCGTTTTCAATGCCTTCCACCTTGGCTTTGAGATCTGCGCCGATCTCAAACTTGCCTTCGACCCGTTGATCCCCCTGCTGCCAGATGCAGCGTCCGCGGTAGCCGGGGAATCCAGGTGCCCAGGTGTAGCGGTTTTCGTAGGCGCGACGGAAGTCATCACGCAGGTCACTACCAGACTTAACGGGAACGGAGGCTGTCACAGCGGTGAGTAGGCTTCTGCAACCCTACCGGTGGCCTAACGCTGCATGGCGTGGACGTCCTGCAGGGCATGGATGCTGAGCCTCGGCTGTTGCTGGAGTGCTGAGATCGCCTCCACTGCCGCCCGTGCTCCCGCGAGAGTCGTCACCGTTGGCACGGCGTAATCGAGCGCTGCCCGACGCAGGTACTTGTCGTCATGGGCAGCTTGCCGGCCAATCGGTGTGTTGATCACCAGCTGCACCTGATTGGAGCGAATCTGATCCTCGATGTTGGGGCGCCCTTCATGCACCTTGAGTACAGATTGCACCTTCAACCCCGCGTTGGCGAGAGCCTGAGCCGTGCCTGAGGTGGCCGTGACATCGAACCCGAGTTCGATCAGCCGAGCGGCGATGGGCACCAGCGCTTGCTTGTCCCGGTCGTGGGTGGAGAGGAACACTGTCCCCTGGGTGGGCAGAGCTTCTCCAGCGCCGAGTTCAGCCTTGGCATAGGCCATGCCGAAACTGTCGGCGGATCCCATCACCTCTCCCGTGGAGCGCATTTCTGGCCCCAGCACCGTGTCCGCCCCTGGGAAGCGCCGGAACGGCAGCACCGCCTCCTTGATCGACTGAAGCGGGGGCTTCGGTTCGCTGGTCATACCGATGTCGGTGAGGGTTTCGCCCGCCATCAGTCGGGTTGCCAGGCGAGCCAGTGGTTGTCCTGTGGCCTTGGCGACGAAGGGGACAGTCCTGGAGGCGCGGGGGTTGGCTTCGATGATGTAGACGACCTCTGATCCATCGGTGTTGCGCTGCACGGCGAACTGAAGGTTGATCAGACCCCGCACCTCGAGGGTTTGCGCCAAGGAGCGACTCCACTCGCGAATCGTGTTCAGTGCCGCTTCGCCGAGGGAGACCGCGGGCAAGCAGCAGGCTGAGTCTCCGGAATGGATTCCCGCCGGTTCGATGTGCTCCATCAGACCACCGATAATCACAGCACCGGTGTGGTCGCAGAGGGCGTCCACGTCCACTTCAACGGCATTTTCGAGGTACTGGTCAATCAGCACCGGATGGTCTGGCTCCACCTGCACGGCTTCGCGCATGTAGCGGTTGAGTTCCTCTTCGTCGAACACCACCTCCATGGCTCGTCCGCCCAAGACATAGGAGGGACGCACGACGACTGGATAGCCCACCCTTGTCGCCACGGCCCGTGCCTCCTCCTCACTGCGTGCCAAGCCATTGCGGGGTTGGCGAATGTTCAGCTTCCGGAGGATGGCTTCGAACTGTTCGCGGTCCTCGGCCCGGTCGATCGATTCAGGAGAGGTGCCCCAGATGCTGGTGCCCGTTGCGCGCCCCTCATCACTGTCAAGCCAGCGCAGCAGGGGAATCGCGAGTTTCAGAGGTGTTTGTCCACCGAACTGCACCACTACGCCATCGGGACGCTCCGCTTCGATCACATTGAGCACGTCCTCCAAAGTGAGCGGTTCAAAGTAGAGGCTGTCGCTGGTGTCGTAATCGGTGGACACCGTTTCCGGATTGCTGTTCACCATCACCGTGGTGATCCCTTGCTCCTGCCCTGCAAAGGAGGCATGGCAGCAGCAGTAGTCGAATTCGATGCCCTGCCCGATTCTGTTGGGTCCACCACCAAGGATCATCATCTTGCGGCCGCCCTCGCGGCGACTCACCTCAGATGAAGCGGGAAGGGGCTTGAGCGATCCGTCGGCCTGCAGGGTCTGCAAGGGACGCTCGTAGGTCGAGTAGTGATAAGGAGTGGAGGAAGCGAACTCCGCAGCGCAGGTGTCGACGGTTTTGAAGACGGCGCGAACATCGAGCTGATGACGCCGCTGACGCACCGACAATTCGTCGCTGTTGGTCTGCCAGGCGATCTGTCGGTCTGAAAAACCCAGTTGCTTGGCTTCAAACAGGCTGTCGGCATTCAGCTGCTCCAGGCTTTTGCCCTTGATCAGCCTTGCCTCCGCCTCAATGATGCGTCGCAGTTTGGCCAGGAACCAGGGGTCAATCGTGCTGATCCGATGAATCTCCTCATCGCTGCGTCCGCGCACCATCGCCGTTCGCACGCTGAGGATGCGCTCTGGAGAGGGGGTCCTCAACTGGCGATCCAGCTCACCATCAGTGAGCTCCGGTTCCTCCCGGTCGCCTCCCCATCCCGAGAATCCCGTTTCCAGGGATCGCATGGCTTTCTGGAAGGACTCTTCGAAACAACGGCCGATGGCCATCGCTTCGCCCACCGATTTCATTGAGGTGGTGAGGACGGCCGGACTACCTCGGAATTTTTCGAAGGCGAAGCGCGGGATTTTGGTGACGACGTAATCAATGGTCGGCTCGAAGCAGGCAGGCGTCTTCCCGGTGATGTCGTTGAGGATTTCGTCGAGGGTGTAGCCGACGGCGAGGCGAGCGGCGATCTTGGCGATCGGGAAGCCGGTGGCCTTGCTGGCCAAGGCCGACGATCGGCTCACCCTGGGATTCATCTCGATCACCACAACGTCGCCGTTGTCGGGATTAATCGCGAATTGGATGTTGCTGCCGCCCGTTGCGACACCGATTTCTCGAATGATGGCGATCGACTGGTCGCGCAACCGCTGGTATTCCCGGTCCGTGAGGGTCTGGGCCGGAGCCACCGTGATCGAATCCCCCGTATGCACCCCCATGGGGTCGAGGTTTTCGATGCTGCAGACGATCACGACGTTGTCCGCCAGATCACGCATCACTTCAAGCTCGAATTCCTTCCAGCCCAGGAGCGATTGCTCGATCAGGATCTGAGAAACCGGACTCGCCTCAAGCCCGCTCTTGCAGATTGCTGCGTATTCCTCGGGGTTGTAGGCAATGCCCCCGCCACTTCCCCCCAGGGTGAAGGCAGGTCTGATGATCCGCGGGAAACTTCCGATCGCGGCCCCGACGGCTTCGGCTTCTTCTTGGGATGAGGCAATGCCCGAAGGGCAGACCTTCACCCCGATGCGCTCCATGGCCTGCTTGAACAGCAGACGGTCTTCCGCCTTCTGAATCGCCTGGAGGTCAGCACCAATCAACTCGACGCCAAAGCGTTCCAGGGTCCCGTTTTCCGCCAGGGTGACCGCCAGGTTCAGGGCGGTCTGCCCGCCCATGGTCGGCAGCAGAGCATCCGGCCGCTCCTTTTCGATCACCCGGGTCACGACGTCGGGCGTGAGCGGCTCGATGTAGGTGCGATCCGCCATCTCCGGGTCGGTCATGATCGACGCCGGGTTGGAGTTGATCAGGATGACTTCATATCCCTCGGCTCTGAGGGCCTTGCATGCCTGGGTTCCGGAGTAATCGAACTCACAGGCCTGGCCGATCACGATCGGACCAGATCCCACCAGGAGAATGCGACGCAGATCAGACCGCCTCGGCATGGGAAATCGTCCTTGGCCAAACATTTCAAGCCTCTCACGCGGACTCGCCCCGACTGGGGGACTTGGCCTCGCTACGGTGATGAGAGATCAGCACCAGAGTTGCAATGAGTGAGCTCCAGCGCCTGAAGGGGCTGCTGCCACCGGAAATGCAGAGCTGGGTGTTTGTGGAATCAGCTGCTGCAGTCGATCCTCCATTGATCACCCTTGAGGAGATCGGCCGGGATGAAGTGGAGATCCAGGTGGATCTCGAAGAATGGGACGCTCTCGCGTTGGATCACCGCAATTTGCTGTTCTGGCATGAAGTCGGTCGGATCCAGAACGACACCATTCCCCGGGATGGGTGGGAGATGGCCGCTCTGGCCATCGGCCTCGGCGGTGCCATCGGTGAGTTGTGGGTTCAAGACGGTCTTCTGCTGATGATGGCCCTCGGCCTGTCTGGCTTTGCGGGTTATCGGCTCTATTTGAAGAACAACTCTGAGAAACGCCTGCAGGACGCCATCAGTGCCGACGAGCGTGCAATCGATCTGGCCTGCCGCTTCGGATACAGCGTGCCGAACGCCTATCGGAGCTTGGGGGGTGCGTTGAAGGAATTGGTGGAAAAGACCCGCAAGAAGCGCCGCCGCAGTTACTACGAAGACCGTCTTGAGGCGCTGCGCAAGAGTGCCAGCAAGGCCAGAGCTGAAATGGCCCAACAGGAGGGCTCACGAAGCTCCGTTACCAGCGAGAACGTCTATGGATAGCGAAAAGCTTGCCGAATTGGTGGCCGATGCCTGTGATGACCGCAAGGCCACCGATATCCGCTTGATCCGTGTTGATGAGGTTTCTAGCCTGGCGGATTGGATGGTGATTGCCGGCGGTCAGTCCGACGTTCAGGTACGTGCGATTGCTCGGTCGGTTGAAGACCGCCTGGAGACTGAGGCTGATCTACTTCCTTTGCGCAAGGAAGGGCTTAATGAGGGGCGCTGGGCTCTTCTGGACTACGGCGATGTGATCGTGCATGTGCTGATGCCCGATGAGCGCGGCTACTACGACCTTGAGGCGTTTTGGAGTCACGGTGAAACCCGAACCTTCTTACCGTCGGTGAAGTAACCGCTTGCCCCATGCCTGAAGCGGTGTCCTGCCCCGTTCCACCGGAGCAGCGGCCACTCGAGGAGTTTCAGCAGCTCTGCGAGTCATGGTTCTTTTCCTGGCCAGCGGGTCAGGATCCTCGCCTGACCCAACGCCTTGCCGGCTTCTGGCTGCTGATCCTCCCGGTCTGCAGCCTGATTGCCAGTGGGAGTTGGACCTTGAAGCAGGATCCCCCCAGGCTCCTGGCCTCAGCCGCTGTTGCAGCTCTTGTGCTCCCCCTGCTGCTGCTGGTCCGGCAATGGCTTGGTTGGACTTACGTCATGCAGAGGCTTCTGCGTGAATCCGTCGACTACGAGGAATCCGGCTGGTATGACGGGCAGACCTGGGAAAAGCCGCTGTCCTGGCGGGAACGGGATCTGCTTGTGGCCCGGCATGAGGTTCGCCCGATCCTTGGTCGTCTAGGACGAGCGATGGCCACCTCGGCGGGTTTGATGCTGGCTGGTGCCAGTCTCTGTCAGGCTCTCTGAATCAATTGGGGTGTCCGATGACTTTGCCCTCGGGCTTCAGCCCTGCAGCCCGGTCTGGTTCAGCCCCCCTTGAGGTCTGTCTGCGGCGCGGATCGATCACGGAATCGGTGCATCGGGTTCATGCGGTGGTTTGTGATGGCCGAGGACGGGTGTTGATGTCGGCAGGAAACCCCGGGCAGGAAAGTTTCATTCGTTCGGCTCTGAAACCCTTTCAGGCCCTGCCGTTTCTCAGCAGTGGAACCGCCGACCAACTGGATGTAGATGAACGGGGCATCGCCATCAGCTGCGCGTCCCATGCGGGCACCAATGTCCACGCCCGGGAAGCCTTCAGATTGCTCTGGAAAGCAGAGTTGGACAGTTCCTCACTGCAATGTCCAGTTCCAAACGGGGCTGACAGTCCGTTGCAGCACAATTGTTCCGGTAAGCACGCTGCCTTCCTGGCCACCAGTCGAAAGATGGGCTGGCCGATCGAGACCTATCTCCAGAAGGACCATCCGCTGCAGGTTGAAGTGAACCGCCGGGTCGCTGAACTAATCGGTCTTCCTGCTGAGGAATTGGTTGCAGAACGGGATGACTGTGGTGCTCCCACCCTGGTGTTGCAGTTGGCTCAGATGGCCTTGCTGTATGCCCACCTCGGCGCCTCACAGAATGCTGAACTCGAGCAGATCAGTCGGGCGATGCTGAGTCATCCCGACCTGGTGGCCGGCGAGGGTCGTTTTGACACCGAGCTGATGCGGCGCAGCCATGGTCAGGTCTTGAGCAAAGGTGGTGCAGAGGGCATTCAATGCCTCAGCCGTGTTGGTGAAGGTCTTGGAGTAGCCATCAAGGTGGAAGACGGCTCCCGTCGTGCCAAGCAAGCGGTTGCTCTGCATCTCTTGCGTCAACTGGAGTGGCTCACACCGATGGGGCTCGATGAGCTCGATGAGCAGGTGCTGGTCGTGAACCCGAGCGTCAAGCTCAGCGTGTCCGGTTCCTTGCAGTCGTGACTTTGCTGTCACCTGCGACACCGACATGTATGATTTTTGGGTCGCCGCGGGGTAGAGCAGTCTGGTAGCTCGTCGGGCTCATAACCCGAAGGTCGGGAGTTCAAATCTCCCCCCCGCCACCAACTCTGATTGAATGAAAGATCTCCCTCATGGGAGATTTTTTTTTGCCTGTCGTACCTCCATGAGCAGTCGCTCCATGAACTGCGATGGCCCCTGGGACGCCATTGTTGTTGGCTCTGGAGCGAGTGGCGGCGTGGCCGCCATGACCTTGGCTGAAGCAGGAGCGCGCGTGCTCGTGGTGGAGGCAGGACCTGACCTCAACAGCACGCAAGCCTTCGGGGCTGAACCAGGAAATCTGCTGCGGCGGATCGTGGGCCTGACCAGCGGTAGCCATCGCCAGCAGTCCCAGCATCCTGGCTACTGGAAAGCCAACCCTCGTCTGTATGCCGACGAGCGTCTGCATCCCTATGAGCACCCGGCGGAACAGCCGTTTCTGTGGACGCGAGGCTTGCAGGTTGGCGGCCGCAGCCTCACCTGGGGTGGCATCACCCTGCGTCTCTCCGATGAGGATCTGGCCGGTGTGGATGTGGAGGGTGAAGAGGTCAGTTGGCCTTTGCGCAGCGGTGAGCTGACACCTCACTACTCCGAACTGGAGCGCTGGCTTGGCGTTCATGGTGGGCGCGATGGTTTGAATCATCTGCCGGATGGCGAAACGCAACCGGCTCTGGCGGCGACTCCGGCGGAACAGCGTTTTGCTGAAGCTGTGAGGCAACGGTTGGGGTATCCCGTGATTCCCTCAAGGGGGTTTGGTCCGGCGCCGCAGGGAGCGGCCCCCGCCTGGCCCCGCTCCAGCAGTCGCGGCAGCAGCCTTCCCCGCGCCATGGCCACAGGACGCACACAGCTGCTTTCTGCGCATTTGGTGGAGCATCTGTTGATGGGTGCCGGCGGAGACAAAGCCATTGGTGTGGTTGCCGTTGACCAATCCAACGGCAACCGCAAGGAGTTGAAGGCGGATCTCGTGGTCTTGGCTGCTTCCACGATTCAGACCGTGTCCATCCTGTTGCGTTCCCGTCGTGGGGAACAGAGCAACGGTTTGGACGACCCTTCAGGGCGACTTGGCACACGCTTGATGGACCATGTGTCCACATCGCAGTTTTTTGCCTTCCCCGAGGCTGTGCATGGGGAACAACCCACGCTCACGGGGGCTGGAAGTTTTTTTGTTCCGTTTGGCCGACACCTGCCATCGGCTGATTTTCAGGGTGGCTATGCCCTCTGGGGTGGCATTGGACGGTTTGATCCGCCGCGGTGGTTGCGGCGTCGCCCTTCAAGCATCACCGGTTTCCTCATTGGTCATGGCGAAGTTCTTCCCAGGGCTGAAAACAGGGTGACCCTGAGCGAGCGCACGGATCGCTGGGGCGTGCGTGTCCCTTCGATTGCCTGCCGATGGAGCGGCAATGAATTGGCAATGGTGAGGCACATGCGCGCTTCGATCCAGTCCTGCATTGCCGCCGCCGGAGGCGAAGCTAAATCGATCAAAGACCTCTTTCACCTGCCCTTGGTTGAGCCTTTTCTGGAGGGTGCTGTTGCGCTGTCTGACGGCGCAGCCCCCCCGGGCTACTACATCCACGAGGTTGGAGGGGCTGCGATGGGGGGAAGCGAGACCAACAGCGTTGTTGATTCCTCTAACCGTCTTTGGCGAGCTCCCAATGTTCTTGTGGTGGATGGCGCCTGTTGGCCGACGTCGGCCTGGCAGAGCCCAACGCTGACGATGATGGCCCTGAGCCGTCGAGCCTGTCTGCTGGCCTTCAGTGGTCGGGGCGGATGAACAGATCGTCGAGATAGCGCTCGGTCACCGCGCGGTCGTCACAGCCGTTCTGAAACAGAAAGTGGGCGAGAGCAGAACTCATCACGCGGTATTGGTCCCAGGTGGGGTTCTCCCCGAGGAAATCCTTCATGCCTCGATAGAGCACCTCGGGGATTTCCGTTTCCAGGCTGACGTAACTGGCTTTTGAAGCAGTTCCGCGCTCCGTGGTCCCCTTTTCATGGCATCGCTCGAGGTGATTTCGGTTCATTCCTTCCAGCTTGTCCCTGTCCAACGCCCACCAAGAAAGCCACACAACCGGCGCTTGCGTCAAAGCCGTCGACATTTGTTGAATTGCAGGTGAGACGAGATGAGACTGCAGTCTGTGACTGGGTTTGAGTGCACAAGAAATGACGAACTGCGGTTGCTCTAGGTCGAATAGGCAGTCTGTCAACCCGGTGGCACGATTCCCTCAGAAATTCACAGGTTGACCGTCACAGCCGGCGTGCCAACTTCCGTCTGTGGAAAACGATGTCAGTTTTTGTGGAAAAAGAGGGTGAACCCTTGCGAAGCAATTTCGATAAGAAAGCCTGATCTTTGCTTCGTCGCTGCTGTCGCTTTCGAGAACCGTGTCATTGGCGACAAGTCAACAGCAGGTTCTCTTTGGATCCATAGAATCAATCTTTAGGGATGCCGTTGTTGCGCTTCAACGTGGTAGGCCCCAGGGGATGGTCGGCGTGGGGATAAGGGGGGTGATGGTGTTCATGGCTGTGATCTGACCCATGGCTGTGATCTGACCCATGGCTGTGGTCTGAAGGGTGGCTGTGGTCATGGGCAATCGGGATGCCGTCAGGTTGGCAGGCACCCGTGCACTCCAGCTCGCAGAGCGTGCAGCTTTCCGCAAGTCCTTCCACGTGGTGGTGGTGGCTTTCCTGGGCGCGTCCCACGTCCTGTTCGAAGCCAAGCACCTGGGCGCGGTACTTGCAGAGTGAGCAGTTCATGGCGGTGTCCCCCCGCAAGACCTCTTCGACCCGTTCTTTGAAGGTGTCCACCACCAGGGTGTGGTCGCCCAGATAGCCCGCAGAGAGAAACTCCACCTCGGGGTGATCGGCAGCCACCAGCTCGGTGTGTTGGCGGATTCGGCTCACCAGAACCCCTGAAAAGAGGAAATAGGGCACCACCACCACCCGGCGGAAGCCCAGCTTCACGGCGTGACGAAGCCCCGGTTCCACCAGGGGGAAGGTCACGCCCGAATACACCGTTTCTCCCCAGCCGAAGCCAAATCCCTCCACCAACAGCCGCGTCACCTTGGCCACGTTGGAGTTGGCGTCTGGATCCGAGGAACCTCGACCCACCACCACCAGCAGGGTCTCGGCCAGTGGAACGTCGTGCTTCGCCGCATCCAGGCACTCCTGAACGCGGGCCCCGGCGGCCGACACCATCAACCGGTCCACCCCCAGCTCCCGGCCGTAATCGATCGGTAAACCCGTTTCGGCCGTGTAGGTGTTCAGAACAGAGGGGATGTCGTTCTTGGCATGCCCTGCGGCGAAAAGCATGGCTGGAATGGCCAACACCTTGGTGACGCCTTTTCCCCGGAGCGCTTCAAGGCCATCTCGAAGGATGGGCCGGGCGAATTCCAGATAGCCGTGCTCCACCGGCATGGGGGCGAGCCGAGGTCGCAGGGCGTCCACCATCTCGGCGAATTCTTCGACGGCCAATCGGTTTCGACTGCCATGGCCGCAGATCAGAACGCCAAGGCGCTCGTTGCCGGTTTCCTCGTGCTGTTCGGCCAAAAGCTCGCTCTGCTGTTCCAATGGTTTGACGATATCGGTCGCATCGCAATGGATTCAGACCGTCCCGTTTTCTTCAATGCGCAGGCGGCTGATGCGAGGCGCTCCGGTCTGGTGTCCCCCCGACCAGAGGAGTTGGTGACCTTGGTTCAAAACTGGACCGGCCCCCGGCCGCTGCGTCTCTGTGGCGGGGGGACCACGTCTCGGGCCGCCGTGGCCGACCACTGGACCCTTGATCTTCAAACCCACTTCCAGCGCCTGGAGTGGCAGCCCGCTGATCAGTCGGTCTGGATTGGCGGGGGCTGCCGCATGGGAGAGGTGCTGGAGGCCTTGCTTCCCCACGCCCGAACCGTGGCTGCAGGTTTGTCGGGTCTGCCTGGGCTTGGCTATGTGCTCACGGGCGGCATGGGGCCGCTGAGCCGGCAGGTGGGGCTTGCTGTTGATCAAGTGCTCGAGATCCATGGAGTCTGGGGAGATGGCAGCCCCTTTTCGCTGTCTCGGGCTGCCGATGCTGGTTCCCTGGAGTGGCGGAGCCTCTGTGGTGCTGCGCCGTTTCTGGGGGTGGTGAGCGAGTTGCGCATGACCACCCAGCCGCTCGTGCCGCTGTGGGTGGAGCAATGCGTGGTGTCTCCGGATCAACTGCCTGAGTTCATGCTTCAGGCGGAAGCGGCCGACTCCAGCACCAGCCTGCAGTGGCATTGGGAGAGCGCAGACGCGGTGCAGTTGCTCCGGATTGCCGATGCCCCATGGGCTGGTGCGCAGGAGATCGAAGGGTTGCATCAGCTTCCACCGTTGAGTGGATCGGCTCCGATGCCTCCCCGCTCTCACACGGAGGTGGTCGGCTTGTTGGGGCCGGCAGCTGCTGAGCTCTGGGGGCCTTTGATGCCGGATTTATGCCGTTTGCTGCAGCACCGTCCTCATCCGCTCTGCAGTCTGGCCTGTCAGCAGCTTGGGGCGGCGACGCAACAGGTTGACGTGGAGGCCAGCTCGTTTGTGCACCGCAATGCCGAGTGGAAACCATGGATTACGGCCGCCTGGAGCCCGGGGGATACCCCGGGCTCCAGGCGCAGCCTCGCTTGGTTAGAGGAGGTCTGGCAGGTCCTCCAGCCGGTCTGCCCTGGTGTGCATCTGGCGCAGTTTCATGACCATCTGCCCTTCCATCACAAAGAGTTAGAGGCAGCGTTCGGCTCCTGGTTGCCCGAGTTGCGAAAGCTGAAACAGCGCTTGGATCCAGCAGGCACCCTGCCGACGCTCTGATTTACGGTCGCCGCTAACCGGCATCCATTGATGGCCAAACGATCCAGCCCAACCCTGGTGAATCAGTGGTTGGCCAACCCCAGCAAAGACCTGCTCTCTGGTCTGGTTGTGGCTTTCGCGATGATTCCCGAGGCCATTGCCTTTTCGGGGATCGCTGGGGTCGATCCCAAAGTGGGACTGTTCGGAGCGTTCTGCCTGTCGCTGACCATCGCCGTCGTGGGTGGTCGCATGGCCATGATCACCTCAGCCACCGGCTCCACTGCCCTGTTGATGACAGGTCTTGTGGCCACCGGTGAAGCCAGGGGGGCAGGCCTGGGTGTCCAGTACCTGATGGTGGCTGGGCTGGTGACGGGTCTGCTGCAGATTCTTTGGGGGTATCTGCGTCTTGCCTATCAGATGCGCTTTGTTCCCCAAGGGGTGCTGAGCGGCTTCGTCAATGCGCTTGCCTTGCTGATTTTTCAGGCCCAGCTGCCCCAGCTCGGTCTCAACCTTCACGCTGGAGATGGAGACCATGGGGCCTCGTCGTTGCTCCCCCATGGCGGCCAGATCCCTGTCGTCTGGGGCTTGGTTCTGCTGGGCCTGGTGATCATCTATGGCCTTCCCAGGCTGACCCGGGTGGTGCCTTCACAGCTAGTGGCCATCATTGTTCTGACCGCAATCACTGTGGGATTCAGCTTCGACATTCCCACCGTCAGCAGTCTCGGAACCCTTCCGTCAGGATTGCCCTCCTTCAGCCTTCCCTTCGGTGAAGGCGGCGTTCCCTTCAGCTTGGACACCCTTGGGTTGGTGCTCCCCACAGCCTTGGCCATCTCCCTGGTGGGTCTGATGGAAACCTTCCTGACCCAGGACATCCTCGACGACAAGACCGACACCACCACCAACAAAAACGTTGAGGCCCGTGGTCAGGGCATCGCCAATATCGTCGCGTCCCTGTTCGGTGGCATGGCTGGCTGTGCCTTGGTGGGTCAGTCCGTGATGAATGTGGATAACGGTGGTCGTACGCGACTCTCAACCCTGTTCTCGGGTGTGAGCCTTCTGGCGATGATCCTTTTGGCTGGGCCCTGGCTCAAGCAAATTCCGATGGCGGCCCTGGTGGCCGTGATGATCAGCATCGCTGTCAGCACCGCTGACATCAATGGTCTGCGCAATCTGCGTCGCATCCCCAAAAGCGACACCTCGGTGATGTTGATGACCTTTGCCGTCACGATGCTCACCACCCCGCACAACCTCGCCCTTGGCGTGTTGGCTGGCGTGGCACTGGCCGGAATTCTGTTCAGTCGCAAGGTGGCCAAGGTGATTCAGGTGGAGCCCATCGAGATCAGCGATCAGGAGCGGTTGTACCGGGTGCAGGGTCAGCTGTTTTTTGTGAGCAAGGTGTATTTCCTCCAGGGATTTGATCTTCACGACCATCCCGAGCGCATCACGATTGACCTCTCCTCAGCCCATATCTGGGACCAGAGCGGCGTGGCTGCGCTGGATCAGGTCATCCGCAAGTACCGCAGCGGTGGATCTGTTGTCAGCGTGATTGGCCTGAATGAAGAAAGCCTTGATCTGTTCGAGCGGATCGGCGGTCAGGAATCAGCCCATGCATGAGCCTCCGCTTGGTTGGCAAGACAGGCACTGAGGTCTTGGCGCATCGCCATGAGCCGCTGCTGAATCTGAACGTCCTCAGGGTTGGTCGCCACGTACCGCTCGGTGACATCGTTGCCAATGCTCATCAACAGGCAAAGAGTCTGAACATCACGTCCAGCCCGTTCTTGAGCACTCTCCAGAAGAAAGCTCAACAGCGCCATCTTGTTGTTGTAACTGCCACGCTCTTGCTCCTCCCATGCGACAGCACCGGGAGCCGTGGTTCCAGCGATTAGTCCGGCCAAAAGGCAGGCCCAGCCCCTCATTGCACCCACTCTTATTTCCGTGAAAGTAGGTCGGACGTGATTGATTTGCTCGGGATCTGGGACAATCCCACCCGATTCGTACCAACGCTGATGTTCCGATCCAGTTCGCGTGTTCTGATCGTTGCGTTGGCCGGGTTGTCCTCTTTCCTTGCGTCCTGCGCGTCACTGGACAGTGCGGCTGGCTCGCGTCTGGATTTGGTCAAAGCGCGTGGGGAGTTGCTTTGTGGGGTGAGCGGCAAGATTCCAGGCTTCAGTTTTCTCAGCCCTGATGGGCGTTACACCGGCCTGGATGTCGACATCTGCCGTGCCATGGCTGCTGCTTTTGTTGGCGATTCTGAGAAGGTTCAGTACCGGCCTTTAACCGCGCCCGAGCGGTTTACCGCCTTGCGATCGGGCGAGATCGATCTGTTGTCCCGCAACACCACCCACACCCTCAGTCGCGATGCGGTGGGGGGCAATGGGCTGCGCTTTGGGCCTGTGGTGTTCCATGACGGACAGGGCCTGATGGTGAACGCCACCAGCGGAGTGCGTGCGCTGGCTGATTTGAGTGGCAAGGCCATTTGCGTGGGATCGGGTACCACGACCGAGCAAAACCTCAACGATGCCTTCGCTTCCGAGGGGCTTCCTTACACACCAATCAAATACCAAGACCTCAATCAGGTGGTTGGCGGTTACCTCCAGGGGCGCTGCGAAGCCATGACGTCTGATCGGTCGCAACTGGCGGCGGCGCGCTCAGGTTTCAGTGATCCCCAGGCGCATCTGATTCTTGATGACCGGATCAGCAAGGAGCCCCTGGCTCCAGCTGTGGTGGGGGGGGACCAGCCCATGGGTGATGCCATGACTTGGGTGGTCAACGCCCTGATCGAAGCAGAGGAACGGGGCATCACCCAAGCGAATTTGGATGCGGTGGTCAAGCAAGCCGCAGCCGATCCCTCCCAGACCGCTCTGCGGCGCTTCTTGGGTGTGGATCCAGGCCTGGGTCGCAAACTCGGACTCGCCGATGACTTTGTCGTTCAAATGATCCGTGCCACGGGCAATTACGGCGAGATCTACGACCGCCATCTCGGACCGGACAGTGCCGTGGCGATTCCACGGGGGGCGAATCGCCTGGGCGGTGAAGGTGGTTTGATGATTTCCCCACCGTTCACCTGATGCGGCAGCGTCGTCTCCTGGTTCAGGTTGGTGTCGCCGCCGTTCTGATCGGCCTGCTGGCTCTGTTGGTCAACAATCTGGCCGTCAATCTGATCCGGACGGGCTTGGGGCTGGGTTTTGGCTGGCTGGGCCGACCCGCTGGTTTTGCCTTGGCGGAAACAGCTCTTCCCTATGCCCCATCCGATAGCTACCTCTGGGCCTTGACCATCGGTTGGCTCAATAGCCTCAAGGTGATCGCGGCTGGTCTGGTGTTGGCCACCGTCCTGGGTGTTGCTGCTGGTGCAGCTCGCAGCAGCAACAACCGTTTGCTGCGCAGCCTGGCCGGGGGCTATGTGGCGTTGATTCGTCAGGTCCCTCTGCTCCTGCAGTTGCTGTTCTGGTATTTCGTTGCCTTCCTTGGCCTTCCGTCGGTGCCGATCGGTGGGTTGATCCGGCTTTCGAATCAGGGCATTCAGTTGTTGGGCCTGAACCTCAGCGTTGAATTTTGTGCGGTTCTTGTAGGCCTCACGGTGTTCACGGGTGCGTCGATTGCAGAGATCGTGCGCGGTGGCATCAACGCTGTTCCACGCGGCCAGTGGGAGGCCTTTCGCAGCCTTGGGCTTGGGGAAGGGCTAGGGCTGCGTCGGATTGTGTTGCCGCAGGCGCTGCCTGCGATTCTTCCTGCGCTCACGAGCCAGTACCTCAATCTCGCCAAGAACAGCACCCTGGCGATTGCCGTGGGCTACGCCGATCTCTACGCCGTCAGTGACACCACCATCACCCAAACCGGCCGCGCCATTGAAGGCTTCCTGCTGCTGCTGCTCAGCTTTCTGCTGCTGAATTTGTTGATCAGCGGCGGCATGGCTGCCTTCAACCGTGCCGTGCTGGGTCGTCTCAACAGGAGCCGTTGATGAACCGTTGGTTGGATCGTGGGATCACCCTGCTGCTGCTGGTTTTGCTCGGATGGGCTGGCTGGTCAATGCTGCATTGGCTGGTGGTTGGGGCCGACTGGTCTGTGGTGAGCACAAATCTGCCGCTGTATGCCGTGGGCAGTTTTCCAGCGGATCAACGTTGGCGACCGCTGCTGTGGATGGCTGCACTGATCACTCTCACGCTGCTGACTCTCGTCGGTCCGAAACGTGGCTGGTTTCGCCGATGGTTGCCGTTGTTCTGGATCGTGATGGCACCGCTGGGGCTCTGGCTTTTGGCCGGAGGTTTGGGCTTGCTGCCGGTGGGGACGCGCAGTTGGGGTGGTCTGACGCTCACGCTGCTGCTTACGGGAGGCAGTGGTGCTTTGGCGCTTCCGTTGGGGATCCTCCTGGCCCTCGGCCGGCGCAGTGATCTGCCGGTGCTGCGTTGGAGCAGCTCCGCCTACATCGAGTTGATGCGTGCTGTTCCGTTGATTGCGGTTCTGTTTTTCGGACAACTGCTGATTCCGTTGTTCCTGCCGGCAGGGCTTGAGATCAACCGGGTTCTGCGGGCGGTTGTCGCTTTCGCCTTATTTGCAGCGGCGTACATCGCAGAGGATGTGCGCGGTGGACTGCAGGCAATTCCGCCCACCCAGCGGGAAGCTGCAGCCGTGCTGGGGCTGTCGCCACGTCAATCGCTGCAATTGGTGGTGCTCCCCCAGGCGCTGCGGGTCGCGCTTCCGTCGCTCACCAACCAGGCGGTGGGTCTGCTGCAAAACACAAGCCTGATGGCCATTCTTGGTTTGGTGGAATTGCTGGGCATCAGCCGCAGTCTGTTGGCCAATCCGGCTTTCATCGGCCGCTATTTGGAGGTCTATCTCTGGCTTGCTGCGGTTTACTGGCTGGCGTGTACGGCCATGGCGCTGCTGGCCCGCCGCCTGGAAATTCAGCTTGATCCTGCCCGCTCCGCCTCATGACTGTCGCCATTCGTGCCACTGATTTGGTCAAGAGCTATGGCCAAGGGGTTCGAGCTCTCGATGGCGTCACCCTTGAGGTGAACAGCGGCGAAGTGCTGGTGGTGATGGGGCCCTCCGGGTCCGGTAAGAGCACGCTGATCCGTACCTTCAACGGTCTGGAGACGCTGGACGGTGGAGCTCTTGATGTGCTCGGGGTTCCTTTGGATGCCACCCATGGGGAACGTCAGGTGCGGGCGATTCGCAAGCGCGTGGGGATGGTGTTTCAGCAGTTCAACCTGTTTCCTCACCTTTCCATTCTCGACAACATCACCCTTGCCCCGATCAAGGTGCAACGGCGTGCCAAGGCGGCTGCCGAGCAGCGGGCGATGGAGCTCCTTGACCAGATGGGAATTCGCGAGCAGGCCCACAAGTACCCGGCGCAGCTCAGTGGTGGTCAGCAGCAGCGGGTGGCAATCGCCCGGGCTCTTGCGTTGGATCCTGAGGTGATGCTGTTCGATGAGCCCACCAGCGCCTTGGATCCGGAGCGGGTGAAGGAAGTGTTGGATGCGATGCGCCAGTTGGCCAAAGGCGGCATGACGATGGTGGTGGTCACCCACGAACTGGGCTTTGCCCGTGAGGTGGCGGATCGGGTGATGTTCATGGATCGGGGCCAGGTGGTGGAGACCTCCGACCCAGAGACGTTCTTCAGCAATGCCAGGGAAGAACGCAGCCGCAGATTCCTCAATCAGATGCAGCACTAAGCGGCTCGCACAACCTCCTGCAGTGCTTCAGGCCGACTGTCGTTCTCTCCAAGCCTCAGTGGGCTTTCGGCTATTCCTTTCGTGCGTTGAAGCTTTGCTGACAGTTTGAGGCTTCGACTGCTGCTGCTTCCATTGAAGGTAGGTAGTCACGCTGATCAGCCAAAACACCACAAAAGCGAGGGTTAGCGCCAGTCCGTGCATCCGAAAAAAGGTGAGCACGATATGGATGGATAGGGCGACTGAGCCCCCCAACAGAAACATATTGCTCAGGAACGAAGCGACGGTTGCCCTGAAGGATTTCAACTCTGTCGCTCCACTCTGGCTCACCTTACCGAGCAACAATTGTGATGCCAGCCCCACCGTGGTTGCGGTAGAGCCTTGGTTGCGTCGTTGCCAAAAAAAAGCCCTTCCTGCAACAGGAGGGGCTGAGAGGGATTCACCTTGGGGTGATGGATCAGTTGATCACTCGTCAACCTGGTCGGCAGCTTCGCTGTGCTCCGCAGCTGCACCCGTGGGGATCAGGCGGATGGCTTTCTTGCCAAGCTTGATCTCAAACTCGTCACCGGGTTCCAGGTTCAGCATGGCGGTGTAAGCCTTGCCGATCAGCAGATTGCCGTTGCCTTGCACTTTGGCGATGTAGCTCAGCTTGCGACCGCCTTTGCCAATCGCAGCACCGCCGCTGCTCAGATTCACGCCCTTGGCCTCGAGCAAAGCCTCGTAGAAGGCAGTGAAGTTCAGGCGATCACCACCATCTTTCTTGTCAGAGACGTATCCGCAAGCTCTCACCAGATCGGATTTGGAAACATCTCCAAGTTCTTTGACCTTGGCAAGCAGATCGGAGCCAGTCAGCATTTTTAATGCGTCTCAATGGATACATAGTTCATAGCTGATTGGCTGGCTGGATGTCAATCATTCGAGCCGATATTGCCAAGGCTTAGTGGTTTGAAAGGTTGGTATCTAGGGATGGGTCTCTGTGGTCTGGATTTTGAGACTGCTCTCCTGGGATGAAGTTTGACGGGCTGATTTTCAGGTCTCTTCGGTGGTTTAAACCTCAGGACTGTCTGAGGGTTCACAAACGATCGTGTACTCGACACGATCATCATCAGAACAGCAAAAATCGCCGTAGTAACGCTCAAGTTCATCGTAGGCAGCGTCGTAGCTGTCAAATCGCTGCCGTGTCAGCCCATCCTCTAATTGATCACTGCGCACGATGCGATGGCGTGAAGCTGGTTGCATCAGCTGGCTCCACGCGGCCGATCGGGAGTCAGATTACGCCTGGGCTGAGGCATCGGTCACCTCAGGTTTCTAGGGTCGATTTGTCTGATGGAGGTGCCAATTCTTCGGTTTTTGCTGGAGCTTGTGCCCTCTCTTCTGATTGGGTTCTGGGCTGGTCGACGCCATGAAACCCTGTCCACTCGCTTGGCCGCACCGCTGGTGCGCTTCGGTGTGCCGATCAGTGTGATGGGCCTGCTGTTGAAGGGTGGCCTCAGCGGCGACATGTTGCAGGCCGCAGGTCTTGCGGTGCTCGCCATGGGCCTTGTTCTGGTGGGTGCCGCGCGCCTTCCGGGATTGGCTGAGCTGGCCTCTCCCGCGTTGCGGCTCGGCAGCTGCACCGGAAACACGGCCTATTTCGGAGTTCCTCTCGCCCTGGCCTTCCTTCCCGACGATGCTCTGCCCATCAGTATTGGCTACGACCTCGGGGCGACACTGCTGGTCTGGAGCCTGGGACCACTGCTGATCGGGGGGGCGGTCGATGGTTCCCAAAGGTTGCGTGGTCTTCTGAGCAGCGTTGCTGGGAGTCCGGCAACCCGAGGGCTCATCGGCGCTTTGCTGGTTCAGGCAACCCCATGGTCTGGGGCGGTGGCCGATGCGCTGTGGTGGCCTTCCCGCTTCGTGATTGTGCTGGCTCTCATGGTGGTGGGCATGCGCCTGGGCAGCATTCATCGTCAGGGCATTGCTCCGGCGGCACGTCCTGTGCAGCTGCTCAAGCCACTGGTGGCAAAACTCCTGCTCTATCCGTTGCTCCTGTTGCTGCTTGCGTCGTTGTTGCAGTTCAAGCCACTGATGGTTCAGGCGGTTGCTCTGCAAGGAGCCGCGCCCACGGCAATCTCTCTTTTGCTGATTGCAGAGTCTGTGGGTGCTGATCAGGAGCGGGCCGCCGGGCTGGTGTTTTGGAGCACGTTGCTGGCCTTGATGACAGCGCCCGCATGGGGCGTGCTGCTGCGATCTCAGTTCTGAAAACGGCGAAAGGTCAGGTTGATGCGGGTGCTCTGCACTTTGCGTCGCTGGGGAACGCTGTGCATCCATCGGCTCTGACACCCCGGATGCATCACCAGAAGGTCACCATCGGCCAACGGCAAAGACATCTTTGGCTGAGCAGTGTTGCGGTGGCGGAGCTGAAAATCCCGTGTCGCCCCGAGTGAAAGGGAGGCAATCGGAGCCCGCTGATCAATTTCCGGTTCGTCATCGGCGTGCCAACCCATGCGGTCATCGCCATGGCGATACAAATTGAGCAGGCATCCGTTGAAGTGGGTCTCACAGGTTTCATTCACCTGGTGGAGCAATGGCTTGAACCATTCAGGCCAGCCACAGCCGGTGTGAATGGCACCGCTGTACCGATAGTGAATTCCTTCATTGGCAAGAAACACCGTCATTCGGGGGACCGGGTGGCGTTTGCCATAGACCTGAACGACGGGCTGCTCCCACTGGAGCTGGTGTTCAAGCTGTGTTTGCCAGTGCCTCGCAAGATCTGGCTTCAGCCAACCCTCATGCAGGGACCAGTCCGTTTCAGCTGCGGCTGGATGGATGGCCATTCGTGACGTCGGATGACGAGGTCGCTTCGTTTCTGAGACTGTCCCATACATTCGGTGGCATGGGAGCCCGCATCACCCAAGACGAATTCCTCAAGCGCGCCGTACAGCGCTTCGGTGATCAATTCGATTACAGCTTGATCCGCTGGCGCAGTTACAAGAGTCCCGTTCAAATCCGTTGCAACGCCCATCCGGTTCAACCGATCACAATCACACCGGAAAAGCATCTTCAAACCCTGGGTGGATGCCGTCATTGCCTGCGCGAGAGACGTATCGCCTCGCTGGAGAGGGAACTCAATCGCAAATCAGCTGAGCGTCCGGATGCCGTCGCTCACGAGCCTTCGGTCAATCTGGAACCCACCCCGAAACGAAACGGTTGATGGTGCTGCCTAGCCAAGCCTGATCAGGCTTTCAGGCTGACCCGCTGGTAGCAGAACCAAAGCCACTGTTGGAACAGAAGGTTTCGGTGGGACCGCCACAGGGTCTGGGGTTGGGCTGCATCGAAATTTTCAGGCGGAGGAACATCTCCCCGGGCCTGGTCGCGTTCCATTTCTCCGAGGATCCGTCCCACGTTGTATTCGGGGTGGCCGAGGTGCATGAGCTGCCGCTGATCCGGTGTCTCGAAAATGGTGTAGCCCACGTGTTCGCCGTGGGCGAGCAAACGAAGACGTCCATCCCGTTCGGCGGCTTCCATGGCGGCATCGGGTAGTCCGGCATGACGGCTTTGGGGGCAGACGAAATGGTCGTCTTGGGTTCCCATCAACGGATGCCCCGGAACAAGGCTGCGCATCCGGTAAATCCCGAACAGCTTCTGCTGGAAGGCCACCTTGTCGACGCCTGCAAGGTAGGCGAGGGCGAAACCGGCCCAGCACAGGCCGAGTGTGCTGGCACAAGTGCTTCGCGCTTCCTCGATCAACTGGACCAGTTCATTCCAGTAACTGACCTGTTCAAAGGGCAGGTGTTCCACGGGGGCACCGGTGATGATCAAGCCATCCAGGGGACCCTGGGACAAGGCTTCATCCCAGCTCACATAGAGCTGGTCGAGATGGTTTTGATCCCAACTCTTGTAGGCATGGGAGTTGAGTCGAATCCAAATCGGTTCGATCTGCAGCACCGAAAGGCCCAGTGGATGCAGCAGGTTGAACTCGTACTGCTTGCCCAGCGGCATGATGTTCAAAATGCCGATACGCAGGGGCCGAATGTCCTGGCGTTCGGCCTGTTCAGGCTGAATCCAGGAAATCCGGTTGCGTTCAACCTCCGCGATTTTGTGGTAACTGCCAGGAAGGATCAGCGCCATGGGGGCTGGGTCGTCATTCAGCTGAGAACGGCTAGGGCCTGCTCGAAGTCGGCCTTGATGTCGTCGATGTGCTCGAGTCCGACAGAGACCCGCACCATCGTGGGGGTCACGCCAGCCGAGGCTTGTTCAGCCTCACTCAGTTGCTGGTGGGTCGTGGACGCGGGGTGAATCACCAGCGTTTTGGCATCGCCCACGTTGGCAAGGTGGCTGGCCAGCTTGAGGCTGTCGATGAAGCGAACTGCATCGTCGTAGCCACCGTTGAGGGAGAACATCAGCATGCATCCCATCCCGCGGCCTGTCAGGTATTTCTTCGCGGCAGCGTTGTAAGGATCACTGGCCAGACCGGGATAGCTCACATGGGCAATGGCGGGATGGGTCTGCAGCCAGGTGGCCAGGGCCATGGCGTTTTCGGTGTGGCGCTCAACGCGCAGGCTCAGGGTTTCCAGGCCCTGCAGCAGCAAGAAGCTGTTGAACGGACTGACTGCCGGACCCCAATCTCGTAAGCCCTCCACCCGGGCCCGCAGCGCGAAGGCGATGTTGCGGTCATCCGGCAGGCCAAGCATTTTGCAGACGTCACTGCCGAAGCCAAACGCATCCCAGTGCACCAAGCCGTGATAAGCAGCGCTGGGCTGGCTCAACAACGGGAACTTGCCGTTGCCCCAATTGAAAGTGCCGGCATCCACGATCACACCCCCCAGGCTGGTGCCGTGGCCCCCGATCCACTTGGTGGCACTTTCAACCACGACATCGGCGCCATGCTCAATCGGTCGCAGCAGAGCCCCACAGGCCCCCAGGGTGTTGTCGACGATCAATGGGATGCCTTTGTCTTTGGCAAGCGCAGAAAGACCCTCAAAATCGGGAATGTTGAAGCGGGGATTTCCCATCGCCTCGACGTAGAGCGCTTTGGTGTTGTCGTCGATTTGTGCTGCAAAGCTCGCGACGTCGTCGCCTTCGGCAAAACGCACGTCGATTCCCAATCTCGGGAACTGCACCTTGAACTGGTTGTATGTGCCGCCGTACAGGTAAGACGTTGAAACGAAGTTGTCTCCCGCCTGCATGCAGTTGGTGATCGCCAGGAACTGAGCCGACTGCCCGGAGGCTGTCGCCAGTGCGGCCACCCCGCCTTCAAGGGCGGCGACGCGTTTTTCAAACACGTCGGTGGTGGGATTCATCAGGCGGGTGTAGATGTTCCCGAACTCCTTCAGACCGAAAAGGTTGGCTCCGTGTTCGGCGTCATTGAAGACGTAGGAGCTGGTCTGATAGATCGGAACCGCCCGCGCGTTTGTTGCGCTATCTGGGGACTGCCCGGCGTGCAATTGCAGGGTCTCGAAACGGTGAGACATGGTCTTCGGCGGGGGCCACTGCCCCAGTTCTAGTCGTCAGAGAGCTCGGGTTTGTCGGTTTCCGCCAAAGAGGGGAATGTGCTGCGGATCACGGCTTGGATGTCGCGGTGCGCTTCGCTGCGGAATCCAGCCACGCCATCTGAGCTGAGCAGGGGATAGGTGCGATCACTGGCGTCCACCTCGCGCAGATGCTTCCAGCGGTTGCTGCTGTCTTCCGCTTTCAGCGCAATCAGGGGCGCCTGGAAGTCGTAGGCCTTGGTGTTGCCGAGGGAGGCCACTTGAGCGGTGAGCTTTTCACGCAAGGGGCTGAGGGCTTTGGCCTTCAACGTGTCGGGCAAGCCGAGCACGGGCTCGTAATGGTCGAGCAGACGGAGTTCGGCCTCCAGCAGCACAGGCCATGCTCCGCGTTCACCGTCGCCTAGGCCCATTCCCGCTTCGGCTTCGGTCATCGCATCGAGATGGAAGCGCAGCCAGCGGTAGTAGGTCTTGTCTTTGATTGGCTTCTTGGCGGCGGCCCGTCCAGTCACAAGCGCCGGCAGAGCTTTTTCGGCTTTACGCAGGAACAGGCGATCCTCCCGCTCCAAATTCATGGCTCCCCAGCGCTGCCGGTATTCCCAGAGCTCGACGTAGCGAGCCACATCAGCCTCGGACCAGCCGAGACCCTTCAGTTCATCACCGCGATGGGAGGTTTCCTTGGACACCCGCTTCCTGGATCACGCCAGGTCTCAGCGTAGGTGTCGATGCTCACCTGTTTGGTGATTTGCTGGCGGGGTTGGCCTGCAGATGCTTCTCAACCGAGATGCGCTGCGGTTGGTTGTAACCCACCGGCAGCCAAAGATCGCCGTCTGCAGCATTGAAGTGGATTTCCCAGTGATACAACCCGGTGTAGGCCGTGGGGTCCTCTTTCATCAGTGAGGCATAGAGCAGTACGGCGCGGCCGTAGTAATCGCTGTTGTTGTAGCCCCAGAGGCCGCGGCGAATGTCCTGCAGTCCGCCCCGCCTGACCAGGTAGCGCGCTGCTGCCTGGATGGCGTCGTGGGGATCGCGGATGTCCCCGGCGCCAATCCCCGGTTCAGCCCAGGTGGTAGGTAGGAACTGCATCGGGCCCTGGGCATTGGCTACGGAGATGCCATCGATGCGACCCATGCCCGTTTCAACCAGATTCACGGCCGCCAATACTTCCCATTCGATCCCTGTCGCCGCCTCGGCCTTGCGGTAATAGCTGAGCAGATCCGCCGCCGGTTCGGGCTGAATGATCCGCCAGGCGGGGAGCATCGTCGGCCCACGGCCGCGGCTCATGCGAACGAATTCGCGCCGTGCCGCCAGGTGGCGTTCGGCCACGCTGCGCCAGCGCGGGGGTAACGCCTTAACGACCTGCTGAGATCTGGGTTCGTCTGTCGATAAGACCCGGTAGATCACCTGTTGTTGATGGCCGAGATCGGGCAGTGCCTCGGCCGGTGTGGCGGGATCCCTTAGAGCCTGTTCAACAGCAACCAGCAGTGCTGCCAGCTCGGCTGACTCCGCTGGCACAAGGGGGTACTGACGGCCGTCTTTCGTTGTCGGTTGGCTGGCTTGGGCCGGAAGCAGCACTGGTGCCATCACCACTGGCTTGGAAACCACCGCTTCGGCTGCAGCCTGCGGCTGTTTTGGTTTCAGCAAAAGCCAAGTCAGCAGGCTTGCCGTGATGGCCGAGACAACCAGCACATTGCGGCTGCGCATGGTGAGGCAGGGGCGCTGTGCTGACCCTACCGGTGCGGTTCAGGCTGAAAGAAAGGTGCTGCGGTCGTGAAAGTCCGCCTTGCGGCCGTGGCTGAGGGCCCAATGGCTCAGACCCTCCTGCCCGCGGTCCATTACAGCCGTCAGTGCCAGGTCTGGACAGACGCCTGGTGTCCACCAGGGCTCCAACGCGATCCGGGCGTCGAGCCGCAGTTGGTGCACCCCGCGTTGCAGTCGCACCGTTGGGGGCATGCTCAGCTCTTGCTGGGTTTGGCCACTGCGGTAGCCATCGAAGCGATAGACCGCCCAATCGCCATTGGCAGCCAGATTCACTTCCCAATAGCGCTGCTCTCCAGGGGCAGCGATGAATGCCTCGAAGCAGGTGGTGGTCCAGAGTTCATCTTTGCGCTGCCCCTGTTGGGGCCCATCGTTCAGCCCCACCGGCAGCTTCAGGACGTCGATGCCCTTGGCCGCGCGGGCCAGAATCCCATAGCTGAGTTCCAACCAACCATCGCGCCTCCACACCAGCTCGGCGCTGATCTGGACCCCCGGTGAAATGGACCGTTCAAAGGGAATCAGGCGGCAGGCCTGACGCAGCATCACGGCTGAACGCGCCATCTCAGAGGCTTGGGCTTTGCTGCTGCTTCAGCCGCGCAACCAGTTGCTCCAGGGCGTTGAACTGCTGCTCAACCGCTTCGGTGAGTCGGAACTGCACCAGGGCCCGTTGCAGGTTGTGCCCGGGTAGATCGCAGCGGAAATACACATCGCCCTCCAAATGATCCGTCAGAAAGCGCAAGCCAAGCTCCAGGGGGATCAGGCGGATGCAGTGGGGCAGATAGTGCAGGTCCCAGTCACTCAGGAAACCACCAGCCACGGATAGGTAGCCCGTGAGGATCGCCTCACAGAGCTCCATGTCGAAGCGCACATCGTTGAGGCAGAGGGTTTCCTCACCGGCTGGATTACAGCAGGAGCGAACACAGTCGCCGATGTCGTAGTGAACGAGCCCCGGTTTGACGGTGTCCAGATCGATCAAGCCGATCGCCTGGCCGCTGGCCTCATCGATCATCACGTTGTTGATCTTCGGGTCTCCGTGGATGGGCCGGTGATGGAGTTCGTCGCGGGCGAGGGCTGCTTCCAGAACATCGACGCTCTGGCGACGCGCTTCGATGAAGGCGCAGGCCTCACGTTCAGCAGGCCCCAGTTGGTCTGAGGCCCTGGCGACGGCATCGAAGTGTTGGAGGTAGGCCGGCGTGACGTGGAAATTTTCGAGGGTGTCCGCCAGTTGATCGGTTGGCAGATCGCTGATCAGGTGGTGGAACATTCCCAGCCCGTACCCCACTTCCTGGGCGTGGGCACTGTCCCGGATGACATCGATGGTGGTCGCTGCGCCGATGTAGGTGATGGAGCGCCAGAACTCTCCGTTCTGTTCGATCCAGGGGGAGGCCTCTCGCCGACAGGGAACGACCCTGGGCACTTCCCAGCGCCTCCCCTTCAGTTGTGGGGGTGGAGAGGCGAGACGGCGTTCCATGTGATCGCCCAGGGCCTGCAGGTTCTGCATCACCAGGTCAGGCCGATCGAACACATTTGTGTTCAGGCGTTGCATGACGAAGGCTCCGCCCTGTCCCTCGTGGGTCACGAGGAAGGTTTCGTTGACGTTGCCTGAACCAAGGGAGCGAATGGCTTTAATCCCCTCGCGAGGATGGAAGCGATCGGCGATGGCTTCCAGGGCCTCGGTCATGAACGGTCGCATGGGTCTCACACGGCACCTTGCCGCTGTTCTGGTGCTCTGCCCCCTTCAGGTGTGCAGAACCACAGCCGACTCAGGCCTCGAGCTGGCTTTCGATCACATCCATTAACTCCAAGTAGGCCGGCACCCCGGTCTCACCGTTCTCGTCCAGAGCCATCTTGCTGCCCATGGCTTGATTGGCGTTGTCGGCAATCACGGCGTTCACCACAAGCTCCAGGGCTTTGGGCACATCGAGGTTCTGAAGCGCTTCGGCGTAGCGACGGCTGTGGCTGGGTCGCACGGATTCCTGGCAGTAGTTGGAGAGTTCCCGGCTTTCGGTCATGACCCGGTAGGCGGTTTCCTTCACGCCTGCCCGCCCGTAGATCGCCATGTACAGCAGGTTCACCATGGAGGCGTCGTTCGCCGGGATGGCGTACTTGCGGGCGATCTGAGGCCAGTACCGCAAGGATTTCAGGCCCTCCAGGCCGCCTTTGCGCAGCCCTGCGGCTTCACACCACTGTTCCAACTCCTCCATGGAATGGGGGCAGCGGCCCTGATCCCGCATAGCTTCGGCCATCACTTGTCCGGCCTGGAAGTTGCGGGTGGGGCTGCCGGAGACCGGCCGCATCATGCTGCCGCGCACATCGGCCACCATTGCGGTGAGCTGGCTGAAGGTGTGGTCCCGCACCCGCTCGAAGTCGCCATCGCGTACCAGGGTGGATTCGATCCTCGGCACGGCATAGCCCAGTTCCGTCAGGGGAAAGGGCTGACGGTGGTAGAGCCGTTGGCGGTCGGGGCGTGCCATTGACACGGTGGCTGCCTGGTCCAGGCACTGGTTCAGCAGCAGGGTCAGCAGCGTTGGCAACACCCCGGGGTTGTCCTGATGGAAGCCGTAGCCGAAGCCGGCGAACACCGAGGCCATGTTTTTGGCGGCTTTGATGAACTGTCCCTCCACGTTGTGAACACCGGCGGAGACCTGGATGTTCGGGGACAGTTGATCCATCAGTTGGGCCCCCAACATGGCTGTCAGGGCATTGGGATGACAGAAGTTGGCCGTGAAGCTGTCGAAGGGGTTGCGTAGCGCTCCATGGCGGTGGAAGCCGGAGAAGAAAGCGAGCTCAGGTTCTTGTTCACACAGCACATAGGCGCTGTTGCTGATCGGGTCATGGCTGAAGGATCCCGCCAGGCAGGCCAGCACCACCTGTTCCCGATTGAGCTCCTTCCGCAGGCGACAGGCTTCCTGGAGGTCTTCTTCGATGTGATTGCTGTTGGCGCTGAGCACCACGAGCTCACAACTCTCGATCAGATCACTCAAGGTGTTGGCGACCAGGTCACCGCTGCTGCGGTGACCGCCCATGTTGAGCACGGTCTCCACATGCTCATCGTCCATCGTTGCAATCGTCTCTTTGGGGAACGCTCCCAGGAGGTCCCGGCCAGGGCGAGGGGCCAGCAGCAGACGCCCTTTGGCGTTCTGCATGGCGCAGTTGTAGGCCAGCGAGGCGGGATAGAGCCCGACGCTGTAGAACCCCACCTTGCCGGTCGAGAGCTCCTGCACCCGCCGGCGGATTGCGCTGGCGTCAAGGCTCTGATCGAAGAAGGAATTGCGCATGCCGGCAAGACTAAGCAGCGTTGCCGATGAGACTGCTCACCGCAAACAGACGCCATTCCCTTGGGTGATGCGGAGTTTCGCCCAAACGCGTGCTCTGAACTGACTCAACTCAACCACTCTTGATGGCTGCAGATCGTTTTGGAGGCCTGCAAAGCATCTCCCAAGGTGGAAGATTGAATGAAAGAACTAAGCGTAAATTAAATAGCAATTGAATGACTCAAAGGCCCATGATCCTTCTGTAATTCGGGTTGGATCGTGTTCGCTCATTGAGGGCCTGGATTTCTGGATAAGCCGAGAGATCTTCGTTGGGATAAAAAATAGGGAGGTAGCCCAAGTATGCGTTGACTGCACAATCGGCGGCTGTCCAGTGGTCACCTACTAAATAATGTTTTTTTGAATAGAGGTCATTCAGGGTCGCCATCAGTCTCGGAAACTCCCGCTCTTTGTTCGATGGAACGAACAAAGCGATCGCCAGTGTGGAGTTGGCGAAAAGAACCCACTGGCTGATGGAGGCGCGTGTTGCGAGGTCTTTGATCTCGTTGGCGTAGTTCTCGGAGAGGTACTGAAGAATCGCCCCCGACTCAAAAAGCACCAAACCATTGCTGTCGTCTTTGAGGGCGGGCAACTTGCCGAAAGGATTCACCTCTAAGAAGCTCGTTGCAAGATTTTGACGAGCGGCTAGATCGATGTTGACGTATTCGTAGGGAATTCCCTTTTCTGCCATGTACCATTTCGGCATCGAAACACGGGTCTTGGGGCCGCCGTAGAGATAAAGCGTCATCACTGATTTTTGATAATCTTCATGCTATCTCTCGGGATCAAATAGTGGTGTTGTGCTGCGGATGCTCTGCTCAGTATTGATGTCAATGTTGGATGCCTTGATGGCGATCCCGTTGTGCTTGAAATTTTGCGTGTAAATCTGTTCCGTGGGATTGCAAGAAACATCTGTTTGATAACAGTCTGGGGCGGCTGTGCAGGTGTCTTTACGGGCAGGCCCGGTTCAAACACGCTGTAATGCGCTCAAACCATTGCTACCAGGCTTGTGACCAGCCGTGATCTGCTGATGGCGTACCGCTGGCCTGCGGCGGTTGTTTTGTCCAGCCTTGTTCTGGCGGTCACGGCCGCCAAGCTGTTGAGTCGGCCCATCCCCATCGCGATTCAGGGTGGATTGCAGGTCGACAAGTTGGTGCTCCCGCCCAGTGTCACCATCCGCTCCGTCACCCCTTTGCCGGTCGTGGTGCAGGAGCAGGTAACCATCGGCGGCGATGCGCCCCTGGCGATTGAAGGCCCTGTATCGGTGAAATCGATTGCGGGGACTGTGTCGGTGAATGCCGATGCACGGGTCAGCGGGGTGGAAGGCCAGGTGTCTGTCACGGCTGATGATCCACTGGCTGTGCGAGCCGACGTTTCTGTCGACAAGAAAATCACGATCGGCGGCAAGGTCGATATTGAGGGCAAGGTGAAGCCGACTTTGCTTCCGGTTCCGATGCCCTGATCAGCGGTTGCGTGGGGCCTGGCCGTTGCCAATGGTCAGGCCCAGCTCCCAACGGTTGAGTTGCCGCAGTGCCAAGGCCGACAGTGCGGCGCTCACCAAGCCGATGCTGCTCCAACTGTTGCCCTGCTGGATGCCCACAAGAACGGCGGATCCCCAGAGCAGGGCCCAGGCCCAGGGTCGGCCAGCGCGAATCCGCGCCAGCGCCGTCGAGCAGCTGCGGCAATGGATGGTGTGGCTGGCGTACCGATCCATCAGCGCCGTAGTGGTTTGCCTAGGAGGTAGCTGTTGTCCTGCAAAGGGCTCGCCGCCGTTGGCGTTTAACCAGCGATGCAGCGCCGCCACGTAGACGTCGGCCGTCGTGGGCATGAAAAAACTGCGTTCCACGGCGGGGCTACCTCCGGCTCGCTCCACCACCCGTTCCTGCCAGTGCAAGAACACCTGATCGTCCTCCAACACCTTGTGATTGCCGATGTGCTGCAACCAGCGGGGACGCAATCCGATCAGCAGGCGGGGGATGGCGGATTGGAACTGGAAGGGGAAGCGGGCGAAAAGGCGGCATTCGCCACGGCGAATCGGCACGGCGTACACCACCGTGAGGATCCGCCCGAAGCCCTTGGCGGTGAGGTCATGCCACATCAGTTGCGGTGCATGAAAGCTGGTGGATTGGGCGCCGAGCTTGCCCCGACGCGGCCCCTCGTCCCAGTAGGCCGTGAAGCCCTTGGCGTCTTCCCCCGTGATCGTGGCCTCCACGGGTGCAGCGTTCTCCCGTTTGCCAACGGTCTTGTGGTGGGTGAAGGGCACGTGGCTCACATCCAGCACGTTCTCCAGCAGGGTCACGGCGTCCATCGGGAGGTCCCGAAAGGTGTCTTGCACCGTCCAGCTGTCGGGGTTGTCCTCCAGTGCCGGCACCAGGGGGAGCTGACTGGGGTTGGCGGCATCGGGGGCACCCATCCAGACGAACAGCAGCCCCTGCCCCGTGGCTGTCGGCAGGCTGGCGCAGCGGGACCGACGGTTGTTGGGCTGGGTGTTGTCGAGGGCCTGTGGCACGCGCTGGCACTGGCCGCTGCCGTCGAAACTCCAGCCGTGGTAAGGGCATTCGAGCAATCCTTCCTCGTTGATCCGCCCTTCGCTGAGGGGGACCAGACGGTGGGGGCAGACGTCAGGGAAGACGCGCCAGCTCGATTCGGCGCGATCCCACCAGATCACCAGATCCCGCTCCAGCAGTGTGAACCGACTCGGCTGTTTGGGGTCGAGGTCCTGCACATAGCTGATCGGCCACCACTGTTCGGTCCAGGTGGGATTCATGGCAGGAGCATCAAGGCCGCCATGTTCGCTAGCCGGATGGCTGGGCTGCGGTGTTTCTCTTGCCATCAGCGGTTTTGCCTTCCTTCCCCACTGGACTTCTCAGTGGTTTGGAACTAAGGAGTGGCGCGACGAAATTGCAGCGCTGAGCCTTCGGCTGCAGTGACCTCCCTGAACCTCCATGCCCCGTTTGACGCCCGATCAGTTGCTGCAGGAGCTCTCCGGTGCTGAAGACCTGCTGATCGTGCAGGACTTGGATGGTGTCTGCATGCAACTGGTGAAGGATCCACTGACGCGGCGTATGGATCCGTCCTATGTGGACACGGTCGCCGCTCTGGATGGCCAATTCGCTGTGTTGACAAATGGTGAGCACGAAGGCCGGCGCGGGGTGAACCGCCTCGTGGAGCAGGCCCTGGGGGATCCCGATCTCCCCAAACGAGAGGGCTGTTATCTGCCAGGCCTGGCGGCTGGAGGGGTGCAGCTGCAGGATCGCTTTGGCGACCTGAGCCACCCCGGCGTCTCGCCGGCGGAAATGGATTTCCTCGCTGCAGCCCCCACCCGGATGGAAGCTCTGCTGATGGAGCGATTGCCTGCTCTGCTGCCGCAGCTGGGTGTTGATGATCTGGCTGTGGTGGCCAAAGCCGCGGTGTTGGACACCCAGGTCTCACCGACCATCAATCTCAACGGGATTTTTGCGCTCGTCCCCGCTGATGTCACCGCTCAGCAGGCCCTGCAGTTGATGCTGTCGGAGCTGATGCATCAGCTGCTTGCTGAGGCTGCTGATCAGGGACTGGAGGAATCGTTCTTCCTGCATGTGGCTCCCAACCTGGGCCGTGATGCGCAAGGCCAGGAACGGCTCAAGCCCGCTGCTGCCGGAGATGTGGGAACCACCGACATCCAATTCATGCTCACCGGGTCCATCAAGGAGGCCGGACTTCTGGTGCTGCTCAATCAGCACATCCAGCGCCGTTGGGGTGAATCTCCCTTGGGTGAGACGTTCAATGTGAGAACGGCTCCCCACGATCCCGAGGAGCTGTTGGCTTTGGTGAAGCAGCGCATCCCCGCAGAGCGGATGCCGTTGTTGGTGGGGGTGGGCGACACGGTCACATCCACGGCATCGGTTGATGGCACGGGCTGGATGCGTGGGGGGAGTGACCGCGGTTTCCTCAACCTGCTGCAGGACCTCGGTGCCTGGTGCGGTCAACCCAATCGCGTTGTTCTCGTCGACAGCAGTCATGGAGAAGTGGATCGCCCCAGTCATGCCGATGGGACATTGCAAGGCATCACCGATCCGGAGGACCCCCTGCGGATTGACGCCCTCATGCCTGACGGCCCGGAGCAGTACATCGCCTGGTTCCGTCAGCTCTCTGATCGTCGCCGTGTGGGTTGATCAGCTGCTCTGCCGCTGGGGTATCCGTTTCTCCCGCCTGGATGCGTTCTGTCTGGAAGAATCAGCCTCATTCGAAGTGAGCCGGTGACTGTCGTAGAGAGCGTTTTCCCGCACCTGAAGCGCGGACAGCTCACAACGTTGCAGGTCAATCTCGGCTACCGCTGCAACCAAAGCTGTGCCCATTGTCATGTCAATGCAGGGCCAACCCGCACCGAGATGATGTCAGCGGATCTGCTGGCGTTGATTCCGCAAATCCTTGAACGGCATTCAATCTCCTGCCTCGATCTCACGGGGGGAGCACCGGAGTTGCACCCCAGTTTTCGCGCGTTGGTGCGTCAGGCGCGCTCCCGCGGCACGACCGTGATTGACCGCTGCAATCTCACGATCCTCAGTGAACCCGGCCAGGAAGATCTGGCTGAATTCCTGGCGGAGCAGGGGGTTTGCATCACGGCCTCCTTGCCCTGCTACAGCGCCGAGAACGTAGACCAACAGAGGGGTGATGGCGTGTTTGAGCGCAGCATCAGCGGGCTGCGACAGCTCAATGCCCTGGGCTATGGAACGGGCGATCCAAACCGGCAGCTGGATCTCGTCTACAACCCGCTGGGTCCGGTTCTGCCTCCTCCTCAGCAGGCCTTGGAGGCGGATTACAAGAACGCCCTGGGCGGGTTGGGAATTCGCTTCGATCGTCTACTGACGTTGGCGAACATGCCCATTCAACGTTTCGCCAAGCAACTGGAACGCAGTGGCGACTTGCAGCGCTATCAGACCCTTCTGGAGGACGCACACAATCCGGACAATCTGGGGGCTGTGATGTGCCGTCAGCTGATCAGTGTGGATTGGCAGGGCTATCTCTACGACTGCGATTTCAATCAGCAGCTCGGCCTGCCCTGCCCCGGGGAGGTCCGTCACCTTCGCGATCTGATCTGCCTTGAGACCGTTCCGATGGATCAGCCCATCCACACGGAGGGGCATTGTTTTGGCTGCACCGCTGGCGCCGGGTCAAGTTGTGGCGGCGCGCTTCAGGGCTGATCGGTGCGTTATGGCCATAGTGGGTGGATCTGTAATGAGGCCATGCTGTTGCAACGCATTTGTTTTGCTGTGGTCGCCTTGATGCTCACGGCGACAACGGCCTTGGCCGGATCCCATGGCAAGCCCAAGCAGGCGATGTTCAAGACACAGGCTGAAGCCGAGGCGGCGGCCCCAGGCTTTGGCTGCACGGGTGCTCACCAGATGGGTGAGATGTGGATGGTCTGCGACAAGCACGGTGATTCAGACCACCACGGGGCTCACTGATCCATGACTGAAGGAGGGCACTGCGGCAGCAAGCCGAAGCGGATCGCGATCGGGGTGGCTCCCCTCGGCACCATCTCCATCGGCATCGTGCCGATGGGGGTGATCTGCATCGGCGTGGTTCCGATGGGTGTGGTTTCGATTGGTGTGGTGGCGATGGGCGTAATCAATGCCGCCATCGTCGGGATGGGATTGGTAGCTGTCGGTGTGAACACCATGGGGGTGATCACCGCCGGCCCGATGAGCATGGGGTTGATTCAGATTCGCTCCACCACCAATCCCCGCTATCTGGCCTATCCCAGTCGCGCCGAGGCAGAGGAACAGGCTCGTCAATTGGGTTGTGAGGGTGTGCATCGCATGGGCGATCGCTACTGGATGCCCTGCAACGAGCATCCTCAGTAAGCAGCCCGCGCGCTTGCTTCACAAAAGCTTCGGAAGACTTCTGTTGCTCACGCCTTTTCAGTGGCCCTGGTGGTGGCTTCAGTGTCCGAAACAGGGCGCATCTGATGTCACCATCGTCGCCACGCCAACGTCTTCAAACCCTGCTCAGTGCCCGATGGTTGGAAATGGGTGAAGTGTCGTTGATGCATCACCGCCAGGTTCAGATCTTGCTGAACACCTTGAGACGCGAAAAAGAACTGGTGTCTGTGCAGCTGATTGACCTTCTGGTGGCTGATCTCTACGACAAGGAATTTCGCGCCGAATGATTCATGTGTTGCGATCTACCCCTGACATTTGGGGCAGATCGCACGCACGTTCAGGCTCGACTCAATCAACTGAAAACCAACATGGGCGGCGGCAGTAGCTCCTGCTGCCAGCACGGGTTCACTTTCGAATTCCTCGGTGCGGCCGCAGCGGATGCACACCACATGGTGATGTTGGCGGTGATCGTCAACGGCAAGCTCGAAGCGTCGACCCCCTTCACTGAGCTCCAGCTCCTGGAGCAGACCCATGTCGGCCAGCAAGCGCAGGGTGCGATATACGGTTGCCAGAGACACCTTCATCTCAAGTGCTGCCAGCTGCTGGTGCACCTCTTCGGCACTGAGGTGGCAGCCCGACCCAATGCGTTCGAACAGCTCAAGAACCCGTTTGCGTTGCGGGGTCAGGCGGCGCCCGTCCTGATGCAGCCCCTGCTGCAGGGTGATGTCCGTGGCGGCAGGGGCGGAGGACGATGTCACAGCTTCTCCTCGCTCATTCTCAAGAGTAGGCCTTAATGAGAGTCCTGTCTCGCCCTCAGGATCAGGACCCTGGTCGGATCCCATCGGTTGCCGATGAGAGAGATGAATGTTGGTGATAGCGTCCGCCGGCGCTGTCGTTCTGGTCGATGGAAACCCACGTCCTCACCTTCACCATTACCAAGTCATTTGCTGAATGGGTCGCCACCTATGACGCATCCCTGCCGCTTCAGAAAATCGCTGGCATCACCTCCCTCTACCGGGGAGTCAGCAAGGACGACCCCACCAAGGTCTGCGCGGTGATGCAAGCCGCTCCCGGGGTGATGGAGCAATTCATCGCCGACAACACCGACACGATCGCCGCTTCAGGACATGTGATTGAAAGCACCGTGAGTCAGGTTTTCGTCGACAGCTGATGGCCTGGCGTCCTGCTCGGGCCTGGACCAGCCAAAGCCCGGTTTCCGGTTACCGCCATTTCGAGCTGATCACGCAAGGGGGAAGTGGTCCGAAGCGATGGGTCGAGTTGGCGGCTGTGCTGGCTCCGTTGCATCGCGAACGGGTTCTCTGGAGTGAGCTCAAGGATCCAACCCGCTGGAGCAGCGGCTGGCAGTCCATCCCTGAGAGCGATGAGGATTCTTCAACTCAGTGACCCACACTTGGTAGCCGCTGATCAGGGGCTGGTGCGGAGACGGCCGGCCCTTGCTCACTTTGAGCGAGCTCTTCAGGTTGGTGGCGCCATGAACCCCGATTTGGTGCTGGTGACGGGGGACCTTTGCCAGGACGAAAGCTGGGGTGGTTATGTCCGGCTGCGGCGGGCTTTGAGCCAACACGTGCGCTGCCCGGTTGCTCTGCTGCCCGGCAACCACGATCACCCGCTGCTTCTGGATGCTGTGCTGGGCAGGACGTGGGCAACAGCTCCCGCTGATTTGCTGGTGCAGGGCGTGAGAGTGCTGCTGCTGAGCAGCCATCGGGTTGGTTCAGCTGCCGGCGAGCTCGGCCCGCTTCAGCTTCGTTGGCTGGCGCAGCGCCTGCAGTGTTCTGAGCGCCGTGATCTGCCCCTGGTGGTCGCTCTTCATCATCCACCGATCGCCATCGGTGATGCCGGCATGGATGCGATCCGGCTCCTCGATCAGGCTTGTCTTGAGGAGCTGTTGCGTCCCCATCGGGCCCTGCAGGCGGTGCTCTTTGGACACATCCATCAGCATTGGCAGGGCTCCTGGGCAACGCGGCCTGACGTATTGCTGCTTGGATGCCCCTCCACGCTCAGCAGTTTCAAAGCGGTGCAGCCCTGCCCCCTGGGTCGTGCCGATGATCCTGGGGGAAGGCTGCTCGAGGTGACGCCTGAGGGAAACGTTCAACACCAGGTGCTGCGCTGGAGCAGCGTCTGAGCTCAGCCCATTCCCTTCTGCGCCTCTCGGAAGGCCTTGAGTTTGTCGATGTCCTTCTCTTCGTCGATGGAATAGTCCGTCAGGATCAAGGCCTTGCCGATGGTCCCCAGGGCGTACTCGATCCGGTCTAGATCACGGCGTCCGTCGTCATTCAGCCGTGCTGCACGAATCACCTCAGGGAGCAGTTGGTCGGCCAACTGCTCCAGTGCTGATGCGATCGCTTTGGCCTGCTGGAGCGGCTCGGAGTCACCCATGAATCCTGAACAGATGCAATCGGAAGACTCTGACAGTTCTCTTCAAAAGCCTTTGGCCGTGGGCCGCTGACTGGAGAGGGAGACGTTGCCCAGAGGTTGCTGTTGGGGGGCGGGCTGCTGCATTGCTGTTGGTGCAACACCCGGCGCTGCAACAACATTGAAGGCCAGCGACCAGCGTTCCCCATCGCCGCGGAAGGGCATCACGGAATGGGGTTGCCAGGCCGGGAACACGTAGAACTCACCGGGGACTGGCAGCACATAGTGCGCCATGCCGGTGCGGAACGACTGAATGTGCCAGTCTTCCGGACCGTGGAAGCAGAGTTGGCCATCAAAACTGTTGGCGTTGATCTGCGGTGGCACCTTCAGAAAGATCACTCCTGAAAAGCTGCCGCCATGGGTGTGGGTGGGGTTGTAGTCACCTGCGGTCTGGCAATTGAGCCAGAGATCAATCATCTGCAAGCGGTAGCGACCTGGAACCCAGGGGCCGCGACCCTGGGGAGGTTGACGGTCCATCACATGGCGGATCCAGCGATCACAGGCCGGCAGCAGGTGGTCGTTGCTGAGCTCCTGCACGCCGGGTTGATCAGGCCTTAGTTCGCGCTGCTGACGCAGCTGACCCGCCAGCTTCGACGATGCATCGGGGCTGGAATCAGGGTGGGCGAGAACGCTTTCGCTCAGCGCAGTCAGCTGCTGGAGTAGGGGATCCGGCAGGGTGCCCCGAAGGATGGAACGGGGAAACAGATCGAGAACGTCCACCACTGATTGGTCTGCTGCAGGCCATCGTGGCAGCCCCAAAGTGGGAGCACCGTTCATGCTGATCGTGATGCTGCGCCACGCCCTCCTGCTGCCTGCGCTTCTTGGAGGCTGCGTTGCAGCTGCGGCCTCTGATCTTCCTGGGCAACGGGGGCCAACGACAGCGCTGCTTCAGGGCGGGGAGCTGCAGCTCAGCACCCGCCAAACGGCCGAGCTGTTCCCAGACGGCAACCGCATTTGGAAGGTTGAATTGCATCGCGGTGCGCGCTTGCTGGCCAGCTGGCCAGCAGCCAGTGGTGTGGCCGAGCGCCAGAGCGCTGATCGCCGCTGGAGCCCCGGCAACGCAGCCCCTTTGCCCGCCGGCAGATACAGCCTGGGGCCTCCTGAGCCGTGGGGGAATGACCTCTGGTTCGACCTGACCCCTCGCTTCGAGACCACCCGCAGTGCCCTTGGAATCCACCGCTGTTATCCCGGCACGGGCTGCATCTGCATTCCCAAGCGGGCTGACATCGACGCCCTCGCTAGTTGGGTCAGGGCCTCCGAAATTCGGACTCTGAAGGTGTTGAACTGAGGGGAAGCCTTGACGTGCAGCAGTCCCAGGTTCGGTCTCAAACGGAATTTGTGAATGTCGAAAAATCGTCGTCCTCTTCCCTGCAATCACGTTCTTTTCGGCTCATGATCCTTGGGTCAAGTCGCTATGTGGCTTGAAAGTCGGGCCGAGCGATGCCCGACGGGACCTGCGATTTGGCTTCGGCTTTGGCTGGGGTCAAATCCGTTCGTTCTTAAGAAAATTAGTTGTGTATCGCTGAATACCTATTCGTCCGTCAATGTACTTTCGTGGTCGAATCGCTCCGGTGGTGCATCACCGTCGACCACACAACATTCCTTGATCACGACACGTCTGGGTGGCCTGGAGCACCGACGTTCCTCCTAGAGCTCATTACAACAGGAGCAATCGATCGGCTTGATCGGATTCATGGACGTCAGCATCTGGATGATCGTCGGCTTCCTGCTGGCGGCCTATTCCGTGGTGGCGAACGACTCGCTCCAGACCCTCGGCACCTATCTCTCCTCCAATAGGAAACGCACGCCTAAGCCCGTGCAGATGCTGTTCATCTGCACGGTGACCTGTGGAATTCTGCTGTTGGGCTGGTTCCTCAACAACGGTGATCCCACCTGGGGCCGGCTCAGTGTGCCTGGCAAGGAGTTTCCATGGCCGGAGCCCTTCACCTGGGTTTATGTGATTCCACCCCTCGCGGTTGTGGCCTTGACCCAGTGGGGAGCACCGGTGAGCACCTCGTTTCTGGTGTTGTCAACGTTCATGCCCGCCAACATCGGCATGCTGCTCAGCAGCTCTCTGACGGGGTACGGCCTCGCCTTCGGCGTCGGCCTTGCGGCCTATGGCCTGGGGTTGTGGTCGCTGGAGCGATGGGTGTTCTGCCGTTCCCAGGACGGCAAAGACCCCAACAAGCTTTGGTATGGCCTGCAGTGGTTCTCCACCGGGTTTCTCTGGTGCATGTGGCTGGTGCAGGACCTGGCCAACATTTTTGTGTTCCTGCCGCGCCAGTTGCACCTCATCCCGATGCTCATCTGCACCCTGGTGCTTTGCGTGGGCCTTTGTGTTCTGGTGGCCACCGGGGGTGGGCCGATCCAGGCCGTGCTTCGCACCAAGACCAACAGTTCCGATCTGCGCTCGGCCACGCTTATCGACTTTTTGTTCGGTCTTTGCCTTCTCTACAAGGCATTCCTCTCCAGCTTCCCCCTCAGCACAACTTGGGTGTTTTTGGGCCTGATCGGCGGTCGTGAGTTGGCCTTGCGGATCAAGCAACAAGCATCAGACGTCGTGTTCATCAACCGGGAGGCGGGCAGTCTTACCAAGGTCATCGGTTCGGATCTCTGGAAAGCCGCCGTTGGCGTTGTGGTCAGTGTGGTGATCGCCCTCGGCATTCAGCCCCTCGCTCAGCTCACCGCAGGCTGACCCCTGTGGTCAGCGCCGTGATCCATGGCTAGGGCAGAGAGGGATGAGCCCCTCCATGGCACGTTGTGTTGTCTTGTCGCTGTTACTGCCCTGGTTGATGGGCGGGTCTGCCTTCGCCAGACCTGATCCACAGCTCAGTGCCAGGCAGACCATCCTCGAGGCGAACAGCCATCTGATTGCCGATGGCTGGCGTCCCGCCCCGGAAAAAACGCCTACGCCCGAAGAGCGGCACTGGGCATCTGTTGCGCTCGAAAGCCTCTCGGCCTGCTCTGGCACAGGCGTTGGCTTCTGCCGCTTTGATTACCGCCGAGATCTGCAGCGGCTGTCGGTGGTGACGGTGCCCAGTGAACCGGGCCGGCCCTCCGTTGGTCGTGTGGAGCGCTGGTGGTGATCAGGGGTTCAGCGGCTGCTCCCGCCAGAGCGTGTCCGCGCGCCAAAGCGTGCGTTGATGGGGGTGTGGGCCGAGGTTAAGCCGCTCGACAGTGTCCACGTGGAGCCTCAGCACCACGAAATGCTTCGGCAGCGGTGCAGTCTCAGCGAGTTGTTCGGGGAACTCCCCCGTGGGGTCCAGCGGATCTGCCGGGGTGGGCCACCCCCAGACAGCCCGTCCCGTATCGGAGAGCTTTTGCCAACGCTGCTGGCAAAGCTCAGGTTGCTCGGAGGTGGTGATCAGCTCCACCTTCCCCCGTAGCCGGTACTGCTGGCGGGCTTTGGGGAACAACCAGCACAGTTCAGAAGCTCCATCGTTGGTGAGTTCCTTTACCTTCTCGCTGCGCTGATCGCTGAACAGTTCGAGCTGTTTGGCCCCCGCCCAGCCGCGGAACACCAGGGTCCGCACCCGGGGAGCACCATCGCGTCCTGTTGTGGCCACTTGCACCCAGCGGGCGGCAATGGAGCGTCCCTCCCGCTGCATGGCCGCGCGCAGCAGAGGTCTCCAGGGGGGCATGGCCTCAGTGATGGCTTCAGAGATTCCCTCAGTCATGGAAGGTCGAACAAGCGAGCCTGCTCGGCGGCAGCACGCACCACGATGGCGTGACGCTGCACCAGGGGCGTGAGGGCGTCATAGCCGCCGCCGATTACCGTCGCGGTTGGAATCCTGCGGCGCAGACAGGCATCGAGCACGAGCCGATCTCGCATGTTCAATCCCGCATCGCTGAGGGAGAGTCGGCCGAGCCGATCATCGCGATGGGGATCGACGCCTGCGTTGAAGAGCACCAAATCCGGCACGATGGTGTCCAGGGCATCGGGCAACCGGTCGGCAATGGCGGCGAGATAGTCGTCATCGCTGGTGCCATCGGCGAGAGGGACGTCGAGATCCCCTTGCACTTTGCGCAAGGGGAAATTGCTGGCGGCGTGCACAGAAAGAGTGGTCACCCTGGGGTCGTGTTGAAAGCAGGCTGCTGAACCATCCCCTTGGTGCACATCGAGATCCACGATCAGAATTCGCCGCACCTCTTCTGTTCCCAGCAACACCCGTGCGGCGACAGCACAGTCGTTGAAGATGCAGAAGCCGCTCCCGAAGCCGGGGTGGGCATGGTGGGTGCCACCCGCCAGATGGCAGGCCAAGCCCCGCTCGAGAGCTAGCCGTGCCGTCAATAGGGTGCCGCCCACGGCGAGCCAGGTGCGCTGCACCAAAGGGCGCGTGGCCGGAAGCCCGATGCGACGTTGCTCTGGACGGGTCAGGCGATCACGGCTGAAGGCCTCGTGATACGTGCGGGGATGAATGCTTTCCAGATCCTTGCGCGCGATGCTCAAGGGCCGATGCACCTGGTCGGCCTGCACCACTCCCTGTTCAAGCAGTAGTTGATGCAGCAGCCGAAACTTCGCCATCGGAAAGCGATGGGTGCTCGGCAGCGGCGCGGAGTAGTGCGGGTGGTAAACGACCGGAAGCGGCAAGGGGCTGTCTCACCCGGGATGGCTCCGCCCCATTCAAGGGTCAGGCAGGCTGTTGGTGCAGCAACCAGTCGTTGAAGCCACTGGTGTTCAGTTCGCTGATGCAGCTCTGCAGTTTGCGCAGATGGCCCTGCTTGATCTGGGTGAGCCGCTGCCCTTCCTGGGTTGTTGGCCCGACGCGGATACGCTGCTGATTGAGCAGATCCATTTCGCGATCCAGATGCTCCATCAGGTTGAGCAGGGCGTAGCCCTGCTTGATTTCCTGCGCGTTGAGCTGCCTTGCGAAGTAACCCATCCGCCAGCCCTTAATGGTTGCTTAATTATCTCATCATGAGGCTTGCTGGTCTCGTTTGGGCCTTTGGGCCGCGTGTGAGGGGTGTCTTGTTCCCCAAATGAAGTGTGGTGGCAGCAACCTTGTGAAGCATGACCAGGTTGTGGCGAGGGCATGTCCAGGCGTAACTCGCGTGTTCAAGGAATCGCTGAGGCAGAACAACTTGGCGTCAGTTCGGAACAAGATGGTCGATTGAGACGCAACGGGCCCAGCCGGCTGCTGGCAGCTCGGGGTTCTCACGATCGACAATTTTGTAGATCAGCTTGAACTGGCAGAAGCCAGCGGCGTCTTTCATTGCTGGAACGTGAACACGGACCTCCGGCAGCGGTAGAAGAAACTCCGGCTTGGCTTGGGGCTTGGAATAAAACGCCGTGCCTGGCTTCACGGTGAACACAGCTGCTTGTCCCGCTGGGACCAGCGTGCCCAAGAGCAATCCAGCCGTCAGGAATCGGCGCATTTGGCTCGTGGGTTGTTCTCGAGAAATTAAGAAGCGACCTTTCTGTCGTCAATGCAGGCTGCTTGCTCAGCACGAACTGGGTAGGGTCCGCTGGACGGGTGGATAGGCATGGGCGATTACACAACAGCGATCTGGGTCACCATCGGTCTGACGGTCATCCTCACAGTTCCTGTCGTTTGGCAATTTTTGCAACCCAACGACGATGATTTCGGTGACCTCACCCGTAGAAAGTGAGCCAACACGACGCCGTCACCATTCGTTGCTGGCAATTGACGGGTGAAACAGCACTCGAGGACATGGTTCTCGGTGTCGATGAACGTGCTGTCCGTGATGGGATCAATGTGCTGTCGTCCGACGATTTTGATGCCTGTTTGGCCATCGTGGTCTGTCGCATGGGGCCCAATTTCTATGCCCATCTGTCGCAGGTGGCGGGGCATTACAAGGGAGATGCCAGTGGGATCTGGGACCGCAGTCGCGGCTCCGGTGCTCCCGAGGGAACGGCCTATGAGATCAAACCGGTCACTCGCATTCATCGTGTTCCTGAGGCGTTGATCGGCCCCGACTCCCCCGAGGGAATTGCTGTGTCCCATCGGGTTGCCGTCATGCACTATCTGCTCGATATGGGTTAGGCCATGCAACCCGTTGAAAATGTTTCGAACTATCCCCGTCCTCCCCTGATTGAGCTGGTGTCCGGTTCTGTCGAGATCTGGATTGCAGGACAGGCAATCGCCCAGGATCAGCGCTACGTGCGGGTGTGTGAAACCTTTCACCCGCCCACGATTTATCTGCACCCTTCAGCATTTCGCCCCGGCACGCTCCACCCCTCAACGGGACGGCCTTCGTTCTGTGAATGGAAAGGAGTGGCGTCCTATTGGGATGTGAGTGCTGTTGATGGCACCGATCGCCGTATTCGCGCGGGGTGGAGTTACTCCAATCCAACGCAAGCCTTTTCTCTCTTGGCAGGGTGGATCAGCGTTTATCCCCGCCGCGTTGATACCTGCATGTTGGAAGAAGAGATGGTTCTGGCGCAGCCAGGCGAGTTTTATGGCGGCTGGATCAGCCCATGGATCCAAGGTCCCTTCAAGGGGGATCCCAACCATCCCGAGTTGATTTGAGGTTGTTGGAGTGAGTTGAAACAATCCAACTCACGAATCAGAGGTTTATGTCTTCGTCTTCTGCAGGGTTGAGTGGCCCGTCAGTTCTTGAGACGGTGGTAGGGAGCTGCTGAGGACTCCAGCTTGGCGTGGGCCTTGTCGGCCTTCCTCAGAATCTTTTGCGCTTCTTCGCGGGTCTGGCACTCCTCAGCTGCGAGCTGGAGGGACTCGAGACGTGAATGGGCGGTGCTTGTCTTCATCGCTTCATAACCAATTCATAACCTTTTATCGCAAAACGCCTGGAACATCAAGCGTTTTGGCCGAAAAAGATGTTCGTAAGAGCCTCGGTCAAGGGATGGGTGAGTGCAGGCTTGCAACTGCAGTCCCAGAGCATCCCCTCAGCAGTTGACCGGTTCAGTTGCAGCCGAACACGCCAAAGGTGATCTGACTGACGATCCCGTGTCCTGTCAGGGCTTCCGTCAGCAGGCCCACCACAAAGCCGATCATTGCGGTGCGGCCATTGAGGAGCTCTGCTTTCGCGAAACGCTCACTGCGGATTTGAGCTGCTGCAGCGCTTTGGAACCAGTCGTCATTGGGAGTTGAAGTAGCCATCTTTCGTTGAAATCTTTCGAAATGTTAAGCCTTGCGTAACGGTTTGTAAATGGAGTCGAGGTTCGGCTCCCTAAGAAGCGTCACCAACTACGGCCAAGCAGCTCGGTCCGGTGGCAGACCGGAGGTAGGTGCATTCGCCCCAGTCATGTCAACGTCACGAAACCGAGCTCACGAGCGCTTCTCCTCCCGTCGAATCGACCAGGAGCTTCAGGGAGCCCAAGACGCCTTGATTGCCTTTGATGGATACGGCACCAACGGGCCGATGCTGCATGCCTCGGTATTGCAGCGACCAGCTGGTCGACGTTCAGGCACCTGGTTCGACAGGCTGTTTGCGCAGTTCCATCAACTCTTGGCTGGGTTCAGCCACCGGGGTTGAGTAAAGAGGTTTGGCGAACACCGCGTTCTCGAGCCCTTCGTTGAAGGGATCCGATGGCCAAGTGGTGAAGTTCCTCTGGATTCAATGGACGCACTGCAGACATCAGTGCGTCATCAGTCCAATAGTCGGGGCTGTCGAGAACTCCCAAGCGCAATGGGCAGGATGGGCCAGAAATCATGGCTTCTCCCTTAAGGATGTCTTCATCATGAAGCATCGCAATTCCGAGGTTTTTTGACCTCTTGCTCCAGATTTAGTGTCTCCTCAGAAGCAGGCTTCTATTGGCTAAAGCAGTGCTGCTTGCCTGAACTGGCTTCTTTACGCATGTTCACCAGAGTCTTAAGTGAGTGTTGACGTCCACTACATGTGGTGTCTGCTGGGTATTATTTTTTTATTGCATCAAAGATTGGTGCAGATCGCCGGGTGATGGGGATTGCCTTGGCTATGTAGACCGCCCCAAGCATGGGGCGGTTTTTTGTCTGCACCGAACGATTTATACCCTTGGTGTCTTGTGGATCAAGCCCGCTGCGGTTGGATTAGGTCAGCTGTGCATCTGCACCTGTAACCCTTGCCTTGGTGAGGGCTAAGACGGAGGTAGAGCGAATTGCTTACAACAACACTGCGGTGATCAGGGCTGATCAGGAAGTGCAATGAGCATTTGTTCAGTGGGTTGGGTTTGGTTGTGAGTCACTAAGAAGGATGTAGGTTCTCAATAAATTCAGACCAGCGGCCAGGTATAGAAGAAACTCTGCCCACTCCTGATCGATATTAATCACCACTTCTGTTCCCGATTCTGTCGCCACAAAATAAGACAGAAATGCGGCGCAGAAGAAGAGAGGCCAGAAGTATCTCGGTATGAAGAAGTTGCTGTTGGCAATCCGATTTCCATTAAGAGGGTTTGTGCGTATCCATCGGATTGAAGGTCGCCACAGGACGAGCACCAAAAGTACGATTGAGACCAAGAAAAGATTGAGGTCGAGGTGGCTCTGGAAGAACTCAAGGTTATGGAGCGTTGTCTGGTTTTGGGCGTTTACCGCAGCGATGTTTTCAGGTGTTTTCCAGCCGAATAGGATTTGCCCCCAGGCAATCTCCTCGAGGCCAACAAACAGCATGGTCAAAGAAATGATCGCGTAAACCACTGAAGGCAGGCGCATGGACAAGCGCTTGCGTAGATCTTTGGAGATGAGCCACGATATCCAGGCGGATGTGAAAAGAATTAGGGCTTGCAAATACTCCAGAATTCCTCCTTCGCCAAGCAGACGCTTGTAGCGATAAATGTCCTGAACAGAAAGTTTTAGTAAAACAACAAGGCCCATGATGAATGAGGCGAGGGCAAGCATCAGAAAGGATCGTTGAGCTCGTGCTGAAGGACTCTTTTCTGCCAGCAGTGTTGTTATGAATGCTGAGTTTCGAAAAATTTTTCCTGCTGCAACCAAAATCAAGCCAGCGGTACCCAGTTGCAACTCAGGCCAAGGGGAAGCATCCGCCCAAAAAGCGCTGATGAATTTATAAAGAGAGACGCCGAGAACAACGACTCCAAACCACACAAAGACCTGGCCGCAGATGCGCTGCACCGTCTCCTGCCTCATCAAGCTCTCTGATCGGCTCTTTCCTGAGGACGGGTGACCCTCAAAGCCATGCGTTAGGGGGTGATTCACGAAGCAGCCTTCTCGTTAAGAGGAGGTTATGACGCGATCTCTTTGATTGGTGCAGGAAGCATGAGGATTCTTATCTGGTCAAGCAGACACCTCAGGGCAACGACCTGGTCGGACCAGGTAGATCCCTCTTGAAGGGTGGGAACTTAACCGGCCATCCTCGCTTGCCGAATCGATTCAAAATCGATTCCCATCACCTTGGTCAGATAAAAGTATCCGCCCCAAGCGACAACGTTGAGGCCTAGGGCCCAGAGATAGAGCGTTCGTCTGGCTTGGGTTGAGTCTTCGCTCATCGGTTATTTCCGGTTCAACAAACACCAGGCACCATAGAAGGCCAGGCCGAGCAGGATCCATGGAAAGATTGCGCGCAGCAGTGTTAATCCAATCAGAACAACCACAAGTGTGATTGCAGATCGTTTCGCCATGGTTTTGCTGCTGTCAGTCATGTACTGCCAGCGGGGAATCAAGGCCATAACAACAACGATGCTGAACAGCGTTCTAGGGGACTTGGCTGAGATTGCCAACCTCCATCCCAAAGCGGTTTATTCGCCATTTGATGTGTTGGTTTGACGCTTGCCAAGGCGCTATCTTTGCCCTTGATTGATTGGTTTGTGGCTTCAGCAATCGTATTCCAGATGAGACTTCTGCTCACGCTTGCCAAAATTGGCCTCTTTCATCTGTGATTCGTCGTAAGCCCAGTTGCTGTAGATCCTTGATTCTGGAAAGCTCCTTTTAAGACGAAGAGCAGTGATGCGCTGGCCAAGTAGATCGAACGACCATTTTGCTGCTGAAAGAACCTTGCCCATGACGCCTCTTTTCAACTCTTCCCATGTGATAGCCCATGGATGTCAATTGAACATTGGTGCATATGCTCATTGAGGCTGGGTTTGATTCAAGACTCCTCGACTGAATCATTGGTGTTTTGTTTCATGGCCTGTTGGCGTCGTCGTTGTACTTCACAGTTCCGGCACTCCTGTTGATCCAATCCAAAGAAATTTAGAGGTTTGATGTAACCGCAGCATCTGCATTGACGTCCTTGTGCAGGGGGAGCATCAAAAGCCATGGTGGTCACTCCTTGGTGTTGCTCGGGGTTTGCTTGATCCGATCAGATAAAGCCTGAGGGGACCCTAGTCGCCCCTGCTTGATGCACTGGGGGCAACCGTTTCTCAGGCTTGAGTGCATGTGACCGCAGTTCGCACAACAGATCAGTGCCATGGCTTTCGTTGCTGATGCACCACGCTGATTGTTCAGATCGCATCAGGCATCGGTGTTTGTCCCTAGTGATCCCCTCGTGCTAGCGATGATCAGGATTGATCAAAGATCTTTTGCAGTGCGGTTCTCTTGGTCTGGAGTGAATTGGCCCTCATGGGCTTGCCAAGCGGTCTTGGCTGCCGAGGTCGATTCAAAAAAACCTTGCTGAGCCACCAGATCTGGAGCCCGACAAATGCGAGGGCGAGTAGTGCGAGTTCAGTTGCCCCTTGCATTAGTAGTGCTTGCCGCGGTTTTCGATCGCATCTGTTTTAAAGCACTCCAACTCTTCAGGGGTGTTCAATGGGGGTTTCTCCCGTTTGCCAGCCCATTTCAAAAGGAGTTGCAGCAGTCGTTTCATCCTTCAATTTTGCGCCATCACAGCCTTGTCCCATCAGGTCATGACAACCTTGATTTTATTCGGTTCAGAATTATTTAACGCTATTGGCTTTAGGCTCACTCTAAGAAAAACAGTTTGTTGCTGATGACCTTTAAAGAGCTTGTGGCCAGTTTCAATCAAAAAGAAACGACCTGGGAAGATCTTTGTCTTGAAATCAGGTGTGAGAGCTGTTTTGCCTCGGTTTTTGATGAAATTAACGAGCAAATGGGCTCTGCTAGCGATCTGCTTGCCCAGCTGGCCGATGAATTTCCCAATCATTACAAGAGTTATGCCAAGGAGAGAGGCCTCGATCAGCCTTGACGAAGAGGTGTGAGAGAGGCAGTAGGTCGTGACACCACCCACCAAATCAAGCAACCACGCCCGAAGAGGTCTCCCTCTCACATCCCAACCATAGATCTGGCTCGAGCTTCGGTCAGCCCCGTCTTCAGTGAGAGTCTGCCAAGTTCGCTTTTGCTGCCTTCAGGGCTTCTTCGCAAGCCGCTCGGTCTTCGTTGTCGATGTCACCCTGACTGCCGTTCAACCGTGCCTCCAGGAACGCGATCTCATCAATCCAATAGGTCTTGTCTTTGCCTTGTTGATCAGTCACGCGTCGGGAAAGGATCCAGTCCATCGCATCCTTCATAGAGGAAAGCTGCCCTAGCGGCTGGACCCCCTGTTTGGTTTGGTCATGATTTTGGGCTGGAGCGCTGAGAGGACGCAGACTGGGTTGATCTGAACGAGGAGCACTTCGCCATCGACGATTTGTTTCCAGTCACCCCCATGACCGCCCTGGTCATCGATGCCGACGGGCGTTTGACCTACATGGGGGAGGACGGGTGCCGTCGTCAGATTGTTGGTGATCTTGAGCTCCTGGACCGTCTGCGTCAGCTGCAAGCGAAGGACTGGGCTGATCGTGATGGCGATGGCGGTTTGCAGTCGTAGGTGGTCTCGACAGATCTCCCAAGATCAGCGCAAGGCTTCATCTTCCTTTGGTCCTGAATTGAGTCTTTTGACCGATGGTCTGTTTTGCTCTCTTTCCTTATTACGAGGCAAGCCATCTTGAAGTCATGGACACAATGTTTTTCGTTGGCGTGAACGCGGGCCTGCTGATTCTGCTGATTTTTGGTCTCGTTTCAGCCCAAGCCAAGATCAAGGCTGGCCGTAAAGAGATCATCTGAGTCACGCGTTGCTCCAGGTGACTCGTTATTGATCAGCACGCACTGCTGGCCAGAGCAACAAAAAATCGCCCTTTGTGGGATGGCTTAAAGACCAGCTGAGGGACCGGTTTCTGATTGGTCGAGGAGCAAGCCTTGAGAGTCAGGGCTCTAATGCCATTCCGGTGGATAGAGCCGTGTCCTAGTTGCGCTTAGGCCAGAGGAGTCCTCAACGGGCTGCTTCCTGGTCGCAGACTCTGTAGTACTCATCGCCTTGTGGAGCTGTGGTGAGTTTGGTGGCTCTCATGTCATTTATCCCTGCTAACTCAATCAATATGAAGCAGGGCGTGGCCTGACTGAGTCATACCTAACGATCGCGCCTGGCTGAAGTAACGCTTTCTTAGGCCGTTGCTTTGACAACGAAAGTCATGACGAGGACTGCAATCGCGACGGTGCCGCTGAAGTAGGCAACGTTCGTGTGGAGTCCTTTCATGCAGCTTGTGTGGGTCGGATCATTCTGCAGGTTTTTCTCTGGCCAATGGCTAAGGCTTAATGCCTAAATCTCCGCGAAAGAGAAGGGTCGCCTGTCCTGATGGGGAGACGACCTGCCCCGAGAGGTTGCATCAGTAGTAATTGAGGAGATTCACTTCTCCACCGCCAGTAAAGCGGGGCGATGCTCCACTGTGGAGAGGAACTTTGGTCCGAGGACCCAGCGAGAGAACTCAACAACGAGATCTCGGAACTTCAAGCCCGAGTCGCCTTCCCCCACCATTGGAGCAGCGGAGAGCATGAGCAGCACATCGAAAAGCTCCGTCAGCTCACCTACGAAAAAAGCCGTCTGACCGACCGATCAGGCGCCCCTTCTATGGAGTGAACTCATCACTGAAGAACTCTCCTACAAGTCTGTTGGTGCCTGGCTTGCCAATGAGTCACAGCAGCTTTACTACCAATTCACCGCTCATCAGGATGGCTCTCAAGGCGAGTCGATCGTCATGCGCAGCTTCCATTGGCGACCACCTGACGACCCGATCCCTCAGGGGAGTCAACTGATGACACGACAGGAGGCGCTGGAGAAATGGAATGCACTCAAGTCAATGGGTTGGAGGAGATGCGCCGGTCCACTGCGATAGGGCAGTTAACGAGTTAGCCCAGTCCGTATCAGCAGTTGGCAACTGGAGCAAAACCAGCGTTAGTCCAGAGTGCTGTCATGAAACAGCCGAACACTCAGCGACTCCGGGCTCTCCGGCTGTCTGCACTCGCGAGGGACAACAAGGTTGTCAATGCCATTCGCACCTCGATCACTCGGGCCCCTGATGCTCTGGTTAAAGAGTTGATGGATGTTCATGGATGGCCCGCGCATGAAGCAATCTGCGCAGTTCAGCAGCTTCAGCAAGATGTCCTCAATGACACGGCTGAACATGCAACGGCGTGAAAGAAATCGTTGGCTACGGCCAAGATTGGGTTGGGTGATTGGAGTCCGTGGTTAGCGCTTGTCCTCGTTTGAAGTGAGGGCTCACTGGCATGTGATGCACTCCAGTTTCGTATGCCTACGTTGCGACCGTCGTCCTTTTGAGGGACATGGGATTTGAAGGCGTAGACAAGACAGACCGTTTCATCATTGCCGCGAGGAGACGTGCCGAAGCTGCATTGCATGAGACATCTCCAGCGAGGTGAACGCCCCTGCGAGAACAGCAAGGCGTTGTAAAGAACTGCCGATCTGCTCGCAAAGAGGAAGGCCGCCCCTCCCGATGGAGAGACGGCCTAGCTCGCTCGTTTATGCATTGCAGTCGACCTAATCAGT
>NZ_JAUONZ010000006.1:0-170634 GCF_030546365.1 Synechococcus sp. YX-04-1
CACTGATCTGAAGCTGACCGGTGCTTTTGCTCGATCCAGGGAATCCCCGATTCATCAGACCAGCGATCTGGGCGATGCCTTGGTGAGCCATTACCTACACCAACTAGCTAATCAGACGCGAGCTCATCCTCAGGCGAAATTCATTTCACCTCGCGGCATATGGGGTATTAGCAGTCGTTTCCAACTGTTGTCCCCCTCCTGAGGGCAGATTCTCACGCGTTACTCACCCGTCCGCCACTAACCCGAAGGTTCGTTCGACTTGCATGTGTTAAGCACGCCGCCAGCGTTCATCCTGAGCCAGGATCAAACTCTCCGTTGTAGATCATTTCCTCTTAGAAGCTTTCACTTCCTCAAAATGATTTGCGTCACCCATTACTCAGTTAAAACTGGCAACAGTTGAGGCCTCCTTTCGCTGACACAAAAGGGTTCTTAAGAGTGCATCTCTAGATTTCTCTGTCAATGACTTTCCGGGATCTCAGATCCGGTTGTTGCTCCACAATCCGCACACCGACAACAAAAGAGTTCGTGAAAACTCTTTCGTTGCAGCGAATTGCTTCAGCGCAACGAAATTTTTTGACGGGACCTCACACCTTCATCGCTCTTTCATTCGGCTCCTCACCTCACCTCTCGGTTCGGCTCAGAACCAAACGCGATGAAAGCGTCAGTTCCTAAACTTTTCAATTGTCCAGGTGCGACCAAACTTCTCTTCACTCCCTCTCAGGAGATCGGTTGGTTGGTCATCGCGGCCTCTCGCGACCGCTTGAAGAACTTACAACACCGTGGGATCGCTCCCTCTTGGTCTTGTAAGTCGCCTCAGACACATCAAGACTTTCGCCTCAAGCGCTTCGGCTTGCGCAACAGCCTCTCGGCTCCCGCGCAAGACAAAACCATAACACCACAACCTTCACCCGCGCAATAGGCAGGACCCCTGGAGATCTGAAGGGTTGCTTCCACTGGCGAAATCCATTGCCAGAACTACGTTTCAGTTGGAGGTCACCGCGATGTCAAGGCGTTTCACCGAACAAAGCCAGCGTTTCCGCCCCAACTCAAATGAAGAGCAGGTGCTGCAAAAAGCACGGGAACACTTCGAAGCCACGCTGATTGGCGTGCAAGGGGAACTCGCCGGCAGCGTTGCCGCGATGGAACATCGCCGCTCTGACGACGCCCTCAACTACGGCGAGATCTTTCTACGGGACAACGTTCCCGTGATGATCTACCTGATGCTGCAAGGACGCTTCGCCATCGTGAAGCAGTTTTTAAGCGTCAGCCTTCAGCTCCAAAGCACCAACGTTCAAACCCGCGGTGTCTTCCCCACCAGTTTTGTGGAGGAAGAAGGAGAGCTGGTTGCGGACTACGGCCAACGCTCGATTGGTCGCATCACCTCAGTGGATGCAAGCCTCTGGTGGCCGATTCTCTGCTGGATCTACGTCAAACGCAGTGGAGACACCGACTTCGGTCGCAGTCCTGAAGTGCAACGCGGTTTACAACTGCTGCTCGATCTGGTTCTTCACCCCAGCTTCGAAGGCACACCGGTGCTGTTCGTTCCCGACTGCGCCTTCATGATTGACCGTCCCATGGACGTATGGGGTGCGCCATTGGAGGTGGAAGTGCTGCTCTTCGCAGCGCTTCGCAGTTGCGTTGGGCTGATGGAACTCTGCCAACGCCACGAGAACAGCGTTCTTCTGGGAGAACGCCTGCGCCTGAGCCGGCAGTGGACCCATGACTTGCGGCAGTTTTTGCTGAAGCACTACTGGGTGACCAGCAAAACGATGCAAGTGCTTCGGCGACGACCAACGGAGCAATACGGCGAAAACCAGCACCACAACGAATTCAACGTTCAGCCACAGGTCATCCCCGACTGGTTGCAGGACTGGCTGGAGAACCGTGGCGGTTACATGATCGGGAACATGCGCACCGGACGACCGGATTTTCGCTTCTACTCCTTAGGGAATTCCCTTGCATCCCTGTTCGGGTTGCTGACCGCGCCACAGCAACGGGCCCTGTTCCGACTGGTGCTGCACAACCGTGATCACCTCATGGCCCAGATGCCGATGCGGATCTGTCATCCCCCCATGGAGGGCGTGGAGTGGGAGAACAAAACGGGCTCCGATCCCAAAAACTGGCCCTGGAGTTATCACAACGGAGGCCACTGGCCGAGCCTGCTCTGGTTTTTTGGAGCATCCATCCTTCTGCACGAACGGCTAAATCCCCAGGCCGACGTGTTGCTGATGGGAGAGATGAAAACGCTGTTGGACGAGTGCTATTGGAGCCATCTCAACCAGCTCCCACGTCAGCAATGGGCTGAATATTTCGACGGCCCCACGGGGACCTGGGTTGGACAGCAGTCACGCACGTATCAAACCTGGACCATCGTTGGTTTTCTGCTGATGCACCACTTTCTCCACGTCAACCCAGACGATGTGCTGATGCTCAACCTCGACGAATCGATGGGTCACTGACCAACCAAAGGAGCAGCCATCGCATAAAAAACCCCGGCTCAACGAGCCGGGGTACGTGAACTGAGCTCAAGCGAGTGATCAGAACAGGCCAAGGGTGAGGGACTTGTCGATCGGAAGTGCAGCACCAATACCGAGGTAGATGGTGACCAGTGTTCCGGTCAGGAACACTGTCATCGCAACGGGACGTCGGAAAGGGTTCTGGAACTTGTTGAAGCTCTCGATGAAAGGAACGAGCATCAGACCCAAGGGGACCAGGGTTTGCAAAGCAATGCCCAGAAGCTTGTTGGGAACAACCCGCAGGATCTGGAAGACGGGATAGAGGTACCACTCAGGAAGGATTTCCAGAGGGGTTGCGAAGGGATCAGCCTTGTCGGCGAGCATCGCTGGATCCAGTACGGCCAGACCAACCACACAGGCGATGGTGCCGAGGATCACCACCGGGAAGATATAGAGGAGGTCGTTCGGCCAGGCAGGCTCACCGTAGTAGTTGTGACCCATGCCCTTGGCGAGCTTGGCCCGCATCTTGGGATCTGAGAGGTCAGGCTTCTTGAGAATGTGCATCAGTTAGTCCAGGTGTTGAGGGAACAGTAGGAACGCAGATCACAAGGGACCAGAAATGCCCTGCTTCCGGATCATCAGGAAGTGCATGAGCATGAACACCGCCAACAGCCAAGGCATCACGAAGGTGTGCAGGCTGTAGAAGCGAGTGAGGGTGGCCTGGCCAACACTTTCGCCACCGCGAAGCAGTTCGACCATGAAATCGCCAACCACAGGGATTGCTGCAGGAACGCCAGAAACGATTTTCACAGCCCAATAGCCAACCTGATCCCAGGGCAAGGAGTAACCGGTCACACCGAAGGACACCGTGATCACAGCCATGGTCACGCCAGTGACCCAGGTGAGCTCACGGGGACGCTTGAAGCCACCGGTGAGGTACACGCGGAACACGTGGAGGATGAGCATCAGCACCATCATTGATGCGCTCCAGCGATGCACGGAACGAATCAACCAACCAAAACTGACGTCGGTCATCAGGTACTCGACCGACTTGTAAGCCTCAGCAACGGTGGGCTTGTAATAGAAGGTCATCGCGAACCCAGTCGCGAACTGGATCAGGAAGCACACCAACGTGATGCCCCCCAGGCAATAGAAAATGTTGACGTGGGGGGGCACGTACTTGGAACCAATGTCGTCAGCAATGTCCTGGATTTCCAGACGTTCCTGGAACCAGTCGTAAACCGGTGATGAGTTCGCCATGCACAAGCGGGCTCGAGTTGCGAAAGTCTACTGAGCACGCTTCTGCCACTGAGGCGAACCCACCGCGATGTATCCAACTGTTAACGATCTTTCAGACTGGCTGCGGCGCAAGGGGTATCGAACGCTCCGCCAACTGATCGCAGCTGCTCTTTGCTGCTTTTTGGTGCTGGGCAGCGCCTGCACAGCCGTTGCACTTAGCGACACACAACAGCTCGTGGTGGACAGCTGGCGGCTTGTGAACCAGGGTTTTTGGAACCCAGAGCAACTCGATGCGGTGCGTTGGAAGCGTCAACGGCAGAAGGCCATGGAACGCAGCATCGAGAGCAGTGACGATGCCTATTCAGCCATCGAATCGATGCTGGCTCAGTTGGGCGACCCCTACACCCGGCTGCTTCGTCCAGAGGACTACACGGCGCTGAAGGACAGCACCAACGGAAGCCTCAGCGGTGTGGGCTTGCAACTGGGGCCAGATGAAAGCAGCAATGGCGTTGTAGTGATTTCGGCCCTCGAGGGCTCACCCGCCGGCGAGGCGGAGATCACCAGTGGGACTCAACTGCTGTCTGTTGATGGCCGGGCCGTTGTGGATCTTGGACTTGAGGGAACCGTGGCAGCGCTGCGGGGAGACGTGGGATCGCAGGTGGTGCTGACGCTGGACAACGGCAGCGGAGAAGCAAACGAGCTGACCCTGGAACGCCGCAGCGTGGATCTGAGACCGGTGCGCACACGGCGCTTACGCAGTGGCAGTCACACCCTTGGCTATCTGCGGATCACCCAGTTCAGCGAAGGAGTCCCCGAACAGGTGAAAGAGGCACTCACAGAACTCCAGAACAAGGACATCGAAGGATTGGTGCTCGACCTTCGCAATAACTCAGGCGGTTTGGTGAGCGCTGGATTGGCGGTCGCCGACAACTTCCTGTCCGGTGGCCCCATCGTTGAAACCCGCAACCGCGAGGGGATCAATGACACCATCCAGGCCAGTCTCCAGACGGTCTACGACGGACCGATGGTCACCCTCGTGAATGGAGGCACGGCCAGTGCGAGTGAAATCCTTGCTGGAGCTCTTCAGGACAACGAACGCGCCACCCTGCTCGGAGGCCAAACGTTTGGGAAAGGGCTGATCCAAACGCTGACCAACCTCAGTGACGGCAGCGGCCTCGCCGTGACCGTTGCCGGGTATGTGACACCGAGTGGACGGGACATCCAAGGGGAAGGCATCGCACCCGATCGTGGCTTGTCAGATCCGGAACCCCTAAATCCCGGCGGTGATGGTGATCGCTGGCTCTCGGAAGCCGAACAATGGATGGAGGCCCTGCTGGAACAACCCGCTGACGACACCGAGGCATGAGCCAGCGGACTTATCACGACCCTCTGCACAGAGGCATTGGTCTTGACCGCCAAGCCCCAGCCGAGGGGATGGTGATGGACTTGGTGGACACGGCGCCGTTCCAACGCCTGCGTCGCATCCGCCAGCTGGGCCCGGCCTACCTCACCTTTCACAGCGCTGAATCCAGTCGATTCACCCACTCGCTGGGTGTCTTTCATCTGGCGCGTCGTGCATTTGAGCGGATGCTGCCTTTGGCACCAGAGCTGGAGACGTACCGGGGGCTGCTCTACGGGGCCGCTTTGCTCCATGACATCGGCCATGGCCCCCTCAGCCACACCGGCGAAGAGATGTTTGGCCTGCGCCATGAAGCATGGTCAGCACGGGTGATTCGGCATCACCCACAGATCCGTGACTGTCTGGAGAGCCATGGATCCGGCACGGCTGAGGCGGTGGCGGACCTGCTGGAGCATGGACGCAGCCCTCACCCGCTGATCAAACACTTGGTCAGCAGTCAGCTGGATTGCGACCGACTGGATTACCTCCTGCGCGACAGCTACAGCACCGGAACGCGCTACGGGCAGCTGGATCTCGACCGCATCCTGGGAGCACTGACCCTGGCCCCTGACGGGGACATGGCCATTCATCCCAAGGGTCTGATGGCTGTGGAGCACTACCTGGTGGTGAGGAACCTCATGTACAGGAGCGTCTACAACCACCGGCTGAATGTGGTGTGCAACTGGCTGCTGGAAAAACTGATCTTGACTGCACGACAACTGGGCCCTGAGCAGGTGTGGGCTGATGAGGTGATGGCCAACTGGCTCTGGCAACCGGACCAGATCCGATTGGAGGACTTCCTCGCCAACGACGACCAACGCACCGGCTACCACCTCCAGCGCTGGCAAGCCGAAGCGCCAGCGGCCCTGGCTGAACTGAGTGAGCGTTTTCTGGATCGACGCCTGCTTAAAGCAACGGCCGTCGAGCATCTTTCTCCGGCTGATCAACTTCAATTGCTCGCGACAGCCAGGCGGTTGGCCGATCGTCATGGCCACGACCCTGAACTCTGCTGCGGATTGCGTCATCAACAGCTGCGCGGATACCACCCCTATCGAGGCGGCTTACGCCTCTGGGACGGGCAGCAGCTCCAAGCCCTGGAGAAAGCCTCTCCTTTGGTCGCCAGTCTCGCGACCCCAGCGGCAACCTCCTGGTTGATTCACCCCCGTGACATCAGTATCGAGCTCAGGCAGGAGATGGACGTTGAATGGCCCCGTGCAGCAGCAGCGTGAAGCAGCCATGACATTGAGGCTTCCCGACCAGCGCCTTGATCACTGGAGGGATCGTTTGCCTGATCTGCTGAGCAGGTGGTCCCAACCGATCGTTGATCTCGATTGCGGGGACTGGAAACTGAATTGCAACGACCTCGCGGATTTGTGCTCCGCCGTCACCGAGGCAGGCCATCAACTCGGACGAATCACCGGCCGGATTCCCGAGACCGTTGTAAGTGCTTCAGCCTTGGGACTGGATGCGAGCCGTTCCAACACGCCTTCCAACCGTGAACTCCAGCCCAATCCTGTGAGGACGGCCCCTTCCGACCTGTTGTTTCACCACGGCACCCTGCGCTCCGGCGACCATCTGCAAAGCGAGCGCACCATCCTTCTCTACGGCGATGTGAATCCCGGAGCACGGATCAGTTCAACTGCTGATGTCTTGGTGTGGGGTCGCCTGCGGGGCGTTGCCCACGCCGGATGCGAGGGGTCAACGACCGCGAAAATCGTTGCTCTGCAGCTGCGGCCACTGCAACTGAGGATTGCTGACGCTGTAGCCCGAGGCCCAGAGGATCTGCCCCAGGCAGGTTTGGCCGAACAAGCCGAACTCAAAGATGGCGTGATCGCCATTGAACCCGCCGTCATCCAGAGCTTTCAAAAACGCTGAACTCGTTGTCAGAGCTAAAAGCCAGATTATTCTGGCCACACCAAAGCAGAACCCTGGTGTCGACGACCCGAACCATTCTCATCTGTTCTGGCAAGGGCGGTGTTGGAAAAACAACGACCACGGCAAACCTTGGTATCGCCCTTGCCCGCCAGGGCGCCAAGACTGTGGTTCTTGACGCGGACTTCGGTCTTAGGAACCTCGATCTGCTGCTGGGCCTGGAGAACCGCATCGTCTACACCGCCCAGGAGGTGCTTGCGGAGACCTGCCGGCTTGAGCAAGCCCTGGTGAAACACAAGCAAGAGCCCAATCTGGCCCTGCTCCCTGCAGGCAACCCTCGGATGCTCGAGTGGCTCAAGCCCAAGGACATGCAGGCCATCGTTGCTCTGCTGGAACGCCAGTTCGATTACGTGTTGATCGACTGCCCTGCAGGCATCGAAGACGGATTCAAAAATGCCGCGGCCGCAGCCCGAGAAGCTGTGGTGATCACCACCCCGGAAGTGGCCGCCGTGCGGGACGCTGATCGGGTGATCGGGCTTCTGAACACCCAGGGCGTGCAGCCGGTGCAGCTTGTGCTCAACAGGGTGCGCCCAAAGATGATGTCGAACCAGGAAATGCTTTCGGTGGACGATGTCACCGACATTCTCGCGTTACCTCTTCTAGGGCTTGTTTTTGAAGACGAACAGGTAATCGTGAGCACCAACCGCGGTGAACCCTTGACCCTGAGTGATTCGTCTTCCCCAGCGGCCCAGGCCTACGGCAACATCGCTCAACGGCTTCAGGGCGAAGACATTCCTCTGATGGACCCCTCCCAGGCCCGCCGCGGCCTCCGCGCCAGGATGCGCAAGCTGATGCAAACCCGGATTTTCTGAGGCGATGACAGTCAAGGAATTCATCGACAAACTCCTGCGCCGTCAGCCCGCCAGTGCAGAAACAGCCAAAGAGCGGCTCCAGTTGGTGCTGGCCCACGACCGCAGCGACCTCAATCCGGAGCTGCTCGAACAAATGCGCCGCGAGATCCTCGAAGTGGTGGCCCGCTACGTGGAAATCGACCTCGCGGAAGGTGATGTGAGCCTCGAGACGGAAGACCGCGTCACCGCCCTGGTGGCCAACCTGCCGATCCGTCGCCCGATCGCCCAACCAGCGAAGGTGGAACCCTCTGAGCAGCAACCTGCTCAAGCTTGAAACCTCGGATCCTGAATCTCCTCACCCCCGCTGAACAGCGGGTGGTGCTGTTGTTGCTCGAAGGCCTCAACAACCGAGCCATTGCCAAGCGATTGGTGATCAGTCATCGCACCGTTGAGTGTCATATCAGCAGGGCACTCCGTAAAAGCGGTTGTCGCAATCGACTCGAGCTGGTGCTTGGGCTGATCAGGGATGGAGACCCTGCATTGAATCGCCAGGCAGCCGGTACGATGCAGCCCATGCCGGCTTAGCTCAGCGGTAGAGCAGCGCTTTTGTAAAGCGAAGGTCATCGGTTCAAATCCGTTAGCCGGCTTGATCTGGATCAGGGCGACGGGCTGCGGTCCGATTCACCCGCCAGCAGCCAGATGAAGAACAACCCCAACAGCCAGGGGAGAAGATTCAGTTGAAGGGTCCAGGTGAAGACAGCTTCCAGGGGCTCCAGCACCCAATGAAGCAAGGCCATCACCAGCAGGCAAAGCCCAACAAGCGAGATCACTCGAGCACCTCAACCCCTGCCGGAATCACAGCACCACGTCGCACCATGCGCCAGCGTCCGTCCTCGACCCAGACCAACACCGTGCTGGCCTGGCCCGAGGGTTGAGGCCAGGGCTGCGGACCCAGCTGAGCGACATCAGGGAAAACCAACGACGCCTCTGCTGCGGTCATGCTCGCAGGTTCTCCGGAACGATTGGCACTGGTCGTGGCCAATGGCCCGCTGATCTGAAGCAGAGCACGGGTCTGCTCACAGGCCGGAATGCGGCAGCCCAACGTTGTGCCACCTGGATTGAGATACCGGCCAGCTCCGCCATCACGGGCATGCACCACCAGGGTGAGCGCTCCAGGCCAATTGCGCTCAGCCAAGGCTTCAACCTCCCGATGGCACGGAACCGCAACCTCGTGGAGCAAGTCGTTCACTGATGCCCCCATCAAGATGAGGGGCTTGTCCGCCGGTCGGCGTTTCAGGCGCCAGAGAGTCTGGGCGTGATCGGGAAGCACCGCCAGTCCCGGCAGGGTGTCGGTGGGAATGACGGCCGCTTCGCCGGCACGAAGCCGCATGGCCAGATCGGTGGCGGCCAGAACCGGAACGGGCATGAATCCTTCCTTCATCGCAAGGGTTGCATCAGCTTGATGCGGCAGGTTTGCGAGCAAGCGCAAAGCGAAGGGTCCCTTCAAGATCAGCGGCCGCGCTGACCTCCACCAAGCCGGCATCCCGCAGCAGCTGGGTCACCTGAGCGCTCTGGTCGTGATGGTGTTCGAGCAGAAGCCAGCCACCAGGCGACAGCCCTGTTGGTGCTCCATTCACCACGGCCCGGATGGCATCCAAGCCATCCGGGCCACCACGCAACGCCATATGCGGTTCATGGTCACGAACCACAGACTCAAGACCGTCAACCACAGCACTGGGGATGTACGGAGGATTGCTGACCACAAGATCCAGGCTCCCCCACCAAACCTTGAGAGGAGTCCACCACGAACCGAGGTGCAGCGAACAGTTGTGATGCGGGGCGCAACGCTCAAGGTTGCGTTCTGCCAGACGCAAGGCATCTGGACTGAGGTCGACGCCATGCCCCGGTGACGTCGGCCAGGCGCGGGCTAAACCCACAGCGATGGCCCCTGAGCCGGTGCCGAGGTCAGCCCAACAGGCAGGGGGAGTGGCGTTGAACTGGCCCAAGGCCAGATCCACCAGCAGTTCCGTTTCCTGCCGGGGAATCAATGCGGCAGGCGACGACTCAAGCAGCAAATCCCGCCAGGGACAGAGCCCCACCAAGTGCTGCAGGGGAACATCCCTGTGAAGGTGGCACTCCCACAGATCAGAAAGCGCCTCAAGGGACTGCTCCAGGGCGACGGTGCGCGTGGGGTCCAACAACAGTCTTTGCAGGCTGGCCCAACGAACGCCACCGGCCAGATCAAGCAACCAATCGAGATCAGCCGCGGTGCCACCCCGGGCGAGTTGTTGACGCCGCCACTGCAACACATCAGTGCCGGCCACGGTTTTGCAGTCTGTCAAGGCCGAGGCTTGCGCCAATGCAATCCAGACTCACACAGCAGTTCGCCCTGAGACTCAAGGGCCAAAAGCTGGGGGGCCAGCTCAGCAGGGGAGCACTGCAAACGAAGCAACAGCTGATCAAAGGTCGCCCCCGAGCCGATGGCCTCCATCACGCGTTGATGCTTACCGCGTGAATCCTCTGGCTTCAACGGGCCATCACCAAGAGAGGCAAACAACTCCTCGGGGTGGATCAAGGCAGTCGCACCATCCCGAAGCAGGGCATTGCTGCCCCGACAGGACCAACGGCGGGCATCACCAGGAACCACCCACACCGGGCACTGCATCCGGCTCGCCCAGCGGGCCGAAATCAGTGCTCCGCTGCGTTGCGGACACTCCACCACTACGAGCACTTGGGCAAAGGCCACCAACCAACGATTCCGCGCCGCGAAGTGCCCTGGATGCACGCGACAGCCGGACCGGTTTGGGCTCACCAACAGCCCTTGCCTGCCGACCTGCTGTTGCAACGATCGGTGGTGGGCTGGATAGACACGATCCAAGGGTGTCCCCAACACCGCGATGGGTGCACCGTTTCTGGCCAAACAGCCGCGATGGGCTGCAGCATCAATCCCTTCCGCAAGACCACTAAGGACGGGCCAACCCGCCTCGGCCAAAGCGCGGCCCAGTTCTTCAGCCATCGCAAGGCCATGGTCCGAGGCGGAGCGGGTGCCCACCACCGCGATGGCGGTTCGGGCATTCAAATAACGAAGCAGCGATCGATCCCCTTCGACGTACAACCCGGAAGGGGGTGAGTTCACACCGTCCAAGCTGCATGGCCAGGCAGAGTCACCCGGCAGAAGAGCACAGGCAGGAACATCAAAGACGGGCTCAGTTCCCCGCTCCCGCCGGTAACGATCCACGGCGTCCAGACAGTGCGCCGGCCAAGCCAGCGCCTGGCCAAGGCGTTCGATCGGCCAACCCCAAAGCTGATCAGGGCCGATGGCTTGATCGCGGCAAAGCCCGCGCAGATCGGCCATGCGTGCGTTGCCCAAGCCAGGGCAACAGGTCCAGAGCCACCACCATCCCCGCACCAGCACCAAGCAAGTACATTTGTACTAACACAGCATCGGCGCCTCGGAGGTTGATTCAAAGCGCTTGGCGCACCAGCTGATCCATCACCTCCTTCAGCTGCGCCGGCACGCGCCTGAGCACACGCCCCCCACGCACCATCACCAGATTCACCGACGCCTCCGCAACCACCGCGTCTCCGCAGACAAAGCGAGAGATCCATGGCCAGCGCACCCCCTGCTGACCAGGGCATCGGCTTTCAACACACACCTGGTCGCCGTGCCGAAGCGGCTGGCGGTAATCCAAGTGAAGGGACACCACTGGCATATCGACACCCATCGCAGTCATGGCGGCATAGCCCAGGCCAGCAGCCTGGAGGGCCTCCACCCTGGCTTCCTCCAGCCACTGCACATAGGCCCCATGCCACATCACACCGGCGTAATCGGTGTGCTGCGGGAGCACACGCTTGGTCAGGGTGTACATGATCCGCGTAACGCTGTGACATCAGCTTGTCTCCACGGAGGAAACCACCCATAGGCTTTCGCAAAGGCTGCTTCATCTCCCTGTGTTCAGGAACCTTCTGATTGCCGACTCGGGCAAGGGTCACGTCGAAGAAATGATCCGGATGCTCCAGGACATTCCCAGCCTGAAAGCAGCAAAGATCAATTTGCTGCACGTGGTCTCGGAACAGAGCAAGTCGCAATCCGACGGCCATCGCGACGAAGCAGAGAACCTCTTGAATAGTGCGATCACCCGCATGGGGATCAGCCCCTCAAGCGTGAGCACCTTGATTCGCGAGGGCGACACCAAGCAGACCGTTCTCAAGGTTGCCGATGAGGTTCAGGCTGACCTGATCGTGATGGGATCCCGCGGACTGGGACGCCTTCAGTCGATTCTTGCCAACAGCACCAGCCAGTACGTTTTTCAACTGTCCACGCGGCCGATGCTGCTGGTGCGGGACGACCTCTACGTCAAACACGTCAACCGCGTGATGGTGACGATCGACGGAACAGGCGTGGGGGACGACGCCTTGCGCACGGCTTGCGAACTGGTGCGTGAAATCCCCGGCGGAACCCTCACCGGCGTTCATGTCGTTCGCCAGGAATCAGCACCCTCTCGGGGAGGCCGGACAAAAGCGGACGAGGTTCTCGACGCCGCTGTTCAGCGAGCCAGGAGCTTCGGCGTTGAGATGAAAGCCATTCACACCGAAGGGAAAGACATCGGTCGCAGCGTTTGCCTGGCTGCATCTGAGTGCAACGCCGACCTTGTGGTCATCGCCTCCCAAGACCGACGGCCTCTTGTCGCCAGAGGGCTGGTGGATTTGGACAAGCTGCTGGGCGGATCAGTCAGCGACTACATCCGTGTGCACGCACCAGCCCCTGTGCTGCTGGTGCGTGAGCCTGAACAAGGCTGAATCAAGCCTCGCTGTTCTGCGTGCCGATGTAGAGCACGATCAGGAAGATCGCCGGAACCAGAATGAACAGGAGACTGGCGACGAATCCGAGATCGTTGGTTTCCATGGCCGTTAGAGGGATCCAGGCGAAGGTATCACCGACAAGAGGTCTGAGGAGCGACTCCCCTAGGCCTCGTCACCGGCGGTAGCAGCCTTGGCACCCGGGGCATCCCCATCGGCCACATCCTGATCCTCCTCATCGAGCTCACTCACCGGGGGCGCTGGCCATGCCGTGGGCCCAGCCGGTAGCGGCGCCTGCCTGGCCGCAGCCAATCTCGAATCAGCGTTAGCGAGCCTCACCTGAGGCCGGGTCAGCACCATGACGGACTTCTCCACAAGGGCCTGGCATGCCAAACGCCACTCCTGGGGTCGGCGGCGCAGCTTGTTGTCTTCGACAGCGGTACGTGCCGTCAGCGCATCCGTGTTGTCTTCATCGACCACGGAGACGAAACACGTGATGCATTGGCCACAGCCACCGCAGTTGCCCAACTGCCCCTTCAAGCCGTAGAGCTCGATGCCCTCGCGCCGGGCCACCTCACGCAAATTTTCGCCGGGATAACACTCCACATCACGCCCTTCGCGAACAAACCGGATAACGGGCATGAGCTCACAAGCAACCAATCCCCATCATGGGCCGAAGCGTTGCGTTTTGTGAACAGCACAGCCCTGACTTTCCTGTCACTGACCGTTGCGGGCAGGTCACTTTTTTCCCGCCCCATGGTCTGAAGCCCTTACGATCACCCATGTCTGACTGCATATGCAGTCTTGTCCCCCGAACCTGACCCATGGGATTGCCCTGGTATCGGGTGCACACCGTCGTCATTAATGACCCGGGCCGCCTTTTGGCTGTGCACCTCATGCATACAGCCCTCGTAGCCGGCTGGGCCGGCTCCATGGCTCTCTACGAGCTGGCCATTTTCGATCCGTCCGACCCTGTCCTGAACCCCATGTGGCGTCAGGGCATGTTTGTGATGCCTTTCATGTCGCGCCTTGGCGTGACCGGCAGCTGGGGTGGATGGAGCATCACCGGCGAAACGGGTGTTGATCCCGGTTTCTGGAGTTTCGAGGGCGTCGCTGCCGCTCACATTGTTTTCTCCGGCCTGATGATGCTGGCCGCCATCTGGCATTGGACTTATTGGGACCTTGAGATCTGGCAGGACCCCCGCACGGGCGAGCCCGCCCTCGACCTGCCGAAGATCTTCGGCATTCACCTGCTGCTTGCTGGCCTCGGCTGTTTCGGCTTCGGCGCTTTCCATCTGACTGGCGTCTTCGGGCCAGGCATGTGGATCTCTGACCCCTATGCGCTGACTGGTCACCTAGAGGCCGTTCAACCGTCTTGGGGACCTGAAGGCTTCAACCCTTTCAACCCCGGTGGCATCGTTGCGCACCACATTGCTGCAGGCATCGTCGGCATCATTGCCGGCATTTTCCACATCACCACGCGTCCGCCCGAGCGTCTCTACAAAGCCCTTCGGATGGGCAACATCGAGACCGTTCTGGCAAGCGCAATCGCAGCCGTGTTCTTCGCCGCCTTCATCGTGGCCGGAACCATGTGGTATGGCTCTGCAGCAACCCCCGTGGAGCTGTTTGGCCCCACCCGTTATCAGTGGGATCAGAGCTACTTCAAAACTGAAATCAACCGTCGCGTGCAAACCGCGATGGACGATGGAGCAACCCAGGAAGAAGCCTTCGAGGCCATCCCTGAGAAGCTGGCCTTCTATGACTACGTCGGCAATAGCCCTGCCAAGGGCGGCCTGTTCCGCGTGGGTCCGATGGTGAATGGCGATGGTTTGGCAACCGCTTGGGTTGGCCACATCGCATTCAGCGACAAAGAAGGTCGCAATCTTGAAGTTCGTCGCCTGCCTAACTTCTTCGAGAACTTCCCCGTAGTTCTGCAAGATGAGCAGGGCATTGTTCGTGCCGACATTCCCTACCGTCGTGCGGAGGCCAAGTTCTCCTTCGAACAACAGGGCGTGACCGCCAAGGTGTTCGGTGGTGCACTCGATGGCCAGACCTTCACCGACCCTGCCGACGTGAAGCGTCTTGCACGCAAAGCTCAGCTTGGTGAAGCCTTCGACTTCGACCGTGAGACCTACAACTCTGACGGTACGTTCCGCAGCTCGCCGCGCGGCTGGTTCACCTTCGGCCATGCCACCTTCGCGCTGCTGTTCTTCTTCGGCCACATCTGGCACGGTGCCCGCACCCTGTATCGCGATGTGTTCGCTGGTATTGATCCCGACCTCGGAGATCAGGTGGAGTTTGGCCTCTTCGCCAAGCTCGGTGACAAATCCACCCGTCGCCTGCCCGAGGGCTACGTTCCCCCCGCTGGAACCCCCCTCAACTGATCGCCCTACAGGAACAACACGATGGAAAGCTTCGCTTACGTCCTCATCCTTACCCTCGCGATTGCCACTCTCTTCTTCGCAATCGCCTTCCGCGATCCGCCGAAAATCGGTAAGTGATTTGATCCCCCAAAACCCCGCCGAGGCGGGGTTTTTTCATGCTTTCCATCACCCACCGTCGCAAGCCGGTCTCGCCCGCACGAGCAGATCACAGCAGTCTCAAGTCAGCATCAGCCGTCGGCGGATTCCTCAAATGAGACTGATGTCCACGAGGCCCTTCTCAAGTCTCAAATCACTGTCTACAGTTGGTGCAACTTATTGATGCCCTCGGGGATGCAGTGCCCCTCCTGCCAAAACACAGATAGTCGCGTTCTCGAATCCAGGGCAGCGGACGGTGGACGCAGCGTGAGACGACGGCGTGAATGCCTCAACTGTGAATTCCGCTTCACCACCTACGAGCGGGTGGAAACCGTTCCGATCACGGTGATCAAACGCAACGGCAACCGAGAAATCTTCAGTCGCAGCAAGTTGCTGCATGGCTTGAATCGAGCTTGCGAAAAAACGGGATTGGACACCTCTCGGCTCGAATCCCTGGTGGAAAACCTCGAACTGCAACTCCAGCAACGCGCCGGCAAGGAAGTGAGCAGCACTGAGATCGGTGAATTCGTGCTGCGTGATCTCAAGCAGATCAGCGAAGTGGCCTACATCCGATTCGCATCCGTCTATCGACAGTTCCGTGGCATTGATGACTTCGTGTCGACCCTGGAAACACTGAACGCCGATCAGGAACAGAACCATTTGGCCACTGTGCGCTGAATCTGTGAGGTGAATCAGTGCTTTGAACCATTGCGCTGAATCGCTGCGCTGAAGCCGTCGGTCCGGTCTGTAAAGTCAGTAATTCTCCGTGAAACGTCGGCGGGCGTTCCATGTGATTTTCTCGAACTACCCACCTGAGGTAGACCGCCAGCCCCCCATGTCTGCGACTCCGACAGAAGAACAGATCCAGGATCAAGTTCAGGACGCGAACGCCACAGAAGCCTCTGTAGAAACCGCCGCCGCTGAACAGGCGTTTGAGGGTGAGGACCTGAGCATTCCTGAAGACGTCCCCACCGCGGATGATCCAAGCAGCCGCGCTGCCAGCCGCAACCTGGACGACGCCGGATTCACCCTGGATGAGTTCGCGGCTCTCCTCAGCAAGTACGACTACAACTTCAAGCCTGGCGACATCGTTAACGGCACGGTCTTCGCCCTGGAATCGAAGGGCGCCATGATCGACATCGGCGCCAAGACGGCTGCCTTCATGCCTCTGCAAGAGGTGTCGATCAACCGGGTCGAGGGTCTGAGCGACGTGCTTGCCCCCGGCGAGATCCGTGAGTTCTTCATCATGAGTGAGGAGAACGAGGATGGTCAGCTGGCGCTGTCGATCCGTCGGATCGAATACCAGCGGGCATGGGAGCGGGTCCGCCAGCTCCAGAAGGAAGACGCCACCATCTACTCCGAGGTGTTCGCCACCAACCGTGGTGGTGCCCTGGTGCGCGTGGAAGGTCTGCGGGGCTTCATCCCCGGATCCCACATCAGCACCCGCAAGCCGAAGGAAGAACTGGTTGCCGACTTCCTGCCTCTGAAATTCCTCGAGGTGGACGAAGAGCGCAACCGCCTGGTTCTCAGCCATCGCCGCGCCCTGGTGGAGCGGAAGATGAATCGCCTGGAAGTGGGCGAAGTTGTGGTGGGTACCGTCCGCGGCATCAAGCCCTACGGCGCCTTCATCGACATCGGTGGTGTCAGCGGTCTGCTGCACATTTCCGAGATCAGTCACGAGCACATCGAGACCCCCCACTCGGTGCTGAACGTGAATGATCAGATGAAAGTGATGATCATCGATCTAGATGCCGAGCGCGGCCGGATTTCCCTTTCCACGAAGGCTCTTGAGCCCGAACCCGGCGACATGCTCACCGACCCCCAGAAGGTGTTCGAGAAGGCCGAGGAAATGGCAGCTCGCTACAAGCAGATGCTGATGGAGCAGGCCGAAGAGGGCGAAGATCCGATCAACTCCATGATGATCTGAGCCTGATGGCCCAACTGCTGCTGAAGGGACATCCCATCGGCAATTTCCAAGGGGTGCTGTTCGATAAGGACGGCACCCTTTCCCATAGCGAGCCGCATCTGCTGGCCTTGGCAGACGCACGCATCAACAAAGCCATCGAGATTGCGCGGGAACAAGCCCCTGCGCTGCAGGCCTCTGAACTAAGAGAAACCCTGCGCAGAGCGACCGGTGTTCATAACGGCATGCTCGATCCGGGCGGAACCCTGGCGGTTGCCTCACGGCAAGACAACATCGCCTCGACCGCAACGGTGTTGTGTCTACTGGGCTGTTCATGGCCCCAGGCCCTGGCCCTGGCCCATGCCTGCTTCGACGCAGTTGATCAGGACGGCCTGATCGACACAACCCCAAGCCCGTTGATCAACGGTGCAGGACAGCTGCTGCGGGATCTGCACGAGCAGGGTGTGACCGCTGCTGTGATCAGCAACGACACCCGATCCGGCATTGAAGACTTCCTGACCCACCATCAGCTCAGCGCAGGCGTTGCCGGCATCTGGAGTGCTGACGACCATCCGCGCAAACCCGATCCACAAGCCGTCCTGGAGCTGTGCGACAGGCTTGGCCTGCCACCCCAACGATGTGCCTTGGTTGGTGATGCGGAGACCGACCTTCAGATGGCCCTGGAGGCCGGCATCGGCGGCGTGATCGGATTCACCGGTGGCTGGAGTCGTCCGCCGGAACTGCCATCAGCACAACATCTGCTCCACGGCTGGGACGACCTCGCCCTCAGGACAGCCACGTAAAGTCGCGCCATCTGGAGCGCCGAATGAGCCGTTACGTCTTTACGTCCGAGTCCGTCACGGAAGGGCATCCCGACAAGATCTGCGACCAGGTGAGCGACGCCGTTCTCGATGCTCTGCTTGCCCAGGATCCCGCCAGCCGCGTGGCCTGCGAGACCGTGGTGAACACCGGCCTCTGCATGATCACCGGTGAGGTGACCTCCAAAGCGCAGGTGGATTTCATCCACCTGGTGCGCAATGTGATCAAGGAGATCGGTTACAGCGGCGCCCGGGCCGGAGGCTTCGATGCCAACAGCTGTGCGGTGCTGGTGGCTCTCGACCAGCAGTCCCCCGACATCGCCCAGGGCGTTAACGAGGCCGACGACCACGCCGGTGATCCTTTGGATCTAGTGGGTGCCGGCGACCAAGGAATCATGTTCGGCTACGCCTGCAACGAGACGCCCGAGCTGATGCCGTTGCCGATCAGCCTGGCCCACCGGCTGTCGCGCCGACTGGCCGAAGTGCGCCACAACGGAACCCTGGGTTACCTGCTTCCCGATGGCAAAACCCAGGTGAGCGTCGTCTATGAAAACGACAAGCCCGTCTCGATCGACACGATCCTGATCTCCACCCAACACACCGCGGAAGTGGATGGGATGAGTGATGAGCAGGGCATCCGCGAGCGCATCACCGAAGACCTCTGGAGCCATGTGGTGGTGCCGGCGACTGCCGATCTGGCCCTCAAGCCCTCCCGCGAGGCCACCAAGTATCTGGTGAACCCAACCGGCAAGTTCGTGGTGGGCGGCCCCCAGGGCGATGCGGGCCTCACCGGCCGCAAGATCATTGTGGACACCTATGGCGGCTATGCCCGCCACGGCGGTGGTGCCTTCTCCGGCAAGGACCCCACCAAGGTGGACCGCTCGGCCGCCTATGCAGCGCGCTACGTGGCCAAGTGCCTCGTGGCCGCAGGGCTCGCCGAACGGGCTGAAGTGCAGCTGAGCTACGCCATCGGCGTGGCCAAGCCCGTGTCGATCCTGGTGGAATCCTTCGGCACCAGCGCACTGGCCAACGATGCCCTCACCGCCCTAGTGCAGGAGCACTTCGATCTGCGCCCCGGCGCCATCATCGAGACCTTCGGTTTGCGCAACCTGCCCCAGCAACGAGGTGGCCGTTTCTATCAGGACACTGCCGCTTACGGCCATTTCGGACGCAATGACCTCAACGCACCCTGGGAAGACGTGACAGCGAAAAGCCAGGAGCTGAAGCAGGTCGCCGCGGCCTGAGGCCATGACGGATTCGCCGCTGGTGCTCGGAATCGACCTGGGCACCAGCGGAATCCGCACAGCCGTTGTGGCCGGCAATGGCGTGCTGCTCGACAGCAGATCCCAGGCCTACGGCGGAGACTTCTCCAACTCCAACAGCTGGCGCGAAGGCTGTGGGGCTCTGATCAAGGCAATCCCAGCCCAACTGCGATCCCAGCTGAGGGCGCTCGCCGTGGATGGCACCTCCGGCACGCTGCTGGCTTGTGATCGCGATGGTCGCCCACTGGGGGAGGCACTGCCCTATTCCCAGAGCTGCCCTGAGATGGAGTCAGCCCTTCAGCCTCTGGTGGATCCCAGGAGCCCGGCCGCCAGCTGCAGCGGCAGCCTGGCCAGGGCCTTGCAACTCCTCCAGCGCCATGGAGAGAAGGTCCTGCTGCGGCATCAGGCGGACTGGATAAGCGGATGGCTGCTGAACGATTGGCGCTGGGGGGAAGAAGGCAACAACCTGCGGCTGGGTTGGGAACTGATCACCAACAGCTGGCCAGCCCGCTTTGCCGAACAGCCCTGGCGGCAGGCACTGCCCGAGATCTGTCCCAGCGGCAGCATTCTCGGGACGATCGCGCCGGAGAGGGCCGAGGCCTTGGGCCTGGCGGACGATCTGATCATCGTGGCCGGAACCACCGATTCCAATGCCGCCGTACTCGCCGCCGATCCCGGTCCAGGGGATGGGATCACCGTGCTGGGGACCACGCTTGTGATGAAGTGCTTCACCGAGACGCCCCTGCAAGCCCCTGGCGTCACCAGCCATCGCGTGGGTGGACGCTGGCTCTGTGGAGGCGCCTCCAATGCAGGGGCTGGGGTGCTGCGGCGTTTCTACAGCGACGACCAGCTCAGCGAACTGAGCCGCCAGATCAACCCGGATACCGACAGCGGACTCCGCCTGCGGCCGCTGCCCGCCCCGGGGGAACGTTTCCCTGTGGATGATCCAGAGCTGCTGCCGGTGCTGGAGCCACGCCCGGTGAGTGATGCCCTCTACCTGCATGGATTGCTCGAAGGCCTCGCCGAGATCGAAGCGCAGGGTTGGCAACGCCTGAACGAGCTGGGGGCTTCCAGTCCCCGGCGGATCATCAGCATCGGCGGTGGAGCGCGCAATCCCCAATGGAGACGGCTGCGAGAACGGCGTCTTGGCTGCCCTGTAACGAGTTGCCAATCACCCCCCGCTGCAGGGGTGGCGCGACTGGCCCAACAGGCCCTGGTCGGGTGAGAATTCCGGCATCACGCCCAACCCCCATGCCCACCAATCTCCGCGATGTTCTGGCCATTGGCCTTTTCGTCGTGCTGGCCGGGTATGTGGGCTTCAGTGGTATCCGCCTGGGTCTTTTGTTGATCGAACGAATCGCTTGAGACGATCACTGCAAAGATTGCATTCAACCGTTTAATCCCGATGCCTGCAGACCCCCTCACTGATGCCGTCAGCACACGGATCTGCAAACACATGAACGACGACCATGCCGAGGCGGTGCTCGCCTACGCCAAGCACTATGGCGGCGTCAGCAATCCCGCTTCAGCACGCATGGTGTCTGTGAAAGCGGAAACCATGGAACTGGAGGTGGATGGCGCGAGCGTCAGCATCGCCTTCGATCACACCCTTACCGACAGCGAAGACGCCCACCGCACCTTGGTGGCCATGCTGCGGGCGATGCCCAAAGAAGGAGCCTGATCTCGGACCGATTCGGCCCAGCAGTGGAACCCTCGTCGCAACGATCGACCTGCTGTGCATCGCGCGCTCCTGGCCTTTGCCCAAACACTGCTGATCGAGCCCCGCTGCCCGATCTGTGATGGACCCTGGGACAGCCCACTGCCGCCGACGGCTCCCTGCAGCACGTGCCTCGACAGACTGGCTCTCCCTCTGAAGGGGCTCAAGGGCTTGCTGCCATTGCCTTGGAGCGCCCTCGGGCCTTACGCAGGCCCGCTGCGCAAGCTGCTGCTCCAGGTGCGTCAGCCGCGCCAAGGCAAAGCGCTTGCGGCCTTGGTTCAGCTGCTATCGGAGCGTTTACCCCTGCCTGCAACAGCAGTGCTGGTGCCGATTCCAAGCTGGAAGCGGCAACGATCCAACCCCCTGCCGCAGCAGATCGCCCTGGGCTTGGGCCGACCGACGGCAGCCCTGCTGCGCCGCACTCGTGCAGGGCTGAGCCAACACCATCTCAACAAAACCCAATGCCAGACCAACCTGATTGGTGCGTTCCAAGCCAGCCCCCTCAACAAACAAAGAGCCCTCAGCTCGGTCTGGCTCGTGGACGACATCCTCACAACCGGGTCCACCGCATTGGCTGCCCGTCAGGCCCTTGAAGAGGCTGGTCATCGCGTGGCTGGATTGATCTGCCTGGGACGAACACCCGCCAGAGAGCGCAGACGGTGATTTAAGATTCCTGAGTCGCTTCTGCGGCGCGCCGGGATAGCTCAGTTGGTAGAGCAGGCGACTGAAAATCGCCGTGTCCCCAGTTCAAATCTGGGTCCTGGCATCACATCGATGCCAAAACTGCCGTGTCATTCATCTCTCCAGATGCAGGCACAGATCGCGTTTTCGATAACGCAGACAGCTTCGCCATGGTGTTTGACCGCACCTGGAAGCAACTGCGAGGCAACAGCAAGCCTGAGCTCAGCCAGGAGGAGCATCTCGAAGCCGTGCTCGAGGCGATGGCCGATCACCCCTTTCTGATCAGTTCCCCCGACATGGCACGCCAGGTGGCCGCTTTCCGGATTCGGCTGCTGGAGCTGGCCTGATCAGGCGGAGAGCAGATCGATCTGGGGATCATCCACATATTCCGTGTCATCGCTGAGAGACTCGTCACTGAAGGTCTCGTCCTCGACGCGGTCGTCGTCCATCTCCATCTCAGGGGCTGCTGAGATCTCTTGATCATCCGCTGCTGAAGCATCCTCAGCATGGGAATCAGCATGGAGCGCCACGACCTCGCCTGGGGTCAGACGGTCCCGAAGCATCCGCACCTTCTCTTCGCTGGCCAGGAGCAGTTCACCGGCGTCATCACTGACCGCCGCGATTTCTGCATCCACCAGCTGCTGGCCCTCAATGTCGGCCAACCGCATTTCCAGTTCCATCAAACGATCCGCCAGCGTTTCCACCACTTCGCTGAGGCTGAGCAGATGGGTGCACAGCTGTTGCTCGAACGCGGTGCGCGGGGAGGTGGTAGTCACCGGGCTGGCCTCGTGTTGAGAAATTTCGTTGATGGTATCGATGCTGAGCTTCGTGTCCACGGCCCTGGGAAAAACCACGACTGGCCTACATTCCCGAGGGCTTTCGAGCGATTGAAGAGATGTCCAGGCTGAAGACAGGGCTGAAGGTCAGCGCCTGGGTCGCCATCTTCATTGTTGCCGTCGTTTATTTGCAGCGATACGGCATTGCACCGCTGCAGAGTGCCGTGAATGACATGGGCATCTGGGCCCCACTCGGCCTGTTCCTGCTGCGGGGAGTGAGCATCATCCTGCCGGCGTTGCCGAGTTCGGTGTATTCCCTGCTGGCCGGCTCGCTGCTGGGCTTCAAAGCGGGATATCTCACGATCATCCTGTCGGACCTGGTGTTCTGCAGTGCGGCCTTCTTCATCGCCCGCCGCTGGGGACGCGAACCGGTGAGCCGTCTGGTGGGGGCCAGCGCAATGAAACGCATCGATGGCTTCAGCAAGAACCAGCTGGAAGGCAACTTCTTTTTGATGACTGGCCTGCTGATGACCGGGCTGTTTGATTTCCTCAGCTATGCCATCGGGATCAGCCGCACCCACTGGCGTCTCTTTGCTCCAGCCCTACTGATCAGCGTGCTGATCAGCGATTCAATCCTCGTGGCTGTCGGCGCAGGTGCCGCTCAAGGCGCCAGCCTCACCCTGGGAGTGGCACTGCTCGCCATGTTTGCTCTAGCCACCATCACAGGTCTGCTGAAAAAAAAATCCTCAGAGGTGCCCACCGACAACCACTCCTGACAGGATCCTTCGTGGGATGACAGCAGATCCATGTCGATTCCCACGAACCGCTGACTGGGCCGAGGAAATTCCTGGACACTGGTTACATTCGAGTTGATCGGCGTTTCTTGATGAGCGCACTAGCAGATCCGAGAATTGCGGTCCTGCAGAACCAGGCCGGCAGCAGCGGTGAGCTGGATTTACCGGTGGGAGACGGCTGTTTTCGGATCAACCTCCGTGACGAAAACATCTCGCTCTGGCAAGAGACATTTGATCAACACACCACGGCGGCCAATCTTCTGCTGGCTTGCGAAGAAAGCAATGGGGATCTGAAGGACACCCGCCTGACCTGGGTGGTTGGATCTGCCATCCGCACAGCGACCGCCTCCAGCCCAGATGCCGTCGGCCTGCTGTTGTCGCAATTGGGCATACCGGCAGACCTCACTGAAGCAGCCATCACCCGCTGCCCTGGGCTGGGGGACGACCTTGTCTGGGCTTTTTACCTGGAACGCCACGGCTGGCTGATCGCCACACCGGTGGCCAGCATCACACCTTGAATCTTCAAAACACCGACTTCAAGACCCTGGTGCAGACCGCACAGGTTCAAGGACTGAGCCTCAACAAAGATTTGCCGCAACCAACGCGCAGCATTCTTGAGCGTGCTGATCAAGCCCAACGGCAGCTCACGACCGATGAGCTGGCCACGATCTGCCAGGTCTCCGGCATGGATGAATCGCTCCCCGGCAGCCTGATCCATCGGTCGGATCAACTGGTGAACCAAGCTCGGGAACATCTGCTTAAAACCCAGCCGCATCTGGTTCAACCGGGCGGGGCTCTTCACCCGCAGGAGCGGGCAGAGGCCTGCTGGCGCGACTGCTGGAACTTTCTACGCGTGATCACCTACGCGGTGGCCTGCAACCACAGCTGCTTTACAAACCCGAGTGGTATGGCCGCCCTGCGGGAGCTGTACAAGCGAATGAGCGTGCCCATCGAGGGGATGAACATCGCCCTCTTCCAGCTCAAAGCTCTTGCCCTGGAGGAGGTCTCGCGATCGAACGACCGGCAGCTAATCCAAGACTGCTTCCAGCACCTGCAGGACGAACTCAACAAATCTGCAGTTAAGAGCTGATAAGAGGCTTGCCTGAAAACGGCTTGTTCAAGGGAAGATTTCCACCAAGTATTTCTACTCACGGCTCACGCCATGGCCATCCCGCTCCTTGGGTACCCGCTCAGCACGCAGAACGGTCGGGTGAGCAATCTCGCCGGCGACAACAGCACCGTTCAAAGCCAGCTCTATCCCTCCTCCGCTTCAGGGGACGACACGACCCGCAGCGACATGGATGCCGTGATCGAACAGGCCTACCGCCAGGTCTTCTTCCATGCGATGCGCAGTGATCGCGACCCGTTCCTGGAATCACAACTCCGCAGCGGCAACATCACGGTGCGGGATTTCATGCGTGGCCTGCTGCTGTCGGAACGCTTCCAGCAGGGCTACTACCAGTGCAGCTCGAATTACCGGATGGTGGATCAGGTGGTGGGACGCGTCCTCGGCCGGCCGACCCATGGCGACGCCGAACGCCGGACCTGGTCGATCGTGATCGGCGAAAAGGGTTTCACAGCCTTTGTGGATGCTGTGCTCGATAGTCCTGAATACATGGAGAGCTTCGGCTACGACCTGGTTCCTCAGCAACGTTCACGCGTTCTGCCGGGTCGATCCCTTGGTGAGACCCCGATCTACCAGCAATTCCCGCGCTATGGCGCCGACTGGCGCGACTCACTGCAGGATCGCGCTCCCAGCGAGCAGGCCGCTCAGATGCAGCAGCTTGAGATGTCGTCGGCCTGGGTCAATGGCCAACCTCCCGCTTTCGCCCTCAAGCTCTGGCTGGGCCTGGCGGTTGTCGGCGGATTCGAGCTGGGCCGTGTGCTCCTTACCATCGCCTTCTCGATGCTTCGCAGCTGATTTCCTTGACGGCGCTCTCCAACCCCCTGAATCTGGACACTTGGCAGCCTCCGGAACAGACCCTGGCCTCAGGGTCCCGGGATGGCGGAGTTGATGCCCGGGGCGCCGACTGGAGTGGTGTGACTGTTGAAGGCGGCGACCTGCGGGGCGCCAATCTCTGTCGCGTTGATCTCAGGGGGACCGACCTCTCCAGCTGTCAGCTAGAGGGAGCCGACCTGCGCCTGGCCCGCTACGACGCGAGCACCCGTGTGCCCGATGGGTTTGATCTGTTCAGCAGCGGAGCCGTTGGCCCCAAAGCAAAGCTGAGTGGCGTGTTCTTGAACAGCACCGACCTACGCGGCATGGATCTTCGCGGCGCCGTGCTGATGGGGGCCTATCTCAGCGGAGCTGATCTGAGTGGCGCCCTGCTGGACAACGTTCGCCTGGTGGGATCGGATCTTCGCCACGCGATCCTGCGCGGCGCCATGTGCCGTGGGACCCGCTTTGGCACGTGTCAACTGGATTTCGCCGACTTTCGCGGCGCCCACCTCTCCGAGGCAGGCCTGGACAGCGCGGAATCGATTAAAGGAGCCGATTTCTCTCTCACCACAGGGCTGAACGAGCAGCGTGATGCGCTCTTGGCCCGCCCCTTCGAAGAACTCGACTGCTGGAACCCGCTGACGCGGAGCACGACCCGCGACAGCCTCGAATCCCTGTCATGACAAGCATTACACCGATCCGCCACCGGGACACCGGGAGCAGAATCGTCATGTCACGCAACATTCGGACACATTTGATTGAGCTTTATAAAGAACCCGCTCCAGGCCACCACTTCTGAATGACCATGGCGTGACGAACACGTCAGCTTGTCCATGCCATTCGGTCCTGCCTCTCTTCTCGGGGTCGAGCGTTTCTCGCAAGAGAGCGAAGCTCCTCTTGAACTCATTCCTGGTGATGACGACGCCAAGAAGGAACAAATCATCCGCGCCGTCTACAAGCAGGTGCTGGGCAATGCTTATGTGATGGAGAGCGAGCGGCAGCTCGTCGCTGAGTCCCAGTTCAAGCTTGGCGAAATCAGCGTGAGAGAGCTGGTGCGCCGCATCGCCAAGAGCGAGCTCTACCGCGATCGCTTCTTCGACGCCTGCTCCCGCTACCGCTACATCGAGCTGGCCTTCCGCCATCTGCTGGGACGCGCCCCCGTCGACTTCAACGAGATGCGCGCCCACGCCGAGCGGCTCGACAGCCACGGCTACGAAGCCGACATCGACAGCTTCTTGGATTGCGCCGACTACCAAGACACGTTCGGCGAATGGACCGTTCCCTTCCAGCGGGGCTGGAAGACCGAATCCTGCACCACCCTGCAGGAGTTCACCTGGAGCTTCCAACTCCTGCGGGGCAACAGCAGCAGCAGCCTGAAAGGCGATCTTTCCGGCATCAGCAGCAAGCTCGGTGGCAACGCCTACCAGAACCGTCCGATGGCGGTTGTTCCCCCCTCCTCCACCGAAGCCACCGGCTGGAGCTTCCGTCCCTCCAAGAACCTGCAGGACGCCCCCACCCGCCATGGTGTGGGTGCCGGCGAACAAGGCAAGACCTACCGGGTGGAAGTCACCGGTTACAGCGCTAACAACGTGCGCCGGATCTCCCGCTACACCCGCTCCAACCGGGTGTACTTCGTGCCCTTCGACAAGCTCTCTGAGCAGTTCAAGCGCATCCATGCCGAAGGAGGCAAGATCGCCAGCATCACGCCCGTGAACTGACGCTGCTTCCTGTTCAGCAGGCGGCTCCCAGGGCGTTCGCGCATGACGCCAGCACACCGCCTCTGAATTCGAACTCTTTCCGCAACACCTTTCCTCCCCTCACCTCCCCCCTCCCATGTCTGCCTCACAAGGCTTCGGCGCCGCTTCCCTCAACGATGCTCCCGTCTCCTTCAGCCGGACCCGCAACGCAGCGGCTAAAGCGGCCCTGAGCAACGGCGAATTCCTTCGCCAATCCTGCGCTTCGATGAAGATCGCCATTGGGCCCCGCAATCATGAGGATTGCCCCCATGGCGTGACCGCTCAGCGCTATGCACCGGACGACTCCGCAGCCCTGGCCACAGCCATCAGTGCTGCCTACCGCCAGGTGTTTGGCAACGCCCATGTGATGGACAACGAGCGTTCCGCTGAGCTGGAAGCCCGTTACGGCAATGGCGAGCTGACCACACGCGATTTTGTTCGCGGTCTAGCCAAAACCTCCTTCTACAAAGCACGCTTTTTCGAGGCTGTTGCGCCTCAGCGCGGCATCGAACTGAACCTCAAGCACCTGCTGGGCCGGCCGCCCGTTGATCACGCTGAGATGTCGGCGCACATTGCATTGCTGGCGAGCGGTGGCCACGATGCCGTGATCGATTTCATCGTCGATGGAGCTGAATACGCCGAAGTATTTGGTGACGACGTGGTGCCTTACACCCGCTCCTTCACGTCCGCCGCTGGAATCCCCAACAACAGCTTCGCCCGCATGGCGACGCTCGAACGCGGCTTCGCCATTAGCGACAGCGCCATCGGCAGCCGCAGCCAGCTGGCCAATGCTTTGGCACGCAACACCACGGCCTACATCCAGCTGCCCTCCGGAGCCAGCTTCACCGGCGGAGCTCAATCCAGCGGCCTCGGCACCACAGCCCAATTCGCTTCCAAGAAGCGCGCCAGCAGCGATGGTGGAGATTCCACCCCGATCCGCAACGACGCCTACGTCGGTTTCGGCCTGGGACAGCGGGAACAGGAAGTGTTCCAACGCTGCCCGGGAGACACTGCCGATCAGATCAATGGTCTGATTCGTGCCACCTACCGCCAAGTGATGGGCAACCCTCATCTGATGGAGTCGGAACGGGCGATGTCGGCTGAAAGCCGTTACGCCGAGGGCTATCTGAGCACCAGAGAATTGGTGCGCGCCATCGCTCTCTCCCCCGAGTACAGCCGCCGTTTCTTTGAAACGAATGCCCCTTACCGCTTCGTTGAGCTCAACTTCAAGCACTTCCTGGGCCGGGCACCCAAGTCTCAGGCGGAACTGAGTGAGCACATCCAGATCCTGGCCAACGACGGCTACGAAGCTGAGATCAACAGCTACCTCGATAGCGCTGAGTACCAGAACACCTTCGGTGAAGACACGGTGCCCTACATGCGCATCCTCAGCGAACAAGGCCGAGCTCAGGTGGCCTTCAACCGCCACCTCTCGCTGGCCGAAGGCTTCGCAGCCAGCGATGCCGTCCTCAACAGCGCATCCCTGGTCACCTCCGTGGCCACCAACTCCGTCCCCAGTGGCTGGAGAACCACCACGACCCGGACCAACCGGAACGGTGCTGTGGCCGGATCTCCTGCCGCCACCACGAAGCGCTTCCGCATCGTGGTTCAGGCTCAGCCGCGCGGCGGACGCCAGCGCACACCGAATGCGAGTTACCTCGTCTCCGGTAAGGACATGAGCAGCCAGATGAAGTACATCCACGCCCGCGGCGGCCGGATCGTCTCCATCACCGAAGTGATGTGATCGCGCGGGTCATCACGACCCGCTTCACACCACCCCTTCCCTCAAGGGGCCCATCACCCTCACTCCGGTGCCGGCCCCTTTCGACGCACCTCCCCTCAAACCATGACCACTGCCACCCTGGCCACACCCGCAAACCAAGATCGCAGCCACGCTGAAGACATCATTCGTGCCGTGTACCGGCAGGTCTTCGGCAATCGCCACCTGATGGAGCTGGACGTTCAGCCCTCCATCGAAGCTCTCTTCATCAACGGCGACCTCACTGTTCAGGGTCTGGTCACAGCACTGGCTCAGTCGGAAAGCTACCGGCGGCTGTTCCTTGAGACGAACAACCCCTACCGCTTTGTTGAACTCAACTTCAAGCACCTGCTGGGTCGTCCTCCCCGGGATCAGGCTGAAATCAGTGAGCACGTGCGTCGCCTGGCCGACGAAGGTTTCGAAGCCGAAATCGCTAGCTACACCTACAGCGACGAGTATCTGAACAACTTCGGGATCGACAGCGTTCCCTACGCGCGCACCCAAACGAGCGTGGACGGCGAAAGCACCGTGGCCTACCAGCGCAACCAGGCCATGGATCCTGGCTTCGCTGGCTTCGATGCCAATCAAGGCTCCGTGCTGCAGGTGAGCCTGGCCTCCAATACGAATCCCTCGGCAGCTGGCACCAGAAAAGTGGTTGGCGGCGGCAACCGCTTCACGGTCCTGTGGACGTCCCGCGTTCAACTGGGTACCGTTCGTCGCTCCGCCCAGCGATCAGTGGTGAGCTACTCCTCTCTGTCCCGGACCATTCAGAGCATCCAGGCTCAGGGCGGGAACATTCTTTCTATTGCGAACGCTTAATCCTTGTGCTGATCCGGCCCTTGCGGCCGGATCAGTCCGTCATGATTGGTACCTGAAACGTTTGGACCCAATCGGTGAATCCAGGGAGATTTCGTCTCCTGAAACCGCCAGCTTTTGAATCATGCCCATCCTTCGTCAACCCACCAACAACCAGCCGGGATCGAATCAGGGCTTTCAGTCTTCTGTGTCCTCCGTTCCTGTTGCCATGTCGATGATGATCGACTCCATGGTGAACATGGTGCAGAACAGCCGACCTGATCTGAAGGCTGAGACCGACTCCGGCACCAAATGAACATCGAGCAATTTGTTGCTCAAAGCGAGGGAACGTGGCGATCGATGCGATCCGGCCACTCCCTCGCTTTTCAGCAATTTGAAGAAGTCCTCAGTGAAGTGCAAATATCACGGATTGACGCTTCCGATAAAGAGATCAACGACTTAATTCAATCGTCGAGCCTGAGTGAAGGATCAGAGGTTTCGGCACCCTTTCGAATGACCTGGGCTGCCGAAAGTGATTGGGAACCTGATGATCCCAATGAGGTGTCATCCGGTTCATGCCTGATTGTGCCCATTCCAAGCGATGACAGCAAAGGAGTTCTGCTCCGGAGTGTTGGCTATGCAGAAGCAGCACCAGCGGAATCAAGCTACAGCTTTCTCAACGACGGAACATTTCTGCTCACCACGCAATACGAGCAATCGATCGCCGAAGAGCGCATCTGGTTTGTCTCGGAGCATGTTCGCTGCCGCTCCTCCGTGCTGCGCACTTCGGCTGGATCAGGAGTGTTGCAAACATCCTTCGCCTCTGAAGTGCGGCGCCTGAGCAGCTGATCCCACGCCAATGTCAGACAACAACGAGGCTCTGCTCCTCTTCGCCAAGACGCTCGCAGGGCACTACAGCAATCTCCAACAGTCTCAGGAAAATCCCAAGGATTTCGCTCACATCAATATCTTTTTTCGCCCGCTTCCCTGGGATGTTCTGAAAGCACCTGGATTTTATTCAGAACAAAGTTATGACCATGATCCTTGGCGGCCCTACCGCCAAGGCATTCATCGTTTGCTTCCCGCCAAGGGTGATGTCTTTATCGTTGAAAACTACGGATTCGCTGATCCCATCCGGCTGGCGGGTGCAGGCCAACGCCCTGAACTCCTCAACAGCCTCAAGCCTGAGTCCCTGAAACCACGTTGTGGCTGTGGGATGCACTTCCGCGAGGTTGAATCCGGTCGATACCTTGGTGAAGTTGAGCCCGGCAAGAACTGCATGGTTCCCCGTGATGGCAGGCTGACGTATTTGGTCAGCGAAGTGGATGTCAACGCCACAGACTGGATCAGTCGCGATCGGGGCTTTGACCCCGACACGGATGAGCAGCGCTGGGGCTCCGAACACGGGCCGCTGCGGTTCAAACGTGTGGCTCACCTCGGGAACGAGCTGGACCAGACCTGGCTCCAGTGGTGAGCGACCTCCTCGTCTGAGCGGCTAGACGATGTCTGCAATCGACGCCGAGAAACAACTGAAAACCTGGATCAGATCGCAGCATCTGATTTGCGAAGGAACCGATTTCATCTTTGAAACGGTGGATCAAACCCACCTCGAAAAATTCGAGCGTTGCATTGAAGCCATCGGTGGACGCGTGCGGAAAATCGCTGCTGCAGGCAACTGGCCGATGGGGCCAAGGCGCACCTTCAAAATCCTTCGCGCCACAGCAGCAGTTCCCCGACCGGGGGGCGAGTCACTGGTGACCTATTGGGCCAAACGCGGCACCACACGCACCCGCTATGCAGAGATCAGCTGAAGCGATTAATCATCAAACCAGCCAAACCAGGTGGGTTTGCTGAAGTCAGACACCTGGCTCCAACTCCGCAACAGCGTGAGCGAATCAATGGCAAAACCTTGGGCTTGGGCCAAGCCAATCACCTCGTCTTGGTTCCGTGCTGATTTCACTTGATCCTTCAGATCAGGCCGCGTTTTCACGAGCTGGATGAACGACGCCAACGCCGCATCTTTCTCTGCATCCGTCAGGGTGGGTGCAGGGGCACTGGCCGGCTGAGCAACGGACTCATTCCGGGCCACTGCAAAATCTGCGGAGCCAAGCATTCCCTCCGCTTCTGCACCATCCATCAACAGCGCACGCCAGCGGGACAATTGACGAAAGGCCCAACTCCAATGGGCTGGATCGGCCCGGTGAACAGAGGCCAGATCGGCATCGGAAGTCTGCAACCAATCCATGGCCAGATATCTTCCCCATTCCGCCAAGGTGATGGCGTAGCCGCGGATGTTGGCGTAGGCAACGATGTCGTAATGGGAGCCAAGCGTTTTGATTCCCGTCGCTAGCCCATGATCATCAGCAATCGCTTGTATGAAACGCTCAAGTTCTGTGTTGGCCATCATCAACATTCCTGAATCCAGAGGGCAAAGTTCACTTTTTCACAGATCATCTGCAACACCAAAGGACCACCCGGGCACTGGAGAATTCGCCAGGGAACTTTTGATTCTGTTAACCCCGAATCCACTAGAATCTTGGGAGAACGCGTCGCTTGTTCAAGGGGGATAAGAGAAGCAGACAAGGGGCTTTCAGCCTGCTTCAACAACGCATTGAGATCATCAAGCGTGGCAATTTGATTCAACGCCGATCCGGATTGATGCACTTCAATAAATCGTCGGATTTCTTGAGCTGCGCTTTCGGCAACGGCCATTCGGCTTAAGCTTTGGCTGGGATGGATCATAGGCCAAATGAACCATCCTCAGGTTTTTCAAATTCTTGATAGGCAATGAGCGAACGCTTCGACACTCTTTTCGCAGGAATGAGTGAGGAGACGGCGATGGAAACGTTGCTCAAGCCACCGGCCGAGCTCAAGAATCCTGGCCTTAAATATCTCGCTGCGACCCGTCTTGGGGCCTGCCAGTCCCCCGAGTCCCTTCAGAAACTCCTCACAGCAGGCGCTAACGACTCCGACGACCTCTACGAACGCATCACCCGGCGCAAAGCCCTCGAAGCCCTGGGCCGACGCAAAGACCGGTCGGCTCTTCCCGTGCTTCTTGCCGCCTTGCAGGCCGATGACGAACCCACCGTCGTCAATGCGGCTGATGCCATCGCCCGGCTGGGTACACCTATTAATAAGGAGGGGCAAGCAGAATTACTCCACGCCCTGGAAGGCCCCGACAATCAACGCCGGGCGGTGCTTCAGGCCTTCTGCCGGCTGGGCATGCACGATGCCAGCGGCCAGATCGATCGTTGCCGCAATGACATCAATCCCCTCGTGGCAGGGGCGGCCCATGCCTACGCCGTTCGGGTGCTAGGTGACCCGCAAGGCCTTCAACCCCTCGTGGAGCAGCTCCGAGATGACAATGCCGGACGACGACGGGCCGCCGTGATCGATCTGGGAGATGCGGGCCGAATCGAAGCCCTGGCGGAGTTGATTCGCTGCCCCGTGTCCATGCCCCTGCGCGCCAAGAGTGCGTTTCAGATGGCCACCAGCCAAGCTGGCGCCATTGATCCTGATGCGTCAGATCTGCTGAAGGAGCTGCTTCAGGACGATCCCAGACGGCTGAACCTGGACGGGATTCCCGAAACCGCTGCCGAACCCGAAGTGATTAAGGAGGGACTGCAGCATCGGGACGAAGCCCGCCAGTACGCCGCCGCCAAAGCCTTGATGACCTTGCCCAGATCAGCCCAACTGGATCAGATCGATGCATTGCGGTCCAGCCTCGGAAGCGACTACGGCGTCCACTACCTGCTGGCGAGCTGCACCGGGCTGCTGAAGCTGCATGAGCGCAGCGACCTGGTTCGTGAGGCTCTAGCGGAAACAGCACCGCAATATGCGAAGTCTCGCATTGCTGGCGCCTGGAGCTGCCTGCGGCTTGGGCTACGGGATCAAACAACACTCTTAGAGGAGGTCGGCCGCAGCCATCCCTGGCAGCCGCTGCAGTGGAGCTGCCGTGAAGTGGCAAGCCTGCTTGCCTAAATCAAAGTCATTTCGCATTTTTGTTTTTCTTTCTTTTTACAGTGCAAATTTGTATTGAGAAGCCTGAAGCAATTACCCCCATGGCTTTGTGAGCGGCGTACGGTCCCGGGGTGATGCATCGCATCTACCCCCCTCTCCTTAGCATTTGATTATGCTCGACGCATTCTCTAGGCAGGCTGTTTCCGCTGATTCCAGCGGCAGCTTCATCGGTGGCGCTCAGCTGAACGACCTGAAGGCATTCATCGCCGCAGGCAACAAGCGTTTGGACGCCGTGAACGCCATCACCGCCAACGCTTCCTGCGTGGTGTCCGACTCCGTTGCAGGCATCTGCTGCGAAAACACCGGCCTGACCGCTCCCAACGGTGGTGTGTACACCAACCGCAAGATGGCTGCTTGCCTGCGTGATGCTGAGATCATCATGCGCTACGTCTCCTACGCCCTGCTGGCTGGTGACGCTTCTGTGCTGCAGGACCGCTGCCTGAACGGTCTGCGCGAGACCTATGCCGCTCTGGGCGTTCCTTCCGGTTCCGCTTCCCGCGCTGTGGCCATCATGAAGGCCTCCGCCTGTGCGCACATCACCAACACCAACAACACCACTGGTGAGAAGCGCAAGATGCCTGTGACCGACGGCGACTGCAACGCACTCTCCGCTGAGGCTGCTTCCTACTTCGACATGGTGATCAGCGCCATCAGCTGAAGCGCCTGAGATTTTCAAGCACAACCTTCTTTTAAATCAATGAAGTCCGTTCTTACCACCGTCATCGGCGCCGCAGACAGCGGCTCCCGTTTCCCCACCAGCTCCGACCTGGAGTCTGTGCAGGGTTCCCTGCAGCGTGCAGCCGCCCGTCTCGAGGCTGCTGAGAAAATCGCTCAGAACTACGACGCCATCGCTCAGCGCGCTGTCGACGCCGTCTACACCCAGTACCCCAACGGTGCCACCGGCCGTCAGCCCCGCCAGTGCGCCACCGAAGGCAAGGAGAAGTGCAAGCGCGACTTCGTCCACTACCTGCGTCTGATCAACTACTCCCTGGTTGTTGGCGGCACCGGCCCTCTGGACGAACTGGCCATCAACGGTCAGCGTGAGGTCTACAAGGCCCTCAGCATCGACCCCGGCACCTACGTTGCTGGTTTCACCCAAATGCGTAACGACGGCTGCGCTCCTCGCGACCTGAGCCCCCAGGCTCTGACCGAGTACAACGCCGCTCTGGACTACGTGATCAACTCCCTCGCCTGATTCTCAGCCGAGAGATTCGATTCGAATTCCACTTCAGGGGGCGGTTCATCCGCCCCCTTTTTTTATGCTCATCCAGCTGCAGCATTGCAAGCGGCACGGGCACGCATCGCCACGAAGGGCTCAGGATCATCGAAGGCTGAGGCCAGCTGGGCGGGAGACGCCACCATCGCAGCGGCATAGCGGGCTTCCCAGAACGGCGTCACTTGGGGATCAAGCCAGGACGCAACCGTTGTGCCTGGATCCTTCACAAGCTTCAAACCGGCCATGGCCAACACTGCGGCCGGCTTGGATTTCATGAATTGTGGCCGGCGTGTGGTGATGGCCTCCGCAAGGATGGCTTCGATCATGCCAAGGGTCTTGTCAGGCCAGGGCCCGATCCTTGAAAACAGCCGGATGAAAAAGTAATGAGCCCCATAGTCGTTGTGGGCTTCGGCATGCCAGCGCTGCTCCAGACGTGGCCAGAGCTGCTCCGCTGCATGGTCCTGCAAGGTCTGCAGCGCCAGATAACTGCGACTGAAATCCGTGCCGAAAAATTCCTGAATCAGGAAATCCGCTGTGGGCGGCTGGTCGTAGGCATGCACCAGCTCCAAGGCTTCCGGCCGATCGACGATCAAGGCATCAAGCACCTCGAGCAGTTCCAGGCCATCGCTCTCTCGCTGACCGTCAGGCCAGAGCGCACGCAACGCCCGCATCCGAAACACCGGCGACACAGGTGCACGCAGAATCTGAGGCAACAGCTCCGTTGCCCCTGCATTGATCGCATCCTGAATCGCCGACTGGCGATCCATCTGATTCGGCAACAGCGTCTGCTCGCCCAGAACAGAGAGCTGGTCACGGCTGCCGCCAAGACGGATGCTTGCACTAATGGCCGCGCCGCGGACCCCGGGTTGATCCGACGTCTGGAAGCTCGCAATCAACGGCTCGGCTTCGGAGACATTTAGCGCGGCAAGGCTCTGAATCAACACCCGTCGGTTCTGGGCTGGATCAGACAACAGCTGCCGCAACGACTGATGAACGGCGGCGTCTTGGCAGTTCAGCTGTTGAAGCGCAAAAGCGGCATTTTCAACGAGATAGGGATCGTCGCTGTTGAGGCAATTGGCGATGGCAGCCATGGCCTCCTGGCAGCCCAGCCGTCCCAGCACTTCCACAGCCTTCCGCCGCGCCAATTTGCGTGGTTGCGCTTGATCCGCATCCATCACCAAGGCGATCAACGCCGTTTCCGTTTCGCGGCCAGGGAAATTGATCAGATGGGCCGCCGCCATGTAGGGATCACTCTGTGACTCCAGCTCGGCCAGAGGAGCACTCAGCAGGCGTATCGCATCGCCTTGGGACAGCCCCGGATGGATGTTGTCAAAAGCTCCGGTCAAGTCAGCACGCTCTTGGGGCATCAATTCTGCAGGACCCCTCCTGCGGGAGAGCGTGGATCTGCTCTCGTAAGGAAGATTGCGAAAGGCTCGAAAATCTCAGCAGCTACGGCATCTTCAACACAGTCACATCGTCTGCCATGGGACCCACCCTCGCCACATCAATTGCTGTACGAACAGGGATTGAGCCCGGATCGCGCCCTTGGACGGCACGCTCGGTGCGAGTGCCGTTTGCGCAGCTCTGCCGCAGCATGCAGTCCATTCACAACCGTGGACTCGCGATTGATTCGGTTGCCTTCACCTATGGCTCCGGTGAAGCCAGCGCACCAGCACCCGTTGCAACCGCCGCCGACGCCCCCAAGGTTGAAGCCAAGAAGCCAGCCAGACGCGCCGGACGTCGCAAGCGCGGCTGAATTCAAAGCGGGTGATCGATCACCTGGAAGATGCCATCAGCCGGTCGTCCGGCGGTGAGTCCACTCCAGTTGATCACCTGCAAAAACCCGTCTGGATCGCGGGTTTCCACCACATCCACACCCCAGCCGCCCTGCTGAAGCGGGGCCCCTGGGATGCCCTCGGAATCCTTGCGACCACCAAGAGCCATCACGGCATGGTCGGTGGAGTGCCCCTGATTAGCGCGGATCTTTCGCCAGGCCTGACTGATCTCTTCAGCCAAATCGCCAGGAGTCGCCGTGGACTCGAGGCTGATCTTCCAATGCGGGTGGCTGAGTGCTTCGGCCGATGTCACCGAATCGCAATGCTCGGCCAACGCCTTGGCCAAGGCATCAAAGGCGAATGGAGGCACCGCAGAATCCTGGATCTGCAGGTTGTGGGAAAGGACGAATCGGGTCACAACAAACAGTGCAGTCTGGTGACCTTAGCGATGGGAGAAACGGATAATGAATGGCTGCTTCAGCCTTGCCGTGACCGAATCGATGTCTCCCGTAAGCAGCCCTGAAACGATTCAGCTGAGCGAAGAGGAAGCCGATCAACTGGCTCAGGAGCTGAAGCAACAACTGCGTCAGGGTGAGCGTCTCGCTGGTGACACCCAGGCGATCGAGCGCATGGTGGCCGGCCTAGGGGACCGACGTGGACTGCTGCGCCTCACCTTCGCCGAAAGCCTCGGCACCGTTGGCGGTGCTGCCGTTCCAGCCCTTTGCACAGCAATGTGCGACCACGAGAACGTGACGGTTCGCCGCGCAGCCGCCAAAACGCTGACGTTGATTTCTGATCAGCGCGCCCTTCCATTTCTGCTGAAGGCCCTGCTCAACGATGCTGATCCGGTCGTCCAGGGATCGGCCGTCGGCGCCATGGCAGCCATTGGCCCAGCTGCCGTCGACGGATTGCTCGACATCCTGGTTGACCCTGGCAGCACCCCCATGCAGACAGGCCTGGCCAGCTGGGGCCTGGCCTTCGTCGGCGCAAGGGCCCCGGAGGCCTTGCGCAAGGCGGCCCAATCACCCCATGCCCAGATCCGCACAGCAGCCATCGCCGCCCTCGGGGATCAAATCCAGAACCTGGGTGATGGGGATGCCCGTCAGCTACTCACCAATGCGCTTCAGGATCCGGATGAAGACGTGCGCGCTGAAGCAACAACCCTGATGGGCAAGCTCAACGAAAGCGAATGGGCGACCCCACTACTGCTGCCGAACCTGCGGGACGAAGCAGCACTCGTTCGCAAAAATGCTGCGTTGTCGCTGATGAAACTGGAGGACCCTTCCGTGATCGGACAACTCCAGGAGTGCATGGAGACGGAAAGCGACCCGTCAGTCGCTGTGGTGCTCAAGCTTGCTGTGAATCAGCTCAGTAGAGACGACTAACCACAGACAGTTGTGTCGTTCACGTAATGTCACAAACGTGGTGTTCGCGTCGAGCACTGCATGCGCACCTACGGGACGAAGGCTGAGGGGCCTTTGTCCCGTATTTTTTGCCTAGCGGCTGCTCTCAAGCCGGCCAAGTGATGCTTCCACCATCTGCCGGCACAGCGGGTCGGTGGACGGATCGGCCAGCACCTCTCTGAGACAGGCTTCAGCACTGGGATCAGGGATTTCGGCCAAAGCCATGGCAGCTGACTGCACATGAGCGATGTTGTCTCCCTTGCAGATCTGAATCAGCAACGGAAGCGCTTGAACACCCACCTGACCAAGGGCCATCACCGCTGACTGCGACACCACGGGGGAGTCGTCCGACAGTGCCTTCTCGAGCACCGCCATCGAAGCAGGGGAGAAGGTCTGATCCGGGTAGTTGGATGCAATCTGGGCATAGGCCTTGACGCAGCTGGCACGCACGGTGCCGTCCGTGCTTGCTTCAAACAGCTCCGCCAGGGGTTGCAGCGCCGTCGCACCAAAGGCTCCGAGCCCTCGCACAGCAGCGCGACGCAAGGACACATCGGGTTGATCCAACAGCGAGATCAGGCGCGGCATCGACTCGTTTGGCCAATGGTCAACCATCGCCAAATAGGCCTGGGTCTGCAGATGGGGGTTGGGATGGGCCAGATCAGCAAACAACGCATCCAGATCCGGACGTTCAACCTGCTGCTGCGAAGTCATCAGAACTCAAAAACTGCAAAGCCCCCTGAACAACAGGGTTCTTTGCAGCCTAAGTGAAACACTGCCGCCAATGAACGTCATCCAAGTTGAACGACATCCGTCGACATGAGCATTAAAAAAGGAGGCCTTTCGGCCTCCTGATTCCTATGAATGAGTGACGCGAAACTGGCGCTCAGGAGAGAGCGTTGATCACGTAGTCGAGGTAGGACTTGAACTCGTTCAGAGCCTGGGGGCTCATGTCGCGAGGAGCGCAAGCGCGGTCGCGGGTGTAGGTCAGAGCTTCGACGTAAGGACCGGTGGGCAGACCCAAGGTGCGGTACACCTCACGAGCGCCGGCGATGCCCCACTCGTCCAGAGGGCCGGTACCGCCAACAACCAGGCAGTAGTTGATAAGGCGCAGGTAGTGGCCCAGATCGCGGTAGCACTTGTCCACCTTGGTCTGGTTCTCACCAGCCTCACCGGGCTGCTTGAGGTAGGGGTACTTGTTGAAGCAGGCATCGCCAGCTTCCTTGGTCACGGCGTCGAGGCCAGCAGCCAGCTTTTCAGCGGCTTCGAGGCGAGCGGCGGCACGTTGGATGTTGCCCTGGACGGCCTCAAGGTCGTTCTGGGAGGGGAAGCGACCGGCTGCGTCAGCAGCGGTCACAACGGTGGTGACGACGGATTTCATCGTGGAGATCCTTTAGATGGAGGTTGGTGTTGAGGAAATGGGAAAACCCGATTGACTCAGGCGACTGCGCTGATCACGCGATCGAAATAAGAGGCAGCCTCAGCAACAAGAGCGGAGCAATCGCCTTGGATGGTCTCCATCTTGCGGAACTTGGTGCCACCCAGTGCAGGGGTATTGGTCTCGCCGATGTGAGCGGTGGCGGAGGCCTTCATGATGGACACTGCGCGGGCAGCGGACTGGGTGGGAACGCCCAGAGCGATGTAGGTCTCCTTGAGGCCGTTCAGGCAGCGGTCATCCAACACGGATGCATCGCCAGCCAGCAGGGCGTAGGAGATGTAACGAAGAACGATTTCACCGTCACGCAGGCAAGCAGCCATGCGGCGGTTGGGGTAGCAGTTGCCACCAGCCTGGATCAGGCCAGTGTTCTCACAGATCATGCCGGTGACTGCATCGGAAACGATGCAGGAGGCATTAGAGGTGATGGCGTTGACAGCGTCCAGACGCTTGTTGCCTGCGGCAACGTACTGACGGAGAGCGGCGATATCGCCAGCACCCACAGCAGCAGTTTTGGCGTCAGCGCTGACGACGGAACGGGAGAATGCGTCGAGCATTGGAAAGCCAGACAAGGGGGAGGGAATGCTTCTCGACTACCAGGGATGAAACGACGACTCTTTTCTCAGACGAGAATGGAATTGAACGTTTCAGGCTTGGCCTGCGAAGCGCCCTAAAAAAGTAACCGGGTCAACGGGGCACCCCTGCAGAAGGGGGGTGTTCACGCAACGGTTCGTCACTTAGCCGACAAATATTGCGAGTTGATGCAGAACTCTCCAGCCCCGATAGGGGCCAGCTGACGAAAAATCAGGCCGCATTTCCAGCTTGTATTCAGGTTTTTCAACCCAGACCTATTAATAAGTGGGCCGCCAAAAAGGCATCACCAGCAGATCCCTGATGCGGCTTACCCTCGTGCCACCGCCGAGCACCGATGGCAGAACCCACGCTGCAAGAACTGAACGACTCGATTGCCGAACTCCAGGCATACCGCAATCGTCTGCGCGAAGACGTGATCGCCATGGGGAAAAAACTGAAACTGCCGCAAAAGCGAATCGACGCCACTGTTGCTGAGCATGCGGAACTGCAACGGCTGGAAGAGGTGCTGGAGCAACTGCTCAAGCAGCAAGAGATCATGACCAACGCCTGAGCGATGACGTCGTTTGTGCCGCCAATGACCATGGCGGACTTCCTAGAGGCCAGCCGCGGCACCTGGTTGAACCGCCGCTCCATTCATCACTTCGACCATCAAGACGATGAAGCGGCTGATTCCAATCTGGTGATCGAGCCATTCGATGCCTCCGACCCCGTTGTGCAGCGCGTCTGTGACGCACTGCGGGTGGGGACTGACCGCGCCGCCGGTGGAGGTCGGTTCTGGTGGGAGAGCAACCTCAAAAAAGCGGTCCGAAACGACGACTACGCCGCCGTCATCGTGGATGTGCCTGAACAGGGCAACCCCCGCAAGGGCTTTCTGCTTCGAGACGTCGGTTACGTCGAGAAGAAATCGGTGGTGAGCACTTACGCCTTTGCCGACGACGGCGTTCTCACCATCACGACGCGCTACGACACGAACGTCGGAACAGAACGTTGCTGGTTCGTGACCGATCAGGTGCGCATGCGCGTGAGTTCGGTGCAATGCCTTGATGGGGTTTCGATGACGACGTACTGCACTGAACTGCGCTGCCCCAGCGACGACGACATCAAGGCCATGGCCGACAAGGCCCGCCAGGTCGCTGACTCACCCGTGCTGGAGACCACAGACTGATGTTCGATTCCTTTCTCAACCAACTGCATCAGGGCATTCAGGAGCGGGGGGGGCAACCTGCTGCTGTGCCCGAGGGATTGCAACACTGCCAATCCAGCAAAAGCGGCGGCAAGATCGAAAGCTGGCTCTGGAATGTTCCAGGCTTCCGCCGTTGGCGCGTCACCCGGCTCGATGCCGGCGACAGCCTGCAGGTTCTCAACTCAGTGGCCTATCCCGAGCACGGCCTTGACCACCCGCTCATGGGGGTGGACCTGCTCTGGTTCGGCGCCCGTCAGAAATTGGTGGCTGTTCTCGACTTTCAGCCGCTGATCCAGGACAAGGATTACCTGGAGCGGCACTTCACGGGACTCAGGGCTCTGCATGAGCAGTACCCCGAGCTGAACGGTGAGGAAACCATGCGCTCCTTCGATCCCAACCAATACTTCTCCCCTTGGTTGCTGTTCTGCCGCGGCGGTGCCGACGAAGCTGAGGGATCGCTTCCCCAAGCTTTCGATGCCTTTCTCTCGGCCTATTGGTCGATGCATGACCAGGCCAAAGGGCAGTCAGCACTGGCGGCATCCGAGGTGGAACGACTCCAGAACGCCTACGACGTCTACAGCGCTGAACGCGATCCAGCCCACGGCTTGTTCACCAGTCATTTCGGCAAGGAGTGGTCCGACCGATTCCTGCACGAATTCCTCTTCCCCGCCAGTCAGCCCGCATGAGCCTCCCCCTCCGCACGTCGAGTCTTGAACCTGTCCAGATCCCTGGATGGCGCTGGCAACCTTTTCTCGACACCGCCATCGCAGCCCTGGCCCCTCTGCAGCCGAACCCTTATCCAGTTGCAGAACGATTCCTGCAGAAAGAGGGCAGCACGGGATCCAAGGCGAAACCCGTTCCCGTCAGCACGGCCACCTGGGCTTGCTCCACCGAGAAGCTGCGCCAGGTGCGCTGTGCCTGCGTTGAAGCAGGTGCCGCTGCATCGGTGCTTAATTTCGTGATCAACCCCAGCAGCCGTTTTGATCTTCCGTTCTTTGGAGCCGATCTGGTGACGCTGCCCAACGGGCACCTGCTCGCTCTTGACCTGCAACCTGTCGACAAGACAGATCCCGATCACACGGGTCCGGTTTGGCAGCGACTGATGCCCTTGTTCGAGCGCTGGCGCGCAGAACTGCCCGACGGGGGCCCCATTCCTGAAGAGGCACAGCCGTATTTCTCACCTGCCTTTCTCTGGACCCGGATTCCACTTGGTGAGGAAGGCGATGCGCTGATTGACCGCGTGATCCGTCCGGCTTTTGCCGACTACCTCCAGCTCTACCTGGCGTTGGTGGAGGAGGCGAAGGCTGTTGACGATGAGCGTGCGGCACTCCTGCTCTCGGGCCAGAAGCGCTATACGGCCTATCGCGCCGAGAAAGATCCGGCCCGCGGCATGTTGACCCGCTTTTACGGCAGCGAATGGACGGAGTCATACATCCACGGCGTGCTGTTTGACCTCGAATTAGCCGCCGCCACTTCCTTGTCGCCGCAAGGGAGTTAAGCATTATGAACAGCTTTCGGGAGGCTCCCGAGCAGTTGGTCAGAATCGCGGACGTCGGGATCGAGGCAATAGCCTTCTGCCATCCCTCCAAGTCTGAAATTCCCTTCCAGACGTAGTTCACAGGAACAACAACCATGTTCGACGCCTTCACCAAGGTTGTCGCCCAGGCCGATGCCCGGGGACAATTCATCAGCACCAGCGAGATCGACGCCCTCGCTGCCATGGTTTCTGACAGCAACAAGCGTCTGGATGCCGTCAACCGCATCTCCAGCAACGCTTCCACCATCGTTGCTTCCGCTGCCCGCCAGCTGTTCGCTCAGCAGCCTGCACTGATCGCACCCGGCGGCAACGCTTACACCTCCCGCCGCATGGCTGCATGCCTGCGCGACATGGAGATCATCCTCCGCTACGTCACCTATTCCGCTTTCACCGGCGACGCTTCCGTGATGGAAGACCGCTGCCTGAACGGCCTGCGTGAGACCTACCTGGCTCTCGGCACCCCCGGTGCTTCCGTTGCCGCCGGCGTGAACCTGATGAAGGATGCCGCTCTGGCCATCGTCAACGACAAAGCTGGCATCGCCGCTGGTGACTGCGCCTCCCTGAGCAGCGAAATCGGCACCTACTTCGACCGCGCCGCCGCCTCCGTCGCCTGATCGGCGCCTGGATTCGACGTCTTTCATTCACATAACGATCAATGAAAACTCCCCTCACCGAAGCTGTTGCAGCAGCTGATTCCCAGGGCCGCTTCCTGAGCAACACCGAAGTTCAGGCTGCCTCCGGTCGCTTCAACCGCGCCAAGGCCAGCCTCGAGGCTGCCAAAGCTCTCACCAGCAAGGCTGATTCCCTCGTGAACGGCGCTGCCCAGGCCGTGTACACCAAGTTCCCCTACACCACCCAGATGGAGGGGTCCAACTACTCCACCACTGCGGAAGGGAAGGCCAAGTGCTCCCGTGACGTGGGCTACTACCTGCGCATGATCACCTACTGCCTGGTGGCAGGCGGCACCGGCCCCATGGACGACTACTTGATCGCCGGTCTCGACGAGATCAACCGCACCTTCGAGCTCTCCCCTTCCTGGTACGTGGAAGCTCTGAAGCACATCAAGGCCAACCACGGCCTCAGCGGCGACGCAGCTACCGAAGCCAACAGCTACATCGATTACGCCATCAACGCCCTGATCTGATCAGCTGACGTTGCGTTCCAAGCCCCCCTCGGGGGGCTTTTTTTATTGTTCTTTTTCGGCTCCATCAGAGCGCTGTGATGACCCCCAACGTTCGGCGTTTTCTCGACCTGCTCTGCGGCGAATACAGCAACCAGCAACAAGCCTTCGACAACCCTCCCCTGTATGCCCACATCTTTCTGAGGTATCGCCCACTCATACAGCTACGTCCGGGGTCGATCCTGCTCGAGCAGACCTATGCCGTTGATCCCAAGCATCCTTACCGGTTGCGCATGATCCGCGCTGAAGAGCAGGCCTCCGGCGCCATCAAGCTTTGGAATCACATCTTCCGAGACCCGGAACGCTTCGCCGGAGCCACGTTTGATCCGCAACTACGCCTTGCCATTCAGGACAGTGACCTGATCAGCTTGGATCAGTGCCACTACCAAGTGCTCGAACAGCCAGACGGCTACCACGGCGCCATGGAACCCGGCTGCAAGTGCATCGTGCAACGGAATGGCCAAGACACCGTGCTGGTGAGCAGCTTTCACTTGGAGGGAGACTCCCTCTCGACCCTCGATCGCGGCCATGACCCGGAAACGAATGAGCGCTGCTGGGGCTCGGTGGCAGGACCGTTCCGGTTCAAGCGAACCCAAAGCTGGACGGCCGACATGGCATCAGCCTGGGTGTGATGGAACCGCTGAGTGAAACGCAGGTGATCAAGGACCTCCGCCAGACGGAGGACCCTTCGGCGCAGTACTACGCCGCATGGTGGCTGGGGAAGATGCGCAGCCAGCACCCTGATGCCATCCCTCTTCTGCTCAGAGCTCTTGAGGCACTGGATGCCACGCCGATTGATCCAGAGCAACGCGGTGTCGCACTCAACGCGATCCGTGCTCTAGGTCTGCTCAAGGATAAGAGAGCAGAAAAACCTCTTCTGGCGCTGCTGCACTCCAACGACTACACAGTGCGGGAGGAGGTGGTCCGCACGCTTGGTGCCATGGGCAGCTGTGAGGCTGTTGAGGGCATCCGCGCTTTGCTGGCCAGTGGATTGGTGGGAGCAGGAGCTGAGCAGCCCTCATCCCCCTTGCTCAACGAACCCTGTGAAGCGCTGCTAGAAGCCCTCGGTGACATTGGTGATGGCAGCAGCAGCAACCTCGCCGTGATTCAGCCGTTCACAGAACACCCTCGGCCGTTGATCCGTTCAGCGGCCTGCCGAGCGCTGCTGCAGCTGACTGGTCGTGAGCACTGGGGTATGGAACTGAAAAAGCTGCTGAACCATCCAGAACCCCTAGTGCGCCGTGGCGCGCTGCTCGACCTCGGCGCTACCGGCTGGCTCGCCGCCGTTCCCTCGATCCGCTCGGCTGCCGTGGAACCCAGCCTCAAGCTGGTTGCACTCCGGGCATTGGCGGAACGCAACGACGACCCCAATGACGTCCTCGATGCAATGGATGGGCTGCTCTGATGACAAGCACAGCATTAGACCAGGCGCTTCAGATGCTCGAGCGGGCCACCAGCACCCCTGAACTGGTCAAAGCAACGCAAGCCCTTTGTGCACTCAACGACCTTGAAGCCGCCAAGCCGCTCGTGAAGGTGCTGGGGTTCAACAATCCAGCGGTGGCAGCCGTGGCAACACAGGGGCTGATTCAACTGGGACGGGACATCGTTCCAACGCTCTTGGTGAGCCTGGATGCCCGCAATTACGGCGCACGGGCCTGGGTGGTGAAGGTAATTGCCGCCTTGCGGGATCCACGGGGTCTTGACCTCCTGGAGCATGCCCTTCAGGCCGACATCGCTCCGAGCGTGCGGCGCTCAGCAACCCGCGGCCTGGCGGACTTGGAGCTCAGTGAAGAAGCAAAGCTCAATCAGCTTGAGCGCTGTTTCGAGGGGCTGCTTAAAGCCGTGCGAGATGACGAGTGGGTGGTGCGTTATGCAGCTGCCTACGGACTCGAGCAACGCTTGAACAGCGCGGCTGTGGTGTCGCACCTGGGCGCACAGGGCCGGGCGGCACTCAACCAGCTCGCGTCCGATGCAGAGGGTGTCAGGGTGGTGCAGCTGCGGGCCCTGAGGGCCCTCCAACGTCTCAACGCCGGATGACCCAGAAACTGTTGTTCGTCTGCCTTGGCAACATCTGCCGCTCGCCAGCGGCCGAAGGCGTCTTCCTGCATCTGCTCGAAGAGCGTGGTCTAAGCGATCAGTTCGTGGTGGATTCCGCCGGAACGGGCGGATGGCATGTGGGCAATCCGGCGGACCGACGCATGCAGGCTGCAGCCAACCGTCGCGGCATTCAGCTGCCCAGCCGCGCACGACAGATCAGCCTCGACGATTTCTCGAGTTTCGATCTGGTGCTGACCATGGACGACGACAATCTCACGGCCATCCAAGGACTGGCTCGCGAAGCCGGGCCTCGAGCAACGGCCAGCATCAAGCCAATGCTCAGCTACGCCCGGGGATTCTCCGAAACGGAGGTGCCTGATCCCTATTACGGGGGCGAGGCGGGCTTCGAGCATGTGCTCGATCTGCTCGAGGACGCCTGCGCCAACCTGCTCGACGAACTCAGCCCGCCGGCGTAGGCCAGGCTTCTTCGGCAACACGAGAGCGGAACTGCCCCACCAGGGCATCGATCACAGCCTCAATGCTCATGCCATCGGTCACGAGCTCCACAGCATCCTCCGCCTGCACCAGGGGGGCCTCCTCGCGCGTGCTGTCGAGGTGATCCCGTTCGGCGATCTGTGCCTCGAGCTCAGATCGCTCAGGCACCGGGAAGCCCCGCTGCTCCAGATCCAGAGCACGGCGCCGGGCCCGCTCGCTCACTGTGGCCGTGAGGAACACCTTCAGATCAGCATCCGGGAAAACAGCGGTGCCGATGTCGCGACCTTCCGCCACCAAGCCACCCTTGGCACCCATTGCTTTCTGTTGAGCGGTCAGCGCTTGCCTGACGCAGCGGTGCGCAGCCACAGCCGAAACCGAGGCTGTGACATCCGGCGAGCGGATCGCTTCACTCACATCCTGCCCATTCACCAACACCTGCTGGCCGCCACCGGGCAACGACCGCAGCTGAAGGTCGAGGTCGTTCAACAGCGGTGCAATGGACGCAGCATCCTGGGGGTCCACACCGTTCTGTTGCACCAACCAGGTCACCGACCGGTACATCGCGCCGGTATCGAGGTAGACCAGCCCCATCTGCTCAGCAAAGGCCCGTGTGACGGTGCTTTTGCCAGCACCGGCAGGGCCATCAATGGCAACAAGTGGCTGGCGGGTCATCAGGAAGACGTGATCGATCAAACGGGTCGTCCCGCAACGCACCGCCGCGGCCAATAGTGAGATAGCCGTTTCAGAGCCACAGGGCTGAAGGGTGAAGGGGTCGACCCTCTCTACATACTCCACCTCAAGCCCTGCTTCACCGAGGCTCTGGCGCACTGAGGTCTCGGGATCGTTTGGATCGGCACAACGCAACGCCGACGGCAGAGCAGCGGCTCGAGCCCGATCAGCACAGGAGAGGTACTGGTTGCGGGAGCTCAAGGCCAGACCATCGGGTTCACGAACGGTGCGAACGGCCCGCACTGCCACGTCCACATCGAGATCGGCCACCAGCCGGCGCAAGATCACCAGCTGTTGCCAATCCTTTTCACCCAGCCAAAGGCAGGACGGCTCCACCAGCTGCAGCAGCCGTGCCACGACCGTGACCACACCATCAAAGTGACCGGGACGGGAGGCGCCACAAAGATGGGTCTGCAGGGCTGCCGGTGCTGAGCGCGACACCGCTGACTGGAGCCCACTTGGATAGATGGCGTCGACACTCGGAGCCCAAAGGGCATGGGCACCAGAGCGTTCGGCTAAACCCCGATCCGCGTCGAGCGTTCGCGGGTAGCGATCAAAATCTTCAGCTGGCCCGAATTGGAGTGGGTTGACGAACACACTCACCAGCACAGGACCCCGAGCCGCAGCAAGGCGAATCAGCTCACCGTGGCCCTGATGCAACCCCCCCATGGTGGGCACGAATTGCAGGGGTCCACTGAGGTTGACCCGGAAGCTCTCCAGCTCGGCCTGGGTGGAGAGAACAACGCAGCTCAGCGCAGCACCTCAAGCTTGACCTGGGCGATTCCAGAGGCAGTCAAGCCCAGATCAGAGGCAGCGCCTTGGCCAAGGTCGATCACCCGGTGATCAATAAAAGGTCCCCGGTCGTTGATGCGAATCACGGCCGTGCGCCCATTCCAGAGGTTGGTCACCCGCACTTTCGTTCCAAAAGGAAGCGTGCGGTGAGCCGCCGTCATCGTGCCGGGCTTGTAGACCTCACCATTGGCGGTGCGGTTGCCGTAAAAACCGGGGCCGTACCAACTGGCCTCGCCGGTGATGACCTTCACAACTTCAGGTACGACCTTCAACTTCGGCTTGGGAAGTTCAGCAGCTGGAGGCGCAACGACCGGTCTGACCTCAGCAGGGGAGAGCGTTGCCTGGAGCTCGGAAGCCTGTGGCTCAGCGACCAGATCAAGGAAGTCAATGGACTCTGTTCCGTTGACCGAGAGGAAATCGCTGGCCACCACCGGTAGGAGTGCCGCACTCCCTGTAATCGCTCCGGAGAGCGTGGCCATCGTCAAAAGGACTCGCATGCAGAGCGGCGTAACCACAAAATGGAGCAGAACTCGCAACTCCAAAGACGAGGCGTGCCTTCCTCAAAAGTTGATAACGAACCTAAAAAAACTGCTCTTGAAAGAAAACTGGGCTCCATTGACCTGACCGGCACAGCCACCCAAGCCCGCCGCCACCCGCAATCCGCGTACCGACTGGCAGATCAACACAAGAACGCAAGTCCCCGCACATAAGCCACTAGCAATCAGCGGATAAGCACAGCCAATCAGACGCTGTGACGGCAAGCCAAGCAGCACAAGATCCGCGGCATTGCAGGATCAGTGCATCGGATTCGTTCCATGGATTACAAGAGCGCTGGAGTTGATGTCGAAGCCGGGCGCGCTTTCGTGCAGCGCATCAAGGCGTCTGTGGAAGCCACCCACCGTCCAGAGGTCATCGGTGGCCTTGGCGGTTTTGGTGGACTGATGCGTCTTCCAGCCGGATTGCGCAAGCCCTTGCTGGTGTCGGGCACCGATGGCGTCGGGACCAAACTGGAGCTGGCCCAGGAGCATGGCAGCCATCACGGCGTGGGCATCGACCTGGTGGCGATGTGCGTCAACGACGTGATCACGTCGGGAGCAGCGCCGCTCTTTTTTCTGGATTACATGGCTGCCGGCGCCTTAGCGCCATCGGCAATGGCCGAGGTTGTTGAAGGCATCGCCGATGGCTGCAGGCAAAGCGGCTGTGCCCTACTCGGCGGAGAAACGGCCGAGATGCCAGGGTTCTACCCCCAGGGGCGCTACGACCTCGCCGGTTTTTGCGTGGCCGTCGTCGAAGAAGACAATCTCATTGACGGCCAACGCATCCAGCCTGGCGACAGCGTGATCGGTGTGGCCAGCAGCGGCGTACACAGCAACGGCTTCAGCTTGGTGCGCAAGGTGCTGGAACAGGCCAACGCAAATGCGAACACTCTGTATGGCACCGACCAGCGCCCCCTGATCGGCGACTTGCTGGCGCCAACAACCCTGTATGCCGACCTGGTGCAGCACCTGCTGCAGAGCGGATGCGAGCTCCATGGCATGGCCCACATCACCGGCGGGGGGCTACCGGAAAACCTTCCGCGCTGCCTGCCAGAGGGCTGCTCTGCGCGCGTCGATGCCTCTAGCTGGACGAGGCCACCCCTCTTCCGTTGGCTGCAGGAGGCCGGAGACATTCCCGAACGGGACCTTTGGCACACGTTCAACCTCGGCATCGGCTTCTGCCTGGTGGTGCCGGCGGGGAGCGAAGCAGCTGTGATCGAGCACTGCCGAAGCAAGAACCATCAGGCTTGGGTGATTGGCAACGTAACCTCCAACACCCCAGGCAGCGCCGCTGTTCTCGAAGGTGTGCCCGCCTGATTGCGTCAGTTTCAGACGGGTTTACTGCAGCGGACCACCGGCCCAGAAGGGATCGAATAAGCTGAAACCATGCACATCGGAACTTTTTCCGATAGCGGCGTCAATACATCTTTTTTCAATGCCTTTTGATAAGCCCCAGCGCATTACGCGCCGTCGATCGTCTGCAGGTCCTGTTCCACCTCGGCGCCCTTTGCCTTCAGGACAGGACAGGCAGCAGGGCTACAGGCAGGGCGCACGACCAACATTTCTCACGCTCCGTGATCACGGCAAGGTCTTCGTGGCCGACATGCCCCACCTGTCGGATGGGCAGCTGGCTCACATCTGCAAGGAAGCCCAGGAGGTTTTGGAAAGCCTCGAACGGCGGATTCAAGACATGGAGCAGGAGCTCAGTCATGGTCCTCAGGAGCGCGACACCCTGATCAAGGCGTCCACCAAACGTGACGTCACACGCCGGTTCATCCGAGCCATTCAGGACGAACAGGAGCATCGGCAGAACAACCCTGCTCTGAGGAGCGCTGCAGGCGAATCGCTTCCGCGCACCTTTCTGGAGGTCGCCCGGCATCGACTGCCCGGAGCAACCTTTGATTCCTTGCTGCAGGAAGCTCTCGCCGCCTGCTCCAAGCAACAGGACACTCCCCCTGCCCCCACTCGCTTGGAACCCACACAGGACAAGGTCATCCCGATTCGCAATGACGGGGACAGCCTCCCGGTGGTGGTGAGCCCAGCCCCTGAATCCGCCTCTGAGGCCTGAGCACAACACTCAGCGACTCTGAAAGGGATTGGCGGGCATCCGCTCGCTGCAACGGATCCGGGCCGCAACCAACCGCTGACGCTCCTCAGGTGACATCGACCATTGCAGTGCAGCGGCGACATCCCTGGCCTGCTCTGGAGTTCGCAGTCCCGGGATCGGCGTTGTGCCAAGAGCTCTGCACCAGTTCAAAGCAACTTGAACCATCGATGCCCCGTGTTCGATCGCGATGGCCTGGATCTCACTGCGCAACTCAAGACTGGCCGGAAGCAGGCGCCGAAACAAACGGCCTCTCAACCAGGTAGAAGGACGTCTCTCCTCAGCCCCGGGCGCACAACCCAGCACGCCGAAAGCCAGAGGGCTGTAGGCCAACACCTCCACATCAAGGTCCCTGCTGACAGCGATTAACTCGCGCAGCTGATCATCCGCAGGCGCCAAGAGTGAACACTGCACCTGAATGCTGCGCAGGGAAACGCCGCGTTCCAACAAACGGCGATGGATCAACACCAGGCGTTGAGGGCCAAGGTTGGACAGCCCCAACTCGTCCACACGGCCAGCCAGGACAAGCTCAGCCAAACCATCGAGAAGGCCTGTCTCCTGCCAGGGCGCGTAACGCGCCGTACTCCAGTGCAATTGCACGCGCCGCAGCTGCCCCTTGAGCCGCGTTCGACTGGCCTCGAAGGCAGCATCAAAGCCCCGACGCCCCCAGCGCCAGGGGAATGGGGCCAACTTCGTGGCCACCGTCAATTGGGATCGGCGCAGGGCTGGCAACTCGGCCATGAAGTCGCCCAGCAGCGCTTCGCTGCGTCCACTCAGGCTCCCCGTTCCATAGGAATCCGCAGTGTCGATCAAGTTGAGCCCAGAGCTGAGGGCCTGTCGAAACGTGGCGCGAAGTCGAGCGTCGTCCCGCTGGGGGTCATATCCCCAAACCGTCTTGTTGCCCCAGGCCCAGGTGCCGAAACCGATGCCGTTCAACGGGGCGATGCTGCTTCCAGCCATGATCGCCGTCGACCCATCCCGCTGCGTGATGACCGCATCCCCCACACAGGACCCTGCGAGATCGACCGATCAGGCCGTGGAGGGATCGACCGCAGACGAAGAACGCATCCTCTGCAACCACTGCCGCAGAACCGCCAGCAACGGCATTCGCTGCCTGGGCATGTGCGTCGCCGACAGCGATTACTGATGATCCACCTGTGGATGGCGTCACTGCTGTTCGCCGTTCCGGCGACGGGCAATCCATCGCTGGCCTTTGGCCGTCTGGACCACAGGCCTGCCCGTTGCCGCATCGTCGTCGGGGGGCGTCCTTTGGCCTGCGAACGTCTGCAGATCAACGAAAACGGAAGCCGTGGCCTGCGGCTTCGTTTCATCGGAGACGATCAAGCAACGGGCGGCAGCTACCAGTTGAGCTTCGTCAGCCTTGATGGAGACCAAGGCAGTCCGCTCAGCTGCAACAACTCCGGCTGCCGCTTGGATTCACGCCGCTGGAGTGGGACTCTGCTCAGCACGTCATGGGTCCGCTTTGATGCCAGGGGACTCCCCACGGGCCTACCGGCAACCCGCACCGCCCAAGGGCGCTGCTGGATTGATGCCAACACCATCAGCTGCGAGAGTCACTCACGCAACGTTGCCGGCATGAGCGCGGAGGCTCAATTGTGATGAGGGTTCAAAGGCGGCACCCAGATTCGAACTGGGGATAAAGGATTTGCAATCCTCTGCCTTACCACTTGGCCATGCCGCCGCCCGGGAACAGCAGTCCCCATCAGGGGATCGTATCAGCCATGCCCCTGGCTCTCTGCTGTTTCTCTGCAACGGCCATGGGGAAGATCTGATCACCCTGCGGATCATCCAGGCCGTCCATCGGCGCGCACCGCGATGCCCCCTGACCGTGCTTCCTCTGGTGGGCGCCGGCGGGATGTTTGATGCAGCAGTTCAGCAGGGATGGTTGACACGCTTGGGGCCGAAAGCAGCCCTGCCCAGCGGTGGCTTCAGCAACCAAAGCCTTAAAGGTCTGCTGGCAGACGTCAGGGCAGGGCTCCCCAGCCTGAGCTGGAGCCAATGGCGGTTGGTGCGCCGCCTGGGGCATGAGCACCAATCCATCGTTGCCGTCGGCGATTTGCTGCCACTGCTGATGGCCTGGAGCAGTGGCGCTCCCTTCGGCTTCATCGGCACTCCCAAAAGCGACTACACGTGGCTCAGCGGTCCCGGACGGGCCAAAAGCGACTGTTACCACCGGCTCAAAGGCAGTGAGTGGGATCCCTGGGAATGGCGCTTGATGCGCTCGCGCCGCTGTCAACTGGTGGCCATGCGTGATCGGCTCACGGCCCGTGGCTTGCAACGCAAGGGCGTGGACGCTCTGGCGCCGGGCAATCCGATGATGGATGGCCTTCAAATCCAACCGCTGCCATCGGCCCTGGAACGCTGCCGCCGCGTGCTCTTGCTCTGCGGAAGTCGCATGCCGGAGGCCCAGCGCAACCTGCGGCGGTTGGTGCGCAGCGCTATGGCGTTGCCCGGACGTGTACCGATGGCACTGCTCATGGCCGTGGGCGCCCAACCCGATGCAGAGGCCCTGAGCGACAGTCTTGAACAACTGGGTTTTCGACGCAGCCTTCCGCCTTCGGATCAACTGGGTGCCGAAGCCTGCTGGGTGAAAGGAGCCTGCTTGGTGCTGATCGGGCGAGGTTGCTTTGACCGATGGGCCGGCTGGGCCGAAGCCGGCATCGCCACCGCCGGAACGGCGACGGAACAACTTGTGGGCCTGGGCATTCCGGCTCTGTCCCTGCCGGGACCAGGGCCGCAGTTCAAGCCGGGCTTCGCCCGCCGTCAGAGCCGCCTGCTGGGGGGAGCGGTTCGTCCTTGCTCTGACGAATCCGAGCTCACCACACGGCTCGAAGTCCTCCTGGCTGACGCGGCACTCCGCTCCCACCTGGGAAGGATCGGTACGCAGCGGATGGGGCCAGCAGGGGGAAGCGATCAGCTGGCACGACTGATCCTGGATCGCTTCAACGGATACTGAAGGTCCCCGGTTGGTTGCGATGGCCGCGATTCAGGACCCCACCCTCGTCAAACTTTGTGCCCAGTTGGCCAGTCGACTGAGCATCAGTCTTGCCAGTGCCCGACGCCAGGTGGAACAGGCCGCGGCCCGTGAGGGTCACCGCGATGTTGAAGGACGGCGAGCGATGGCTGAATCCATGCTGGCCGCCCTCGACAAGGACAACGGTGTCCACGCCCGTCAGCTGGACGCATTGCTCGAGAACAGCGAAGGCGACGGCAACTTCATGCTGGAAGACTGAGCTCCAGGCTCAGTGCTCAAAGATCTGGTGAAAACGCAGCCGATCCAACTCGGCAACCACCGGAACGCATTGAAAGCAGCGCTGCGCCAGATCCCAACGTCCTTCCCGCCGCAACATCTGCTCCAAGCGCTCTCGGGCTGGCAGCAGGTAGCGGACGTCGTTGGCGGCATAGGCCAGCTGGACATCCGTGAGTTCGTCAACCCGGCCCCAGTCACTGCTCTGGGCGCCCTTGTCCAGCTCAACACCGACCAATTCCATCACCAGATCCTTAAGGCCATGGCGGGGGGTGTATGTGCGGCCGAGCCGACTGCCGACCTTGGTGCAGAACACTGGATTCACTGCAATTCCCAAACCAGCGGCCAGCGCGGCCACATCGAAACGGGCGAAGTGAAACACCTTCTCAACCGTGGACGCCTCAAACAGACGCTTGAGGTTGGGTGCCTCGGTCTGGCCCAGGCCAATGCGGACGCAGGCCACACGGTCCTCGGCGTCGGCGATCTGAACCAGGCAAAGCCGATCACGGCCATGGATCAGCCCCATCGCTTCGGTGTCAACGGCAAGCCGCGGGGACTGCAGGTAGCGCTCCGTCCAAGCTGCATCGAGATCGCGATCAAAGACGGCGAATTCCGCTGGGGATGACGACTTCTCAGCCATGACTTCAGGAAGGGATGGGGCCAGTGTGGCCAACCGCCTCCACATCAAGTCTCAAGACTCTCCTCTTGAATCTCGAAATGAGATCGTTTTTGATTAGAGAAGTTGTCCCGCCCCTGTGTTCTCTCGCAGAAAGCCTTCGCGCACCTGTCTGGCAGACATCGAGCAGTACTTCCATCAGCCGCCGCCGCAATTCCTCGACCTGGAACTGGCTGTCTGCTGGATCCTCGAGTGCTTGCTCAAAGACGACAACTACCCATCCGCACTCCTGCAGAAACTGATCCGGGAGGAGCCACAACTGCGGCTTTCTGAAACCGTCCTGCAACAGGCCCTGGAGTTCCTTGAGCAACAGGGCTCGATCAGCAGTTACACCCAACGCTGCCCGAGTCGCGGGCGGCCCCGGCGCATGCTCCACCTTGAATCTGATGCACGGAGCGAAGCAGAGCGGCTGATGCAGCCCTGGCGCAGCTGGCTGAACTCCCACCGGTTCGCTTTGAACTAAGCGATTCAGCCTGCGCAAGGCTTAAAAAGGGTCATCACCACCGGGATGCCATGCCTGCAGGATTCCAATCCACCCTCCTGCTGACTGTTCTGCTGGCGATTGGTCTGGTGTTCTTTCTGCGTGCAGCCAGCAAAGATCGAACCACAGTGGTGGATGTGATATCCCCCCAACCCCCGATCACCGTGCTCGATGGGCTCAGCACCTGGCTGGAAGACCGCGGTTGGAGCCGAGATGGCGGCGATGCAGAGCGTCAGGTGCTCCGCTTCAAGGGGAAAGTGGCCTCCAGCCAACCCCTGGCCGTGTTGCTGTCGGGACTGGCGGCGATTGGCTCCGCCTGCTTCGGCTTGGTCCTGCGTCAGCTGGCACCTCAACTGCACTGGTGGCCTCTTCTGCTGATCGGCTTGGGCCCTTTGGCAGGCGCCCTCTACACGCGACGAGCAGCTCGCACAGAAGCCCTGGAACTGCAATTGCTACCGGCCCCCGAGGGAGAGGGCAGCGCCATTCGTCTACGGGCCCATCGGGACGAACTGATCGCCATCGAACTGGAACTGGCTGAGACCCTGCAACTCGCCAGTGATGGGTCCCTGCTCTCCTCCCCGATCTGAACCATGCGTCTGCCGGCCTGGATGCAACGCCGTCGCTTTGCCTCAGGGCTTGCCATCACAGGCCTGTCGCTGGCAACCCTCGCGATGACCAAGGCTGCGGAACAACACAACTGGCTTGGCACAGCCGAGCCCAGCAACGAACCAGCGGAGCAACCCGCACCTGAACAGCCAGACCCCTGTCCCTCACCCGCCACGCCAGACCCCCTGCTAGGCCCACGCACCAAGAAACCCGGGAGCTGGGTCGGCCGAAGCCCTGTTCAATCCAACCTGCCGATCGTCGTTATGGCAGGGCACGCCGACTCCCAGGGCACCGTCAGTCCCGGAACCCCGGGATATGCCGTGGATCAGCAAAACCGTCCGCCGATGCAACCGGGCATTCGCGATGAGCTGTTCTGGAACCGCCAGGTTCAGGCCGCTGTGGTGAGCCAAGGCCAAGCCCGTGGCTTGAACATCCGCGCCTACACCCCTCCTTCCATCAGCATCGCGAACGACAACGACCCCAGCACCAACTGGTCGAAGGCCAAAGTGTTTTCGGAGCGTGGTGAATACGTTCTAGAGATCCATTTCGATGCCTATCGGCCCCATGGCTTCGGCTCCGGTCTGATTCCTGTGCTCGCGAATGTGCGTGAACTGAACGTCGTCGATGAAAGCCTGGCCCAGGCGTTTGGGCGCTACCCACGACTTTTCCGCGGAGGCCTTGGCGGTCCGCGTCGCGGCATCGGAATTCTTGAAATCGCCATGCTTGAGCCCCCCCTGGAGACGAAACTGAGGGATCCGAGCTCAAGGGAGCACACGGTGAACTGCCTTGCCGAGCGCGTGGTGAATGCGCTCGTCCAAGGCGTCAGTTAGTTGATCGCGCCATGGGGGCGGCAGCGCTCATCGAGCGAGGCATCACCGAGCCAATCCTGAGGCTTGGTGAACAGTTCAGTTAGCAGGGCCTCCCGTGATCCAGCCTCTGCGGTGTAGCCGTACTCCCAACGCGCCAGCGGGGGCAGAGACATCAAGATCGACTCCGTCCGTCCATTGGTCTGCAGGCCAAAGATCGTGCCGCGGTCCCAAACCAGGTTGAACTCCACATAACGGCCCCGGCGATAGAGCTGAAAGTCCCTCTCGCGATCGCCATAGGCCATCGGATGACGCTTCTCGACGATGGGGGCATAGGCGGGCAAGAAGGCTCTGCCATTTGCCTGCCCCAAGGAGAACAGCTGCTCCCAACTCAACGGCCGAGCTCCCAAACGGGCTGACACCTGAGCCGCAGGACCGGAGGGATCCTGGCCCTTGTAGAGCGTGCCGTTGGCATCTTGGTAGTCGTAAAAGATGCCGCCAACGCCGCGGGTTTCATCGCGGTGCTTCAAATAGAAGTACTCATCGCACCAGGGCTTGAAGACCTTGTGCAGATCCGGGTGAACCGAATCACAGGCCGCCTGATGGGTGCGATGGAAGTGACGGGCGTCGTCGAGGAAGGGGTAGTAGGGGGTCAGGTCGGCACCCCCGCCAAACCACCACACTGGGCCAGCCTCGAAGTAGCGGTAGTTGAGGTGAACCGTCGGGATGTAGGGATTGCGCGGATGAAGCACCATCGAGGTTCCCGTGGCGAACCAGGGATGTCCCTTCGCTTCCGGACGCTGCTTGAGGATCGACGGGGGCAGTTCTTCCCCTTGAACCTCGGAGAAATTCACGCCGCCTTGTTCGAAGACGCGGCCCTCACGCATCACCCGGGAGCGCCCCCCACCCCCTTCAGGCCTGACCCAACTTTCTTCAACGAAGCGGCCTTCACCATCAAGCGCTTCAAGGCCCGCACAGATTTCGTCCTGCAGCCCCATCACCATCGCCCGGGCCCGTTCTCTGGAATCGCTGGGGGGCAGTTCAAGGGGAGGCTTGCTGACACCCACGTCCTGGCGTCCGAGGACGCGGCGAATCAGGGAGCGAACCATGTGTCAGAGACTGGAGACATCGAAACCTAACCAGGTCACCCCAGACCTGGACAAGCATCCGTCAGGGACTGTCACGGGCGGCGCCCCTAGGATCCGGCTTGCCTTGATGAAACGGATGACCCCGGTCGAGCAGGCCAACCAAGCCCTCCAGCAAGTCAAAGATGCCGGCAGTGGCAAAACGGCCCTGGAGCTCGGCTGGATCGAACAGATCCGTATCACCCCTCCGCGGGCAGTGTTTCGCCTCAGCCTTCCAGGCTTCGCCCAAAGCCAGCGTGACCGCATCGTGGCTGAGGCACGGGGCGCTCTGATGGCGCTCGATGGCATTGATGACGTGCAGATCGAGATCGGCCAACCGCCAAGCCAGGGGGGCATTGGCCAAGCCGGCCATGGTCAGCCGGCTGAACGCCAGTCGATCCCCGGCGTCCGCCAGGTGATTGCAGTGAGCAGCGGCAAGGGCGGCGTCGGCAAGAGCACCGTCGCCGTCAATCTGGCCTGCGCCCTCGCCCAGTCCGGCCTGCAGGTGGGACTCCTTGACGCCGATATCTACGGACCGAACGCACCCACCATGCTCGGCGTCGCAGACCAAACGCCGGAGGTACAGGGCAGCGGCGATCAGCAGCGGATCGTCCCGATCGAGACCTGCGGCATCGCCATGGTGTCGATGGGTCTGCTGATCGACGATCACCAACCTGTGATCTGGCGCGGCCCGATGCTCAACGGCATCATTCGGCAGTTCCTGTATCAGGCCGAATGGGGTGAGCGGGACGTTCTCATCGTTGATCTGCCGCCCGGCACCGGTGATGCGCAGCTCTCCCTGGCCCAAGCAGTGCCGATGGCCGGTGTTGTGATCGTGACCACCCCCCAACAGGTGTCGCTGCAAGATGCCCGACGGGGTCTCGCCATGTTCCGGCAGATGGGCATTCCCGTCCTCGGCGTGGTGGAGAACATGAGCGCCTTCATCCCTCCGGACCGTCCCGACTGCCGCTATGCCCTCTTCGGCAGTGGCGGCGGCGCCCAACTCGCCTCGGACTACGACGTTCCTCTACTGGCTCAGATCCCCATGGAAATGCCTGTGCAGGAAGGCGGTGACACGGGACGACCGATCGTGATCAACCGCAGCGACTCCGCCAGCGCCGCTGAGTTCAAGGGCCTCGCTGAAGCTGTGCTCCAGGCCGTCACTCAGCCCGTCTGACGATGTTCAGCCGACGTGACCGCCGCAGATCGCACCGGGAGTGGGTGCTCTGGGGTGTTCCGCTCGGGATGATCACCATCGCAGGGGTGCTGATCGCCAGCACCCAACGCCAGGCGGACTATGCCGACTGGTATCACCACTGGATCACCGCGGCCTTCGGAGTGCTGCTGGCGCTGGGACTGGAACGGCTGCCGCTGCAGCGTCTCCAGCCTCTTTTGGTTCCCGTCTACGCCCTAACAGTGATCAGCCTTGTGGCGGTGCGCGTCATTGGAACTACAGCGCTGGGCGCCCAACGCTGGATCAGCATTGGCGGGGTTCATGTTCAGCCATCGGAATTCGCCAAGATCGCGGCGATCCTGCTCGTGGCAGCGGTGTTGTCGCGACACCCAGTGGAACGACCGATTGATCTAATGCGCCCGCTCGGGGTGATTGCGGTGCCTTGGCTGCTGGTGTTCATCCAGCCTGATCTCGGCACATCGCTCGTGTTCGGCGCCCTGATGCTCACGATGCTGTATTGGTCGGGGATGCCGATCGAGTGGGTGATTCTGTTGTTATCACCCCTGGTGACGGCCCTGCTCTCAGGCCTTCTCCCGTGGGCCATGGGCCTCTGGATCCCGCTGATGGTGGTTCTTGCCTACCGCTCCCTGCCCTGGAAACGGCTGGCGGCGACAGCAACCCTGGCTGTCCACGGCGCCATGGCGGCTGTGACGCCATGGCTCTGGATGCATGGTTTAAAGGACTATCAACGGGACCGTTTGGTGCTTTTCCTCGACCCCAGTCAGGATCCATTGGGCGGGGGCTATCACCTGCTCCAGAGCACCGTGGGCATTGGTTCAGGCGGCGTCTTGGGCACAGGTCTTCTTCAAGGACAACTGACCAAACTTCGTTTCATCCCTGAACAGCACACCGATTTCATCTTCAGCGCCCTAGGCGAGGAAACCGGTTTTGTTGGCTGTCTTTTGGTGGTTCTTGGCTTTGCAGCCTTGATGGCTCGATTGCTCCAGATCGCGCGCAATGCCCGCACCGACTTCGAATCACTCGTGGTGATCGGGATCGGCACGATGCTGATGTTCCAGGTGGTGGTCAACATCTTTATGACCATCGGCCTGGGCCCCGTCACCGGGATCCCCCTGCCCTTCCTCAGCTATGGGCGCTCAGCCATGGTGGTGAACTTCATCGCGCTCGGCCTCTGCCTGTCGGTGGTCCGGCAAAGCCGTCGCTCCTTGGCGCAACTCCGTTGACCGGGCCATCCTTCACCGACCTGCGGCAACGACTTGCGCAGGACGTGCCCCAGGGCCGCTGCGATGAGATTGGTGTCCGGCGGCTTTGGTGGGCTGCTCTGGAAACCCTGCAACAGAACCTGCTCGAGCAGGGCATTGAAGGCGGAATCTGGCTGGCTGCCCCCCTGCCGGCTCTTTATGAACCGGAGTTGCTCAAACATCTGCAGGGATGGGTGTGGGCTCCAGATCAACTGGATCAACTGAGTCCGCATCCAACGGCACTGCCGGGACGGTCCAGCAGCGATGAGCACGGCCCCCTGCGGGGATTCCAACGCTTGTCCCTGCGCCCCGATGACGGGGATGACCCCCTGCTGCTGGTGATCACGCCCGAGGTCCAGGTGGCCCTTGCCCTGCATGGACCAGCCCAGAAGCGTCAGCTGCTGATGCGTTGCGACCCGGCAACGCTCAGTGACATTCTGGTTCTGCTGGGGCGGCGGCTAGAGCACCAGTCACCAGCGCAGGCCGAGCAGCTGCGCAAAGCGCTCGAATCGATCGGCTCCCTGCAGAGCAATGGAGCCTGGTCAGAACAATTCTGGCCACGTCTCACCGAGCGGCTCAGCGCCACAGCCCCTGGGCTGATGCTGCAACCCATCCAGGCTGAGCGCCCACCGGAAGCTCCCAGCCATGGAGATCTGAATTTGCTGGAAGCGATCACCCATGAGGTGCGAACACCTCTGGCAACGATCAGAACACTGATCCGCTCTCTGCTGCGGCGAAAGGATCTGGCTGATGTCGTTGTGAATCGCTTGCGGCAGATCGATGTGGAATGCAGCGAGCAGATCGACCGATTTGGCCTGATCTTCCATGCCGCTGAACTGCAACGGGAACCCAATGAAGCCAATCTGGCCCGCACGGATTTGCAGGCCATGCTGAGCGCCCTTGCGCCCAGCTGGACGGAGCAGCTGGATCGTCGCGGGATCGCCCTGGAGCTGGATCTCACCGTTGACCTGCCGGCAATCCTCAGTGACTCCCGGCGACTGGAACCGATGCTCGGGGGTCTGATCGACCGCAGCACTAGGGGGCTCCCCTCCGGCAGTCAGCTCACCCTTCACCTCCAGGCAGCGGGTCCGCGGGTGAAGCTTCAGCTGCATGTGGAGCATCCCGACAGGAGCCAAACCGCGGAGGCCGGCCCTGCTCCCCAGCGCGAAGACGTGGGGACCGTCCTGAGCTGGGATCCGAGCACTGGAAGCCTGCAACTAAGCCAGGATGCGACCCGCCAGATGATGGCCAGCCTGGGGGGCCGCTATCAGCCCAGGCGAGACCGCGATATCACCGTTTTCTTCCCGGTGCACACCCCCGGAGAGTGATTGGTTTGTTGACGGGTGTGAAGCTTGCTTTCGGAGGTCAAAACAGGCCCCAATGACGGTGCTACTTTCCAGCCATAACGGCTCTTGTGGATTCTTTCAGCCATGGCAGCAACGGCGTTGAACGGTCAACTTCCCCAGCACATCGCCAGCACGGGCGGCCTTCTGAACTCTGCGGAGACCGAAGAGAAATACGCGATCACCTGGACCAGCAAGACAGAACAGGCTTTTGAGCTCCCCACCGGTGGCGCCGCTCTGATGAATTCAGGTGAAAACCTGATGTATTTCGCTCGCAAGGAACAGTGCCTCGCCCTCGGCACCCAGCTGCGCACGAAATTCAAGCCCCGGATCGAGGACTACAAGATCTACCGGATCTACCCCGGTGGTGACACCGAGTTCCTGCATCCCAAGGATGGTGTGTTCTCCGAGAAGGTGAACGAAGGTCGTCCCATGGTGGGCCACAACCCCCGTCGCATTGGCCAAAACGTCAACCCGGCCAATATCAAGTTCAGCGGCCGCAACACCTTCGACGCCTGATTCCTCAAAATCAAGACCCGGAGGTCATGATCACCGGGTCTCGGCTGCGATGATCAGGTCATGTTCAGTCCCGATCGCGACGCCTTTCATCAGGCTGTTTGCAGTGGTGCCAACCTGATTCCTCTGGCTCAGAGTTGGCCCGCCGATCTTGAAACACCCCTCACCACCTGGATCAAGGTGGGCGATGGAAGACCTCCAGGCGTGCTGCTGGAGTCTGTCGAGGGTGGTGAAACCCTGGGGCGATGGAGTGTGATCGCCTGTGATCCTCTCTGGACGGCGTCGGCCCGGAAGGATCGTCTGACGCGCACCTGGCGCGACGGTCGTGAAGAGACGTTGAACGGCAATCCATTCGAGTCCCTGCGCGACTGCCTCGCTCCTTACTCCTGCGTCAACCTGCCGGGCCTTCCTCCGCTTGGACAGCTCTATGGCGTTTGGGGCTACGAACTGATCCAGTGGATCGAACCCACCGTCGCAGTTCACCCTCGAGCTGCTGCCGATCCCCCGGATGGGATCTGGATGTTGATGGACGCGATCCTGATTTTTGATCAGGTGAAACGACAGATCACCGCCGTCGCCTTCGGCGACCTCTCCAACGGGGCGGATGAGGAGCAGGCCTGGCAAACCGCTATCGGACGGATCGAAGCCCTGCGCCAGCGGATGGACGCACCTCTGCCCGCCGTCAAACCACTGACCTGGGACGCAAGCAGCAAAGAGCTTCCCGCAGTGCGCTCCAACCGCAGCCGCGATGAATTCGAAGCCGCCGTCGACACCGCCAAGGAACACATCGCAGCAGGCGATGTGTTCCAACTGGTGATCAGTCAGCGCCTGGAAACCGAGGTATCTCAATCACCCCTGGAGCTTTACCGAAGTCTGCGGATGGTGAATCCATCCCCTTACATGGCGTTCTTCGACTTTGGGGACTGGCAACTGATTGGCTCCAGTCCAGAGGTGATGGTTCAAGCCGAACCGGCTGCTGATGGCATCCACGCCAGCCTGCGGCCCATCGCCGGAACTCGGCCCCGCGGCGCCACGCCCCTGGAGGACCGCGAACTGGAAGCTGACCTGCTGGCCGATCCCAAGGAACGGGCTGAGCACGTGATGCTGGTTGATCTGGGCCGCAATGACCTCGGCAGGGTCTGTCAGCCCGGAAGCGTAGCGGTGCAAGACCTGATGGTGATCGAGCGCTACTCCCACGTGATGCACATCGTCAGCCAAGTCGAAGGACGCCTGGGCCCGACGCACGATGTGTGGGATCTGCTGATGGCGGCTTTTCCCGCCGGCACCGTCAGCGGCGCACCGAAAATCCGTGCGATGCAACTCATCCACGATCTTGAGCCCGATGCGCGTGGCCCCTATTCCGGGGTCTACGGATCCGTTGATCTGGCCGGGGCCCTCAACACGGCGATCACGATCCGCACCATGGTGGTGCAACCCCTCGATGGCGGAGGATGCCAGGTCAAAGTGCAGGCCGGTGCCGGCATTGTTGCCGATTCACAGCCGACGGCAGAGTTTGAGGAAACCCTGAACAAGGCCCGGGGAATGCTGACCGCACTGGCGTGCCTGAATCCACCGGAATGACAGCGCACCCCCTTCTTCTGAAAGGCTTCGAGGTGGAACTGTTTACCGGTCAAACCAACGGAGCCAACGTGGGCGTCGCCACCGACGTAGCCAGGGAACTGCCTGGCTTCGTGACAGAACCGGACTGTCGCAATCTCGAATACGTCACCGACCCGATCCGGGATTACGCCGAACTGCCCGAGGCGTTGCTTGCTCCCCGGCGGACCCTGCGGCGGTGGCTACAGGGAAGGGAGCTGACGCTTCTCCCCGGCAGCACCATGAGCCTGGGTAACAGCAGCCGATTCGAACGATCTGACCCGGACAACGCCTACCACGCTCTGATTGAACAGCTGTACGGCACCAGAGTCGTGACAGCCAGCATTCACATCAACCTCGGGATCACAGATCTCGACTGGTTGTTTGCAGCGGTCCGGCTCGTGCGCTGCGAAGCGGCTCTGCTGCTCGCCCTCAGTGCCAGTTCTCCCTTCTTGGATGGGCGCAGCACCAACAACCACTCCCAGCGATGGCACCAATTCCCCATAACGCCGCCTGCGGTTCCTCTCTTTAGGGATCACGAGCACTACATCCAGTGGGTGGAGGAGCAACTGGCCACGGGTGCCATGCGCAACGAACGTCACCTGTGGACATCCGTTCGGCCCAATGGTCCACGGCGCCCCTACGACCTCAACCGGTTGGAGTTACGGATCTGTGATCTGGTCACCAATCCCCATGAGCTGCTAGCGATCACCTGTCTGCTGGAGCTGAGGCTGCTGGCCCTCAAAAACAACATCGAAAGCCTCGATCCGCTCTGCAGCAGCTCCCTATCCGCCGACGAACTGGTTCAACTGGCCGACAGCAATGACGCCGCCGTCGCCCGATCCAGCCTGAACGCTGAACTCCGGCATTGGCAGGATGGTCGTGCCATCAGTTGCAGGGACTGGCTGCTGGAGCTGATTGATCAGATGGCTCCCCTGGCCGAATCACTCCAGCTCAGCGCCTGCTTGAAGCCTTTGCATGGCCTGCTCGCCGATGGGAATCAGGCCATGCGCTGGGAAACGGCGCATGGCCAAGGCCAATCCATCGAAGACCTGCTTCAAAAAGGTATCCAGCGGATGGAGAAGGAGGAAGGAATCTCCACCGGGGAAGCCTGTTTGGGATGATCATGTCGAGTTCGTCGCAGCGTGGAGACTTCATGCCCGAGTCCACCACCCCTGTCTCCGAGCAAGAGACTGCACGCGTAAGCGGTGGCGGATCCGGCGCAGGGCAACTTCTTCAGCACCGTCTTGATCTGATTGAAGACCTCTGGAAGTCGGTGCTGCGCAGTGAGTGCCCACCGGAGCAGAGCGAACGTCTGCTGAGGCTCAAACAACTCAGTGACCCCGTCTCTCTGGAAGGGCGGGACGGCGACAGCACGAGCGAGGCGATCGTCGAGCTGATCAAGGCCATGGACCTTTCGGAGGCCATCTCAGCGGCCCGTGCCTTTTCGCTGTATTTCCAGCTCATCAACATCCTTGAGCAACGGATCGAGGAAGACAGCTACCTCGAGAGCCTCAGACCCAATCCCAGTACTGACACGGCCCAACGGGATGCCTTTGATCCCTTTGCTCCGCCCCTCGCCAACCAAACCGATCCAGCCACCTTTGGAGAGGTGTTCGAGCGGCTGCGTCGCATGAACGTCCCCCCCGCACAGGTGGAGCACCTGCTGCGGGAGCTGGATATCCGTCTGGTGTTCACCGCCCATCCCACGGAGATCGTTCGGCACACAGTGCGACACAAGCAACGACGTGTGGCCAACTTGCTCCAGCAACTTCAATCAGACACCCCTCTCGCGCATCAGCTGCGCGAAGACTGTCGCGACCAACTGGAAGAGGAAATCCGACTGTGGTGGCGGACCGATGAACTGCACCAGTTCAAACCCACCGTGATCGATGAGGTGGATTCAACCCTGCACTACTTCCAGCAGGTGTTGTTTGAAGCAATGCCGAAACTGCGCAAGAGGCTGATCACTGCCCTGCATCGCCACTACCCCGATGTCCAGGTCCCCCAGGCATCGTTCTGCACCTTCGGCTCCTGGGTGGGCTCCGATCGGGACGGCAATCCCTCGGTGACACCCGACATCACCTGGCGAACAGCCTGTTACCAGCGTCAGCTGATGCTGGAGCTGTACATCCACTCCGTCCAGTCACTCCGGCAGCAGCTGAGCATCTCCATGCAATGGAGTCAGGTGGCACCATCACTGCTGGAGTCGCTGGAGATGGATCGACTCCGGTTCCCAGAGATCTACGAGCGCAGAGCAGCTCGATACCGACTGGAGCCCTACCGGCTGAAGCTCTGCTACGTGCTCGAAAAGCTTGAGAGGACGCTTGCCCGCAACAACCAGTTGTCGGAGGCAGGCTGGCAGATGCCCTGTGAAGCCCTGGCCGATCCCCAGGACGGACTCGGCGGAGCCGATGTTCTCCACTACACCTCGGTGGATCAGTTCCGCAGTGACTTGGAGTTGGTCCGCAACAGCCTCGTGAGCACCGAATTGAGCTGCGAACAGCTCGACACGCTGCTGCACCAGGTGCACATCTTTGGGTTCTCGCTGGCCAGCCTTGATATCCGTCAGGAGAGCACCCGCCACAGCGATGCGATCGATGAACTCACCCGCAACCTGGAACTGCCCCAGGCCTACGGGGACATGGACGAAATGGAGCGAATGGCATGGCTCCTCCAGGAGCTGCAGACCCGCAGGCCCCTGATTCCGCCAGCCGCCAGTTGGTCGGAGCCGACAGCAGAGACGTTGGCGGTGTTCCGAATGCTGCAGCGCCTCCAGGAGGAGTTCGGTCCGCGGATCTGCAACTCCTATGTGATTTCGATGAGCCACACGGCATCGGATCTCCTGGAGGTTCTGCTGCTGGCGAAAGAGGCGGGCCTGGTGGACCCGCCGAACAAACGTGCCTCCTTACTGGTAGTGCCGCTGTTCGAAACCGTGGAGGATCTCCAACGGGCCCCTGCGGTGATGGAGGGGTTGTTTAAAACGCAGCTCTACCGCGAACTCCTACCGGTTGCAGGCCAACAGAAACAGCCGCTGCAGGAGCTGATGCTGGGCTACTCAGACAGCAACAAGGATTCCGGCTTTCTCTCCAGCAACTGGGAGATTCACCAGGCTCAGATCGCACTTCAGGAGCTCGCCAGCCGCCAGGATGTGGCGCTTCGCCTCTTCCACGGCCGCGGTGGGTCTGTCAGTCGAGGCGGAGGGCCGGCTTACCAGGCGATCCTGGCCCAACCCAGCGGCACGCTGCAGGGCCGAATCAAAATCACCGAACAGGGTGAAGTATTGAACTCCAAGTACAGCCTGCCCGAGTTGGCGCTGTACAACCTGGAGACCGTGACCACCGCCGTGGTTCAGAACAGCCTGGTAACCAACCAGCTGGATGCCACACCAAGCTGGAATCAGCTAATGAGTCGCCTCTCCACCCGTTCAAGGGAGCACTACCGGGCGTTAGTTCACGACAATCCTGATCTGGTGGCATTTTTCCAGCAGGTCACACCGATCGAGGAAATCAGCAAGCTGCAGATCTCCAGCCGACCGGCCCGACGCAAAACCGGTGCAAAGGACCTGTCCAGTCTGCGGGCGATTCCCTGGGTCTTCGGTTGGACCCAGAGTCGGTTCTTGCTGCCGAGCTGGTTTGGCTTCGGCACGGCGCTGTCGGAAGAAGTGGGCAGTGATTCCGAACAGCTCGACCTGCTGCGGCGCCTCCATCAACGTTGGCCGTTCTTCCGGATGCTCATTTCCAAAGTGGAAATGACCCTCTCCAAGGTGGATCTCGACCTGGCCCATCACTACATGAACAGCTTGGGGCACCCCGAACAACGGGAGGCCTTTGAAGCGATCTTCCAGGTGATCGCCAAGGAATACGAACTCACCCGCAAACTGGTTCTGGGAATCACAGGACAGAACCGACTGCTGGGCGCTGATCAAGGGCTGCAGTTGTCTGTTGATCTGCGCAACCGCACCATCGTTCCCCTGGGCTTTCTTCAGGTTGCACTTCTGAAGCGGCTGCGGGATCAGAACCGGCAACCGCCCATGAGCGAAACACCGGGTGCACCGGAAGATACCCGCACCTACAGCCGCAGTGAACTACTTCGAGGTGCGCTACTCACCCTCAACGGCATCGCAGCCGGCATGCGAAACACCGGTTGACCCACTGTGCTGTCGTTCCTTCAACAACCCTCGATTCCGCCCTTGCCTGAGGGAACGCGACTCGAAACATCGACCCCTCCCACTTCTCATCAGCTCAACACCCTGCTGATGTCCTGCGGGGAATCAACCCACCCTGAGGAACGCTGGGAGCTCGCCCTTAAGCGCAGCCTGTGGCAAATCAGCATCCTGGATGAGGCGAATGGGGAACTGATCGGGTTTGTGCGGGCCACCAGTGATCTGGCCCTCAACGCCAATCTTTGGAACCTGGCCGCAAAACCGGGGCCGAACCAAGGGGCCCTTTTTGCCGTTCTTGTGCACCGTGCCCTGCAGATCCTGCGCCGGGATCTGCCGGGCTGCAGCCTTTCGATCTCGGCCCCTGCAGATGCATTGGAGGCTCTCAAACAGCAGGGTTTCCTGATTGATCCCAATGGCATCCGCGCCATGGGACTCAGCCTGAGCTGAGACGTAAGGATCAAACACGAGCATGGAGGGACTCGAACCCCCGACCCTCAGAACCGGAATCTGATGCTCTATCCAACTGAGCTACATGCCCACTGATCGGCGTTAAGCCGCAGTGATATCGAGCGGCAACCGTCCCGATACAAGTACCTTACTCACTGGTCGCCCCAGCACCCATCCGGCTCCACAGGCTCCAACTGCAGGGCTTCCGGAACCACACCGTTCTGCAGCTGGAACTGACGCAGCCACGTCTGCTGGTGATCGGACCCAATGGCATTGGCAAGTCCAACCTGCTCGAGGCGGTTGAGCTGCTGGGCAGCCTGCGCTCCCATCGCTGCAGCAATGATCGCGACCTGATTCAGTGGGACACACCCCAGGCCCTGATCCGGGCCGACGTGGGAGATGGGGATCGCCTGGAACTGGAACTGCGGCGCCAGGGAGGCCGTCAGGCCAGACGAAACGGAAAGCTGCTGGATCGCCAGCTCGACCTGATTGGACCACTCCGCTGCATCGGCTTCAGCGCCCTCGATCTTGATCTGGTGCGGGGCGAACCCGCCCTACGCCGCCAGTGGCTGGACCGTGTGGTGCTGCAGCTTGAACCGGTGTATGCCGATCTGGCGGCACGGCTGAACCGGTTGTTGCGACAGCGCAGCCAGCTGTGGCGCCAAAGGCAGATATCCAGTGCCGAACGCCATGCACTTCTCGACGCCTTTGACGTTCAGATGGCGCTGGTGAGCACCAGGATTCACCGGCGACGGCAACGGGCCCTGCATCGGCTGGAACCGATCGCCCAGCGCTGGCAGACGCACCTCAGCGGGGGCACTGAAGTCTTGGAACTGCACTACAAACCCGGCAGCCGGCTCTATGGGGAGGATGCCGAAGAACCCTGGCGACTCGCCATCGAGGGGCAACTGCGCGAACAGCGGGAGGAAGAGGAACGGTTGGGCAGCTGCCGTGTGGGCCCACACCGGGATGAGATCGCCCTGCTGCTGGGGGGCAGCCCGGCACGACGGTTTGGTTCAGCCGGCCAGCAGCGTTCGCTGGTGCTGGGCCTGAAGCTTGCCGAACTGGAGCTGGTGACACAGCTGTGCGGGGAGCCACCACTGCTGCTTCTCGATGATGTGCTTGCCGAACTAGATCCCACCCGGCAACAGCTGCTGCTCGAAGCCGTGGGCGAATCGCATCAATGCCTGGTGAGCGCCACTCACCTCGAAGGCTTTGGCGGTGGATGGCAGCAGCAGGCCCAAATTCTCGGAGCAAGAGAACTGAGACCCGACCTGCAGATCGGATAAGGTGGCGGACCTGTTTTTCTCTCATCGCCTGATGGAGCAGACCCTCTCTGAACTGCATCCCAACCCGGGATGGGGGGCACCTGAGATTCATGCCACCGACATGGTCGGCAAACATTGCATTCTCGAGCTCTACGACTGCGATCCGAGCCGGCTCGATGACGAAGCATTCATCCGCACAACGATCACCTCAGCAGCCAAGGGCGCTGGTGCGACGCTGCTGAACCTGATCACCCATCAATTTCAACCCCAGGGCGTCACGGGCCTGGCCCTGCTGGCGGAATCCCACATTTCCATCCACACCTGGCCGGAATCCGGCTATGCCGCTGTGGATGTGTTCACTTGTGGTGACCACACCATGCCGGAGCAAGCCTGCGCCATTCTCTGCAGTGAGCTTCAAGCCAAACGGCACGCGCTGAAAAGCTTTCTGCGAGAAACCCCTGCGGCCATTGCCACGGGAGTGAGAGAACCTGTGGAAACGCCAAGCCAGCTCCCCAGCTGAGCAGGGCCACGCGAGATTAGCGGCGGTTCAACTTGCCGCTGACCAGACCTTCAAGATCCAGGTTGACGGAGGTGAAACCGAGGGAGCGAAAGGCCTCGACCAGAGGTTCGCTCTCTGCCAGCGCGAGCACAGCACGAATCTGGTCACGGGGCACCTCAATCCGTGCAGCGAAACCATGGGATCGCACACGGACGGTGCTGAACCCCCTAGCGATCAACCAAGCTTCCGCCTGGCCTACCCGCTTCAACCGCTCGGCGCTGATGCTTTCGCCATAGGGGAAGCGAGAGGCCAAGCAGGGCTGCGCTGGCTTGTCCCACCAGGGGAAACCAAGGGCCCGAGACAAAGTACGGATCGCTGCTTTGTCGATCAACAGTTCAGCTAGGGGGGAGCGAACCCCTGCCTGTCGGGCCGCGTCAATTCCGGGCCGGTGATCGCCGAGGTCATCGAGGTTGACCCCATCAATCACCAAGGCATCACCCGCCGCCACAGCAATGGGCTGAAGGTGGTGGTGCAGTTCACGCTTGCAGGCAAAGCAGCGATCCAAGGGGTTGCTGCTGTAGTCGGGGTCGTTCAACTCGGCCGTTGCACACTCCCGATGCGCAATGCCGATCCAGGAGGCCTGATCACGGGCTTCCCGCAACAGATGCGGCGCCAGGGCCGCAGAGACCCCCGTTACCGCCAGGGCGGCATCGCCCTTGGCCTCGTAGGCCATCGCCGCCACCAGGGTGCTATCGACACCACCGGAATAGGCCACACACAGGGAAGACTGCGAAGCCATCCAGTGCCGCAGGGCCGCCAGCTGCTGCTGTTCTCGATCCGTCAAAGGCTCCTGCAACCGAAACATCAGCGGGGAAAACCAGTTGAGCTAGGTAGGCTCCAACGGTAAGAGCTGTCCCTATGCCTCGAAGCATCGGCATTGTCACCGCAGCGGACAGCCGCGAGCGCAGCCACGGACAGCTGCACATTTATGACGGCGAGGGCAAGGGCAAAAGCCAGGCGGCTCTCGGCGTTGTGCTGCGCACCATTGGACTCGGCATCTGCGAGCAAAGGCAGACCCGGGTGCTGCTGCTGCGCTTCCTCAAAGGCCCAGGACGGGCCTACGACGAGGATGCGGCCATCGAAGCCCTGCAGCAGGGATTCCCCCATCTGATCGACCACCTGCGCACCGGACGGGCCGATCACTTCACCGCCGACGAAGCCACCCGATTCGACCGGGACGAAGCCCAGCGGGGCTGGGTAATTGCCAAGGGTGCGATCGCCAGTGCCCTCTACTCGGTGGTGGTTCTTGACGAGCTGAATCCTGTGCTGGACCTCGGCCTGCTGGATCTTGAGGACGTGGTCCGCACCCTCAGCAACCGGCCAGAGGGGATGGAGATCATCGTCACCGGTCGGGCCGCACCTGCCCCACTGGTGCGTGTGGCCGACCTCCACTCCGAGATGCGGGCCCATCGCCGTCCGGGCATGAACGACAACCGGGTGGTTCCTCTCAATGTGAGCAGCGGCATCGAGATCTACACCGGGGAAGGCAAAGGCAAATCAACCAGTGCACTGGGGAAAGGGCTGCAGGCGATCGGCCGGGGCATCAGCCAGGACAAGAGCCATCGGGTCTTGATCCTGCAGTGGCTCAAAGGCGGCAGCGGTTACACCGAAGACGCGGCCATTGCCGCCCTGCGCGAGAGCTATCCCCACCTGGTGGACCACCTGCGATCCGGCCGTGATGCCATCGTCTGGCGGGGCCAGCAGGAACCGATCGACTACGTGGAGGCCGAGCGGGCCTGGGAGATCGCACGGGCCGCCATCTCCAGCGGCCTTTACAAGACCGTGATCCTCGATGAGTTGAACCCCACGGTGGATCTGGAGCTGCTGCCCGTTGAACCGATCCTGCAGACCCTGCTGCGCAAACCGGCAGAGACCGAAGTGATCATCACGGGGCGCTGCAAAAACCCGCCCGCCTACTTCGATCTGGCCAGCATCCATTCAGAGATGGTGTGCCACAAGCACTACGCCGAACAGGGCGTCGACCTGAAGCGTGGGGTGGATTACTAAGCCATCCACCGGAGAACGGAGCTCATCAAGGTCTAAGGGAAGGCCTCTGCGGCATTTATATGCAGATGTTGCTTGAGAGAAGCTGAAGTTTCGCCAACATCTCAGCCAGGTGAGATAATCACACCAGCTAAGTAGAACACGATGACCTCCTCGTACGTTCCTGGCCAGACGGAGGAGGACGTGGCTGCCAATGGTGTAGACACAATCACTCTCAGCACATCGACTGACTACCAAAACCAATCCGCAGACACCATTGCCCCGCCAGGCGATGAAACTGTGCTCACCGCCGCTCAGTCTTCTTGGGGCGAGGGAGACGGCCTCAATGGAGACATTCTGCGCCCAGACAGCGTCGAATCCTTGATCGACATTCTCGAGAAAATTGAATTTGATGCAACAATATATTCAAATAATTATCTAAAATATTCAAATCTAGAGGCATCAGTAAATGCCTACGATCAAGACGGAAATCGTCTTTTTGATAGATATTTATACAATTGGGCCGATCATAACAACTCTGCTGGTCTAGCCAGTCCCGGCGGCTCTTCCTTTGAGGATCAAATTTACATCAGCGCCGGCACTACTGATGTTTATTACACAGAAGAGATCAACGAATCTTTTAAACAGAGAGATATCTTAAGAGACATTGCCAACATTTCCAGTTCTGGCAGCCCAGGAATCGACGACCCTATCGATGCAGAGGAATCTTCTTATCTCTTCATCCGGCCTGAAAGTATTAGAAACGAAGGCTTAATTTCAAGATCTAATAACGAAAGAATATTCAACCCAGAATCCAGGGATTTCGCAACTTTATCGACAAGCGCTCCATTGACGATTGAGATCGATCAAGATCTAGCCTCTGAGCTCAGCAATATTGCAGCACAATCTCAAATTTCTCTTGACAATACCGACTTCGGCGCTTTTTCAACCGATTATGGTGCTGAATCAAACATTACGATCAGACTTTCCGAATACCTAGATACTGACGGAAACATTGATATTGCCGCGCTTAACTCCGACCAGCGCTTCACCCTTGAACTAAACAACAACGCGGGCGAGATACTTACAGAATTCGATGACGCTGGGGCGAGCGTTCAACTCCGATCAGACAGCGCGAATGGCAGCAATTATATCAACCTCAATGCAACTGATCATGACGCAGAGGAAAACTATGGCGACATGTATGCTAGTGGAGAATTGGTTGATATTGTTGAGTCCGTAGGGGAAGATACAACAGTTTTCGAATTGGGATTCAGTGAATGGAGCTTTGATAGTTTATCTAATTTCGAGCCTGAGACCGCACCGACATCCCTTACCTATTACATCGAACGTCTGAGTGCAAGTGTCAACACTCTCGGGGGTAATTCTTATGCGAACATATATGGCTCTGAAGCAGCCGAGCTAACAAACAGCATTCAATCTATCACTCTTGATTTTACAGACTGGAATTTCAATAATAACAATTATGAGCCAGAAGATATCGAATTCACCGTAGCTCCATTCTTAAATAATTTAGACATCTCAGCTTTTGACTATGGGTCGGACCTAGTAGATATTAGCCATTCAAATTTTGATTATGCGAATTTTAGAGCTGATTACAGCCTTTGGAATCGGGATGCCGAATCAAATAACTATATAGGTGATATTACCGTCTCTGTACCTATCCATGAGAACGTTCCTGGTACTCATAACGTATTCGGCTCGGTTTACCAAGACCTTGCGGATTACAGTCAAGTTGATTCTGTCCTTTCACGCTTATCCTTCAACGGCAGGCCAGCAGGTAGTGACAATTCTGGCCAAGTTGAACTCAGCTTTGTCCATGACACAGAAGATGATAAGTACCAATTGAGCGATATTTATGGATGGGGCTGGGGTGATCAATACAACTCAAGCTACGGGTCTGGGATATTGCCTTCAAGCATGGCGTTCAACTGGGAGCAATTTGCTGCCCTGGAGATCACCAACATCGAAGCCGGAATTTTTGACCCATATGCTCCCTTCGAAATATCCACTTATTTGGATGAAGGTGATTACCACAGCCTCGAGCTGAGTTACAACCTCTATCAACTTTCCGACTATCTCGTCGACGAAGCGGCAGACGGAATCAATCCTCTCAATCAACTTGCCGTTTTGGGCGACTCGGTTGACCACAACTCACGCTTCGTGCTCGATATCAATGCCGAATCTCTTGAAGATGGCTGGAACATTGAATCCACAGACATCACGATTCAATTTGATCCAACTCTCTTCGGCACCATTAATGCTTCTGACATCAAGATCGGCGGAGCCTTGCCAATAGCCAATGCCGTAGAGATTGATAATGAAACCGGAACCATCCGTTTTGCTGCTGCGAGCTTGTCTGATCTTGGGGAAGGCACAGGTGTTTACGGGCAAGAAGCCTTGGCTTCAATCTCGCTGAATTTCGCAGAAGAGAACATCAAACTTCTCGACAAGAATGCCGATGGAAGCTTGATGATCAATCCGCTCACATTTGATATCTCAGTTAACGAGAATGAAACAATCTTCAGCACTGAATACACTGATGATGACGGTCATTTAAATCGAGAAATCATTTCTCTAAATCAGATGGGCGGCAATGCCTCTGTTGTGGGTCAAGAGGTGACGCTCTACGAAGCCAAAATCAACCTTGAGCAACAAGGTGATGGTCTGGTTCTCGGTACCGAGAGGGTGATTGGTTCAGACGCGTCTTACACGAATCTGGTTCGCAAGGGTGACACGCTTACAACTGATGCGACTTGGCTGAATGTTGGCAACATCGAAGCCAAAAATTTGAACCACACAGGGATGTGGAACGAAAATGCACGACTCATCAATGGATACTTCTCCCAAACAAGCCTTGCCAGTGGTTCATTCATTGAGGGTGAGTTCGTAGAAGACGCCAGAGAAGCAACCACTTTCACCGCAGACATTGAAATCACCGGAGATGCCGGAAGCGTTGTCGACTTGGCAGACGGCATTGTTTCTATCCAAGCTGATGGATCATCTGAGGAGTTTAATAACCTAGGGAAAGGTTCATCTAACCTGATAACCTTCCAGGGTGATTTGAATTACGACGGCCGAGTCTCGATGAAAGACCTTGCCTACCTTAATGCAGGCGCGGCACGACAAATAGAAGTAGCCCAGGGTAGCGAAGGTGATTTTGATGCCAATGGCACACTTGATGCATCGGTCGCCCGTGATGTTGATGCTGATTTCAATGGAAAGATTGATCTAGCTGATCTCTCTGTTCTAGATAAGGATTGGGGCAAGACACTGCACATGGGCGATCAAAATTTCCAGGGTTCTTCCGATGTGTCCTGGGAACAACTCGATGACCAGGGTGAATACACGAGCTGGGATAACGATTCATTCAAAGAGCAGAATGACACCGAAGCAGATGCCGATTACGTAGGTTCTCTCGAATCCCCAACATCCAATGCCATTGGAGCTGATGACAATTCAGTGGTTGGAGATGGTGGCATTGAGGGAGAAGTCTTCCAAGACCCCTTAGCCGCATAAAAAACGAGCTAATAAAATAGTTTTTAACCAGAAAATACTTACTCAGAAATATTTTTTAGGGAGTATATTTTTCCTGCTCATTTCGCTTGTTCTAATCACAATCCCCAGCACCAGAAGACACCGAGAAGTACTCATGCGCATTACGCATGAGTACTTCTTTATGTTCTCTTCGGGTTTAAAATGAGGGGATAATCAGGTCTCAAGCTGAGCGACACGGAAAGCTCCATTGATGCGGCCTCTCCAGCTCTGGACGTTGCCCTCGAGCTGACCATCTCCCCTGCCGCAGAGCCGGAGCTTTCCTACGGCAACTTGGAAGACTCCTCGAGTCCCACCAGTATTGACGCCATCCTCAGCGAGGATCGCCCATCCTTATCGGTGACCTGGGACAACAGCGTCAGCCTCAGTCTTGAAAAACACGCACTCGATCAATCCGTTGCCGAGCTTGCCGGAACACAGCCAGGACTGACATCAGCTGATCCATCCTCTAACACCCCCTGGAATGCACAGCGAGTCCTAAAGGGCAGTGCCGGTGACGATCAATTTATCGTTGAACGTGAGCCGCTAAAAGAACAAGGCAGCTTCGAAGTCACCTACGTCGCCACTGCAGGGTCCGACCGTTACGAAGGATCGTCAGGACAAGACCTGGCCTACTACGGCGCGCTCAACAACGACGCTCTCTCTGGCTTGTACCTCAGCAATGAGCCAGAGCATTTACCTCTGGTTTCAAATAATTTGCCTCCCCTCATTGCCGAGGCATTTGAAGCCGATGACGTACTGGTTTATAAAAATCACAAGTCAAGTAGTTATACTGCGTCAGTCGAAATCGATCGCCTCAGGAACATTGAAGCGATCAGCCTGAGCCAAGCGGACGATATTGCCTATCTCAGCGAACAACAAACCCCTCTCCTTATCAATTTTGGAGAGGGTAATGATCAGCTGACTCTTGCTTCCAAAGGGAGCAAACCTGATATCACCTCATACAAAAGTCTAGAAAAGCTTCATTGGAATCCTTTGAACTCCGATGGGAATTCTTTACAACTCGATGCTATCGAGTTCGATGTTCATGAATTCGAGGAAGACCAAATCAACCTGTTGGCGGTCGATGATTATCCACCGCTACCTGGAGCAATCAACGAATCCATCCCTTGGCAGATCACCACCTTTTCACTTCCAGGGACAACAGCAGAGCCATTTCCGGAATGGGCAGAGCTGCAGGAACTTCCCCCCACTCCTGAGCTTGTAGGAGAAGGACGTGTAGTAGTCGACCACAACTTCATCACCGATGAAGAGAATTCATCCCTCCTCTGGCTTGAACTCTCGGTTCATGACATGCGCGCCGATGGACAAGGCCTCGTGGGCCTCGAACTCGACATGGATTGGAATGCATCTGCGCTGGAACTTGTCGACGAGCTGAACACAAAAGACCAGGTGTTCAATGCGGATCATCTGCCCTTGTTCCAAGACCTTGGCAAAAGCACATCAAGCGAGGGGCGTGAGCAAATCAAAGGGCTGGGTGCTGCAGCACTGCCTCGCGGTGGGCAAGGTGTTGCCCTGGGGCTCAAGGAAGAGAAAGGAGGCCAAACACTTTTCGCGCGGCTGGGATTCAGGCAGCAAGATGCTGATGCAGCCATCGATCTGCGTCTCACGCCAACCCTCACGCCACCAGCGGGCGGGATGACACTCAAGAGCGATGAACTGCTTGTTCTTGACGATCGCAGTCCATCCGTCTGGGTTCTCAAAGCAACGCCCGACCAAGCCCATGTGGGCAGCCATGCCTTCACGCTGACCCGAGGCAGTGGCGAACAAACAGAGGTGAGACACCTTGCCATCGCCGTCAGGGAGGTGAATGACGCCCCAATCGCTGTTGAAGCAAGTGCAGAAGATTTGGAGATGAGCGTCGATCAAGACATCGCTCTCACCAAAAACATCAGCACCTTGTTCTCCGATCAAGACGATGCTGATCTGACCTACAGCTTTGTGGAGGCACCCAGCTGGATGCTCCTCGATGCCGTCAGCGGCGCCATTACGGGCCGTCCTGGCAATGCTCAGGTGGGTGAATTCAGCGTCACTGTTCAGGCCTCCGATGGGAGGGGAGGCACAGCGCTACAAACCTTGCGCTTCACCGTGCAGAACGTGAATGACCGGCCTGTTCTGGGGTCCGTTGCCCTCCAACCTCCTGAACTCAGTCAAGGCGAAAGCTTCACCTACCGCATCCCATCCGGGGCATTCACCGATCCCGATCTCCTGGTCGACCCCAACGAGCAGCTCACCTACTCCCTGGAAGCTGCCCAAACCGGCGATCAGATTCCCGAATGGGTCGAGCTGGATGCCGAAACAGGCACCCTGAGCGGTACTGCAGGCCCCACCAATGTGGGCGAAAGCCGCTTTCTGGTGAGGGCCACGGATCAGGCGGGGCTGTACGTGGAGCAAGCCGTCGTGATCTCGGTGGCCAATGTGAATGACGCTCCGACGCGCACCTCTTCGCTGGACGCGTTTCTCGCCCTGCAACAACCCACTTCAGAGGGCAGCGCACCACCCAGGGAAGATGATCCCTTCGCACTCTTCAGTGGCCTGAACCGCAGCATCGACCTCAAACCCTGGTTCACCGACCAGGATCTCGGCATCGATGACAACGAACAGCTGAACCTGGCCGTCAGCCTCGATCCCGGGACGGGGGAGATCATCGACCTTGCAGAGGGAGACGAAGCTCCTCCCTGGTTGCAATGGGATGCCCAAACGGGGGTGCTCACCCTGGCGCCCTCGGTGGAGGAGATCGGCCAGCACTTCCTGCGGGTGCGCGCTGCCGATGTGGAAGGGCTCACCGCATCAGCCCTTGTTCCACTCCTGGTGCGCCATCGCAACAGCGCCCCGTTCCAGCAGATCACCTCCGGCGTTGACCTCATCAACGCATCAGTTCTTGGGGGGGTGATTTCGGCAACACCACAAACCCAGAACACAAAACTCTCCGGTGTTCAATTCGAACTGGCTGAGGATTCAGCCATCGAGATCGAGCTGCCCGCGAGCCTCTTCAGCGACATCGATCTGAGCATCGATCCAGCCGAGCAGCTCACCTATTCCCTCAACACCGAAGAAGACCTTCCCTTCAGTTTTGATGCTGAACAGCTCAAACTCACGGGGGACACCACTGGGCTTGGCCTTGATGAAGAGGGAGGCCGCGCCACGTGGTCAGCCCCGCTGACCGTTACCGATGCTGCTGGAGAAACAGCATCCATCGACATCCAGCTTGTGTTGCAACGCTCAGCGGCATCGCCGAGCCTGACAGCTGTTCTGGAACCGGGAGCAGCCCACTGGGATGAAGGCAGCAAGGTGCCCTTTAAAGAACTCCTGAGCCTCAGCCTTCCCCCCCGTAGTGGAGAAGTCGTTGAGCTGGTGATTGAACGAACCGACCAGAGCCCAGAGAGCCTGAGCTTGAGCAATGGCCTCGATCAAGACCTCGCCCCAAGAACCGACGGCACTTGGCTCTTGCGCGGAACCGCTGAAGAGATCAATGCGCAGCTGGACCAACTGACGCTGCGAGTGCCCGGCAATGACCATGCCATCGGCACCTTCGGGCTTCGAACCACCGCCACCTCCGAACTCGGAAACACGGGGCTGCGCTCCGAAGCCGTCAGCACGGCCATCGAATTCAGCCTCGATCCCATTGCCACCGCACCTCGGTGGTCGCAATTGACCAATGAGGGCGCCGATGAAGCTCTCGCCCTCAGCCGCTTTACGGACTACCTCGCCGCCGAACCCGTCGATCCACGGGAACAACTGGTGTACGCGATTCAGCTGCCCGACACCGATCAGGAGCTACTGGTTACAGATCGCTCAGGGGAACTGATCGGAACCCGAGAAGGCAATCAGGTGCTGCTGAGCAAAGAGCAGTGGGCTATGGCGATGCTACGCACCGACGCGGCATCGCCACAACCGGTGGAGCTGCAGGTCTTGGCCTTCAGCAGCGAACCCTCCACTGGCCTGCAGGCGGCCAGCAGTTCCCAAAGCCTGAGCTGGCAGCCCACACCACTGCTCAACGAGGAACCACAGGCTGTCCTCATCACGCCTGATGGCGTCCAGCGATCTACAGACATCACCACCATGCGTGTGGCCCTGGCCTGGCCCGAGGTCGCCCGCAGCGGTCAGCTTCAGATCGATCTGCCCCTGGGCAGTGCCGTAACGCTGGACGGAGTTGATCCTCAGACAAGTGAGGTGAACGGCAAACAACGCTTCGTCTTCAGCTTGCAGGCGGATGAAGCTCAGCCACTCCCAGCCCAGCTTGATCTCAAGGTCGCCAGCCCGGAAATTTTCCGCGGCAGCTTTGAAGGCAGCCTCGAACTGCTCAGTTCCATCCGAGCAGAACTACCAGACGCTGGCCTCAGTGCGGAGGACTATGCCGCCGATCAAGCCACAGCCCTTGCCCGCCGACTGGCTCCCCTCGACTTCAGTTGGGATGTGGCCCAGGTGGCGCAACAACCAGAATTTGGTGCCGATAGCGATCTCCGCTTCAACCCCAGCACGGGAGCGATTCAGATTGATCTACGCCGGGGCAGCAGCAGTTCCGGCTACCGCAACCCTGCCGAGGCACTCACCCTTTCAGTGCGGAACATTCCCGCGGGTTACACCCTCGCCGAACGGGTGAATGGGGAATACAGGGCAGTCGGCGCCACGGATGCCTTCGGCACCATGACGCTGTTCACCCTTCCAGCAGCAGAGACTGATGCCAGCGCGGAAGACATGGGAACCTTCCAACAGCTGAACGAAAACAATCTTTATTTGGTGAGCCTGGACGACGATCCACCCCCACTCACCAGTGCCCAATCGCTGAACCTGGCCTTAACGGCCCGCATCAGTGATCAGCCCGGTGGGGACTCCAGATCCGTCGCCGCAAGCCGTCAGCTCAGCCTTGCCACATTCAGCAATGGGCAACCACCCAAGCTCACCAACGTGCAACGGGTGGACCCGGTCATTCTTGACCTTGGCGGCACTGGGCTAGACCTCACAACCCTGGATGAGGGTGTGAGCTTTGCCATGCTTCCCCAGGCGGAGGCCATCCCTACCGCATGGTTAAGTGCCGACGCCAATCAAGGCGATCAACGCTCTGCCGCATTCCTCGTGCTCAACGACACGAGCAACGATGCCAGCAGCGGTGATGTGCAGATCAGTTCCATCACCGAACTGCTCTCGGAATTCTTTCAGGCGGATGGACGTCAGCGCAGCTTCGCTTCAGGCAGTGACGCGTTGGCGAGCCTGAACACCAATGGCGATCAGCGTCTTGATGCCAATGATCAAGCCTGGAGTGACCTTCAACTCTGGTTTGACGATGGCGATGCCGTCAGCGAAGACGGCGAATTGGTCGCCCTGGGCGAGGTGCTCAATTCTGTTGATCTCGGCTCGCTCGAAACCCTGAGCGAGCAGCCGTCATGGGCAGCCGGCAATGCCGTGCTGCGCCGCCTCAGCGGCGTAAATCTGGATGCTCCCCCGAGTGATCTCGCCCTCTATGACGTGGGGCTGCAAGTAGCGCCAGCGGGTTCGGCACCCCTTGCCCTCAGCGTGACCGGACCGCTGACACTGCAGGAGAATGGCGATCCCACCGCCCTGAAACTCACCAGTGCGGGAAGTGATCTCTGGCAAGAAGGACAAGACGCTCTAACCCTCGTCCGCTTATCAGGAGTCCCTGATGAGCTGGTGCCCTCCCTCGGGGTGAAAGATTCCCGTGGTGACTGGCTGTTCACCTGGGCTGATCTCAATGCCAACGGTGGGAAGGTGGAGATCCTCACCAGCCCGGACTGGAGCGGAGGGGCCAACCTGCAGCTGCTCATCAGTCAGCTTCAAAACGACGGCAGCCTCAAAAGCTCAGCCCTCACAAGCCTGGCGCTGGATGTGGAAGCTATCGCCGATAGCCCCATCCTTCAGGTCAACTCAACGACGATCCGTGAGGATGCCCCCCTAGCACTTTCCAAGCTTCTGGGGAGAGCCGAGACCACCGATCCCGACGGATCAGAAGCCCTCAGCTTCGAGCTCCATGGACTGCCCAACGGTGCCCAGATCCAACGGCGCCGAGAAGGCGTTATCAGTGTGCTGGAGCCTCAAGATGATGGCGTTTATCGGATCCAACCTGATGACGTTGAGGATTTGCTCTTCATCCCACCAGGCGACCTGGATGGACAGCTGAGCTTTCAGTGGCACGCTGTCGCCACTGAGCAAGCCAACGCCTCGACTGCGTCCACGGTCGCCAATGTGTTGATCAACGTGCGCGCCGTTGCCGATGCGCCACTCGCCCCCACCCAAGCCGAAACACCACCGGCCCTGGTGGAACAACAAACCGTTGCCCTGTCAGAACTGATCCAGCAACCCCTCGCCACCAGCGGGCTGAGCGACAGCGATGGATCTGAGCAACTCCGCCTGGAATTCAAGCTGCCCAGTGGGCTCGATTTACAAAGCCAGAGCGACTCCAATTGGACACCCCTGAATGCCCAGATCCAGGCCGATGGCCGCCAAGTCGTTGTGATCAACGCCAGTGATTTCGCAGATTTACAACTCGCAGATCGGGGAGTGAGGCAAAGCAGCGAGGCTCCAGCCAGCCTCCAGTTAGCGGTGACCAGAATCAGCCGTGAAAGCAGAACTGGAGACCAAGCACGAAGCAAAACACTCGACTTCGACCTGCTTTTTGATCGTCAAGCACGGCCAGCCACATTCACCCTGCCCGATGCTCCGAGCACTCTTGAAGACCGTGGTGGCATCTCCCTAACGGAATTGCTCCAGGCCAAAGCCTCTCAAGCAGGAGATCAACTCACTTACAAAATCTCTGGACTCGCCGAAGGCCTCAGCTTGGTGGATACGGACGGGGCAGTGCAGGTGGTCCCCGAAGGCACACCGCTCACTCTGGCCAGCCTCGAGGGCTGGCGTTTGCAAGCAGCCGAACACAACGCAGGCCAGTTCACCGTTGATCTCCAGGTGATCAGCACCCCCCCTGGGCAAGGAGCCAGTGCCCAAACCAACGTGCAACGCATTGCATTCGACATCACCGCTGTCGCAGACACACCCCAGCTCAATTTCAGCTCTGCTGGTGAGGAGCCCCTCAGCATTGCCCCCAATGGTTGGCTGAACCTCAGTGACTTGGGATTCAAGCTGAGCAGCCCAGATGAGGACGGCTCAGAACGGCTGAGCCTCGTCATCACGGCCCTGGATGAGAACGGCGACGCAAAAGAGCTTCCATCACAGGCACAGTTCAATGTGGCGACGCAAAAGCTGAACGAAGGCGGTTGGGTCGTCCAACAAGCAGATCTGGACGGCGTCAGCCTCTACCTGGGCGAAATTGCCGATGATCTGGCACTCCGCATGACCGCGCGATCCAGTGACGGGGAATCGATCATGGATGGAGAACCCACCATGCTCACCGTGAAGGCCAACGCCGTCGTGCGGGTGCCGCTGCTCGAGGTGCGTGGTGTTCTTGAGGGTCTTGAAGACCAGCCGATTCCACTTCTGAGCCAACTGGAAGGAGTCATCAACGCCCAACTTCGGGGCAATGGCGCTGGCCAAACGCTGGAGCTGGAACTCACCAATCTTCCCGAGGGTTCACAGCTGGTGAAATCCCAGAGCGACCCAGACGACCAAGAACGTGCAACATTTACGGCCGCTCTCAATCGCAACGAAGAAGCCGAACTCACACCAAGATTGCGGCTCCCATACAACCAGTGGAGCAATGTTTACTGGCAGGCGCCCGCCGATCAATCAGGCGCCTTCAACTTTCAGGTACAAGCATTCAGTATTGGCAGCAACGGAAAAACGCTGAGCAGCGAAGTCAGCGAGGTGCAGGCACTGATCACAGCAGTGAACGATGCCCCACGGCTGATCAATCTTCGGGACTTAGACGCAGTCGATGAGGGTTCAACCGGAACATGGGATCTGCGTTCCCGCTTTCTGGATGTCGATAACGAGGCCACAGATCTTGTCATCTCAGCACGACAAGTTGCCAACGACGGAAGCATCAGCGACCTTCCCGAATGGCTGAGTCTTGATGCTGATGGCGTCCTGAGAGGAACACCATCCAACACCGATGTAGGGGCACTAAAACTGGAGCTCACAGCGGTTGACCCGTTGGGTCAACTCACCAGCCAACAGATCAGTTTGGCTGTGGGAGATGTCAATGCTTCACCAGTTTTTAACCCAGATGCACTTCAAGGCTGGACGCAACAAATTCAAGATGGAATCACAACTTACCTACGCAACCTGAATCTGCGCGATGTCGTTCAAGTTGACCTGAAAACAGCATTTAGCGACGAGGATCTGATCAACAATGATCAACTGAGTTACACCGTCAGTCGAGACGGGATCAGTTGGAGTGACGCCATTACGGGTGTGGCAGTGATCAACGAGGGAACACTCACCCTGAAACCAGAAGGGAAAGACAACGTTGGCATCAAAACCATCCAACTGCGAGCAACCGACCTCCAGGGAGCATCCAACATTCAAAACCTGCAGCTCACCGTACGCAATATCAATGACCCACCCATTGTGAACCGCGATAGTGCAGCGCTGATCAGGGCAGGCGTATGGCAGGAGACGGTTCAGCTCAAGCAAGAACAAGCCAATTGGCAACTCGATCTTGAAGGGTTATTCAAGGATGCTGACGCCGGAGATCGCGTGGACCAGATCGTACCCACCGATTTGCCTGCCTGGCTGACATACACAGCTTCGACAAGCAGCACAGGCGGAGTGCTGAGTGGAAAACCCGGAAATAGCGATGTTGGGGTAAAAACAATGCAATGGCAGGCGCTCGACGACGCCGGATCAACAGCAACCTATAGATTGAGGCTGGATGTTCAGAACATCAACGATGCACCTGAGCGACGAAACAATCCCGACCTCAGTGAATTGGGCGGACTCATTAACGGAGCTCCAGCGGTTGATCAGGATGCTTATGGAAGGCTCGACCTCAATGAGCTATTCCTCGATCCAGATAGTCCGTATGGCGACGCACTGCGTTACTCCATCACCGAAATCAACAAAGACGGTGAAGCCCTGGAGACAATTCCTAATTGGATTGGCCTGAGCTACAGCAGCACAGCCGCACCGGATGCGTCAGACAAGTTTCTTTTGGAGCCAGTTCTCTATCGAGTCAACACAGACGGATCAACTGGCGATCAACTTACTCCTGGAGAGATCAACCAACTCACAACAGGAACTACATTACGGGTTCAAGTAGAGGCCAGCGACAACAGGAATGTAGAAAGAAAAGGTCTAATCACAGCAGATCTTGATATTTCTCTTAGCGAGGCGATCAGCCTTGTGAAAGACAGCGCTGAGATCAGCAACAATTTACCGCTGTTCAGAAGCATCGAGAGCGATACATCCACCCTGCTAGTCAAAGCGGGTGCAATACCGGATGCCGGCGTAGGCACTCCGATTGGGGCCGATGGTGTCGAAACCCTGCTGAATTTCGATGTACAGGTACAAGATCCAAGCCAACGGGTTTTGATTGATCTAAACCCAGGAGCAGGGGATCAGCGCGATGGATTGATTGGTCGAAATTTAGACGTATTCGATCAGAGCAACAGCGTGATTCATAGTTTTGCCAGCAAAATCTATCTGGAAGCCTTAGAGCCTGAAAACGATTCGGTAGGACGCTACGACATCGTTATGCAGGCCACGGATTTATCAGGCGAGCAGGTCAGCCAGACGTTGAGCCTCGTGATTGCCAACCGCAATGATGCACCTTTGATCAATGACGATGGCGAGGCACAATCTAAAATGCTGATGCAATGGCTGACAGAACAACGTTTTGAGGGTGAACGAGAAGAAAAATCATTCTCTTTATTCAGCGATCCCGATCTGAAATTCGACGACAACCTCACCTATCGACTAATCCCTGGCTCAGGAGAGCAGGAAACAGAAAGCTTGGCTTTACCAAACAGCATCAAAATTGAGCAAGCCAAAGACGGGGCAGTAGTACTCGACCTGATCCCACCCCGTGGTATTAAATCCGTCATTGAGCAGCAATTCAAATTACTGGCCAGCGATCGTGATGGCCTCTCAACAGAATCGGATTGGTTCACAGTCGCCTTTACACCAATCGCCGAGGCAACCCTACTCACACATGGAAATCAAGAAAAGCCACTCGAAGCCTCACAACTCAGCAACGCAGCAAAGAAAAATACAGCCCTCGATCTTCAATCAGCTCTTGATCTGAATGCCGTTACCCTTGCCGATCCAGCAGGAGACGAGGTGGTGTTCAAACTCCTCGTGGAGCAACCACAAGCAGAGCTCTCCCTGGCCAATTCAGGCCAAAGTAATACGTCGTTTTTAAAGAGGGAAAGTATCAACGAAGGCACTCTCTTCACCATTGACCTTAAAGAACTCACCCATGCATCAGGCAACCCAACAGGCAGCCTGGAAGGCCTAGAACTGTCAATTCCGGACAACCAGCTTCAAGTTCTTCCACGAGGGCTGAGTCCAGAAATCAAAACAGGCATCCCCTTGCAAATATGGTCAGAGACAAGAGTTCAAGGAGATAGCGAAAAAAACTTCAATGTTGCGGAATCAGATCGATCAACATTGTGGGTACCGATCGAGAACGCCCGACCTGTTTATACCCAGCCCGCACTGACCAAGATCGACGAAAGGTTTTTTGCAGCGGAAAGTTTTGACCCCGAAACCCCTCTTGTCAAACTTCCAGAATTATTCAGTGATGTAGACCCCGCCGAAACACTTCAGTGGGAGCTGGAAACACCAAAATCACTCAAAGGCCTCGTAAAACTGGATAGTGCATCAGGCCAGATCAAACTGGCCAGTGGAATTGACAAAATCACAGATTTACCAGCCGGCTCCCACCGTTTACTCGTACGAGCAAAAGACACATCGGGTGCTCTAGGCGATGCATCTGGAATTGCATCAGGTTCCATACGACTATTCATTGCGGCAGCAGAAGAATCCCCAGCGATCGTGAAAGGCCTAAACCTATTAACACAACTTGCTGCCAACGACGTCAACGACCTTTACGATAAAAAAGAAAGCGAGCGAACAGAAAGTGAACAGCAGGTTGTCACAATCCTGAAAACACTCAATGTAGAAGAAAATAATAGAACATCATTCCTCGAAAAACTCGAGAAAGGCTCCCTCGCAGTTCTCTCCAACAACACAGCAGACAAACCGATGGTGCTAATTGACGCATCTCAAAATGAAGGTGCTCTCCTAATGGATGCCGCAATTGATGAAGCGGAAACGGGAGTAATCGCAGCCTCAAAAGAATTGCTCGAGAGCCGTGAGATTATTGATACACCACTTGGCGAAATTGAATTCACTATCGACACACAAGGACGCGATTTCAGCATCGTACAGCTGCAGATGGAGGATGGTGGAGTCGATATGGATACCTTGTTTAAGACGGATGAAGACGGTAATCCCCATGTATTTGAAAGCGAAATCATCACCTACTCCGAGGATGATGGAGCTCTGGAAGATTGGCTTTCCACACTGACCTATGGGGTTTACAACTACAACTTAAATACAGATGGAACACAGGAAGCAATCACAACAATCAACAGTAATGACTCCAGCCTTGCCACCAACTTACTTACAGCCGACCCTCTGTTTGACTTCAATGAGCTAGAAAAAATTGATGGCTCAGCCTTTTTGATCGATCTCGATCAGAACAACACGGTTGATCTCATCAACATGTTATTAGTTGATCAAGGCTGGTTCGACACTCGGCCTGATGTGGTGGGCCTGATCGGCGACCCGCTCATCCCAGTATCCACCGTTCAAGTCATTGCACCACAGCGTGGTGGTGGTGGTGGCGGTGGCGGTGAGCCTGAAAATAATTTGGAAAAACCACCTACCGATGAAATCGACACAATCACAGACGAGCCAGACCAGTCAGACGACATCAATCAACCGGAAATACCTAACGAAGAAAACTTTGATACTCCGGAAGGAATCAAGCAACCTGATCCAGTCAATCGACCTAACCGGCCAGAAAGAAAAGGTTCAGACGACCAGTTAGCGCGAACCAATCCTGGTGCTGATAACAGTCAAATAAACTTTGGCTCCCCAACTTTAAGCTTTAACCGTGGCCCTAAACCAACTTCACAATCCAAGATCGCGGAATCAGGAGAACGCCGCGAACTCGACGAAACATCGAACCTCGTCGTCTCCTCCTCTACAGCGGTAAACACCAGCCAAAACGGAGCACTTGGATCCTCATCACCAAACTCAAATCAGGCAAATAACAGCAAAAATAGAAATCAGATTGAAAAAACTAACAACGAAATAATCGAAAGCTCATTCAACAGACTGCTGAATGGCGCACAAAACTGGTTGTCAACCGTACAAGAGCAAACATCTGAAGCACTTCGTTCCGTTATTTCACCCTTAGCAACAGCTGAAGACACATCAATCGCCGCTGCACTTGGCATGATTGCACTTCCATTACTTACAGAGCGAAGCACCACACGTTTGCTCAAGGCAGCCAACAAAGATATAGACCTCAAACTGGCAAGGCGAGACCCTTTGTTCAATGGCTACTGGATAACAAACAACCGCAAGGGTGAAGCCATCTTGATCGAGAGAAAAAATGGAAAAATCTCACTGAAGTCATTCAAGCCAGAGACTAATGAGTCGGCACAGCCTCGCGGCTTCAATCCGGCAAGCCATGCGCTCTTAAGTCAATCATTAAAGCTTTGTAGAAAGCCGGGTGCATTCATTCGCTCACTACAGACCTTGCAGATGGAACTTACACATACACAAACAACCGATATTAATTGGGACTCTTGGTTTGATCATCACTTTAAGAACGACAATGCATCAAGATCAAACCAACAGGATGCTGCAACTTCCCTCGATCAATTACGTTCACTCATTGATAAAGCAACAGATTATGAGCCTGCATTTGCCGATGTTCTGATGCTTCGACAGCTGATTGATTGCAACGAGATATTGGGGCTGGAGACAAAACTTGACGAAGAAGACTTAGTGGCAAATGAGGTCCTTGATTATTCAGATGCTTTCGCAAGGAAAGACACTCCGTCTAAAGACTCCCAAAACATCAATGCAGCTTAAGTCTCATGAAATCAGATTCAATACAAACCCGACAACAAGAAGACTCACAACAAGTGATAAGGCAGCTAGCCCTTTACGAACTCCTAGAGCCTCTTTGCAAAATTCAAGGGGAATCAGCTTATGTGGCGAGTCATAACATAGAAAATGATGCCCCTGAGTTCAGCAATGAACAAGCCATGAATGCCTTACACCAAGACTTAGGGACTCAGGACATTGATCAAGTTCGAGAATGGGGTAGAGCCCATGGCCTAAGTGACGATAAAGACTTAATTGCACATGCGCATGAAAAACAAAAACGAAAGGCAGTGATTAATGATTTACTCAAGGGATGCGGTGAATCATTGTTCCTCCGGTACAAGGACAGGCTTGATCGAGTTCTCTACAGCTTAATTCGAGTCGAATCATCAGAACAAGCCCACCATCTCTATTACTCGATCGAAGCCGACGAAATTGAGTTCGGAGATGCTGCTGAACAATTCAGTATCGGCCCAGAATCCAAAACACAAGGAATTATTGGCCCCGTAGACTTGACAACTCCTCACCCAGAGATTGCAGCACGACTTCGCACAGCAAAACCTCGTCAGATTTTTCCACCATTCCAAGCTGATCAGTGGCACGTCTTAATACGGCTTGAATATAGATTTGATAGCGAGTATGATGAAAAAACCAAGCAGTTTCTTGGGTCTCTTGTGCTATCCGCCAAAGCAAAAGAGATGACCAAGCAAATAAAGATGGACTACCTGAATCAATACCTTAAAAAGGGATAATGAACGATTATTCTTATCAAGCAAGGCTTGAAGCACTAGCAAACGCGATCGCAGAAGATGCTGAAAAGCTTTCAGCAGATGCGGGGGCACTCATTTACTCGAAAGATCAATCATCCGATCAATACTTGCTACTTCTATCAGGATCAGTACGCCTGATAGACAACAATCGTACTTTCGGCGGCCTGACAGCAGGAACACTTGATAGCCCGCAGATCTTCGGGATAGAGCAACTTCTTTCCCTTACAGTAGCGATCGAAGTGAGATGCAGATCCAAATGTGAATATATTCTTATAGACCCAAAGACATCAAATCAAAAGCAGATAAACAAAATCCAAACAATCCTGACAAGCAGAGTCAACCCAACAGAAGCAATATTAATTACCTCATTAATTTCCAACAACTTCCCGAATCAAGAGCAGCTTTGGAAACATCTAGATGAGGCCACTGGATCAACACAACTCCTTGAACATCAAAGCGAGGCTGGCAATCATGAGATCATTCTATTCTTAGACAAAGAACGCGATGGATTTGTCTACGGACAAGTAATTACCCCTGAAATCTGCTCCTCATTTTTTACAGTTGATAACTGGCCAAGGATTGCTGGAATAGATCTTAAGGCCAAGGTTGAGCCAGCAGAAAGAGACGAAGCTGCCCTAGCCATGACCGCAACCGAACAGAAGCACGAAGAAGCGGAAGATTTGTCAAAACTAAAATTTAGTGAGCCATCTGATGAGACAGAGGCAGTTGAACACTTAGAAAGCGATGGCTTCCGTGTGATCAGAGCTGAGACTCAGGAAGAATCATTTGCCAGTTGCTTAAGCATGCTGGCAAATTTTTATCAATTACCAACGAGACGAGACACCGTCGCTCGTGCCGCAGAAATCCTCGCAAACTGCAAACCGCGGGAAAGGCAGCAGAACCACAAGTCCAATCAACCAGTTAAGACTCCATGGATGACGCGAATGCTCTCAATCCTTGATGAGATTGGGCTTGCTGTGCGATGGATCAATGTTGACCCTTGTCAGCCATTTCGGATTCCAACACCATCGGTGTGGATCGATCATTCAGGCAACCCAGTACTGCTTTCACGGAGCACAGGCAATAAACTAACCATCATCGACCCTAGGGAAGGAAGGATCCAACTAAATAAGGATCAAGCCCACAAGAAATTCAATTCACAGCCCATCATCATCTCAACTGATGTTGGGTTACATACACCCAAGAAGCAATTCGGCATTCACTGGCTATTCCCTTACATCAAGCGTTATCGCCTACAACTAATTGAAGTTTTTTCCGCGAGCTTTCTTAATCAGCTTTTTGCGCTTGCTACACCGTTGCTGTTCCAGCAAATCATTGATCGCGTCATCAGCAAAGGTGCATTTGATGCATTAGCACCTCTTGTGATATTAATGCTGATTTTTGTCGTCCTCGAGGCAGTCTTTAGCTCCCTACGAACCTTTCAGTTCGTTGAAGTATCAAACAGAATTGATATCAGTGTTGGAGCTTCAATTGTTTCACGGCTTTTGAGACTGAATGCTCGATTTTTTGATCGACGCCCCGTCGGCGAACTCGCCAGCCGCTTGGGAGAGTTGGAGAATATCAGACGTTTTTTAACCGGCACAGCACTGACAGTTGTACTTGATGCCTTCTTTGCGACTCTTTATTTCGCAGTGATGTTTTTCTACAGCCCACTGCTAACAATGATCATTTTACTAACAGTACCTTTACTTTTTGGAATTTCTTTGGGTATCACACCCATCACACAACGATTGATTCGGGCACGTGCAGAGGCATCATCACGCACACAATCCCTTCTTGTAGAAATCTTAGGCGGCATCCAAACAGTTAAGTTGCAAAATGCGGAATTAACTGCTCGGCGCCAATGGGAAGACCGACATCTACAATCCATCAACAAAGGATTCCAGGCTGTTCTTGCAAACACATCCAGTTCCAATGCACTACAGCTGATCAACAAAATCAGCGGTATCCTTGTGATCGGAGTCGGGGCATGGCTGGTCCTTCGCAATGAATTGACTCTGGGCCAGCTGATTGCGTTCCGAATCATCAGTAATTATGTAACCCAGCCAATGCTGCGGCTTGCATCAACATGGCAGCAATTTCAAGAGCTTTCCCTCTCCTTGGAAAGAGTTGGGGATGTGGTCAATCAACCGCTTGAAATCGGAGCTGAAGAAGAATTAAGCATCGTCATGCCAAAACTTGAAGGAAACATATCTGCAAGATCTTTGAGTTACTCATATAGCTCCTCTGGTCCCCCAATTCTCTCTTCTGTTGACCTTGACATTACTGCTGGATCTTTTGTTGGATTGGTCGGAGAAAGTGGATGCGGAAAGAGCACATTACTCAAGATGGTGCCAAGACTTTACAGACCAACTTCTGGCAAGTTACTAATCGATCAGCTTGATATTTCAAAAGTCGATCTTTATTCACTCAGATCTCAAATCGGCTTTGTTCCTCAAGACTGCCTTTTGTTTGAAGGCACTGTTTTCTCCAATATTGCCCTGGGTGATCCACAAGCGGAGAGTAGCCGTGTGATCGAGATGGCGACGATTGCCTGTGCCCATGAATTCATCATGAATCTGCCCCTCGGATACAGCACGCCGGTGGGAGAGAAAGGATCGGGCTTATCAGGTGGGCAGCGACAGAGAATCGCATTGGCGAGGATGCTGATGGAGAATCCAAAACTAATTGTCTTAGATGAAGCAACATCCGCACTCGATGTGAACACAGAGCGGCAGGTTGTGAGAAATCTGCGAAACCATCTTAAAGATCAGACCGTCTTGATGATCACCCATCGATTGTCAACACTCACCGAAGCAGATCAAATCGTATTAATGCATGCAGGCCGAATCGATGAAAAAGGAACGCATCAACAATTGATGGAGTTGAAAGGAAGATACTTCGCTCTTTATCAATCACAGTTTGGTGAATCATGAAACACCTAATTCAGAAAAGTCACAAGAGTTTCCAAGACTTCATCGCTCAATTCACATCATCCAAAAATAAACAGCCGCCGACAGCTGATCTTGCACTGCTACCACCACCAGCAATCTGGTCAAGAGTTTTGATTTGGACGTTAGGAACAGGCTCTCTTGGAATCATCACCTGGGCAACTTTCACCAAAGTTGAAGAAACAATCGTTTTGGCTGGGGAAATTACCACCGAAAAACCGGGAGTTCAAGTCACGGCTGTTGACCCCGGCATGGTGACAGGAGTCCATGTACAAATGCACCAAAGAGTTAATGCAGGGGAACTCCTAATCAGCTACAACGACGATGAAACCGATAAACGACTCGAAAGCCAGTTAAGACAAAAAAGGGAACTCGAAACCCAACAAAAAGAAAATCAGATCATCCTCTCGCTTCGCCGCAGGCAGGCTGAAAAGAGACTAACTTTGGATCGAGATCTTCTTCACAGACTCGAAAAACTTGTAGCCGTTGGAGCCATCGAAGAAACGCAAATTCTCGAAAAAAAGGCTGAAATCGATGAGCTTGAGATTTCCCTTGAAAGCCTTGAAAGTGAACAAAATCGAACCCAAGCGCAATCCAATCAAAAAATCCTAGAAATCAAGCAAATTATCCGAGAACTTGAAGCCAAGAAAGAGCGATTTGAAGTGAAATCTCCAATCGCAGGGTTTGTTCAGGAGTTACGCCATCAAACGATTGGGGAGCGCATTAAAGCGTCTGACACCATCAGCGTGGTTGTTCCAGTGCAAGGCATCAAAGCCATTGTCAGAGTGCCCTCAAAGTTGAGCGCTCCATTGGAACTCAACACACCTGCAGATATCGATATCGATGCCTTCCCATCATCAGATTATGGTTCGGTACGAGCAGTGGTGAGTTCCATTTCTCCCACAACTCGCCAATCCACAAATCAATCCAGCGAGAAAGCCTATGAAGCAGATTTGAAACTGATGAGCCCGGATAACCCTAAAAAATTAAGCCTCGATGATTTACGACCGGGTATGGCTATTACTGCAAAGGTACGCCTCAGGGAAAAACCGATTATCTCAACTGTATTTAACTTTTTAGACGGCTTATTTGAGCCAATTAACGAGCAAAGGTAAAGCCATCAATAGCGTGTCATTGAGGGATCAACCTCATTAGACCAAGCCTCTATACCACCACTGACATTCACTGCTTCAATTCCACTTTGTTGAAGCAAAGAGACTGCTTTGGCCGAACGCCCTCCAAGCTTGCAGTGTACAAATATTTGCTTAGAGGTCGACAAATCATGCAAACGCTCCATGGCTTCACCACTCTCAATCGATGCCAGGGGGATTAATTCAGATCCCACAATTGATGCGACTTGCGCCTCTTCTGGAGTGCGAACATCAACAAGAGCAATGTCGGTAGCACCGCTCTCCAGCAATGCCTTCAGCTCGATCACGCTGATGCTGTTCATGGCAGGGGCTGTTGGCTTACAAAACTCTTGGTAGTCAATCAGGCTCTCAACCTCCGGTCGGTCCGGATCAACGCGGAGGGTGAGTTCCCGAAATCGCATCGCCAAGGCATCAACCACCAGCAGCCGACCATCCAGGCACTCACCGATGCCGGTGATCACCTTGATCGCTTCGGTGGCCTGGAGCAGACCGATCAGCCCCGGCATCACACCCATCACACCAGCCTCCGAGCAGGACGGAACAGCGTCCGGCGGAGGTGGTTCCGGCAGCAGATCGCGGTAGTTGGGGCTCGTTGGTGTGCGGTTGAACACGCTGACCTGGCCGTCAAAGCGCTGCACGGAGCCATAGACGAGGGGCTTGCCAAGCAACACACAGGCGTCGTTGATCAGATACCGACTGGGGAAGTTGTCGGTGCCGTCACAAACCAGGTCGTAGTCACCGATGAGGTCCAGGGCATTGCCTGCATTCAGCATGTGTTCATGCACCTCCACCTGGCAGTGGGGATTGAGATCGTGGATCCGCGCTGCGGCCGAGTGGGCCTTGGAGCCGCCAACCCCGCTGGTGCTGTGGATCACCTGCCGCTGGAGATTGGAGAGCTCCACCACATCTCCATCCACGATTCCGATTCGGCCCAAGCCTGCCGCCGCCAAGTACAGCAGCAGTGGAGATCCCAGCCCACCGCTGCCAACACAGAGCACCGAAGCAGACTTCAACCGGAGCTGACCGGCAGGGCCAACCTCGGGAAGGATCAGATGGCGGGCGTAGCGCCCCCGCTCATCAGCACTCAGCATCGGTTGGTCATGCATGGTTGTGAGTTTCCCAGAGCTGAATCGGGATTTCATCCACGCTGCGGTCACCATGCAGCCACCAGGCCCGCAGGCCGAACGAGGCAGAGAGAATCAGCATCAGACTTTCAGCCTTCCCCCAGCGGCGATCGTGGGGCGAGGGCACAGGCTCGGAGGCCGGATGGGAGTGGGCCACGCCAAGACAACGTTGATGGCGATCCCGTGCCCATCGCTGGGCGGCCAACTGCTCCCTCGGATCCACCAGAAACCTTCTGCGACGGTCATGGACAGGCCGCTGACCGGATGCCCCTCGTCCCCAGACATTGCAACAGGGCCAGGTCGTGGTCAGCCTCAAACAGCCTGCATTCGTCCGTTGTCCCAGCAGCAGGGCACAGCCTTCTTCGGGGTGGGGCGCCAACAAAATGCGGCGCAAATCCGTGTGGCAACGGTGATCAATTTGCAGCACGGATGGCGTAGACCCCGTCGCACCGATACGCTCAGCTGAAATTGTGAAGGATTTAGTCGTTCTCATGAGTGACGCCCCCACTGAAGTAAAGGATGCCGCCACAACCGTGACGACACCCGTCGACGCTCCTACTCAGGACGACACCACCTCCTTCGCTGAGCGCTACAGCGACGTTCTCGGCAAGGTGAACGACACCCTCGATGGGGTCGACTGGAGTCAGATGGGCCGCATCGGCAAGATCGTCGGCATCTTTGCGGCGGTGATCATTGCCCAGATCCTGATCAAGGGAATCCTCGACACGATCAATCTGCTCCCGATCGTTCCGGGGCTGCTTGAACTTCTCGGCGTGGTCGTTGTGGGCCAATGGAGCTGGAAGAACCTGACCACGAGCGAAAAGCGCAATGCTCTGGTGCAGCGTGTTCAAACCCTCCGGAAGGAGTACCTGGGCTGATTCTCAAAGCCGCCGAGCCAGATCCCTGAGACTGGCTCGGCATTGGCTCAGATAACTCGCCCCAAACAAATTGGCGTGGTTGAGCAGGTGGTACAGGTTGTAGATATCCACCCGACCGTCAGCGCCTGGAGCATCGGGGAGCACCTCCCGATAACCCGATCGGAAGTCTTCCCCGAAGCCACCGAACAGCCGGGTCATGGCCAAATCAACTTCCCGATCAGCCCACCAGCTGGCGGGATCAAAAATGCTCCCCCGTCCATCACGCAGGCTGGCGGCATTCCCACCCCAGAGATCGCCGTGCACCAAGGCCGGACGCGGTTGATGCTCGTTCAGATGCTCTGCGAGGCGCAGTAACAACGGGTTGAGATCTGTTGAATCCTGCTTCAACCCATCAAGGGCTTCCAGTTGAGGGCGCAGCCTGAGCTCCACGAAGGCCAATCCCCAGTCATCGCGCCACCCCCCCGGTTGAGGTCCAGCGCCAATGAAGCCGTCACGGTGCCAGCCGAAACGACCTGGGCTGGAGGCCATCGACGCCTGATGCAGCAGTGCCAAACCCCGGCCGAGGGCTGTTTGGTCGCTGCCGCCGCAATCCAACCAAGGCAACAGCAGCACCGCACCATGGGGCAGTGCCGCCAGAGCGATGGGCTGCGGCACAACAAGAAAGGAGGCATTGGCTTGAGCATGCAAGGCCTCAAGGGCCTCCGCCTCCACCTCAAACAGGGGCAGCGCACGAGCGCCACCGCTTTTGGCAAACAACACCTGCCCATCACGGAGGCGCAGTTTCCAGGCCTGATGAATGCAACCACCCCCGACGGGGGAGACATCCGTGATGACAGCCCCCGCCAACGGGCCGTCTTCGGCGGTGAGATCCCGGCGCAGTTCGCTGTTCATCCTCAGCAAGCCCCCCTGTCTTGCCAGCATGGCTCGATTCATCAGAACGTCGTGAGCGATTCCAGCGTGATCGTGGTGGGCGGTGGGATCGCTGGCTTAACCGCCGCGGCACTGCTGGCCCGCGATGGCGTCGACGTCACGCTGCTGGAAGCGCATCAACAACCGGGGGGATGTGCCGGAACGTTCCGGCGTGGTCCATGGGTGTTCGATGTTGGGGCGACCCAGGTCGCCGGGTTGGAGCCCGGTGGCAGTCATGCGCGACTGCTCAAGCATCTGGACATGCCTTTGCCCACGGCAGAGCTGCTGAACCCAGGTTGTGTGGTTGACCTGGGCGATGGCTCGCCTCCCATTTCGCTCTGGCATGACCCGGAAGCCTGGACCGCCGAGCGTGAGCGTCAATTCCCCGGCAGCCAACGCTTCTGGAGCCTTTGCCATCAGTTGCATTCCAGCAACTGGCAGTTCGCTAACCAAGACCCCGTGGTGACACCGCGCTCCCTCTGGGATCTCGGCACATTGCTGCGGGCACTGCGTCCCGCAACGCTGGCATCGGGACTGTTCACAGGTCTGACCATCGCCGATCTGTTGCAGCTGTGTGGGTGCGGTGACGATCAACGGCTGCGGCGCTTTCTCGACCTCCAGCTGAAGCTGTACTCCCAGGAACCGGCCGATCGCACGGCGGCGCTGTACGGCGCCACCGTCCTGCAAATGGCCCAAGCACCCCTCGGGCTCTGGCATCTGGAGGGATCGATGCAGGTGCTGAGCAATCAGCTGGTGGCCGCCATTGAGCGCGACGGCGGAACGGTGCTGATGAAGCATCGGGTCACCAAGCTGCAGCCCAGCTCATCCGGCTGGCAGTTGACGATCAGCACCGGCAAAGGCGCGGAACAACAACTCAGCAGCCGCGATGTGGTCTGCAGCCTGCCCCCCCAGTGCCTGCTGGAGCTGATCGAACCGGATCGACTGCCCAAGGGCTACCGCAAGCGACTGGAAAACCTGCATGAACCCAGTGGTGCCCTGGTGCTCTACGGAGCGGTGCAGCGTGATGCACTGCCGAATCCCTGTCCAGGCCATCTCCAGCGGGGCTGTGGATCCCCGGGATCCCTGTTCGTCTCTGTCAGCCGCGAGGGAGATGGACGGGCGCCCCAGGGGCAGGCCACCTTGATTGCCAGCGTGTTCACCCCAACAGGCGACTGGTGCCGCTTGCCGGAGCCGGAGTACCAACAGCGCAAAACAGAGACGCTGAACCTGATCCAAGCCGAACTGAACCGCTGGCTTTCACTTGAAGACGACGCCTGGTTACACGCTGAACTGGCAACACCACGGGGCTTCGCCGGCTGGACAGGCCGTCCCAATGGCATGGTCGGAGGCCTTGGACAGCATCCAAGCCGGTTCGGCCCCTTCGGCTTGGCAGGACGAACGCCCATGCCTGGTCTTTGGCTCTGCGGCGACAGCCTCCATCCGGGAGAGGGCACAGCAGGCGTGAGCCTGTCAGCCCTGAATGCCTGCCGTCAGCTCAGAGCCGAGCGGGGACAACCCCTCAGCTTTCGGAGCTGACCTCCCCTGACGCCCTCAAAAAATCCGGGCGCAGGGTCTGCGTTCGGCGCAGTTCCAACTCGAGCTGAGGCCAGTTTTGCTGGAGAACAGCATCTTCGAGCTGCTCAAGGCTCCAGCGGTAGGCCGCCAAGCCGCGCAACACCGCTTCCCGGTTGGTGGAAGCCATCGCCACCCCCAGCTGGGGATTCCCTCCGCCCACACGACTGGTGTCGGCAAAGCCGCTGGACGCCAGCACCATCGCCAACTGCCGGATCTCCGGATCCCGTTCATCCCCCACCGCCCGCAGCAGTGCAGCACTCACCAACACCGGCATGTGGGAAATCAGAGCAACCGCCTGGTCGTGCTGCGACGCGGTGGATGTCAGCCAATGACCGCCCACGCTGACGGCAAGATCACGAACCTGGGCCAGGGCAGCGGAGTCTGTTTCTTGATCCGGAGTTGCAATCCAAGGGCGACCGCGGAACAGATCCGTCACCCCAGCCTCAACGCCCGCATGAGCTGTGCCTGCCATGGGGTGACTGGCCACAAAGCGGGGATGCCGCTGGCGCCAAACCTCCAACACAGGCTGTTTGACCGAACCGACATCGGTGACCACCGCTGCCTCAGGTAGGGCGGCAATGAGCTCATCCGGTGGGCTCAACAGCAAGGGGATTGGCAACGCCAGGATCACCAGATCGCAATCCGAGAGGCAACCGGGATCGGTCGACACCGCTCCCACCAGCCCTCGTGCCATGGCGCGATCCGCCGTGGCCTGACGATGCACCAGGCCCTGCACACTCCAGCCCCGTGCCTGGAGATCCAGACCAAGGGATCCCCCAATCAATCCAAGGCCAACGATCCCTATACGTCCCGGTTGCACCGCCATCCCTCCCGCAGGGTCGTGAAGCCATGTTGATGGATGGATTGCCATGAACCAATCGCCGGGGGAACCCTGCTTAGGGTTTGAGGATGTTGGAAGCTCAGGCCCACCATCAGATCAAAACCCTGCTTCGCCAGGAGGAATCGGACTGGCCCCACCACCTGACCCTGAGCCGGCTGGTGGCAAGAAGCCTGAGGCGTCGCGATACGACGCTCGTTCAGCTCCCCCCCAGCAGCAGCGAACGATGGTGGCTCGGTTTGCTGGTACCGCTGTGCCTGGCTCCCGAAGCAGGAGCGCTGGTGCTGACAGCCCCACAGCGCCGGCGCCTGCTCCAGTTGGAATTGCCCCGTCTCCGCAACCAGGGCCTGCGGCTTCCCTGCTGGCAGGGACCAAAGCCTCCGGAAGGTGCACAGCTCTGGCTGATGGATGTTGGCGAGCTGATTCAGGCCCATCGGGACGGGCACTTGGGCCAACGGCAACTGCTGATCCCCGAGATGGATCAATTGAGCCGGCGGATGCGCAACGCTCTCAGCTTGGAGATCGAGCATCAGCACTGGGATGAGCTGCGCCAGGCCTGTCCCCAGGCTGAATCCGGATTGCTGGAGCTGCATGACCGCATGAGCCGGCAGCTGTTCGCTGATGCCACGAGGCCCGGTGGCGCTGTGCGACTCGAAGGCTCAGCCGGGCAGGCCCTGCGGGATCTGCTCCAGCTGTTGCCAGCCAGCCCTGAGCCGTGGAACACCCTCCGCAGCATCAACCCGGCGGAGTGGAGTCAATGGGCTGAACTGGATCACCGGCTGCTCCAATGGTGCTGGAAGCTGGCCCCCCTCGAACCGCTCCAACTGATGCGGGGGGTGCTGCTGGATCACCCCTGCCTGATGTTCAGCAGCAATGGAGACGACGCAAGGCTGGATCTGGAATTTGAACAGGCCGGCGTGGTCCCCGACGTGCGGGCAACACTGCGTGAACGGGAGCTGAATGAACCGCTCCCCCTCTATGCCCCGCGTCGCCAGCCGCTGCCGAACACACGGATCTACGCCCAACATCTCCTGGAGGAGAGCAGACGGCTCATCCTTGGCCAGGCGGGGCTGACCATCGTTCTGATCAATGACGACCAGCTACGTCGGCAGCTGACCAGCTCCCTGGCTGCGGAATTCGGACGCCGTGTGGGACAGGAGTCGACAGCACCCGAAAGCAATGGCGTAGTGACCTGCAGCTGGGACTGGTGGCTGGAGCATCAGGAGCAGCTGCCGGCCCCAGCACAGCTGATTGTCGGCATGCTCCCGATCGCCAGCCTGGACAGTCCGCTCACCTCGGCCCGGGTGGAACGGTTGAAACAACAGGGAGATGACTGGTTCCGCACCTTGCTGCTGCCGGAAGCCCTGAGCCTGATCCCTGCCGCAATTGCGCCGATTCGACGCAGTGGTGGTCGCCTGGCCATCCTCGACGGTCGCCTCCGAGGGCGCAGCTGGGGTGATCAGGTGCTGCATCGACTGGAACCTTGGATTCCATTGCAGCGACTGCTGCCGGAGTGAACAACGCCTAACCTCCCTTCAATGCTCAGAAGTGCATGGGAGAAGCACGCCGCCGGGCTGCCCAGGGCTTACCCCCCCGTCAGCCCAAGGCCAGCACCAAATCTGTGGACACCTCCCCACGGGTGGTGTCCTGGCTTCCGCTGACCCGCAACCAGACGCAGCAGTTCATGGCGGTGACCACCCGCGGCGCCTGGATCGGCATCGGAGGGATGGTGGTGCTTTGGATCACGGTGCGCTTCATCGGCCCAGCGGCCGGTTGGTGGACGCTTGCGGACACCCCCTGAGCAACCGGCTCAACCCAACCAACAAAAACAAAAGAAAACCTTTAGGCTGGGTCTCAATGGAGACTCAATCATGTTTCCGCGTTTAGCCGAGCACTACAGATCCGTCGTTGAAGACCTGGTGATGAGCCTGCAGGCCCTCGCCACCAGCCTTCAAAGCGCCGGCCTAACAGCCACCTGTTACTCCTGTGGCGACGGTCGCGATGGGCATGGGGCTTCGTTTGTGGCGGACATCGGTGATGGCCACATGGTGCGCTTTCTTGTCTCCGACTTCGGCATCAGCTGGGTGGAATCCCGCAACGGCCGAGAACTGGTGAAGCTGGAAGGGGCTGAAGCCATCCAAGAACTGCAGCGAATGGCAGATCTAGCTCAAGAGGGCCAAGTCCGCACCATGCAGCCCTTGGTCCAAGCCGCCTGATTTCAGGCGGCTTCTGAGACCTTCGCCGAAGCCGACTTGTCGGCAGCAGCAGTTTTTGCAGCGGCGGCCAAGGGCCGCATGGAGTTCGACTTGACCTCTGAACCCTCGGTCAATTTCTGACGCACCAGTGTTTCGATGGTGGCTGTTGCATCCGGGTTCTCCTCCATCCAGGTGATGGTGTTGTCGCGACCCTGGCCAATGTTGTCTGCCTCGTAGCTGTACCAAGCGCCCTTGCGAACAACAACGCCCGTCTCCTCAGCGAGATCAAGCAGACAACCCAAGGTGCTGATGCCGCGGCCAAAGAGAATGTCGAATTCGGCAATGCGGAAGGGTGGCGCAACCTTGTTTTTCGCCACTTTCACCTTGGCCCTGATACCGAATTCCTCGGTTCCCCTCTTGAGCGTCTGAATTCGACGGATGTCGAGGCGAACCGAGGCATAGAACTTGAGCGCATTACCTCCAGTGGTGGTCTCTGGGTTGCCGTAGGTCACACCAATCTTGAGACGCAGCTGGTTGAGGAAGATGACGGTGCAACCCGACTTGCCGATATTGCCTGTGATCTTCCGCATCGCCTGACTCATCAGACGCGCCTGGGCGCCAACCGCCAGGTCTCCCATCTCACCTTCGATCTCAGCACGGGGGGTGAGGGCAGCCACCGAGTCGACAACGACGAGATCCACCGCCGCGGATCGCACTAACTGGTCAACAATCTCCAGCGCCATCTCACCGGTGTCGGGCTGAGAAACCAGCAGGTTCTCAACATCAACACCCAGAGAAGCGGCATAGACGGGATCCAGGGCATGCTCCGCATCCACGAAGGCCGCCACACCACCACGCTTTTGCACTTCAGCAATCGCGTGCAGGGTGAGCGTGGTTTTACCGGAACTTTCCGGGCCATAAATCTCCACCACACGACCCTTCGGGTAACCACCACCCAAAGCGAGATCGAGGGTCAGCGCACCGGTGGAAATCGTCTCCACCCGCATGCGGGAGGCATCCCCCAGCCGCATGATCGATCCCTTGCCGAAGTTGCGTTCGATCTGACCCAAAACCAGATTCAGCGCCTTGTCCCTCTCACCGGAGGAACGGGGATCGGAAGCGCCGGATTTCATATCTGCAGGCATGAGAAGGACCTGAAACTAAGGAACGAGAGATCCAATGCCACAGAAGCGTCGAATCGTCTCAGGTAGTACAAGCGTACCGTAGCGAATCAGGGCCATTGCGCCAGGGGGGCCCGAAAGCGATCCGGATGGAGCAACGCAATTCCAGGCGGAAGACCGCTCTGATCCTTCGGGCGAAGATAGCCCCAACTCACCAGAAAACAGGGCAGTTGATCCAACCCTGGCGTTGAGCGCACCGCCTCAAGCGTCGCCCGGCGGTCTTCCACGAAGCCGCACAGGCTTCGCTGCCGCTGGAGCTGGAGCAGAACCTGAGGCTTAGCGCCAGCCTCACGACCATCCAGACGCCAAGGATGCAGGCCAAGGCTGTTCAGCAGCTCAGCGGTGAAGGCCTGGGTTTTTGTCGTCAGAACAGCCCAGTCCACCCCCTCTGCTTCCAACTGCTTCAGCCGCTCCACCAGACCGGGGAAAGGTCGATGCAACGCCAACCACGCGGAACGGTTCTGCCGCACCGCTTCGTCTCTGGAGGCATCAAGTGCCGCCTGCAGCTGCTCCGGCTGCCATCCACGCCGTTGCAGTGCCAAGGCCTGCGCTTCCCCATAGGACTGCAGCCAAACCTGAAGGTTCAGCGCCGGCAGTTCCGCGGCCAGCAGCACCATTTCCCAACCGTGATGCACCCACGGCCGCAGCTGACGGAAGGCGTCAGGCACCTGATCAGGCGTAAAGCCCTCTGGAGCAGCCTCAAGACGACGACAGGCATGCCAAGCACTCCACCAGTACTCGGCCATTCCATCGACGATGACCCCGTCGAAATCGAAGACGAGCAGTGGGCGAAGGTTCATGGACAAAAACTGGGCCGCTAGGATTCGAACCTAGGAATGGCGAGACCAAAACCCGCTGCCTTACCGCTTGGCGACGGCCCACTGAACCGGAAAAGACCGCGACTTGCGGCTCACCGGAGCATTAATAGTTACTCATAGCAGCCAACCGTTCGTCAATCCACGAACGAACGATCAGGGAGGAAAAACCCGCAAGCGGGACAGTTCAGCCTCGCCGAAGACATCGCTGCGTAGCCGGTAACGGCGCACAAGATCGGCTTGCATCCGGAGAACACGCTCACTTCGCGGCAGCAACTCCACCGGCCTGCCTTGCGGCATCACCACCTGTTCCACGGCAAGACGGCATTCCTCGAGAGCAGCCAATTCATCGTCCTGAGACACCCGGTCCGGCGGGGTGACCTCTGCGGACGATTCGGTGGCCTGACGGCGGAGAAGACGGGCCATGGCACGGGTCACCTGGGGCAGGGTGTCGGACTTAATCACCAGGATCGGGATCCCCAGATCCCTGGCCTGACGGCGCAGCGACGGTTGGCGACTGAGGCCGAGCCGAATGCTCAACACCACATCAGCCTCACTCAAATCATCCACAACCTGAGCCTTCCAGCCGTGAGAACGGATGGCCTCCTCCACAACACGGGGAGGAACCCCGCAACAGAGAACCTGCAGAGGCTCGGCGCTGGTCTCCGCTGAAGATTGTTCGTCTGCTGCACTTTCCTTGCGGACACTGACCGCAGGCATGGGCACGGGAACTGAGACGGGCTGTTCCGCAAACGGCCGTTGGGACGGAGGGCGCAGCAAACCCGAAGACTGCGGCGGGTCCACCAGCTGAACGCCCCCCTCAGGCGTCAGCTCGCGCTCCTGAACCCTGGGCTTCAGACCCCGAAGCAGTTGGTCCACGGTGGCGGCAACGTCAGTGTGTACGGCCCAGCGCTGCCGGCTATGCATTTCAACTGCAACCGGAAAAGTCGGTTCGGCGGCACGCTCCAACACCGTTTTCTGACTGCGACGCCGCCGGGCCTCCTCATCCCCGAGGGTGACCGTCTGAATCCCGCCCACCAAATCGCTGAGGGTGGGGTTCTTGATCAGGTTGGCCAAAGCATTGCCGTGAGCTGTGGCGACAAGCACCACGCCACGTTCAGCGATGGTGCGCGCGGCCTGCGCCTCCAGCTCCGTGCCGATCTCATCGATCACGATGACTTCTGGCATGTGGTTTTCCACCGCCTCGATCATGGTTTGGTGCTGCAGCTCAGGCCTGGCCACCTGCATGCGGCGGGCCCGACCGATCGCGGGATGGGGGATGTCGCCATCACCGGCGATCTCGTTGCTCGTGTCGATCACAACAACGCGCCGCTCCAACTCATCCGAAAGCACCCGGGCGATCTCACGCAACGCCGTTGTCTTGCCCACACCCGGGCGCCCCATCAACAGCAGGGACTGACCTCCATCAAGGAGGTCCCGCACCATCGCAACGGTACCGAACACGGCTCGCCCCACCCGGCAGGTCAGACCGACAACCTCGCCCTGACGGTTGCGGATCGCGCTAATCCGGTGAAGCGTTCGTTCGATTCCCGCCCGGTTATCGCCACCGAACTGACCAAGCCTGGCCACCACGGCCGCCAGATCCTCCCGGGACAAGGGCGTGGAACCCAGCGCCAGGGCACGGCCTGGATAACGCGCTTCCGGAACCCGACCGAGATCGAGCACCACCTCGAGCAACTGCTGTCGTGCCTCTTCCGGCTGCAACTGCTCCTGCACGGCGTCCGGCAGGAGCTCAAGAAGGCGATCCAGATCGTCGGTGACCCGTTGCGTGCCCATGGGATCTGCGCGTTTCAGCCTTCTAGCAAGAGCGCTGCAGCCATGGCGTAACCAATGGACGCGCGAGCGAGAGGGCACGGTTCCAACCCTCGGGCCATTGCCACAAGGCAAGTCCACGGGTTTGCGCCTCATCCAGCACAGGCATCAGCAAGCGACGGGCCACACCGCCAAAGGCGATGCCAGCCGGGCGCTCCGTCGGGTGCAAGAACTCCAGCGTTGCGGCGTTGGTGCCACCGGCAAGCTGCAGCGGACCCGGTGGTGCCAGACCACGCATGGCACGCCAGAGCTGAATCGCGGCCCGCGCGGTGCCAGCACCCACATCGCCGCTCATCGGACGCCCATCCAGCTGCCAGAGGGGTCTGTAACCGGCTTGGCGCAGGCGGGAGTAGCGACGCCAAAGCAAACCAGCCAACTGATCGGCCTTCACGCCGTGGACCTCCAATCCGGAGCTCACGGCCAAACGCCGCAAAGGAACGTGGTGCTGCTGAAGGCTTTGGATCAGCGTCGAGAAGCCCTCGTCATGCCCAGATGCCGTGTGAATCTCCACAGCATCGGGCTGAATCGATTTGAGCAAGGAGATCACCTGCTCGGGTTCCAATCGGTGGTCGCGTTCCTCAATCAAGCCATGGGGGCAAGCCGGCAAGCAGCGGCCGCAGCCATAGCAACGCTGCTGGTCGATCCCAGCAGCGGGCGGAATCGCTGCCGCAGGACAAATCCTTTCGCAGGGCCGCGGGCAGTCCGCAGGGCAGTGATCGGGATCGAACCAGGCCTTGCGGAAGTGAGCATCGATCCCATCGCTAAGGCTGACCATCAGCCAGGGGCGACGCCCTGTTTGCGCCTCAGCCCAGTCCAGACCGCGACGCGCTGCAATGGCGACCGCTGGATCTGCAGCCACATCAACGCAATGAACACCGACAGCCGCAAAAACAGCGGTCAGATCGGCAATGGCAGGCAAATCCTGGTTGCTTGCTCCACAGATCAGCTTGACCCAACGGCCCTGATCGAGGGCCTCATCAGGCGTCAGGCCTTCAGATATGTGGTCATCGGTTCCCACTTCAGGCTGCGAGCACCACCCATCTCCACGATGATGCGTAAACGTGGTTCGCGCTTGCACAGATCGCAGAGCGAAAGAAGTTCGGAGCGCGACAGCACCTGGCCTTCCAACAGCCACAGGGCCACAGGAGCATCACCTTCAAACAGATCGCCGAGCTGGGGAGCCACCTCCTGCACTTCTCCCACAGCAGCACCACGACCAACGCTTTGATGACCGAGGTGGGGCGGACGGATGCCGTGCTTCTGGGTGAGGAACACCTCCGGGTCACCGAGGCCGCGGGCTGATGTCATGCGGGTGCTGTAACCGGCACCGCGCAGACGTCTTAATAGACGGGTTTCTGCACCGCCTTCGAGCGGAGCCTGAACCGCCAGACAGCCATTGGCTTCGAGATCACGGCGAAATGCCTGACCGGTGAGAAGCAGAGGCATGGCAGCTACAGGGATTGAAGGGGATTCTGGCAGCAGGCAGATGGATCAGGGGAGCAGGTAGGTCGGTGTTGTAGGTTCGTTGTTTGTTCTGTGTTTCTGTGCCCGTCCGCTAGCCGGGCCTCCAGTCGGCAGAACAGATTCGGCGATTGCGTCGAATCTCCAGGCCAGTACGGAAGCTTTCTTCGGAGATCTCCGTCGGGAAACTGCAACCGCACATTGTGCAGATGCAAGTCCCAGCCTCGCTGAATCGTTCGCTAGCCCATTCGAATCCACTCCTTCGGGAGTTCCGCTTCGAACCACGTCTGCGTCCAATCGATCAGCACCTGACCCCATGCGGTTCTCCGCTTGGTGGTTGTCCACGCTGGCGCTTCCTCCCCATCCATGTCCATCGGCATCCTCGGGAAGAAGCTGGGTATGTCCCAGTTCTTCGACGAGCAGGGCAGAGCTGTTCCGGTCACCTTGATCGAAGCCGGCCCCTGCCGCATCACCCAACTCAAAAACGACGACACTGACGGATATTCCGCAGTGCAGATCGGCTTTGGCGAAACCCGCGAGAAGCTGATCAACAAGCCCGCCCAGGGTCACCTCAACAAATCCGGAGAGGGGCTTCTGCGTCATCTGCGCGAATACCGCGTCGACAGCGTTGAAGGTCTCGAACTCGGTGGAGACATCACCGTCGGCGATTTCGAAGCCGGCCAGAAGGTGGATGTCAGCGGTGACACTGTCGGCCGCGGCTTCTCTGGCTACCAGAAGCGCCACGGCTTCAGCCGGGGTCCGATGACCCACGGTTCGAAGAACCACCGCGAGCCCGGTTCGACCGGTGCCGGTACGACCCCGGGCCGGATCTATCCCGGTAAGCGGATGGCCGGTCGCTACGGCGGCAAGAAAATCACCACCCGCGGTCTGACCATCCTCAAGGTGGACAGCGAGCACAACCTGCTGGTGGTGAAGGGATCCGTGCCCGGCAAGCCTGGTGCGCTGCTCAACATCCGCCCGGCCTTGCGCGTGGGCGCCAAGCCCGCCAAAGGAGGTAAGTGATGGCCAGTTGTGTCGTTCTTGATTGGCAGGGCAAGGAAGCCGGTAAGGCAACCCTGGACCTGAAGGTGGCCAAAGAGACCACCGCCGTTGATCTCATGCATCGGGCTGTTCTGCGTCAGCAGGCCCATGCACGCCAAGGAACCGCCAGCACCCTCACCCGCTCAGAAGTGCGCGGTGGTGGTCGCAAGCCCTACAAGCAGAAAGGAACTGGTCGGGCCCGTCAGGGATCGATCCGGACTCCCCTGAAGCCCGGCGGCGGCATCATCTTTGGACCCAAGCCCCGCACGTACAACCTTGCGATGAACCGCAAGGAGCGTCGCCTGGCCCTGCGCACTGCGCTGATGGCCCGCATTGACGATGTGACCGTCGTGAAGGACTTCGCTCCTGCGCTGGAGGCCCCCAAGACCCGTGAGATCACGGACGCCTTGGGACGCCTCGGTGTCGCGGCCGGCTCCAAGGTGCTCATCGTTCTGACGAACCCCTCCGATGTTGTCCGCCGTTCCGTGCGCAACCTGGAGAAAGTCAAGTTGATCTCCGCAGATCAGCTGAACGTCTTCGACCTGCTCCACGCCAATGCATTGGTGCTGGGCGAGGAAGCTCTCGCAACCATCCAGGAGGTCTACGGCGATGACTGAACGTTTCCAAGGACGCCTGGCGGATGTGATCCGCCGTCCCCTGATCACCGAGAAGGCCACCCGCGCCCTCGAAATCAACCAGTACACCTTCGAGGTAGACCACCGCGCCGCGAAGCCCGACATCAAGGCCGCCATTGAGCAGCTCTTCGATGTGAAGGTCACCGGCATCAGCACCATGAATCCCCCGCGACGCTCCCGTCGCATGGGTCGCTTCGCCGGCAAACGTGCCCAGGTGAAGAAAGCCGTGGTGCGCCTGGCGGAGGGCAACTCGATCCAACTCTTCCCTGAGTCCTGAGGGGTCTGAATCGTCATGGCAATCCGTAATTTCCGCCCCTACACCCCCGGTACCCGCACCCGGGTGGTCACTGATTTCAGTGAGATCACCAGCCGCAAGCCGGAGCGGACCCTGGTGGTGGCTAAACACCGCCGCAAGGGTCGCAACAACCGCGGTGTGATCACCTGCCGCCATCGCGGTGGTGGCCACAAGCGCCTCTACCGCGTGGTGGATTTCCGTCGCAACAAGCACGGTGTCACCGCCAAGGTGGCCGCAATTCACTACGACCCGCACCGCAACGCGCGTCTGGCACTGCTCTTCTACGCCGATGGCGAGAAGCGCTACATCCTGGCTCCCGCAGGAGTTCAGGTGGGTCAGACCGTGGTCTCCGGCCCTGATGCCCCGATCGAGAACGGCAACGCCATGCCGTTGTCCTCGGTGCCCCTCGGTTCGGCTGTTCACTGCGTTGAGCTCTACGCCGGTCGAGGCGGCCAGATGGTCCGGACAGCCGGTGCCAGCGCCCAGGTGATGGCAAAAGAAGGCGACTACGTCGCTCTGAAGCTGCCCTCCACCGAGGTTCGCCTGGTTCGCCGCGAGTGCTACGCCACCCTCGGCGAGGTCGGCAACTCCGAAATGCGCAACACCAGCCTGGGTAAGGCCGGTCGTCGCCGCTGGCTCGGACGTCGTCCTCAGGTTCGAGGCAGTGTGATGAACCCCTGCGATCACCCCCACGGTGGTGGTGAGGGTCGTGCACCGATCGGCCGTTCCGGCCCGGTGACCCCCTGGGGCAAACCCGCCCTCGGTCTCAAGACCCGCAAGCGGAACAAACCCAGCAACCAATACGTGCTCCGGAAGCGTCGCAAGACCTCCAAGCGGAGCCGTGGCGGACGCGATTCCTGATGCAATCCATCACTTTGCCGCTTGCTTAAACCGTTATGGGACGTTCACTCAAAAAAGGTCCGTTTATTGCCGACAGCCTGCTTCGCAAGGTTGAAAAGCAGAACGACAACGACGACAAGTCTGTGATCAAGACCTGGTCACGGGCCTCCACGATCCTGCCGATGATGATCGGCCACACGATCGCGGTTCACAACGGCCGCACCCATGTGCCGGTGTTCATCACCGAGCAAATGGTGGGTCACAAGCTGGGAGAGTTCGCTCCCACCCGCACCTTCAAGGGCCACATCAGAGACAAGAAAGGAGGCCGCTAATCCATGACATCGTCAACCCCAACGGCACCCACTGCCCAGGCTCACGGACGCTTCATCCGAGGCTCTGTGTCCAAGGTGCGTCGTGTGCTCGACCAAATCCGTGGCCGCACCTACCGCGACGCGCTGATCATGCTCGAGTTCATGCCCTACCGCTCCACCGGCCCGATCACCAAGGTGCTCCGGTCTGCGGTGGCCAACGCTGAGCACAACCTCGGTCTTGACCCCTCTTCTCTGGTGATCTCGAGCGCCAGCGCTGACATGGGCCCTTCCATGAAGCGCTATCGCCCCCGCGCCCAAGGCCGGGCTTTCCAGATCAAGAAACAGACCTGCCACATCAGCATTGCTGTGGCGGCTCAGACCGATTCCTGACCCTCGAGGACTCTGACCCAATGGGACACAAAATCAACCCAACCGGTCTGCGCCTGGGGATCACCCAGGAACACCGGTCACGCTGGTACGCCTCCAGCAAAAACTATCCGGCCCTCCTTCAGGAGGATGACCGGATTCGCAAGTTCATCCACAAGAAGTACGGCTCAGCCGGCATCAGCGATGTGCTGATCGCCCGTAAGGCCGATCAACTTGAAGTTGAACTCAAGACCGCACGCCCTGGTGTGCTGGTCGGCCGTCAAGGCAGCGGCATCGAAGACCTTCGTTCCGGCATTCAGAAGACCGTCGGCGACTCCAGTCGTCAGGTGCGGATCAATGTTGTCGAGGTCGAACGCGTCGACGGTGATGCCTTCCTCCTCGCCGAATACATCGCCCAGCAGCTTGAGAAGCGTGTGGCCTTCCGCCGCACCATCCGCATGGCTGTGCAGCGCGCTCAGCGTGCCGGTGTTCTGGGTCTGAAGATCCAGGTGTCCGGTCGCCTGAACGGTGCTGAGATCGCTCGGACGGAATGGACCCGTGAGGGTCGGGTGCCCCTGCACACCCTGCGTGCCGACATCGACTACGCCACCAAGGTGGCCAGCACGACCTACGGCGTGCTCGGCATCAAGGTGTGGGTGTTCAAGGGCGAGGTGCTGAGCGAACAAGCTCAGCCCATGCCGGTGGGGGCCGCCCCCCGGCGCCGGGCCAGCCGTCGGCCCCAACAGTTCGAAGACCGCTCCAACGAGGGTTGAACAGGAGGCCTGAACCATGCTGAGTCCAAAACGCGTCAAATTCCGTAAGCAGCAGCGAGGCCGCATGCGCGGCGTCGCCACCCGGGGCAACACCATTGCCTTCGGACAGTTCGCGCTGCAGGCACAGGAATGTGGCTGGATCACCTCGCGCCAGATCGAGGCCAGCCGTCGTGCCATGACCCGCTACGTCAAGCGTGGCGGAAAAATCTGGATCCGGATCTTCCCCGACAAGCCGGTCACCATGCGCGCTGCCGAAACCCGGATGGGTTCCGGTAAGGGCAACCCAGAATTCTGGGTGGCGGTGATCAAGCCCGGCCGGATCCTGTTCGAGATGGGCGGTGACGAAATCACCCCCGAAATCGCCAAGGAAGCCATGCGCCTCGCGCAATACAAGCTTCCCGTGAAGACCAAGTTCATCCAGCTGGATGAGCAGGAGAAGTCAGCTGGTGCCAAGGCTCCGGCAGCTTCTGAAGCCGTCACCGTGGAGTCCTGACCATGGCCCGTCCTAACGCCGCCGATGTGCGCAGCCTGTCCGATTCGGACATCAACGAACAGATCGACGGCCTGCGCCGCGAACTGTTCCAACTCCGTTTCGAGCAGGCCACGCGCCAGCTCGCCAACACGCACCGTTTCAAAGAGGTCCGCATCAAGCTGGCCCAGCTGCTGACGGTGCAGTCGGAGCGCCAGCGCTCCACCGCCTCCTGATCCCCCACTCCGTAACCATGGCAGTCAAGGAAAGGATCGGCACCGTCGTCAGCGACAAGATGGAAAAAACGGTGGTGGTCGCGGTGGAAAGCCGCTTCCCACACCCCATCTATCAAAAGACGGTCAGCCGTACCACCCGTTACAAGGCTCACGACGAAGACAACACCTGTCGCGTCGGTGACCGCGTTCGCATCACTGAAACCCGTCCGATGAGCCGCCAGAAGCGGTGGGCCATCGCCGAGGTTCTCAGCCACAGCCCCAAGGCTGCAGCTGAAGAAGCCAACAAGGCTGAAGCTCAGGAGGTGAAGCAGTGATCCAGCAGGAGTCCTATCTCACCGTTGCCGACAACAGCGGCGCCAAGCGCATCCAGTGCATTCGCGTCCTCGGCACCAACCGTCGCTACGCCCACGTTGGCGACGTGATCGTTGCCGCCGTCAAGGATGCCGCCCCCAACATGGGTGTCAAAAAGTCCGACGTGGTGAAGGCCGTTGTGGTGCGCACCAAAGCCACCATGCGTCGTGAGACCGGAAACTCAATCCGGTTCGACGACAACGCCGCAGTCATCATCAACGACGACAAAAACCCGAAAGGCACTCGCGTCTTCGGACCGGTGGCCCGTGAGCTGCGTGAGCGCAGCTTCACCAAAATCGTGTCCCTCGCTCCGGAGGTGATCTGACCATGGCGACTGCAACCACCAAGGCGAAGGCCACCGAGCGCATCAAAATGCGCATCCGTAAGGGCGACACCGTTCAGGTAATCGCCGGCAAAGACAAGGGCAAGACCGGTGCCGTTCTGCGCACTCTGCCCAACGAGAACCGTGTCGTCGTGGAGGGCGTAAACATGCGCACCCGCCATGAAAAGCCCACCCAAGAGGGCGAGACCGGCCGCATCGTGACGGAGGAAGCTTCCCTGCATGCCTCCAACGTGATGCTGTATTCCACCGACAAAAAGGTGGCAAGCCGCGTTGAAATCGTCGTCGACAAGGACGGCACCAAGAAGCGCCGGCTCAAGAAAACCGGTGAAGTCCTCGACTGATCCCGACTTCTGACCACGCCCAGAAGCACCCCAACCCGTTATGTCACTCAAGAAGCGCTACCGGGAGACCATCCAGCCCAAGCTGCAGAAGGATCTCTCCCTCACCAACATCCACGAAGTCCCCAAGGTGCTGAAAGTCACCGTTAACCGGGGTCTCGGCGAAGCCGCCGCCAATGCCAAGTCCCTCGAGGCTTCGGTGAATGAGCTGGCGCAGATCACCGGCCAAAAGGTCGTTGTGACCCGTGCCAAAAAAGCCATCGCCGGCTTCAAGATTCGGCAGGGCATGCCGATCGGCTGTGCCGTCACCCTCCGTGGTGATCGGATGTATGCCTTCCTCGAGCGCCTGATCAACCTGGCGCTGCCCCGCATCCGCGACTTCCGCGGGGTCAGCCCCAAGAGTTTCGATGGCCGCGGCAATTACACCCTTGGGGTGCGCGAACAGATCATCTTCCCTGAGATCTCCTTCGACAAGATCGATGCGATCCGGGGCATGGACATCACCATCGTGACCACTGCCCGTTCGGACGAAGAGGGCCGGGCCCTCCTCCGCGAGATGGGAATGCCGTTCCAGAGCAACTGAGCCCTCCCCGTCGACACCTATGGCCAACCACGACCCCATTTCCGACATGCTCACCCGCATTCGCAATGCGAGTGAGAAACGTCACGAAACCACCAAGATCCCCGCTTCGCGGATGACCCGCAGCATCGCCAAGGTGCTGCAACAGGAGGGCTTCATCTCCGAGATCAGCGAGCAGGGTGAAGGCGTTCGCACCGAACTGGTGCTCGCCCTCAAGTACAGCGGCAAGCACAGGCTGCCCACTATCCGCTCCATGCAGCGGGTCAGCAAGCCCGGTCTCCGCATCTACAAAAACACTCGCGGCCTGCCCAAAGTCCTCGGAGGACTGGGCGTGGCGATCATCTCCACCTCCAAGGGTGTGATGAGCGACCGCGACGCCCGCCGTGAGGGCGTCGGTGGCGAAGTGCTCTGTTACGTCTACTGATCCGGAGCTGAACCATGTCACGAATCGGCAAAAACCCCGTTCCCGTCCCTGAAAAGGTCACCGTTTCCCTCGACGGGCTCACCGTCAAGGTGAAAGGGCCCAAAGGCGAACTGGAGCGCACCCTTCCTGATGGCGTCAGCGTCAGCCAGGACAACAACACCATCGTGGTCTCACCCACAAGCACCAAGCGCATCTCCCGTGAGCGCCACGGCCTGAGCCGCACCCTCGTCGCCAACATGATCGAGGGTGTCAACAACGGCTATAGCAAGGCCCTGGAGATCGTCGGTGTGGGCTCCCGTGCCCAGGTCAAAGGCAAAACCCTCGTGGTGAGTGCTGGCTACAGCCACCCCGTCGAGATGGAAGCGCCTGAGGGCATCACCTTCAAGGTGGAGAACAACACCAGGGTGATTGTCTCCGGAATCGATAAGGAGCTGGTGGGCAACGAAGCCGCCAAGGTCCGCGCCATCCGCCCCCCCGAGCCCTACAAGGGCAAGGGAATCAAGTACGAGGGCGAGCGCATCCTGCGCAAGGCAGGCAAGTCCGGCAAGAAATAAGCCTTGTCCTGACGTTCCTACCCTTCCCCCACCATGTCCCAACTGTCCCGCAAACAGCAGACGCAGAAACGCCACCGGCGTCTGCGTCGTCACATCACCGGAACCTCAGACCGTCCGCGGCTGGCCGTGTTCCGCTCCAACAACCACATCTACGCCCAGGTCATCGACGACGCGGCCCAGAGCACACTCTGCTCCGCCTCCACCGTTGACAAGGAACTGCGTGCCGGCCTCAAGGCTCCGGCTGGCAGCTGCGACGCCTCTGTCGCCGTCGGCGAACTGGTCGCCAAGCGCGCCATTGCCAAAGGCATCCAGCAGGTAGTGTTCGACCGCGGCGGAAATCTGTACCACGGCCGGATTAAAGCCCTTGCCGATGCCGCCCGGGAAGCGGGCCTTCAGTTCTGATTCCTGCTTAACCCATGACAGATTCCTCCCCCCAATCCAATCCCAACGCCGTACCGGGTGCGGCCGACGTTCCAGCGGCAGCCGAAGGGCAGCAGCAGCAACAGGAACAGCGCCGCGGCCGTGGCGACCGTGACGGTCGTCGTGGCGACCGGCGTGGTGGTCGTCGCGGCCAAGAGCGCGACTCCGAATGGCAAGAGCGCGTGGTTCAAATCCGCCGCGTCTCCAAAACCGTCAAAGGCGGTAAAAAGATGAGCTTCCGGGCCATCGTGGTTGTCGGCAACGAGAAGGGTCAGGTCGGCGTTGGCGTCGGCAAGGCCGGTGATGTGATCGGTGCTGTCCGCAAGGGCGTTGCCGATGGCAAGAAGCACCTCGTCAAGGTGCCGCTGACCCGTCACAACTCCATCCCGACCCTCTCCAATGGTCGGGATGGTGCTGCGAGCGTGCTCATCCGCCCGGCAGCCCCTGGTACCGGTGTGATCGCTGGCGGTTCCATCCGCACAGTGCTCGAACTTGCCGGCATCAAGAATGTCCTGGCCAAGCGCCTGGGCAGCAAGACCCCCCTGAACAATGCACGGGCTGCCATGGTGGCCCTGTCGCTTCTCCGCACCCACAAGGAGACGGCCAAGGAACGGGGAATCTCCCTCGAACAGATCTATTCCTGATTCGCGATGACTCTCCGACTCGATTCCCTCAAATCCAACAAAGGCGCTCGTCGCCGCAAACTGCGCAAGGGCCGCGGCATCGCCGCCGGCCAGGGCGCCAGTTGCGGCTTCGGTATGCGTGGCCAGAAATCCCGCTCGGGTCGCCCCACGCGCCCCGGCTTCGAGGGTGGCCAAATGCCTCTCTACCGCCGGGTGCCGAAGCTGAAGCACTTCCCCCTGGTCAATCCCAAGCACTTCACCGTGCTCAACGTCTCGGCGTTGAACGACCTGAAGGACGGCAGCACCGTCAACTTGGATTCCCTGGTCAAGGACGGCATCGTGACCAGCCCCAAGCATCCGCTGAAGATGCTCGGCAACGGCGAACTGAAAGCCAAAACGCTGACAGTGCAAGCCGCGGCGTTCACAGCCTCCGCCCGCACCAAGATCGAAGCCGCAGGTGGCACCTGCGAAATCCTCGACTAATCAAGGGCTCGCCCCCAAGTCAGCCCTAGGGTCTGAGCCGTCCGCTGGATTTCGATCCACGGGCGGCTTCTTGGCTTTTCGCCCAACTTCACTTTCTTCCGGACATGCTCGTCAGTCGGGGTCGCAACCCCAACGCCTCCGAAGTGATCGGCCAGCTGATCACCAACCCTGGCCTCCGCAGTCGTGTGCTCACCACACTTGGTCTGCTGTTGTTGGTGCGTCTTGGGATCTACATCCCGATGCCAGGAATCGATCGAGAAGCGTTCAAGCAGTTCATCGATCAGGGTGGACAGCTGATCGGTTTCCTCGACATTTTCACCGGCGGTGGCATCTCCACCCTGGGCATCTTTGCCCTTGGGATCCTGCCGTTCATCAATGCCTCGATCATTCTCCAGCTGCTGACCGCAGCGCTGCCGCAGCTGGAAGACCTCCAGAAGAATGAGGGCGAGGCCGGCCGACGCAAGATCGCCCAGATCACCCGCTATGTGGCGCTGGGATGGGGTCTCGTCCAGAGCGTGGTCTTCGCAATGATCCTGCGCCAATACGCCATAGAAGGCCTCAGCGAAGTGACCTTTGTGGTGCAGACGGCACTGGCCCTGGTCACCGGATCGATGGTGGTGATGTGGCTGAGTGAAGTGATCACGGAGCGGGGCATCGGCCAGGGAGCCTCACTGGTGATTTTTCTGAACATCGTCGCCACCCTGCCGCGCACCCTTGGCGCCACGATCGAAGCCGCTCAAACCGGTGACCGCGACACCGTGCTGGGCATCATTGTTCTTGTGCTGGTGTTCCTGGCCACGATCGTTGGAATCATCTTCGTGCAGGAGGGTGCTCGCCGTATCCCCATCGTCAGTGCCAAGCGCCAGGTGGGTGGAGCAGGCGTTCTCCCAACCCGTCAGAGCTATCTGCCGCTCAAGCTGAATGCCGGCGGTGTGATGCCGATCATCTTTGCCTCAGCCCTGATTTTCCTGCCGGTCACCATCGCCAACCTCACCAAGAGCGAGTGGTTGATCCGTGCTGCCAGTGCCCTGAATCCCGGAGCAGCGAACCCCTGGCCGTACGCGCTCACCTTTTTTGGGTTGATCCTGGGCTTCTCCTACTTCTACGCCTCACTCACGGTGAATCCCGCTGACATCGCCACCAACCTGAAACGGGGTGGTGTGGCGATTCCAGGCGTCCGCCCCGGCAGCGCCACGGCCAACTATCTCTCGGGAGTCCAGAACCGCCTCACCTTGCTGGGTGGTCTGTTCCTGGGCGCCGTCGCCATCATTCCTGCGGCCGTGGAACGCGCCACAAATGTGCAGACCTTCCAAGGTCTTGGCGCCACTTCACTGCTGATCCTGGTCGGTGTGGCCATCGACACGGCCAAGCAGGTTCAGACCTATGTGATCTCACAACGCTACGAAGGCCTCGTTCGCCAGTGAGCGCTGCTGGGCAGTGCACCTTCCGTTCACTTCACCTCATGATTACGCAACCATGAAAAATCGCTTGCTCTTTCTTGGCCCTCCCGGAGCCGGCAAAGGCACCCAGGCCGCCCGACTGTGCGATGCCATCAGCATGAAGCATCTATCCACGGGCGATCTGCTGCGCTCTGAAGTAGCAGCCGGCAGCGAACTAGGCAAAGAAGCTGAAGCGGTGATGAACCGCGGCGAACTGGTAAGCGACGCCCTCGTGCTGGCGATTGTGGAAAGCCAGATGAAGGCACTAACCACAGATGGCTGGCTGCTGGATGGGTTTCCCCGCACAGTGCCCCAAGCGGAAGCCCTCGAACCCCTGCTGGCCGAATTACAGCAACCCATTCAGGCCGTGGTTCTGCTGGAGCTGGATGACGCCGTTTTAATTGAACGGCTGCTGGCCCGCGGTCGCGCCGATGACAACGAAGCGGTGATCCGCAATCGCCTTGAGGTCTACCGCGAGAAAACGGCACCTCTGATTCGCTTTTACAGCGATAAAGGTCTCCTGGTTTCCGTCCCTGCCCAGGGCTCTGTCGAGGAGATCACCAAGCGGATCGAGTCAGTGCTTGGTTGACCCCGCATGGTAACGTTGCCGTTTGGAAATTTGGAGAGCCACGCCTCATGAAGGTGCGCAGCTCAGTGAAAAAAATGTGTGACAAGTGCCGGGTGATCCGTCGCCACGGCAAGGTCATGGTCATTTGCACTAACCCCAAGCACAAACAGCGTCAGGGCTGATCCCCAGCTGTTCTGAAACATTCCTCGCCTCCAGGACCTCGGAGGTATCTGTCCTTTTCAACTAAACGAACGTGGCACGGATCGCCGGCGTTGACATTCCCCGCGACAAGCGGATTGAAGTGTCCCTCACCTACATCTACGGAGTTGGTCTCACCCGCTCACAGGCCATCCTGGCCAAAACCGGCGTGAACCCCGACATCCGGGTGAAAGATTTAGAGGACGGAGATCTTCAGAAACTCCGCGGTGCTCTAGAGGAGTACACCGTCGAAGGAGATCTACGCCGACAGGAGGGCATGGCCCTCAAGCGCCTGCAGGACATCGGCTGCCTCCGTGGACGTCGCCACCGCATGAGCCTTCCGGTTCGTGGCCAACGCACCCGCACCAACGCCCGTACCCGCCGCGGTGCGCGGAAAACTGTGGCTGGCAAGAAGAAGTAAGTCCTCTACATCCTTATCCCTGACTGCATACGGCCATGGCTAAAACCGTCAAAAAATCCGGGCCCAAAAAGGCCAAGCGCAACGTTCCCAACGGTGTTGCTCACATCCAGAGCACCTTCAACAACACCATCGTGTCCATCACCGATACGGCTGGTGAGGTGATTTCCTGGTCGTCCGCAGGCGCCAGTGGCTTCAAGGGTGCTCGCAAAGGCACCCCCTTCGCCGCTCAAACTGCTGCAGAGGCAGCCGCACGTCGTGCCCTCGACCAAGGCATGCGTCAGATTGAAGTGCTTGTGAGAGGTCCTGGCTCAGGCCGTGAGACCGCCATCCGCGCCCTCCAAGTTGCTGGCCTCGAAATCACCCTGATTCGCGACGTCACCCCCCTGCCCCATAACGGTTGCCGCCGGCCCAAGCGCCGCCGCGTCTGAACCGAGCTGATTTCCACCGGTTTCTCCATTTACCCCGATTCAGATCGTGTTGCAGTACCAGATTGATCGCATTGAGCATCAGGTGGCCGAGGATCGCGCCCAGTCCGGCGTCTTCCTGATCGGTCCCCTCGAGCGTGGCCAGGCCACGACCCTGGGCAACGCGTTGCGTCGCGTGCTGATGGGTGGTCTCGAAGGCAGTGCCGTCACCGCCATCCGCATTGCCGGTGTCAATCACGAATACGCCACGGTTCCTGGGGTCCGTGAAGACGTTCTCGACATCCTGCTGAACTGCAAGGAACTCACAGTCAGCAGCCGTTCAGCCGAACTCGAGATCGGCCGTCTTGTGGTGGCTGGTCCCGCTGAAGTTAAGGCCGGAGATCTGCAGTTCTCCTCTCAGGTTCAAGTTGTGGATGCCGATCGTCCGATCGCCACCGTGGCCGATGGTCACAGCCTCGAGCTGGAAGTTCACGTTGAGCGTGGCGTCGGCTATCGCCCGGTGGATCGCTACAACGAAGAAACCAGTGCCATCGATCTGCTCCAGATCGATGCGGTGTTCATGCCTGTGACCCGGGTCAATTTCACCATTGACGAAACCGCCGTTGCCGAAGGCGGTTCGGCCCGCGAGCGCCTTCGGATGGAGATCATCACTGACGGCTCCATTACTCCCGACGACGCCCTGGCTCAGTCGGCCAATCAATTGATTGAGCTGTTCCAGCCACTGGCCACGGTCACTCTCGTGGAGGAAGTTCCTGCTGAACCCGAGCCCTCGGCGGAAGCACAGATTCCTCTAGAGGAATTGAACCTTTCGGTTCGGGCCTACAACTGCCTCAAGCGCGCTCAGGTCAACTCCGTGTCTGACCTGATGGGCTTCAGCTACGAGGATCTACTCGAGATCAAGAACTTCGGTTCCAAATCCGCTGATGAAGTGATCGAAGCCTTCGAGCGCATCGGCATCTCCATCCCCCAGAGCCGCACTTCTGCATAACCGCAGAACGGCCTGAACGTCCTTTTTCGTCTTCGTCACCGACAGAACCATGCGTCATCAATGCCGAGTTCCTCAGCTGGGACGTCCAGCTGACCAGCGCAAGGCAATGCTGCGCGCCCTGACCACCCAGCTGATTCGCGAAGGTCGGGTCACCACCACCAAGGCAAGGGCCAAGGCGCTTCGCGACGAAGCCGAGCGCATGATCACCCTGGCCAAGGACGGCAGCCTCGCCTCCCGTCGCCGGGCCATGGGCTACATCTACGACAAGCAGCTGGTGCATGCCTTGTTCGACAAGGCCCCCAACCGCTACAGCGATCGCAAGGGCGGCTATACCCGCATCACGCGTACCGTTCCCCGTCGTGGCGACAATGCCGAGATGGCCATCATTGAACTGGTCTGATCAGACCTCACGTCAGTGCTGACGTTTGAATACCGAACCCTCGTCTGCAGGTCCTGAGCCAGCGTCCCTTCAGCGGATCGCACTCAGCCTTCAGTACGAGGGTTCTTCATTTTGTGGCTGGCAGCGCCAACGCAACGGTCGCAGTGTTCAGGCCGTGCTAGAGGAAGCCATCGCCCAGCTCGATCCGCACCGGCCGGTACAGACCTTTGCCGCCGGTCGCACCGATGCCGGGGTTCATGCCGCCGGTCAGGTGGTGCACTTCGACTGCAGTGGCCCGATCCCGGCTCGCAAATGGGCACCGGCCTTGAACGGACGCCTGCCGAGCACCATTCGTGTGCGCGAATCCGTCGCCCGTCCCCTCGATTGGCATGCCTGTTACTCCGCCATCTACCGGCGGTACCGGTACACGATTCACAACGGCCGGCGTCCCAATCTGTTTCTCAGCCCTTGGAGCTGGCACCGCTACCAACACAGGCTGGATGCGTCCCGCATGCGGGACGCTTTGAACACCATGCGTGGTCTGCACGACTTCAGCGCCTTCATGAAGGCAGGCAGCCGTCGCGCCCATGCCAGAACCACCGTGCAGGAGGTGCTCGTAGAGCGCCAAGGTGATCTTCTGCGGGTTGAGATCCAGGCCAGTGGTTTTCTGTACGGCATGGTTCGCTTGCTGATGGCCCAGTTGGTGGCCGTTGGCGAGCACCGTCTCAGTGTTGCCGCCTTTGAACATCGCTGGCGGGAACGACGACGCCACGAGGTGAAGGAGGCAGCGCCAGCCACAGGCCTCTGCCTGCTTCGGGCTGGCTATGCGGAGCCCATCTTCACTAAAGCCGGCTGGTACGATTGTCAGCCGTGGTTTTTTCTGGCCGAGAGCGATCCTCCTCCGGATCCACCCTCAACGCCGGAATAAACGGGCCTCTACTTGGAATGCTGCCCAACTCACAGGAGCTGGAGGGCTGAAGAGTAAGCTCGATCTTTAGCCCCGTCAGGTCCAGCTCTGGACCGACCCCCTTTGCCCAGTTCCGCTGCATTAGGCGGGACATACCCGAACCGGCATGCCGGCGCGATGAACAAGACCTCTCTCCCCCCGATTGATTCGATCGACCGCCAGTGGTACGTGGTGGACGCTGAGAATCAAACCCTCGGCCGTTTGGCCACTGAAGTGGCAGCCGTGCTCCGCGGCAAGAACAACCCCAGCTTCACCCCCCATCTGGACACCGGTGATTTTGTCGTCGTTGTGAACGCCGAGAAGATCAAGGTCTCCGGACGTAAGCCCCAGCAGAAGCTGTACCGCCGTCACTCCGGTCGTCCCGGGGGAATGAAGGTGGAAACCTTCGAGGCTCTGCAGGAACGGATTCCCGAGCGGATCGTGGAGAAGGCCATTAAAGGCATGCTTCCCCACAACGCCCTGGGCCGCCAGATGTTCCGCAAGCTCAAGGTCTACAAGGGCACCGAGCATCCCCACGCCGCTCAGAAGCCCCAGCCTCTTCAGCTCAACCCCTCCGCATCCGCCAAATGAGCAACAATTCCGTCGTCTACTGGGGTACCGGTCGTCGCAAGACTTCTGTCGCCCGTGTTCGCCTCGTCCCCGGCAATGGAACGATCACCATCAACGGTCGTCCCGGTGACAACTATCTGAACTACAACCCCTCGTACATCGCAGCGGTGAAGGCTCCCCTGGAGACCCTCGGCCTTACCAGCGAGTACGACATCCTTGTCAACGTTCACGGTGGTGGACTCACCGGTCAGTCCGGCGCCATCAAGCAAGGTGCTGCCCGCGCCCTGTGTGAACTGTCTGCCGACAACCGCAAGCCGCTGAAGACGGAAGGTCACCTGAGCCGGGACCCCCGTGCCAAGGAACGCCGCAAGTACGGCCTCAAGAAAGCCCGTAAGGCTCCTCAGTTCTCCAAGCGCTGATTTTTTTTACCGATGCCAAAGCCCGACATTCATCCCACCTGGTATCCCGACGCCAAGGTGATCTGCAACGGCGAAGTGGTCATGACCACAGGCGCCACCCAGCCGGAGATCCACGTCGACGTCTGGAGCGGCAACCATCCCTTCTTCACTGGCACCCAAAAGATCCTCGACACCGAGGGGCGTGTGGACCGCTTCATGAAGAAGTACGGCATGGGCACCAAGAAAAAAGGTGCCGACTCCGCCAAGGCCGAGTCCAAAGCCTGAGGGTGAGAACGGGGCATGGACGCCTCGACCTTGTTCACACGGCTGGAAACAGCCACAGCCAGCTTCCGCAACCTCGAGCGGCAGCTGGCTGACCCTGATGTGGCCGCTGATCCGAAGCGGCTTGAATTGATCGCGCGGGAGCGATCAAGGCTTGAGCCTCTCGTGCTCGACTTCGAGGAACTCCAGAAGCTCGAATCCGAGCGAGACTCCGCACGTCAACTGCTCAAAGACAGTCGCGGTGACGCTGCGATGGAGGAACTCGCGCAGGATGAGTTAATCAGCCTCCAGGAACAGCATTCAACGCTGACGGAACGGCTCACCTTGGCGCTGCTGCCGAGAGATCCCCGCGATGAGCGCAGCGTGATGCTGGAAATTCGCGCCGGCGCAGGGGGCGACGAGGCCTGTCTCTGGGCCGGTGATCTGGCACGGATGTATGAGCGCTACAGCCAGAAAGTGGGCTGGGCCGTGCAATCCATCAGCTGCACCGAGGCCGACCTGGGAGGGTTTCGGGAGCTGATCCTTTCGGTGCGTGGCGACAGCGTCTACAGCCAACTGAAATTTGAAGCTGGAGTGCATCGGGTGCAACGCGTCCCGGCCACAGAATCCCAGGGTCGGGTCCACACCTCTACAGCCACGGTGGCCGTGATGCCGGAAGCCGATGCCGTGGAAGTTCAGCTCGATCCGAAGGATCTCGACATCAGCACCGCACGTTCAGGCGGTGCGGGGGGCCAGAACGTCAACAAGGTGGAAACAGCCGTGGACCTCCTCCACAAACCCACGGGCATCCGTGTGTTCTGCACCCAGGAACGCTCCCAGCTGCAGAACCGTGAACGGGCCCTGGAGATCCTGCGCGCCAAATTGTTGGAGCGGGAGCAGGCTGCTGCTGCGGAACGGGAAAGCAGCGACCGACGCGCCCAGGTGGGCAGTGGTGACCGCTCCGAAAAAATCCGCACCTACAACTACAAAGACAACCGAACCACCGATCACCGGCTGGGCCGAAACTTCACCCTGGAGCCTGTGCTGGAGGGCCAATTGGAGGACATGATCGGTGCCTGCATTGCCGAAGAGCAACGTCAGAAACTCGAAGCACTGAGCGATCAGGCCGAGACCTGATGGTCAAGCACCGATGACATATTTCGCCCATTCCTGATGATGCCCAGAATGGATCTGGCGCCGGGCCTCAAAACTGAGGCTGCTGGCTGGCCGCCGCGGGGCATGACGCAGAGGCATGGAGGCTTCCCTCGGAGTTCGATTGGCCTTTCGCACATTGCAGCTGAGGCAGGCCGTGGTCACGTTCTCCCAGGTGTCACCACCTCCCCGACTGCGGGGCATCACATGGTCGATTGACAACTGATTTTCACGACTGCCGCAGTACTGGCAGGTGTGGTTGTCCCGCTGGAAGAGGTTGCGACGCGTCAGGGGCAGCTGACGGAAGGGAACGCGGACGTACTGCCGCAGGCGAATCACCGTCGGCAGGTTGGTGCCCTGACGCAGTTGCCGACAGGGGTCGTGTTCCAGGCTCTCGGCCTTGCCCTTCAGCATCATCACCACAGCCCTTCTCCAGGTGGTGATATTGAGCGGCTCGTAGGACGCATTGAGAACGAGAACCTGGCCCATGCCAGCTCACTCAATAAGCTTCATGCTATCGGCGATGTGAAGCCGTCTCGGTAGCGCCGAGCACTGCCTGTGATTCCGGAGCTGAATCCACGTCAGCGCGCCTGGGTGGAAGTTTCACCTGCAGCGATTCGGGCCAACGCCAGGGCTCTCTGCCAGCACCTCGGCCCTCGCACCCAACTGATGGCGGTGGTGAAGGCCGATGGTTACGGCCACGGCGCCGAGACAGTGGCACGGGCTGCTCTAAAGGGAGGAGCCACCAGCCTTGGCGTGGCCACGCTGCAGGAGGGTCTTGAACTGAGGCGGGCCGGCCTGGAGGCACCGGTGCTGTTGCTCAGCAACCTCTGTGAACCAGACGACCTGCGCACCTGCCTGCACTGGCGGTTGATGCCCACCCTGAGCAGCCTCAGGGATGCCCAGCTCTGCAATGAGCTCGCTGCCGACAGCGGTCGATGTTTCGACGTGCAGCTGAAGATCGACACCGGCATGGCACGGCTGGGCTGCCCCCTCAGCGACGGCTATCAGACCGCAGCGGAGCTGCAGAGCTTGGGAAACCTCAATCTGGAGGGCATCTACAGCCATCTGGCCTGTGCTGATGAGCCGGACGATGCCTTGACCAGCCTCCAGCAGGATCGCTTCGTGAGCATGCTCTCGGCCCTGCCCCAAGTGGGCGGCAGCATCACCCGCCATCTAGCCAACTCCGCGGGGACCCTGCTCAACCGAGAGCTGCACCACGACCTCGTGCGCGTTGGGTTAGCCCTGTACGGCCATGCCCCCGCTGCACATCTGAGCAATGTCATTCCCTTGCAACCCGCGCTGGCGGTTCGCGCCCGGGTCAGCCTGATCCGCGAGGTGCCCGCAGGAACAGGAGTCAGCTACGGCCACCGCTTCATCACCCAGCGCCCCACTCGGCTGGCGGTAGTGGGCATCGGCTATGCCGATGGTGTTCTGCGGTCCCTCAGCGGGCACATTCATGCCCTGCATCGCAATCGCCAGCTGCCTCAGGTGGGATCCATCACCATGGACCAGCTCCTGCTGGATGCCACCGATGCAGGAGAACTGGAGGAAGGCGACATCGTCACCCTGCTGGGCCAGGACGGTGACCTGGAGTTAAGCCCGCAGAGCTGGAGCGACCACTGCGATTCAATTCCCTGGGAGATCCTCTGCGGTTTCAAACGACGCCTGCCCCGCGTTGAAGTCTGACCAACTGCCCAGCACTTGGTACTCTGGGTGCGCCGCTGGAGAGGTGGCTGAGTGGTTGAAAGCGGCTCCCTGCTAAGGAGTTACAGGAGGCAACTTCTGTCGAGGGTTCGAATCCCTCCCTCTCCGTTCCAAGTTCACTGACTCAATTCGCCGGCTCCTCGGAACTGGTGAACAGATTGAGTTGCCGTGCCAGCTCCGGCAAAAGGGATGCGTCCCTGGCGCGATCAGGCCCCGTAGTGAAGACCACCAGCAAGCTGGGTGGTTGCTGTGCGGAGGTCTGAAACCACGCTGCGTCATGACGGGCCTGACTCATCCAACCGGCCTTGCTCCAGAGGAGCGCATCCTCAGGTAGGCCCTCACCGAGAAACCCATCCACCTGGTTTTCAGGATCGGCACGACGCTGCTGCTGATCGAGCGAGCGCCGCAACAGACCCTGCAGCCGACGACAGGCCGGCGGTGAAACCACCGCACCGGTCATCACAGCCTCCAACATCCGGGCTGTCGCAGCGGTGGACAAGCCATTGCGGTTGCTGTTGTCGGCCCCGTAGAACCTTTTCTCCCGGCCATAGGGACCATCACCCCAGGTCTTCTGGCAGCAATTCACCGCCTCGAGTTCCGGCCAGGCCAAGGTCTGCAACCAACCATTGATCAAGCGACGCTGCTCCGTCCAAAGCTCCCAGCGTTCACCATGAAGTGCAGGGCCACTGGTGGTGCCTGTGAGCAAATCAACCACAAGCCCAGTGGCATCGTTGCTGGAATCGACGATCATGTCGCCCACCGCGCGCTGCAGTTCGTCGCTTTCAGGGATCAGATCACGTTGCAGCCACTGCTCAACGGCGACGGCATAGAACAGCTTCACCACGCTGGCCGGATAGAGGATCCGGTCTTGATTCCAGGAAGCACCACTGCCCTGACCAGCCTCCGGTGCAGCTTCGTCGTACCGCACCCAGGTGATCGCCAGACTATTGCGCAGCCCTGGGCGGCCGTCGGCATCGAGCCCATCTAGGGCCGCCTCAAGCCGAGCCGCCATCGCGGGATCGGGACGGTAGAACGCCATAGCGATTCGATTGGGCCATGGCGACGTTAGGCACCCTGCTGGCCCCAGACCTGATTCAGACAGGCTCCTGTTGGCAGCTGTGCGCTGACGTCAATGGCTATTCGAGATCTGACGGCGAGAGTCTGACCACCCAGGCCTGTTCTGGACGCCGCTTTCGCATCCTGGAGAGGCAGCGCACGAGGATCGCTGTTCAGCTGCTGGAGGATGGTTACCGCTGCTGGCTCGCACTCGAGGCAGTTCTGGGGCGAGCTGAGCAATGCGCACCCTGGCGACCGTCGCCGCTGAGCGCAGCGGACATTGAACGACGTCTACCCGGCGTGCTCGCCTGGAGCGAAACCGCCCAGAAACGTCCCAACGTCTATCTCTGGGGGGGAACCACTGAACCAGACATGGATTGTTCCGGTCTAATGCAGATGGCCTTCGCCAGCCAGGGCATTTGGATTCCGCGAGATGCCTATCAGCAGGAGCGGTTCTGCCAACCGGTTGCCGCTCTCCCCGACGATCACAGCCTGCTGCTCCCAGGAGATCTGCTGTTTTTTGGCACACGCAGGCGTTGCACCCATGTGGGGCTCCATCTCGGCGATGGCCGCTACCGCCATAGCTCAGGCAAGGACCATGGGCGCAATGGAATCGGCATTGACAACCTCCACAGCAGCGATCAACACCCGGTGGCTTGCCACTACAGGGCTGAATTCCGCGGCGCAGGTCGTGTGGTGCGTTGCCATGACGGATCGCATCTCTCCTGACGTTGTCAGACGGATCAACCGGGCCCCTGCTTAAGTTGAGCGACTCGCAGCGCGACCGGCATGAGTGCACCCCTGAATCTCTCGGTGGTGGTGCCGCTGTACAACGAAGAGGAAAGCCTGCCCCACCTGGTTGAGCAGCTCCTTTCAGCACTGCGTCCAACCGACGAGACATTTGAGCTGGTCCTGGTCGACGACGGGTCCAGCGACCGCACCGCCAATGTGCTGGCCGAGATCAGCGCAGAGGTGCCCGAAGTGGTGGCCGTGCTGCTGCGCAAGAACTATGGCCAGACCGCAGCCATGGCGGCTGGTTTTGATGTGGCTGGCGGAGAGGTCATCGTCAGCCTGGATGGGGATCTTCAAAACGATCCAGCCGACATCCCCATGCTGCTGGTCAAATTGCGGGAGGGGTATGACCTCGTGAGCGGCTGGCGCCATCAGCGCCAGGATGCTGCCCTCCAGCGCAAACTTCCCTCCCGGATCGCCAACCGCTTGATCGGCCGGGTGACCGGGGTGCGGCTGCATGACTACGGCTGCTCCCTCAAGGCCTATCGACGGGAGGTACTGGCAGACATGCGGCTCTATGGAGAGCTGCATCGCTTTCTTCCCGCCCTGGCCTTCATCGAAGGTGCACGGATCACCGAAGTGAAAGTGAACCACCGGGCGCGTCAGTTCGGCAGCAGCAAGTACGGGATCGATCGCACCTTCCGTGTGCTGATGGATCTGCTCACCGTCTGGTTCATGAAGCGTTTTCTGACCCGACCGATGTACGTGTTCGGCTTCGGGGGACTGCTGGCCATCGCCGCCAGCCTTGTCACCAGCACCTATCTCTTCGTGATCAAGGTGATGGGAGGCGACATTGCCAATCGCCCACTGCTCACCCTGGCGGTGGTGCTTGGTTTGGCGGGGATTCAACTGTTCTGCTTCGGGCTTCTCGGCGAACTGCTCATCCGTACGTACCACGAAAGCCAGGATCGACCGATTTATCGCATCCGAGAAACGTTGCGCGGCGGCCGAGCCGGCTGAGGGTTCTGGGCAGCGGCTGACGCACCGCGAAACGGTTCGATCGCAGCTGCTGCTTCTTCCACCACACGCGCATCGCTGTCCCTCAGCGCTTGGCGCAGCAGGGGTAAAACCGAGCGGTGCCCCCATCGGGCGGCCACACGAACGGCGCGCAAACGCTCCTCGGGGCCAGCCTCCATGTCGGCCTTGAGGCGACGCTCCAGGGCAAGACGCTCGAGGGGAGTGTTCGGTGACGTCCAGGACGCCAGGGAAGCATCGGCGGATTCCCCATCAGCGGCAGACTCAATCACCAGCTCCAACTGGGCACGGTTGATCTGTGCGACACGGCTGGCATCCGTGCTGGAGAGCATCGGCTTCACCGGCTTCCTGCGCAACCAGAGCACCACCGTGAGCAGCACGACGGCACCAGGGAGGAGAACGTTCTGCATGCGGATTGAACTTTTATGTCGCCGTCGGGGCCTAAAGCAGGCCGTCAGAACGGTCCTACTTACAGTAGCTGCGAAGCTTTTGGCCTCGACATGACTGGAGATTTCGCTGCTGCCTGGCTGCCTGCGATTTTTGTGCCCATCACCGGAATCGTTTTCCCCGCAGTGTTCATCGTCCTTGTTGGTCGAGTGATCACCGCTGCCGAGTGACCGCGACCTGCGGACCGTTTCAACCCCTCAGCACTCGTAATTCATGACCGTCACTCCTGCTGCTGATCCCTGCGTCGGCAACCTTGCGACACCCGTCAACAGCGGCTATTTCATCAAGGGCCTGATCAACAACCTGCCCCTATACCGCCCCGGGATTTCCCCGAACTTCCGTGGTCTGGAAACCGGTGCAGCCTTCGGTTATCTGCTTTACGGCCCCTTCACCATCTGCGGCCCCCTGCGTGCCACGGAGTACCAGCAAACCGCTGGACTGCTGGCAGCCATTGGCGCCGTGCACATCCTCAGCCTGCTGTTCCTGCTCTACAACCAGCCCGGCAAGCAACCCAACATCCCCCCTGCAGATGTGACGGTTGAGAATCCCCCCGCCGACCTGTTCACCCGAACCGGTTGGGCTGACTTCACCAGTGGGTTCTGGCTCGGTGGTTGCGGCGGTGCCGTTTTCGCCTGGTTCCTCTGCAACACCGTTCACGTTCAGGACCTGTTCAAGATCGCTGCTGGTGTCTGGAGCGTCGGCTGAAGACGTTCACCGAAACTTCTAAACCAAAATCACTAAACCCCCGGTTGCCTGGGATCAGTCAGCCGGGGGTTTTTTCCTGGCAGGATTCATTCACGTTTGAGACGTCCCGGTGCGGTCGATCTCCCAGCCGTTTCTTCGGCGGCCGGTTCTTACGGTCGTCTGCAGCCTGCTGATCCTTTTGGCCGGCTGCACGGCGCTGTTCGGCCTGGGGCTGGAGGATCTACCGCCCCTCGCTCCCACCCGCGTGAGTGTGAGCGCCAGCTTCCCGGCGGCTTCACCGGAGGTGGTGGAGCAAAGCGTGACCCGGGTGTTGGAACAACAGCTGAATGGCCTTGAAGGAGTCGAAAGCATCAGCTCAACCAGCAGGCAAGGCGGCGCCAGCATCTCGTTGCGCTTCAACGCGGGTGATCCCGAGCTGAATGCGATCAAGGTTCAGAACGAAGTGAACCTGGCCAGCCGCCGGCTGCCCCAGGCCGTGACGCGCCAGGGGCTCCAAGTGCGGCGCTCCTCGGAAGACCTGTTGATGATCTTGGGGTTCAGCCACCCACCGGATCAGTACGTCCCCACCTTTCTCACGGGCTGGCTGGACCAGACCCTGCGGGACGCACTGCTCACCACACCAGGCATCGGCGATGTGCAGGTATTCGGCAGCAGTGAACTCTCCTTTCGCCTTTGGTTGGATCAGCAACGCCTCGAACAGACCAACCTCACTCTTGGCGACGTCAGCCGTGCCCTGGCTGAACAGAACGTTTTGGCTGCAGTTGGCAGCATCGGAGCTGCCCCAGTTCCATCGGGCCAATTGATGAGCCTTCCGGTGGAGGCGGAAGGGCGACTCCGCAGCCAATCGGATTTCGAGAATCTCGTCTTGCGCCGGCTGGACAACGGCGGACTGCTGCGCCTGAAGGATGTGGGACGTGTTGCACTCGGACAGCGCAATTACGGACGCGAGGCCATGAATTTGGCCGGCGAGCGTTCCGTGGCCGTGGGTGTCTACCAGCGCGATGGGGCCAACGCCCTGGAGGCGAGCAGGGCGATTCAGCGCAAGCTGCAGCAGTTGGAAGCGAGCTTTCCCCCGGGCATCGAGCTCTCCATGATCGTGGATGTGGCCGACACGGTTCAGGCCAACCTTGATCGCACCTTCATCACCTTGCGCGATGCCGTGCTTCTGGTGCTGGTGGTGCTGGTGCTGTTTCTGGGCCGATGGCGCCTCGCCCTGATCCCTGGGCTTGCCGTTCCGGTGGCGCTGGTGGGAAGCCTCAGCCTGGTGAAATTAAGCGGTTCCAATCTCAACAGCCTGATCCTGTTTGGGCTGGTGATGGCCACCGGGATCGTTGTGGATGACGCCATCGTCGTGAGCGAAGACATCGCAGGACGCATCGAACGGGGCACACCCCCCGAACAGGCGGCCGAAGACGCCATGGCTGAGCTGGCGACCGCCGTTGTGGCCACCTCATTGGTGCTGGCAGCCGTGTTCCTGCCCGTGCTGCTCATTCCTGGATCGATCGGACGCCTCTATCAACCGATCGCCCTGGCCATCAGCGGAGCGATTCTGTTCTCCACCTTGAATGCGCTCAGCTTCACCCCAATGGCCTGCGCCCGGGTGTTGGGCCCAGGTGGCGGCCGTCTTCCTGGGGCCATTGGGAAGCTCAGCCGCTGGCTTCGGCAGGGAATGCAAACCCTGGAAGGCCTATACGCGAAACAGCTCGAGCACTGGCTGCAGCGCAAGCGACTCATCGCCCTTCTGCTGCTGAGCGGCCTTGTCATTACGGCCTCCGGATTGGCGGTGATGCCGACAGCGTTCATCCCCAATGACGACCAAGGCCAGATCCGCGGCTACTTCACCCTTCCCGACGGCGCCAGCCTCGAGCGCAGCGTGGCCGTGATGGACGACATCCGACGCGTCGTCAGCGAAGAGCCGCTGGTGCGCACCGGCAACTTTTATGCCGGCAGCTCCTTCGGCCAGAGCGGAGAAGACCGTGGATCGTTTTACCTGCGCCTTCAGCCACTCAAGGATCGACCTGGCAAAGAGCAGAGCAGCAATGCCATCAAACGCCGTCTTAGCCGAGAGGTTCAACAACGGGTTGGTGATGCCAGGGTCGTGCTGATCACCCCGCCAGCCGTGCGGGGCTTCAGCAGTGAATCAGGACTCTCGCTGGAACTGCTTGACCGCAGCGGAGGGCAACTCAGCCTTGAGCAATTCGGCCAAGTCGCCCAGGACTTCATCCAGACGGCCAAGGCGACAGACCGATTTGAACGGGTAAGCACCCGCTTTGATGCCAGTTTTCCCCGCTGGCGGCTTGAGCTCGACCGCGACCAACTGGCCGCTCTCGACCTCGACTACGGCGCAACGCTGCGAGAAATCGGCACTGCCTTCGGCGGCCGCTACATCGATGACACCTACGACGACGGTCGAATCCGCTCCATTGTTCTGCAGCTGGATGGCAGCGAGCGACGTCGGCCGGAAGATCTCACGGGTCTGATGGTGCGCAACCGCAGCGGTGAGCTGGTGTCCGTAGCAAGCGTGGCCAGCTTGACCCGCGAGGAGGGCGTCAACAATATTCGCCACTTCGGACTCAACCGGGCGATTCGGATCACAGCCATCCCCGCGCCAACGGTCAGCAGCGGTGAAGCCATCGAAGCCCTGACCCAGGCCGGTGATCGCATCGGAGGCAGCAACATCAGCCTGGCCTTCACGGGCCTGGCGTTGGAAGAACAACGGGCTGGGCAGGTGACCTGGGTGCTGTTCGCTCTCGGAGTGACGGTGGTCTATCTGCTGCTGGCCGCTCTCTACGAGAGTTTCGTTGACCCGTTGATCATCCTGCTCACGGTGCCGATGGCCCTGCTCGGAGCTCTGATTGGCTTGAAATTGCGGGGCCTTCCACTGGATGTTTACGGCCAGATGGGACTTCTGGTGCTGGTGAGCCTGGCGGCCAAGAACGGAATTTTGATCGTGGAATTCGCCAACCAACGGATTGCGGCAGGCCTGGCCCTGCGCGAAGCCGTTGTGGACGCGGCCGTGAACCGGATGCGCCCGATCCTGCTGACAGCTGTCACATCCTTGGCGGGTTTCCTGCCCCTTCTGTTCGCCCAGGGCACGGGAGCCGCCAGCAGGATCAGCATTGGCACCGTGGTCTTCAGCGGACTGTTGGTGGCCTCGTTGCTGTCCCTGTTTGCCGTCCCTGCCGTTTATTTGATGCTGAAACGCGATCGCATGCCCACCGCGTAGGGTGCGATCTCGATCCAATGGTTCTGCTGCTGGAGGGAACGATGACCATCACCCCACGAGCGACGACGGCAACCAGTTCCCAGGCGCAGTTCTTCGACTACGCCTCAGCGGCCAATCCTCTGCAGCAGGGGCTGATCAGCACAATCCCCTACCGCAGTTTTTCGGCCAATTTTTTTGATGAAGCCGGAACGGCCCTGCAAACTCTCGATTTGAGTGCCGACTTGCATTGCGAAGGCCCGGCAACGGGCCCATCCCTCTGCGGCAATTTCATTCGGCTTGATCAGGGGTCCCTACGCACCCATGCGGATGCGACCAGTCAGCTGTTCTTCGTGGCCCGAGGCCATGGGCAAACCGAAGCCTGTGGTCAGGTTTTTCACTGGAGCGAAGGAGATACGTTCGTGCTTCCGGCTGGCGGGGAAGCCATCCACAGCAGCGAGGCCTGCGCCGGCCTCTACTGGGTGCACGATGCCCCCCTGCTTCGTTATCTGGGCGTGAGCACCGTGAAACCGGTGTTCGAACCCTGCTTCTACAGCCATCAGGATGCTCGCGCGCAGCTGGATGCCATCGCCAGCAATCCGCGCGGAGCCAACGCCAACCGCGTGAGTGTGCTGTTGGGAAACAACGCGTTCCCTCAGACGCGCACCGTCACCCACACTCTCTGGGCCATGTTGGGCATTCTCCCCGCAGGCCAGGTGCAGCGCCCCCACCGACACCAGTCGATCGCCCTTGATTTTGCGGTGGCCTGCCAACCGGGTTGCTACACGATGATCGGCACCGAGCTGGACGAGAACGGGATGATCCGCAATGGGCACCGGGAAGACTGGGTGGCCGGTGCAGCCTTCGTGACCCCACCGGGCTACTGGCACTCGCACCACAACGAATCCGGCGCCGACGCCTACGTGCTGCCGATTCAGGATGCCGGACTGCACACCTACCTGCGCACGCTCGACATTGCTTTCAGCAACAGGGGCCGGGCTGACTTGAGCAACACCCCGTAGCCCGCAAAGCCTCAACGGGTCAGCAGTTGATGGTCTACCGACGTCAGGGCGCCGTGTTCTGAATAACGACGTGAAATGCGCTCAAGGCGCGTCGAACTCGACAACCAAAGCGCTTCGATGTTGAAGGGCTGGTGAGGATCAATCTGCACAGGCGCCAGGAAGGCTCCTCCATCCGGCAAAAAAATCCAGCGATCAAGATCGCCTGCTGCGAAACGCATGTTCTCTCCAAGCGAAGGGAGGTCGCAACGCCAGTCGCCGATCAGCTGATCCGCCTCCAAGGGTGGACATTCCACTGCAGAGGTTCCGGCAAGGAACTCACGGATCAACACGATCCGATCCAATTGCCCCGCACCATCCCAGAGCAGAACCAGGCGGTGACGGCGTTCGCCGTGCAGGAACCCGAACTCGGCATAAAGCTTGGTCCAATTGGAGCGATAAAGCGTTCCCCTCGAAAAGCTGCCGGTGCCGAAGACCCCCATATCGGGATCCAGGCGCATGAAACTTTGAACGATGCGTTTTACAGGCTCGCCGGCGGGCGGCTGGTGGGAAGCGCTCGATTCCTCTCCTTCAGGCCAGAGCAGCAGCGTCAGATGAAGGGGAATGCCGGAAGGAGCAGGCTGGAGCGTCAACAGAGAGGGCTGACGTTTGGTGCGTTGCAGCGTCGAATCCATGCTGTCGAACCAGCCGCGCCATTCACCAACGTTGCGCAGCAGAAGCTCCCACTCATCCACGACAGCTCGATCCAATCCAGCGGCTGAGGCTAAACAGCACGAAGGCCGAGGAGACGTGAATGACTCAACACAAGTTCGCGTGAGCGTTCAATGGGAAGCCAACAAAGTGGTGCGCGGTGCCTCACCAAACAGCTCTCGATAGGCACTGGCGAAGTGATTTCGACTCACAAAGCCAAAATGAACGGCTACCTGCTGAACGGTATGACACCCCAGTTGTTGCCTCAGGTCAGGGTTAGCCAGAACGTCGCGCACTTGCTGCAAACGAATACGACGCATCAAGGCAATCGGTCCACAACCAAACATTTCACGACAACTCACTGTGAGTGTTGTCTTGGTGGTGAACAGCGTCTGACACACCGAACTCAAAGAGATGGGCGTCGTACTCGATCGAAAGGAATAACGAACCAACTCCTGCACGAGATCACTGTGATGGGTTTTCACCACAGGCCGCAGAAGAGTCGAATTCTTCGACGAAAGAGACTCGATGAGCTGCGCCTCCAATAGATCAGCCTGGAAAGGATGTGGCACATCCATACCCTGCCAAGGGGGAAGCACCATCAACTGCCGCAACTTGCGATGAGCCGCAGGGGAAAGAATGGCCGTGTTGTTGCGCTCCATTCGATCAAAGATCTCAGCCGCACCCATCAGCTCAGACCAGACATCAATGCGACTGCGATCGACAAGGACAGCTCCAATGCGATTGCCACCTGCAGATGTTTTAAGCAAGGACTCCTTCATTTTGATGTTAAAACCCGACAAAGCATTCGGAGCCAATGCCTCACCGAAATGACGGTGATCGCTGTAGTTATCAGTATGTTCAATCGTGAATGACAACCAGCGAGGGTGACGTGTTCCCTCAATCAATAACGCTTGGTTGGCCTGCATCGAAACAAGCAAGATTCCATTCTGATGATCAACCCTCAGACGCCCATGAAGGGGCCCCTCAGAGGCCTGAACAACGTTGTAATCCCAGCCAAGCCGTCTCCACAAATGCGCACACTCTTCGGCACTGTTGAACAAACGGTCGCAACAGGGCAACAAAGCAGGTGAGGGCGCTTTTTGAAGAGTCAGCTTCAAGCAAAAAACGATTTGGCACAACTTAGCCAACAACAACTAAGCAGACTTAATAAATAACCAGATCCCAACCGAATGACATCCACACAACAAAAATCCCCACCCGGCGAACCGAGTGAGGACATTTGGAACGAGGAACGACTCGTCGCGGATTAATTCAGGAAGGAATTAACCGAATTTCCCTGAAGTCGAGGCAATCAGGAAGGCGGCGTATGTCAAGACATAGCCAACCGTGAAGTGAGCCAAGCCGACGACACGGGCCTGAACGATGGACAGCGCCACAGGCTTGTCGCGGTAACCCATCATGTTGGCGATGGGGCTGCGCTGGTGAGCCCAGACAATGGTCTCGATCAGTTCCTGCCAGTAACCCCGCCAGGAGATCAGGAACATGAAGCCGGTGGCCCAAACCAGGTGTCCGAAGAGGAACATCCAAGCCCAGACGGCAAGGTTGTTGCTGCCGAACGGGTTATAGCCGTTGATCAACTGGGAGGAGTTGAGCCACAGGTAGTCGCGGAACCAGCCCATCAGGTAGGTGCTGGATTCGTTGAACTGGGCCACGTTGCCGGACCAAATGGCCAGGTGCTTCCAGTGCCAGTAGAAGGTCAGCCAACCCACGGTGTTCAAAGCCCAGAAGACAGCCAGATAGAAGGCGTCCCAGGCTGAGATGTCGCAGGTGCCGCCACGGCCGGGGCCGTCGCAGGGGAAGGAGTAACCGAAATCCTTCTTGTCTGGCATCAGCTTGGAGCCGCGGGCATCCAGAGCACCCTTCACAAGGATCAAGGTGGTGGTGTGCAGACCCAGAGCAATGGCGTGGTGAACCAGGAAGTCACCAGGTCCGATGGGCAGGAACACATCGGTGTTGCCATTGATGGCATCCAGCCAGTAGTGGTCGCCAGGAATGTTCTGGGACGCAAGGCTGGCGGAGCTGGAAGCGTTGGAAAGCAGCACGTCCATTCCGTACATGGCCTTACCAGAGGCGGCCTGAACGAACTGGGCGAACACGGGCTCAACCAGGATCTGCTTCTCGGGGGTACCGAAGGCAACGACCACATCGTTGTGGACGTAGAGGCCGAGGGTGTGGAAACCGAGGAACAGGGAGACCCAACTCAGGTGGCTGATGATCGCTTCCTTGTGCTCGAGCATCCGAGCCAGGACGTTGTCCTTATTGGCTTCGGGGTCGTAGTCACGGATGAAGAAGATCGCACCGTGGGCAAAGGCACCACACATCAGCGCGATGGCGATGTACTGGTGGTGGGTGTACAGGGCTGCCTGGGTTGTGTAGTCCTTCGCGATGAAGGCATACGACGGCATCGAGTACATGTGCTGCGCCACGAGGCTGGTGACCACGCCGAGGGAGGCGAGAGCCAGACCAAGCTGGAAGTGCAGGCTGTTGTTGATGGTGTCGTAGAGACCCTTGTGGCCAGCGCCGAGGTCACCAGGGGTGCCCTTCGGGGGGTTGTGGGTTTCGAGGATCTCCTTGATGGAGTGACCGATACCGAAGTTGGTCCGGTACATGTGGCCGGCGATCACGAAGAGGCAACCGATGGCCAGGTGGTGGTGGGCGATGTCCGTCAGCCAGAGAGCTTCTGTCTGAGGGTGGAAGCCACCAAGGAAGGTGAGGATGGCGGTGCCTGCACCTTCAGAGCTACCGAAGACCTGATTCAGAGAATCGGGGTTTTCGGCATACACACCCCAGTTGCCGGTGAAGAAGGGTCCAAGACCGGCGGGGTGAGGCAGAACGTTGAGGAAGTTGTCCCAACCAACGTGCTGACCGCGAGCTTCGGGGATCGCAACGTGAACCAGGTGACCGGTCCAAGCGATGGAGCTGAAGCCGAAGAGGACAGCGAGGTGGTGGTTCAGACGCGATTCAGCGTTTTTGAACCAGGCCAGGGAAGGACGGAACTTGGGCTGCAAGTGCAACCAGCCGGCGAAGAGGGCCCAAGCCGACAGGATCATCATGAAGATGGAACCCTGGTACAGCTCGGCATTCGTCGTCATGCCGATTGTGTAGAACCAGTGATACAGGCCTGAGTAGGCGATGTTCACCGGGGAGGAAGCACCCGCTTGGGTGAAGGCGTCAATGGCGCCTTGACCGAAGTGGGGATCCCAAATTGCGTGAGCGATGGGGCGCACGTGCAGGGGGTCGGCGACCCACTGCTCGAAGTTGCCCTGCCAGGCGATGTGGAACAGGTTTCCCGAAACCCACAGGCCGATGATCGCAAGGTGACCGAAATGGGTGGAGAAGAGCTTCTGATAGAGGCGCTCCTCCGTCATTCCGTCATGGCTCTCGAAGTCGTGAGCCGTGGCGATCCCGTACCAAATACGGCGGGTTGTCGGGTCCTGGGCCAGACCCTGGCTGAACGAAGGGAATTTCGTTGCCATTAGAGGGAGAGGTCAGGTGAGGTCAGCCGACCACAAGAATGTGGGCGTGGAAGAAGGCCCACGTGGTCGCAATTCCGCCCAAGAGGTAATGGGCAACACCCACGGCACGGCCTTGGATGATGGAAAGGGCACGGGGCTGGATGGCGGGAGCCACCTTCAGCTTGTTGTGAGCCCAAACGATGGACTCGATCAGCTCCTGCCAGTAGCCGCGGCCACTGAAGAGGAACATCAGACTGAAGGCGAACACGAAGTGAGCGCCGAGGAACATGATTCCGTAGGCAGCTGTATTCGAGCCATAGCTGTTGATCACCTGAACGGCCTGAGCCCACAGGAAGTCACGCAGCCAGCCATTGATGGTGATGGCACTTTGGGCAAAGTTGCCATTGGTGATGTGCGCGACGGAACCGTCTGCATTCACCGTTCCCCAGATGTCGCTCTGCATCTTCCAGGAGAAGTGGAAGATCACGATTGACAGGGAGTTGTACATCCAGAACAAGCCCAGGAACACGTGGTCCCAAGCGGAGACCTGGCAGGTGCCACCACGACCAGGACCGTCGCAGGAGAAGCGGAAGCCCAGGTTGGCCTTATCAGGGATGAGGCGGGAGCTACGGGCGTACAAGACACCTTTCAGCAGGATCAGCACCGTCACGTGAATCGTGAAAGCGTGAATGTGGTGAACCATGAAGTCGGCGGTGCCGAGCGGCATGGGAGCAGCGGCAACCTTGCCGCCAACGGCGACAACGGAACCGTTGAACACTTCACTCACACCCGCGAGGGCGTTTGGAGCCGTGCTGCCTGCAGCTGCGGCGTGCACGTTCTGAATCCACTGAGCAAAGATCGGCTGAATGGAAATCGCCGAATCGCTGAACATGTCCTGGGGACGACCCAGGGCACGCATGGTGTCGTTGTGGACGTAGAGGCCGAAGCTGTGGGCTCCGAGCCAGATGCAGACCCAGTTGAGGTGGCTGATGATTGCGTCGCGAGCCTTGAGCACCCGATCCAGCACGTTGTCGATGTGCTTGGCGGGGTCGTAATCGCGAACCATGGCGATGGCGGCGTGAGCACCTGCACCAACAATCAGGAAACCACCGATCCAGATGTGATGGGTGAAGAGCCCGATCTGGGTGGGGTAGTCGATCGCTTGGTACGGATACGGAGGCATCGCGTACATGTGCTGAGCAACGATGATGCTCACCGAACCGCCGATAGCCAGGTTGACCGCCAGCTGCGCATGCCAGGAGGTGGTCATGAAGTCATAGAGACCGTCGTGACCATTGGTGGCAGGGAACAGCAGGGGATCGCCCTTCTGACCTTCGTGGATCTCCTTGATGGAGTGGCCGATGCCCCAGTTGGTCCGGTACATGTGACCGGCAACGATGAACATCACGGCGATCGCCACATGGTGGTGGGCGATGTCGGTCATCCAGAGGCTTCCTGTCACAGGATTCAAGCCACCTTTAAAGGTGAGGAAATCGCTGTAAGCAGCCCAGTTGCCGGAGAAAAAGGCACCGACACCAGCGCTGAAGCCGGGATACAGCTGAGCCAGCAGGTCCTGATTGAAGAACTCGTGGGGCAGCGGAATGTCTGCAGCCGAAGCGATGGTCTTGCCATTCAGAACCAGCGGTTGGCCGGCATCGATGGCATCCATCAACTTGGTGACGGGAGCCGACACATGGATGACGTGACCAGCCCATGACAGTGAACCGAGACCCAGCAGGCCTGCCAGGTGGTGGTTCAGCATCGACTCAACGTTCTGGAACCACTCCAGCTTCGGCGCAGCCTTGTGGTAGTGGAAAACACCGGCGTTGAGCATGAGGCCGGCCATCACCAGGGCACCGATGGCCAGAGCCATGAGCTGGGTTTCACTGGTGATGCCCCAGGCCCGCCACATCTGGAAGAGGCCTGAAGTGATTTGGATGCCTTGGAAACCGGCACCCATGTCTCCGTTGAGGATTTCTTGGCCAAAGATGGCCCAGACCTGCTGGGCGCTTGGCTTCACATGGGTGGGGTCAGCAAGCCAACCGGAATAGTTGGAGAAGCGGGCGCCATGAAAGAAGGCACCGCTGAGCCAGATGAAGATGACGGCCAAGTGGCCGAAGTGTGCGGAAAAGATCCGCCGAGAGACCTCTTGAAGGTCGCTCGTGTGAGCGTCGAAGTCGTGAGCGTTGGCGTGAAGGTTCCAAACCCAAGTGGTGGTTTTGGGACCTTTCGCGAGGGCGCGGTCGAAATGTCCGGGTTTGCCGAACAGCTCGAAGGTTGCTGGATTGTCAACCTTCTCGACCTGGCTCTTCGCGTCACTCCCACGCTCAGGTGGGCTGATGGTCATCGAGTCGTTCCTCGAGGGACGGGTTTCGAGGTGGTGGGCCACCCCTCCGACGGGCCGAAGCCAATCGGGGCCCCGAATACGGATCCACAGGGAATCAGAGTTCGGGCGTCAGTACGGCAAAGGAGTCGAAACCCCTTGTCTGCACTGAAGCTGGGGCCCCAAAGAGGGGACCGCTGGCGGAAGCATAGGGGCGGAGCAGGGGGTTAAAGGGCCCTGAGTTACAAAGGTTCAATCCCGTGGCGAGCCAGTCAGCGACAGGCGTCTGCAGAAGGCTGAGAATCAGCAAAACAACAAAGATCTCAAGCAGTAAACAACACAATTTCACACATATTTCCTTCCTAAATAACTAAAACTCTGACAGTGAAGGTCGGATTGTTCAGAATGATCAGATCTGTTGATGCCCGATGCGTCGCCCTGGCTTGAAGTCGATATGGGCTGTTCTGCTGGCAGCAGTGCTGCTTCTCGGTGCCGGCTTACCTGTTCATGCGCGCCCTGGATTCTTCAATCGCGACACAGGGTCCGCCGCCAAACCGCTGCCGAGTTCAGCCCCCAGCGGGAAGCTCCAGGAAGTGGCTCCTCCAGGGGCAGTGCAACAGCTGCGCCAGAACCTGCAAAGGCACCATCCCTCTCTACGGCTGAGCGATCCAAGCAATGACAGCATCGTTTCCTCTGACGCTCTTGAGCTCCGTTTCGAAATCGAGGACTGGCCCCTCAGCAACGACCCCGAATTGGGTCTGGGGCCCCATGTCGTGCTCAAAATCGACAACCGCGCTCCTCTACGGCTGAGCGAAAGCAATGGAAACCTCCTGAAGGTCCGCATCGACGGCCTGGAAGCGGGCAGCCACCGGTTCAGCGCCTGGGCCGCTTACCCCTGGGGAGAAGCCGTGCAATCACCAGGAGCCTCAATCCAGGGGCGCCTGCACCTTTGGCAAAAACTGCAGGGCACGCAACCCGAACGCGATGCCCCCTGGCTGGTTCCTGTCTCACCAGCCGGAGAACAGGGCCTGCAACCCCTTTTGGTGGATTGGCTGATTTGGAATGCTCCGCTCCAAAACCTGCGGGAGGGAGATGGACGCTGGCGACTCCGCATCAGCATTGATGGAGACAGCTTTTTGGTCGATCACCAGGAAGCCCTGTGGCTCAAAGGATCGAATGGCTCCAACAGGCACGACATTCAGATGGAACTGCTGAATGGACTGGGCGAGCCGATCACACCGGTCTTCAACAATCAGCTGATTCATTTGAAAGCCCCAGCCGGTCCCAAGCCGGGCTGGATGCGCCCACACCTCACTGAAAGCCAGCTCGCGCGCCTGAGCGGCTCCCCTGAGCCTGAAGCTCTGGAGGTGGTCGAATCCCCGCCAGAGCCCCCTCAAAAAGCAGAGGAGAAACAACAGGAGAAGACAGAACAGCCCCGAGAGCTTCCCCAGGTCGAGATCAAAATCGAGAAAGAGGTCGAGGACGAGGTCAAAACCCAACCCGAGGCAGACCCCAAGCCCACGGCACCAGAGGAAAGCGAAGAACAGGAGGCTGAGCCGCCCCTTGCTGAAGAGCCATCCAAAGCAGAAGTTGCTCTGCCCACTCCTCCCACTCCCGCCCAGGAGAAGCCTGCGGAGCCTCAGCAGCCAGCCGAGCAGGAACCCAAGTTGATGCCGAGCAGCAGCCTGGGAGGATCAGCCCGTGAGTTGCTCAACAGCGATGGGCGCTTGCGCAAGCCCTGATCCGGATTCCCTGCTCTGAACCCCACATCTGCCGTTCCCGCTCTGGGCCTAGGACTCAGCCCCAGCGCCATGCCGCTGTTGGAGCGGTTGCTGATACGCGGCCACATCGACCGGATCAAGGCAGATGATCAAGACATCAATACCGCCCTTGATGGGCACTGGACGGCAGAGAACGTCGTGTTGTTCGTGGGCGCCGTGGGAGCGGTGACACGTCTGATTGCAACTCGGATCCAAGGCAAGGGGAAGGATCCAGCCGTTCTGGTGCTCGACCCCAAAGGAGAGTTCGTCATCCCGTTACTGGGAGGCCATTCCGCAGGCGCCGAACAACGCGCCCTGGAGATCGCGATGGATCTCGGCGGGCAGGCGGTGATCACGGGCGCCTGCGCCCATGAAGGACGTCTCCCCCTGGATGCCTTTGGGGACGGCTGGGGCTGGAGACGCAGGGGGACGGTGGCCAGTTGGCGCGATCTGATGGTGCGGCAGTCCCAGGGATCCCGCATCAGCGTTCACCAGAGCAGTGGATCCACCGCCTGGCAATGCCCTGAAGGCCATCCCTTGCTGCACAACGTTGAAGCCAACGTTGTGTCTGAGCCCGCTGATCTTGTGATTGGAGCGCGCGTCCAAGGCGATTGCCAGTGGCATCCAGCAACGGTCTGGATCGGCATCGGCTGTGAACGCAACACCAGTCTTTCTCTGGTGGAGAAGGCCATTGCCGAGGCCTTGGCAACAGCAGGTCTGGCGGAAGAGGCTGTCGCCGGAATGGCCAGCGCAGCGCGGAAATCCGACGAACCGGCCCTACAGCATCTGAGCCAAACCCGGGCATGGGCGTTCCGAACCTTTGCGGAGCACGCTCTTGCGTCCATCGAGGTGCCGAACCCCTCCGAAGTGGTGCGCAAGGAAATGGGGACCGCTTCGGTGGCGGAAGCAGCGGCATTGCTGGCTGCGGGCGACAAAGGTCATCTGATCCAGCACAAGCAAATCAGCCGTCCGGCAACAGGGGAACAGGGTGCCGTGACAGTGGCCATTGCCGAGGCTGCCATCCCCTACGCGCCGGAACGGGGCGAACTGCACTTGGTGGGGAGTGGCCCAGGGGATCTGTCCCTGCTCAGCGGAGACGCCAAAGCGGCCCTCTCCCGTTGTTCCGCCTGGGTTGGCTACAGCCTCTACCTCGACCTTCTGGAGCCTTTGCGCCGCCCGGATCAGGTTCGATTCGATGGCCAGCTCACCCGGGAATGGGACCGCTGTGCCGAAGCACTGCGCTTGGCCCAACAAGGGGCAAAAGTTGCTCTGATCTCCTCCGGCGACAGCGGGATCTACGGCATGGCGGGATTGGCCCTGGAGCTGCTTCTCCAGCAACCCGAGCAGGACCGACCCAGCTTCTCGGTGCATCCCGGAATTTCAGCCTTCCAGCTGGCCGCCGCCCGGGCCGGAGCGCCACTAATGCATGACTTCTGCTGCATCAGCCTCAGCGATCGCCTCACGCCGTGGACCGTGATCGAAAAGCGACTGGAGGCCGCTGCAACTGGAGATTTTGTCCTCGCCCTCTACAACCCAAGGTCCAAGGGTCGTGATTGGCAGCTGGGGCAAGCCAAGGAGATCCTGCTGAATCACCGCCCCCCCACAACCCCGGTGATGCTGGCGCGTCAGCTGGGCCGCGCGGAGGAATCCCATCAGCTCACGTGTCTTGAGCGCTTGGAGCCAGAAGCAGTGGACATGCTCACGCTGGTTCTGATCGGGAACAGCAGCAGCCGTGCCGAGGATGACTGGATGGTGACGCCGCGGGGATATCCCGGGGCGAGTCTCCAATGAGGACTGAGTTTTTGCTGGTCTAGCTCAGGTCTCCATCAAGACCAGGCAGTGCAACGAAACAATCAATCGGGATGACAGGATTCGAACCTGCGGCCCCTTCGTCCCGAACGAAGTGCGCTACCAAACTGCGCCACATCCCGGCTTATCAATCCTAAAAGATCGATGCTTCCGAGATTGAAGCAAGAGCACTAGGGCACGGATTAGGGTCATGGATTGAAGAAGCTTCGCCGTGCTCAAGCCGGAGTGGTTGCGCGTAAAGGCTCCGCAGCGCGAACGGATCGGCGCCGTGGCCGACCTGCTGCTGGACTTGAACCTGAACACGGTCTGCCAGGAGGCGAGCTGCCCCAACATCGGCGAATGCTTTGCAGGCGGCACGGCAACGTTTTTGATCATGGGTCCCGGCTGCACCCGCGCCTGCCCCTACTGCGACATCGACTTCGACAAGAGCGTGCGCGAGCTCGATCCCACCGAGCCCCAACGGCTTGGGGAAGCGGTGGCCCGTCTGGGCCTGAAGCACGTGGTGATCACCTCGGTAAACCGCGACGATCTCGCCGATGGTGGAGCCTCCCAGTTCGTGGCCTGCATTGAACAGGTGAAGCAACGCTCACCGCTCACCACGATCGAGCTGCTGATTCCCGACTTCTGCGGCAACTGGGATGCCCTGGCAACGGTGATGGCCGCCGCCCCCCACGTGCTGAACCACAACATTGAAACGGTGCCGCGGATGTACCGCCTGGCACGGCCCCAGGGCATCTATGAACGCTCCCTCGAGCTGCTGCAGCGGGTGCGGAACCAATGGCCCAAGGCCTACAGCAAGTCGGGGCTGATGGTGGGGCTCGGAGAAACCGATGAAGAGGTGATCGAGACGCTCCGGGATCTGCGCAAACAAAGGGTCGACATCGTCACCATCGGTCAGTACCTCTCACCTGGCCCCAAACACCTGGCCGTTGACCGCTTTGTGACCCCGGCTCAATTCGAGACCTACAGGACTGTGGGCGAAGAGGAGCTGGGCTTCCTCCAAGTGGTCAGCACACCACTCACCCGCAGCAGCTATCACGCCGGTGAGGTGCAACGGCTCATGGCCAGCCATCCCCGCTGACGGGGATCCATTCCTGCACCTGCCAGTCCACCAGGCCGGCGCGGATCATTGGGTCGTTCTCCACCCATGCCAGCGCATCGGCGTAGGACGACGCCTCAAAAATCAACAAACCCCCGCCGCCAGGCTGCCGGTCACCATCCACCAAGTAACCGCTGCGTAGACGGCGGCCCGCTGCTGCTTCCCCTACAACCCAATGGCGGTGAGCTGCCAAGGTGAGTCGCCGCTGCTCCACGGGCAGAGAGGCTGCGACGGCCGTGAAAGTTTCAGTCTTGACGAACCAGGCCACGGGCTAGCGACGGCGCTAAGCAGCCACAGCCTGCTTGTCGGCCAATCCCATCGCCACCCTCTCACTGGGGGGGACCAACACCTTGAAGCGATTCTTCGCCGCAGACCAGTCGGCCAAGAGAGCAGCAGCCTTCTCGCTTCCCGTGAGCGCCACATGCTGTTCCAGCAGCCCCTTCAGCAGCGACTCCTGCTCATCGGTGGTGATGGCGCAGACCTCAACAATCTCCGGATTCACCCGAGGAGCGACACGCCCCTCCTCATCCAGCAGGAAGGTCACACCACCGGTCATGCCAGCGCCGACATTGCGGCCGGTGCTGCCGAGAACGACAACGACACCGCCGGTCATGTACTCACAGCAATGGTCACCAGCTCCCTCCACAACCGTGCGGGCACCGCTGTTGCGAACACCGAAACGCTCGCCAGCCCGTCCATGGGCAAACAACTCACCGCCGGTGGCCCCGTAGAGGCAGGTGTTGCCGAGGATCACCTGTTCTCCTGGAGATGCACATCCGTCTGATGGGACGAGGGTGATGGAACCACTGTTCATTCCCTTGCCCACGTAATCGTTGGCCTCACCTTCAAGACGAACCTGCATGCCCTGCACCAGGAAGGCCCCGAAGCTCTGGCCTGCTGCACCCAGGAAGGTGAGATCGAGCTGTCCTTTGAAGCCGCGGTTGCCGTGGCGCTGGGCAATTTCACCAGCCAAACGAGCACAGACACTGCGGTCGGTGTTGATGATCTCGATGCTGCGGCTCACGGAACCATGGTTTTCCAGAGCAACCATTAGGTCAGCGTCGGCAAGGAGCTGATCTTCAAGGATCAGTCCATTGCCGTGGGCCTGGTCGCTGTGGCGAAGCCAGGAGCGTTCTTCGGCACCGCTGATCGGAGCCAGCAGGCTGGAGAGATCCACGCCCTTGGTCTTGGCCAGATCAACCGAGCGGGCCTTGAGCAAATCGGTGCGGCCAATCAGCTCTTCAAGGCGGGTAACACCGAGCAGACTCATCAGCTGACGAACTTCCTCGGCGACGTACCAGAAGAAGTTGACGACATGTTCGGGAATGCCGGTGAAACGCTTGCGCAGGTTCTCCTTCTGCGTGGCCACACCCACAGGGCAATTGTTGGTGTGGCAAACGCGTGCCATGACGCAGCCCTCGGCGATCATCGCGATCGAGCCGAACCCGTACTCCTCGGCACCTAAAAGGGCAGCGATCACCACGTCCCAGCCGGTTTTCAGACCTCCATCAGCACGCAACAGAACCCGATCGCGCAGTCCGTTCTCCACCAGAGAGCGATGCACCTCAGTGAGACCCAGTTCCCAGGGACTGCCGGCGTGCTTGATCGAACTCAGGGGAGATGCGCCCGTGCCACCGTCGTGACCGGAGATCTGAATCACATCAGCGTTGGCCTTGGCCACACCCGCAGCGATGGTGCCAATGCCAATCTCAGCCACCAGCTTCACGCTCACGGGAGCAGCGGGGTGCACCTGGTGCAGGTCATGGATCAACTGCGCCAGGTCTTCGATCGAATAGATGTCGTGGTGTGGCGGCGGTGAAATCAAGGCCACACCTGGCTTGCTATTGCGTAACCAGGCGATGTACTTGTCGACCTTGGGCCCTGGCAGCTGACCGCCTTCACCAGGCTTAGCGCCCTGGGCCACCTTGATCTCCAGCTGCTTGCCGCTGCGCAGGTATTCCGCAGTCACGCCGAAACGGCCTGAAGCCACCTGTTTGATGGCCGAGCAGGCGGTATCGCCATTGCGCAGGCCACCAATGCTCGGGAATGAGGCTGAACGGCCCTCCCCATCCACATCCTTGAGAAGCTGGAAGCGCGCAGGGTCTTCACCGCCTTCACCACTGTTGCTCTTGCCACCGATGCGATTCATCGCCACGGCCAACACTTCATGGGCTTCGCGAGACAACGCACCGAGGCTCATTCCGCCTGTGCAGAAGCGGGTGCAGATGCTCTCGACGCTCTCCACCTGATCGAGAGGCACTGGGGTGGGAGCCAACTTGAACTCCAACAGGTCCCGCAGGGCCATCACCGGACGGTTCTCCAGCAAAGCCTGATAGGTGGAAAAGTGGTCGTAACCAGGGCCTTGGGCCACCGCCTTGTGCAGTGCCTTCGAAAGCTCGGGATTGTTGCGGTGGTACTCAGCACCACTGCGGTACTGAACGAACCCCATGAATTCGAGCTTGCTGCGGTTGAGCTCAGGGAACGCCTTGGCATGCATCGAGAGCGTTTCGTTCGCCAGCTCAGCCAGCGTCATGCCGGCAACACGGCTGGTCGTTCCGGTAAAGGCGGTCTCCACCACATCCGCACCCAGACCGATCGCTTCAAAGATCTGAGCGCCGTGATAGCTGGCCAGCAATGAAATTCCGATCTTGGAGAGGATCTTGCGCAGACCGTTCTCCAGCGACTCGCGAACGTTGGCCTGGGCCTGATCGGCATCGAGAGCGGGCAACTTGCCCTGCTCAATCCGCTTCTTGGTCTTGGGGTGATCCAGCCAGTGGCGGGTTGTCTCCCAAGTGAGCCAAGGACACACAGCACTGGCGCCGTAACCAATCAGGCACGCCATGTGGTGGGTGCTCCAGCACTGGGCGGTGTCCACCACCAGAGAGCACTGCAGCCGCAGCTTCTGGCGCAGCAGATGGTGATGAACAGCACCAACAGCCAGCAAAGCCGGCATGGCCACAGTCGTGGGGGTCAGCTGTACCGCCGCCCCAGCGCCGTCGACCCGATCGGACAGCACCAGCACCTGCGCACCGTCGCGCACCGCCTGTTCCGCAACGCTGCAGAGCGCGGCAATGGCCTGTTGCAGGCCTCCCGCACACGACTCCACAGCCACCTGAGTGGACACGGTCTTGACGGGCAATCCCTGCTCACTGATCGCCGCCAGTTCCGCCTCGTTCAAAACGGGCGTGTCCAGATGAATAACGGAGGCAGCTTCCGGCTGGGGCTTCAGGGCGGGACGGCGTTCACCCAGATGCATCTCCAGGCTCATCACCAGCTTTTCCCTCAGGGGATCGATCGGAGGGTTGGTGACCTGAGCGAAGCGCTGTTTGAAGTAGTCGTAAAGCAGGTGGGGCTTATCGGAGAGCACCGCCAGGGGGATGTCATCTCCCATGCAGTAGGTGGGCTCCTTCCCGAGGGCCGCCATGTCTTCGATAATCAGATCGAAGTCTTCAGCGGTGAAGCCCATGGCGGTTTGCAACCGCAGCAGGTCGAGTTCACCCACCTTTCGATCTTGGGTCCAGGGCTGTGGCGCCACGCAGCGACGATGCTGCTTCAGCCAATCGGCATAAGGGAAGCGCTGTGCCGCGTCTTCCTTCACCGACCAGTTGTCGAGCAACTCCCCGCGTTCCAGATCGACAGCCACCATCTGGCCGGGGCCAAGACGCCCCTTCTGAACAATCGTCTTGTCGCTGAGATCCACCACGCCGGTCTCCGATCCCATGATCACGAAACCGTCTGCCGTGGTGCACCAACGTGCCGGGCGCAGCCCGTTGCGATCGAGCGTGGCACCCACCCGCTTGCCGTCGGCAAAGACCAACAGGGCTGGGCCATCCCAGGGTTCCTGAATTCCCGCGTTGAATTCGTACATCGCCGTCACATCAGGACGGCTATCGAGATCGGGCTGATTGCGAAACGCTTCGGGCACCAGCGTGATCAGGCTGTCGGTGATCGACCGCCCGCTGCGCACCATCAATTCCAAGGTGGCATCCAGGTTGGCGGAATCGCTGAAGGCAGGGTTCACCACCGGGATCAGGTCATTAGCCGCCTCACCCCAGACGTTCTCGAGGCTGGCTTCTGAAGCCTTGGCCCAGTTGAGGTTGCCCAGCAGAGTATTGATTTCACCGTTGTGACCCAGCAGCCGCATCGGCTGCGCCAGGGGCCAACGCGGCAGGGTGTTGGTGCTGAAGCGACGGTGATAAACGGCAAAGCTCACCTCAAATCGAGGGTCCTGGAGGTCGCCATAGAACTGCGCCAGCACCTCGGATCGCACCATCCCCTTGTAGACAACCGTCCGGCTGCTCAGGGAAGCGACATAAACGTCATGGGCCACCTCAGCACCCAGAGCTGCTCGCACACGGGCACCGATGCGCCGCCGCAACCGCAGCAGCTGACCATCAAACGTTGCGTTGTCCGCATCACCATTCAGCACCCACTGCTCAATCACAGGAGCTGTGGCACGGGCCAAGGGGCCGAGAACGGCAGGGTCGACAGGCACCGTTCGCCACCCCAGAGGCTGCATGCCGAGGGCTTTGGCCTCTTCATCACACAGGTCTCGCACCTCAGCACGACGGCTGGCATCCGTTGGCATGAACATCATTCCGAGGCCCCGTGCTGCAGCCGCCTCGGGCCAGACCGCTTTCAGATACGACCAGGGGATCTCACACAACACCCCTGCGCCGTCGCCGGAGTCGCCATCCCCCCCGCAACCACCACGGTGCTCCATGCATCCCAGACCACGCAGGGCCTGCTCCAAAACCCAATGGCTGGCCTGCCCCTGGAGCTGCGCCAGGAAACCAACGCCACACGCATCCTTCTCGCCCGCTACAACCTCAGGTGCAGGGCTGTCGCAGTAAGGCCAGACAGCGGAACGGATGGCGTCAGACATAGAGAACTCAATCGGACGATCGCATGGGTCTGCAGCTTCGAGCTCTGCAGAAACCATCTCGAGGGAGGATCCTAGGCAGGCGCCTCTCCGCCAAGGCATTTCATGCTGGCCTTTGCTCCACTTCCAGCGCCACCACCTGAGCTTCGGCCTGTACCGAACCAGAGCGGGGAGGAGGTACTGATCGGGCGAGAGCGCAGCAAAGCGGTTTGGCTCTGGAGGGGCAGCGACGCAGCCCCAGAGGAGCTGTGGCTGCCCCTGGAGGTTCTGGAATCCCGACTGGGTTTCAGGCGAGTGTCCCGCCTTGATGGAGAGGCACTGGAATGGTTTGGTCGAACGGTTCCCTTGACCTCAATGAAGACCCGATCGCTCGGGGACGAAGTCGGCCTTGAAGTGAGCGACTGGTTGGCCGCAACAGGCGTCCGCTCCCAAGTGAGAGGAAACACCTTGGAGCTTCGACTGCCCCCTCCAACGGTGAACAACCTGCGCCGCGGCAAGGGTTCTACAGCTGATCGCTTGGTGCTGGACCTGAACGGGCCTGCCCTGGTGCAGCGGTTGAACGGCGACCTGTTGCTGGAGCTCAAGCTGTCGCGGACCCAGCGACGTCAACTCAAGGCGTGGGGGCTCACCCCAGAGCAGCATCGCCACGGCGGCCTCGTGCTGAAGGGACAAGCCACCAAGCTGAGGAGCTTGAGCCTGGCGTCCCCCTGGCGGGTGGTGCTGGATGGGGTACAGGTCGGCGGTCGCCGCCCAGCCCAGAGCGCACGTCTGCCCCTTAGCGATCCAGCTGTGGCCGAAATGCTGAGGAGGGGCTTCGTCTTGGAGCGACGCACCATCAAGGTGGGGGTGAAACCCATTCAGGTATTCCGTGCCGGCGGCGACCTGAGCCGTCTCGGCATCACCCTCCAGCCCCTGGTCAAGACCGAGCAGCAACAGGGCCTACGTTTTCTGCCTCAGCTCTCCCAACCAGCAGGAGCGCTGGTCGCAGTCAACGGAGGCTTTTTCAACCGGATCAATCAACTCCCCCTGGGGGCCTTGCGGCATCAGGGGGTCTGGCTTTCAGGTCCGATCCTGAACCGCGGCGTGATCGCTTGGGGGGCCTCAGGAGATCTGCAGTTCGGCCGGCTGCGGCTGAACCAGACCCTGCAGGTGAACAACGGTCGCCGTTGGAGCCTCATGGCACTCAACAGTGGTTACGTGCAGAAGGGGCTGAGCCTCTACACATCTGCATGGGGGCCCCGCTACCGGGCCCTGAGCGGCGAGGAGGAAGCTCTGTTGATTCGCGGCGGCCGCGTCGAGACAACATTCGACCAGCGCAGCCTGCAACGTGGCATCGCCATTCCCAAAAACGCTGCGTTGGTGATCGCCCGCGGGCGCACGCCACTGCCCGCTCGGCCTGGTGATCGGATCCAGGTGACAGCGCGATCCAGCTCTCCCCTGGCCCAACATCCCAATGTTCTGGGCGGCGGTCCGCTGCTGATGCAAAACGGCCAAGTGGTGCTCAATGGACGCCGGGAAGGATTTAGTCCGGCCTTCATGAGCTTGGCGGCACCAAGAACGGTGGTAGCTCAGGGGCCGAGCGGCCAATGGCTGATGACCTTGCGTGGTGCCGCTGGCGGTGATCCCACCCTTGTGGAAACAGCCCTGGCAGCCCAGCAACTGGGCCTGAGCGATGCCTTGAACATGGATGGTGGCAGTTCCACCACCCTCGTGGTGGCCGGACGAACCGTGATGAACGGCCGAGGCAGCACCCCGAGAGTCCATAACGGTCTGGGGCTCATCCCCCTCTGAGACCTGCAAAACTGGGGGCCCCGAGGAACTGAGCATGGCTGCCAATCTGCGGCTGACCGCTGCCGCTGCTGCCGAGCTAGGGCGACAGGCGGCCGTGGCGGGAACACCGGGGCAGATGCATCTCGATCTCACTCCCGGGGAGTGCGCACAACATGTGCTGCGCATCCGGGCAGGACATTTGGCCGGCGTCGCAATCGCAAGGGCCGATGGCGTGACTCTGCACGCCCCTGCAGAACAACTCAAAATGCTTGAAGGCCTTTGCCTGGACTACCGCGGCGACCTCAGTGGTGGTGGTTTTCTGATCCGCAACAGTGATGGTGTTGAGCCCTGTGCCTGCGGCAGTGCCTTCAGCCGCGTTTGAGGGGGGACCGTCACCCGGTATCGTGGTCGATTGTCGAATCAGGTCGGGAGTCCGACCGCTCACCGACCATCGATGCCAACCATCCAACAGCTGATCCGCACTGAGCGCTCACGCCTCAAGGCCAAGACCAAGTCCCCCGCCCTGAAGTCGTGTCCTGAGCGTCGCGGTGTTTGCACCCGCGTTTACACCTCAACGCCCAAAAAGCCCAACTCGGCTCTGCGCAAGGTGGCTCGTGTGCGCCTGACCTCCGGCTTTGAAGTCACGGCTTATATCGGCGGTGTCGGTCACAACCTGCAGGAACACTCGGTGGTGTTGATCCGCGGCGGTCGTGTCAAAGACCTCCCTGGCGTCCGCTACCACATCATCCGCGGAACCCTGGATACCGCTGGCGTGAAAGACCGGCGTCAGTCCCGCTCCAAGTACGGCGCCAAGGCTCCGAAGGAGTGATCACCGGTTTTCTTTCCATCCCCATAACGTTCTGATCTCTAATGTCACGCCGCAACGCCGCTGAGAAGCGCCCGATTCTTCCCGACCCGCAGTTCAACAGCCGTCTCGCCACGATGATGGTTGTGCGTCTGATGCAGCACGGCAAGAAGTCGACAGCGCAACGGATCCTGTCCGACGCGTTCGGCCTGATCAACGAGCGCACCGGCGGAGATCCACTCGAACTCTTCGAGACTGCCGTCAAGAACGCCACGCCCCTGGTGGAAGTACGCGCTCGCCGCGTTGGTGGTGCCACTTATCAGGTGCCTATGGAAGTGCGCCAGGAGCGCGGCACCGCCATGGCCCTGCGCTGGCTCGTGAGCTTCTCTCGCTCCCGGAATGGCCGGAGCATGGCCCAGAAGCTGGCTGGAGAACTGATGGATGCCGCCAATGAGGCTGGCAACGCCGTTCGCAAGCGCGAAGAAACCCACAAGATGGCCGAAGCCAACAAGGCTTTCGCCCACTACCGCTACTGAGCCTCGCCGGCCAGCCATTAACACAGATGTTCATGGCTGGCCTGTAGAGTCTCTCCGCCTTTTCACGCCCCACCCCCGGAGAATTTCCTGTGGCCCGCGACTTCCCCCTGGAACGCGTCAGAAATATTGGTATCGCTGCTCACATCGATGCCGGCAAAACCACCACGACTGAACGGATCCTGTTCTATTCCGGTGTGGTTCACAAAATCGGCGAGGTGCACGACGGCGCCGCCGTGACCGACTGGATGGCCCAGGAACGTGAGCGTGGCATCACGATCACCGCAGCTGCCATTTCGACGTCCTGGCAGGACCATCGCGTCAACATCATTGACACGCCTGGCCACGTGGACTTCACCATTGAGGTGGAGCGCTCCATGCGCGTGCTGGATGGTGTGATCGCCGTCTTCTGCGCCGTTGGTGGTGTGCAGCCCCAATCCGAAACCGTCTGGCGTCAGGCCGATCGCTATTCCGTTCCCCGGATGGTGTTCGTGAACAAGATGGACCGCACCGGTGCGGACTTCCTCAAGGTTCACGGCCAGATCAGGGATCGCCTCAAAGCCAACGCGGTTCCGATTCAGCTTCCGATTGGTGCTGAGGGTGAGCTCAGCGGCATCATCGACCTTGTTGCCAACAAGGCATACATCTATAAAAACGACCTCGGCACCGATATCGAAGAAGCCGATGTGCCGGCTGACATGGCCGACGAGGTGGCCGAATGGCGGAACACCCTGATGGAAACCGTCGCCGAAACCGACGAAGCGCTGATCGAGAAGTTCCTCGAAACCGGTGAACTCAGCGTTGACGAGCTCAAGAAGGGCATTCGTGAGGGCGTGCTGAAGCACGGTCTGGTGCCCATGCTCTGCGGCTCAGCCTTCAAAAACAAAGGTGTTCAGCTGGTTCTGGACGCAGTAATCGACTACCTGCCTGCTCCAGTCGACGTTCCCCCCATCCAGGGTGTGCTTCCCGACGGCAGCGAAGCGGTGCGTCCGTCCGACGACAACGCCCCCTTCAGTGCCCTCGCCTTCAAGGTGATGGCCGATCCATACGGCAAACTCACTTTCGTCCGGATGTACTCCGGCATCCTCGAGAAAGGCAGCTACGTTCTCAACTCCACCAAAGGAGAGAAGGAGCGCATCTCCCGTCTTGTGGTGCTCAAGGCTGATGACCGTGAGGAAGTTGACGCACTGCGTGCCGGCGACCTCGGTGCGGTGCTCGGACTGAAGAACACCACAACAGGTGACACCCTTTGCACCCAAGACGATCCGATCGTCCTCGAGACCCTGTTCATCCCCGAACCGGTGATCTCAGTGGCTGTTGAGCCGAAGACCAAAGGCGACATGGAGAAGCTCTCCAAGGCTTTGGTTTCTCTGGCTGAGGAGGATCCCACCTTCCGCGTCAACACCGACTCTGAGACAGGTCAGACCGTGATTGCCGGCATGGGCGAACTCCACCTGGAAATTCTGGTGGACCGCATGCTGCGCGAGTTCAAGGTGGAAGCCAACATCGGCGCACCTCAGGTGTCCTATCGCGAAACCATCCGTGGTTCTGCAGGTGGCGAAGGCAAGTTCTCCCGTCAGACCGGTGGTAAGGGTCAGTACGGCCACGTTGTGATCGAAATGGAACCGGGTGAGCCCGGCTCCGGTTTCGAATTCGTCAACAAAATCGTGGGCGGTGTCGTTCCGAAGGAATACATCAAGCCCGCCGAGCAGGGCATGAAGGAGACCTGCGAATCCGGTGTGATTGCCGGATACCCCCTCATCGATGTGAGATGCACCTTGGTGCATGGCTCTTATCACGACGTCGACTCTTCGGAGATGGCGTTCAAGATCGCCGGATCCATGGCCTTCAAGGACGGCGTCAAGAAGTGCAATCCTGTGCTGCTTGAGCCGATGATGAAGGTCGAGGTCGAAGTCCCCGAGGATTTCCTCGGTTCGATCATCGGCGACCTGTCCTCCCGTCGAGGTCAGGTTGAGGGCCAATCCGTCGATGACGGCACGTCCAAAATCTCGGCCAAGGTGCCCCTTGCCGAGATGTTCGGTTACGCCACCCAGCTCCGCTCCATGACCCAGGGCCGGGGCATTTTCTCGATGGAATTCGACAATTACGCCGAAGTTCCTCGCAATGTGGCTGAGGCCATCATTTCCAAGAATCAGGGCAATTCCTGATCTCTAAACTCCTCCAAATCCAACCCTCGATTCTTTAAACACCCATGGCACGCGAGAAGTTCGAAAGGAACAAGCCCCACGTCAACATCGGCACCATCGGCCACGTTGACCACGGCAAGACCACCCTCACCGCTGCGATCACCAACGTGCTCGCCAAGAAGGGGCAGGCGGAAGTTCAGAACTATGCCGACATCGACGGCGCCCCCGAAGAGCGTGAGCGCGGCATCACCATCAACACCGCTCACGTTGAGTACGAAACCGAGACACGTCACTACGCTCACGTGGACTGCCCTGGCCACGCGGACTATGTGAAGAACATGATCACCGGTGCCGCTCAGATGGACGGCGCCATCCTGGTGTGCGCTGCCACCGACGGCCCCATGGCCCAGACCAAGGAGCACATCCTTCTGGCAAAGCAGGTGGGCGTTCCCGCTCTGGTGGTTGCACTGAACAAGTGCGACATGGTCGATGACGAGGAGATCATCGAACTGGTGGAAATGGAGATCCGTGAACTGCTCTCCAGCTACGACTTCCCCGGCGATGACATCCCTGTCGTTCAGGTGTCTGGCCTGAAGGCCATCGAAGGAGAGGCTGAGTGGGAAGCCAAGATCGAGGAACTGATGGCGGCTGTTGACGCCAGCATTCCTGAGCCTGAGCGGGAAGTGGACAAGCCCTTCCTGATGGCTGTGGAAGACGTCTTCTCCATCACTGGTCGTGGCACTGTGGCCACCGGCCGTATTGAGCGCGGCATCGTCAAAGTCGGCGAAGAAATCGAGATCGTCGGCATTCGCGAGCCTCGCAAGACAACCGTCACCGGTGTTGAGATGTTCCGCAAGCTGCTCGACGAGGGCATGGCTGGCGACAACGTTGGTCTGCTGCTGCGCGGCATCCAGAAGGAAGACATCGAACGCGGCATGGTGCTGGTGAAGCCTGGCTCCATCACCCCTCACACCAAGTTCGAGGGTCAGGTGTACGTGCTGAAGAAGGAAGAAGGCGGCCGCCACACTCCTTTCTTCGCTGGCTACCGCCCGCAGTTCTACATCCGTACAACGGACGTGACCGGCCAGATCACCGCCTTCACCGCTGAAGACGGCAGCAATGTCGAAATGGTGATGCCTGGTGACAACATCCAGATGACTGGTGAGCTGATCTGTCCTGTTGCGATGGAAACCGGCATGCGTTTCGCTATCCGCGAAGGCGGGCGCACAATCGGTGCTGGCGTGGTCTCCAAGATCATCGAGTGATCAGCGCAAGCTGAACCACACGGCAGGAGATGGAGGGGCCCAGCCCCCCATCTCCTACATTTCTAAGAACCTCGACAACTGAAGTCCTGCTTCGACCTCGAAGCTTTTTCGCCCCCCTCTTATGTCCACTGCCATCGCTCAGCAGAAGATCCGCATCCGCCTGAAGGCGTTTGACCGCCGCATGCTGGATCTCTCATGCGAGAAAATCATTGAAACGGCCGATAACACCGCTGCGACCGCGATCGGTCCGATCCCCCTGCCCACGAAACGCAAGATCTACTGCGTTCTGCGCTCTCCCCATGTGGACAAGGACTCCCGCGAGCACTTCGAAACCCGCACCCACCGTCGGATCATTGACATTTACAGCCCGTCTGCCAAGACCATCGACGCGCTAATGAAGCTTGATCTCCCCAGTGGTGTGGACATCGAAGTGAAGCTCTGATCCGTTCGATCAGAACTTCATTTTCCTAGGATTCAGTTGCCTACAACACGGCGTTCGTGTCCGATTTTTCTGTGAGGGAGCTTCCCCTGTTCCCCCTGCCGGACGTCGTGTTGTTCCCGCAGCAGCTCCTGCCGCTACACATTTTTGAATCGCGTTATCGGATGCTTCTCCAGACGGTTCTGGAGACCGACAAGCGGTTCGGCATTGTTCGCATCAACCCTGAGAACGGCGAAATGGCCGAGATCGGTTGCTGCGCTGAGGTGCTTCAGCATCAAACAACCGAAGACGGTCGCAGCTACATCGTTTCGTTGGGCCAACAGCGGTTCCGGCTGCTGAACATCACGCGGGAAACGCCCTACCGAACAGCGATGGTGAGCTGGCTTGAGGATGAGCCCGTGGCCGACACCGACCAGCTCAACAGCCTGCGGGACGAGGTCAGCGAAGCCTTGAAAGACGTCGTTCAGCTGACCAGCAAACTGCAGAACCGAGAGGTGGAACTGCCTGATGATCTGCCTGATCTACCGCGGGAACTCTCCTTCTGGATCAGTGCCCATCTGGATCAGGCCGCCTCGGAACAACAGAGTCTTCTGGAACTGACCGACACCCACGAACGGTTAAGTCAGCAGTTTGAAATGTTGGATCACACCCGACGACAGTTGGCGGCCCGCACTGTGTTGATGGATCTGAAGTGATGTTGGGATCTCTGCTGGTAGTGGCCGGAGCCGTTGGAGCCACCGGAGTTGCGCTGTGGCTTCGCCGCGACCGGCGCTACGAATCTTCGGAGAGTGTCGCCTCCGCCTACGACGCCTGGACGGAAGACCGTTTGTTGGAGCAGCTCTGGGGAGAGCATGTCCATCTCGGCCATTACGGGACCCCGCCGGGATCCTGTGACTTCCGTGAAGCCAAGGAGGCCTTCGTCCACGAGCTGGTGCGATGGAGCGGTCTGGACCAACTTCCTGCCGGCAGCCGGGTGCTGGATGTGGGATGCGGCATCGGTGGCAGTGCCCGAATCCTGGCGCGGGATTACGGGTTGGACGTTCTCGGCATCAGCATCAGCCCAGCCCAGGTGAAACGAGCAACACAACTCACCCCATCAGGCCTGACCTGCCGCTTCCAGGTGATGGACGCCTTGGATCTTCAAGTGCCCGATCAGAGCTTTGATGCGGTCTGGAGTGTGGAGGCCGGTCCACACATGCCTAATAAACAGCGCTATGCCGATGAACTGCTGCGGGTACTACGCCCTGGGGGTCTGCTTGCTGTCGCCGACTGGAACCGCCGCGACCCATCCGATGGCGGCATGACGCGAACCGAACGCTGGGTGATGCGTCAGCTGCTCAACCAGTGGGCCCACCCTGAATTCGCCAGCATCAAGGGGTTCTGCCAGAACCTCGACAACAGCGTCCACAACCGTGGCGAGATCGTCACCGGTGACTGGACCCAGGCCACGCTTCCCTCATGGATTGACTCCATCGTCGAGGGCATCCGACGTCCCTGGGCTGTGCTCAACCTGGGACCGAAAGCGGTACTGCAGGGCCTGAGAGAAACACCGACGTTGTTGCTGATGCACTGGGCCTTCGCCACTGGGCTGATGCAATTCGGTGTCTTTCGAATCAGAAAAGACTGATCTTTAACAACCGTTGATGTTCAACAGCCACTGAGATCGCTGCTGGGGTAGGCACCGAAATGGGCGAGATGCTCGCAAAGAGGCTGCAACTGAGCAATCAAATCCGCCAGAGCCGTGGATGGATCCGGAGGAAGATCCACATCCACAAAAAAGACGTATTCCCCCAACTCCCGTTTGGACGGTCGTGATTCAATCCGACTCATGTTCAGGCCCCGCTCAGCCAAACAGGCCAGAGCCTCCAGCAAGGCCCCCGGCGCATTGCGATGCAGCGAAAACGCCAGGCTGGCCACATCGCCATGCTCACTGCGCTGCCCACGACGCAACAGGAGAAAACGGGTGCGATTGCCCGCAACATCATTCACAGGGAATGCCAGCTCATCCAACCCGTGTTCCCGGGCAGCGGCCTGCGAGGCAATCGCAGCACGGAATGAACTGCCCGCCACCATGCGAGCTGCTTCAGCCGTGGAGGAGGTGGGAAGTTGCAATGCATCGGGCAGATGCTGGGCCAGCCAGCCACTGCACTGGGCCAGAGCCTGCGGGTGGGAGAGCACTTCCGTGACTCTGCTGAGCGGCCCACTCCCCAGCAGAGCGTGCTGAATCGGAAGCACCAAAGCCCTGCGAATACAAAGCTCGGGATGAGACCACAGCGCATCGAGGGTCGCCGTCACCCCCCCCTCCACCGAGTTCTCAATCGGGACAACGGCTCCATCACACTCCCCCCCCGCCAGCTGTTCCACAACCGATCGAAGACCCACGCAGGGCACCAGCTGGACATCCTCGAGGGCGTCCTGTTCGATCAACACCCGGGCGGCCTGCTCGCCATAGGTCCCGGCTGGGCCAAGGAATGCGAGACGTGTAGGCATCGAAGCCGCACTGCATGGACTCGATAAGATCATGCCGCGTCAGGTGAAGTCCATGCCCCTGGCCTTCGAAGCCAGTCAAAAGCTTGATCTGCCTGTCAAAACAGGAGCAGAGCGGCTGCCCACTTACCTACTGGAGGAGGAGCGCGTCCTTGGGGCGTTGCTTGACGCCAAACAGCTCAACTGCCTGCAGCCAGGACGTTACCGGTATGTGGTGACCAGCCTGCAGGTCTTTCAGCTCCATGTAAAACCCGTGGTGTCCCTCCAGATCCAAATGGAAGGCGACACACTGGTGATGCAGGCCCTCGACTGCGAACTGGAGGGTCTGGGGATCGTTGACCACTTCGCCCTGAACCTGGAAGCACGGCTGACTTCCACACCCGGCGGGCTTCAGGGGCATGCCCATCTGTCGGTGAGCGTGAGCCAGCCGTCGCTACTCAAGCTGATCCCCAAACGGGTGTTGGAATCAACGGGTGAATCAATTTTGAGTGGCATCCTCATTGGCATCAAAGCCCGAGTTGGCCAGCAGCTGATCGACGACTACCGCAGCTGGTGCCGGGAAACCGACGAGCAAGGCTCAACCGAGCAAACGCTTCAAGAACGTGTGCCGATGCAAGGGCGTGGGACCTGAGGCCATCAGGCTCTGACGATGCTGCGCCGTGCCATAGCCCGCATGGCGCTCGAGCCCGTAACCAGGGAAGCGAGCCGACAAGCGCCGGATGAGTGCATCCCTCGCCTCCTTGGCCAGAACACTGGCCGCAGCAATGGCGGCTGATCGGCTGTCTCCCGCGATCACAGTGTGCTGCGGTCCCTGCCACAGGCGAAGGGGAAGATTGCCATCCACCAGCACAAGCCCAGGGCTCTGGGGCAGTCGCTGCAGAGCCCGCAACATGGCGCGTTCAGTGGCAACGCGGATGCCGCAAGCGTCAATTTCTCGCGCTGATGCCTGGCCCAAACCTGACGCTACACACAGCGACTGAATCAAGGGAACCAGAGCCGCCCGACGCTTGGCCGACAGTTTTTTGCTGTCGGTCAGCCCCGCCTTCAACAGGCATTCGGCTGCTGAGCCCTCGAGCACCACAGCGGCCGCAAAAACAGGCCCAAACAAACAACCACGACCGACTTCGTCCACACCAGCCACGTCCCTCCCGAGAGGGAGGGACTCCTGCGCGATCATCCGGCTCAGACCGTGGCGACTGCAGAGGAGCGACGACGGCGACGACGGGGCTCCTCAGGCTCAGCTGTTTCAGCCACCGCCACAGGCTCGGGCTCAGCCGGTTCGCTGCTGGGGGCCGGTTCTGGTTCGGGGATCGTCAGATTGGTCACCGCCTCCAAGGGGGTGATCTCCACCATCAGGGGAACCGACTCATCCGGAACAGACGAGGTAACGACAACGGGCGTCTCAGCGGCTGGGGCTTCAGTGGGCTGACTCGCCCCATTGCGTAACCCGGAACGACCACCCCGTCCGCCGCGACGACGGCGCCGTCCGGAACTGGCCGCCAATTGCTGACGCGCCGCCTCCAGCACCTCCTGCTCGTCCTCGCCAGGACGCACAACCCTGACCACGACGTTGTCGGATTCAGGGGGCTCCTCCAACAACAGGGCTGGGTTCAACCCCAGCCAACCAAACAACTGCTGTTGCTCGTCCGTCATCGGGACGGCAACCAATTCAGGGTCCTGACGACGGGCGATCGCGGGCTCCTGAGCCTCTTGAGTCGACACCTCAGGGGCAGTGGTATCGGACGTCTCAACTGGAAGGACAACATCCTGACTGCCGCGCCCTCGACCACCGCGCCGCCGCCGACCATTGCCACCGTTCTCTCCAGGCGAAACAACTTCGGCGCGGGCTGAGGCCGCTGATCGCACCAATCCCGTGGCCGTCGCCAGAGGTTGAAGCAAGTCTTTGCCAGGGAGAACTGCCACATGGCCGAGACCACCACAGCTGGGGCATGCCCGTCCGAACAGTTCATAGATGTTCTGCCCTTGACGCTTGCGGGTGAGCTCCAACAGTCCCAGTTCACTGAGCTGCGCGATCTGAGGACGAGCTGAGTCGTCACGGACGGCTGTCGTGAAATGCTCCAGCAGCTGGAGCTGATCACGACGGGAATCCATATCGATGAAGTCGATGATGATCACCCCACCGATGTTGCGCAGCTTGAGCTGTCGAGCGATTTCAATCGCCGCCTCACAGTTGGTCCACAGAACGGTTTCGCGGGCATTGGCCGACCGTGTGAACGAGCCCGAGTTCACGTCAATCACCGTGAGCGCTTCGGTGGGCTCGATGATCACGTAGCCACCGGACGGCAGATCAACCCGCGGCTTCAGCGCATCGCGGATGGCGGCATTGACCTTGTAGTGCTCCAGCAACTCGCTGGATTCACTGTGCGCTTCCACCAGCACATTGCTGGCATCAGCGCCAAGGAAGCTGATCACACGGCTCACAGCGGCGGCATCGTCCACCACAACCCGGGCCAAATCGGGACCCATGTGGTCCCGCAGAATCCGATGGATGAAGTCTTCATCGCGATTGAGCAGCACAGGGGGTGCAGCTGTCTCAGCTGCTTGCTGAATCGCCTCCCACTGGCGCAACAAGGATTCCAGATCCTCAATCAGCAGGTCTTCACTAATACCGTCGGCTTCCGTGCGGATCAGCAGACCAGCTCCAGGTGGCTTGATCAGAACACCCAGGGCACGGAGTCGGTTCCGTTCTGCATCGGAACTGATGCGCCGGGAGATGTTGACCCCCTGGCCATGGGGCTGAAGCACCAGGTAGCGACCTGGCAAAGCAAGGTTCCCCGTCAATCGTGGGCCCTTGGTGCCGGTCGGTTCTTTCATCACCTGAACCAGAACCTTTTGGCGGGGCTCGAGCAGTTCAGTGATCCCAGCCGAACCTTTCTTCAGACGCAGCGGGCCAAGATCGGTGACATGAATGAACCCGTTTTTCTCACTCTCACCGATATTGACGAAGGCAGCATCAATGCCTGGGAGAACATTTTCAACTGTTCCTAAATAGACATCTCCGATCTGATAACGACCCTGCGCGACGATCAGTTCATCAACACGTTCATCGGTTAGCACTGCTGCGATACGCAGCTGCTCCGCGATGACAATTTGCTGGGGCATAAGAGGACTGGTTGAGCCCGATTGAGGGCCAAAATCCGTTGAGGAACCTGCCGGTTCTCGCTCACGGGGTGATTAAAAGATCTGAGCTGGTCAGCAAGACCAAAAGGTTGCGGAGCACGAACTCCTATGAATCAGGCTTGGGGGTTCCAAAAAAGACCGCCATGCAAGCCGTGATGTGGACCTCGATATCCGTGTGGGATCAGACAAGACCGAAACAAGGTTGGTCCCGACGGACGAAACACCTGCTCTGTAACCAAATTAGCACTGCGCACTAAGGAGCAGGGCTTCTCTCACCAAGCGTTGCACCTGCAAGGGCTGGCCGACGGTGTCAGCAAGCCAGTGCTGAATCTGAGCAGGGCGCAGGCTTCGACCCATCTCATCCACCGCTGCTTCCAAGCGAAGCCGGACGGACCCATTGGTGTTCTTATCCGTCACGTGCAGCGCCTTCAACCCGGGGCGGCAATCCCGCTCCCGGGGGCGGCCCTTCTTATCGGTGTCGTGCCATACCAAGGTTGCGGCTTGCAGGAGCTGATCCACCGCCGCATTCCAATCCAATGGCATCGGGGCTTGCTCCTCCGGCACGAGATCAAAACACCAAACGGCGCCGGTCAGTTCTTGAGAGAGGCTTTTGCCACTGACGGGAACCTCGGCTGCCGCCAGCAGCTGAATGCCCTCAGGCAGCAACGGCTGGAGCGTTTTGCAGAAGTGATTGGGATCCAGGGCCTCGGTGAATTCCAGGTCCATCCACTCGCTCTGGGCCTCAGCGCCGAGGGGCAGGGCCAAAGCAATCTGAACCCTCGGCAGGGGATGAAACCCACCGGTGAAGCTGATCGGAAGAGCACTGCGACGCAGGGCACGTTCCAGCATGCGCATCAGATCAAGATGGCTGAGCAGCGCCATCGATCCCGTTTTGGCGAATTGCACCCGGATCCGGCACACCCGTTCACTGGGCGGCGCCTGGGTCGGCACCTGGGTTGGCACCTCTGGAGCAGGAACAACCACGTTGTGGCCGAGATCCGGGCCGCAGACCCCGCAACTGCTGCAGCCATCAAAGGAGCAGTCGGGCACAACCGCCGCTGCTAGAGCCCGTTGTAGATCGTCCGCCAGCCAGGCCTTGTCGATGCCGGTGTCGATGTGATCCCAAGGAAGCGGCTGAGCGCAGAACGCCTCAAGGTCCTCACGATCCAGGGCAGCCACGGCACTCCAGCCCCCCACCTCCATCTCCCGGTAACGCCCCTCCAGGCCAGCATCCGCGATGGCTCCGGTCCAGGCGGCGTACGTGCGATCCAGCGACTCGAACCAGGCATCCATGCCCGCACCAGCCCGCCAGGCTGCCTCGATCACCGGAGCAAGGCGCCGATCGCTGCGGCCCACAAAATCCTCCATTGCCGACAGCCGCACATCGGTGAAGTTCACCTTCACGCCGCGCAAACGCCTGAAGGCCTCCTTAAGCAGGGCCTGACGCCGCTCAAACTCGGCCGTGGAGACGCTGTGCCACTGGAACGGGGTGTGCGGCTTGGGCGTGAAATTGCTGATCGTGATGTTCAGGTTCAGCCGCCCTAGCTCACGGCAGCGCTGCTGGAGCATCACGCAGGTCTCGGCAATGCCGAGAACATCGGCGTCCGTCTCACCAGGGAGGCCGATCATGAAGTACAGCTTCACCTTGCGGTAGCCGTTCTGCATGGCCGTGCGGATGCCATGGAGCAGGTCGTCATCGGTTAGGCCCTTGTTGACGATGTCGCGAAGGCGCTGCGTTCCGGCCTCGGGGGCGAAGGTGAGACCCGCTTTCCTTGTGCCGCCCAGAATGTGGGCAATGTCTTCATCAAAGCGATCCACCCGCTGACTGGGCAGCTGAAGCGTGACGTTCTGATCCGCAAGGCGGTTGCGCAACTCAACTCCCACCGCCGGCAGCGCCAGATAGTCGCTGCAGCTCAGGGAGAGCAGCGAGAAATCGCTGTAACCGGTTTGTTTCATGCCGGTCTCCACGGCTTCGATCACGGCCTCCGGTTCCACATCACGAGCCGGACGCGTCAACATTCCGGGCTGGCAGAAGCGACAACCCCGGGTGCAACCGCGACGAATCTCCACTGTGAGACGGTCATGGACTGTTTCCACATGGGGCACAAGACCCATGGAGTAGTGGGGCATTGGCGTCGCCACACGGCGAAGAACCCGCGCTGGAACATCAGGGTGAAGCGGCTCAAGGGTCACCCCATCGGCGCCGGTTCCATAGAGCGCAGGCACGTAAACGCCGGGAACCTGGGCCAGATCGCGCAGCAATTGCGATCGAGTCAATCGATCCGCTTTGGCTTGTGCCACCACCAGACCGATTTCGGGCAACAGCTCTTCACCGTCACCCAGGGCGATGAAGTCGAAGAACGGGGCATAGGGCTCTGGATTGCTGGTGGCGGTGGGACCGCCAGCGAAGATCAGAGGAGGTGCTGCAGGATCACTCAGCGGCAAATCGCCCCGCTCAGCGGCGCGAATGGGCACCTGCGCCAGGTTCAGCATCTCAAGGATGTTGGTGGCGCCGAGTTCGTAACTGAGGCTGAAGCCCAGGATGTCGAAGGCTGGCAAGGGGCGACGGCTTTCCACCGCAAACAACGCCTGTGAGCGCTCCCGCAAGCGGCCAGCCAGATCGGCCGCCGGGAGATAGGCGCGATCACACAACTGCCCGGGAACGGCATTGAGGATCGAATAAAGAATGATGTGCCCAAGGTTGCTGGAGCCGACCTCATAGATCTCGGGGTAGGTGAGCGCCCAGCGAACCGACGCTGCCTGCCAATCCCGTGGTTCAACCCCTAACTCGTGCCCCATGTAGCGGGCCGGTTTGTTGATGCCGCTGTCCACCAGGGCATGGAAATCAACCGGGCAATCCAGGGATGAGACGACCACGTCGGATGTCCAGACTCCTGAGCTCATCGTATGGAGCTGCCGACACGGCAGGATGCCCCTCAGACATAGGTTCCGGTTCCGTGGTTCAGGTCAACGGCAATTACCTCAAGCTCAAGGCGGGCTACCTGTTCCCTGAGATCGGTCGGCGCGTCAAAGCGTTCAGCACTGCCAATCCCGACGCAGCGCTGATTCGCCTGGGCATCGGTGATGTCACGGAGCCCCTGCCGCTGGCCTGCCGTGAAGCGATGAAAACCGCCATCGATGCGATGGGAACCGCCGAAGGCTTCCACGGCTATGGCCCCGAACAGGGCTACGGCTGGCTGCGGGAGGCCATCGCCAAAAACGACTTCCAATCCCGAGGCTGCGACATCAGTGCCGAGGAAATTTTTGTTTCCGACGGCTCCAAGTGCGACAGCAGCAACATCCTCGACATCCTCGGCGAGGGCAACAAGGTGGCCGTCACGGACCCCGTCTATCCGGTGTACGTGGATAGCAATGTGATGGCTGGTCGCACCGGTGAAGCCGGAGAGATTGGTCGATATGCGGGACTGACCTACCTGCCGATCAGCGCGGACAACGGTTTTGCAGCGCAGATTCCCAGTGAACCGGTCGACCTGATCTACCTCTGCTTCCCCAACAACCCCACCGGTGCCGTCGCCACCCGGGAACAACTTCAAGCCTGGGTGAACTACGCCCGTGCCAATGGCGCGCTGATCCTCTTCGATGCTGCCTATGAGGCCTTCATCCAGGACCAGGAACTCCCCCACTCCATCTTCGAGATCGAAGGAGCCCGGGACTGCGCCATCGAATTCCGTTCCTTCTCAAAAAACGCTGGGTTCACCGGCACGCGCTGTGCGTTCACCGTGGTTCCCAAGGGGCTGAAAGGCAAAGCAGCCAACGGCGAAGCGGTGGAACTCTGGGGGCTCTGGAACCGACGTCAGAGCACCAAGTTCAACGGTGTCAGCTACATCATTCAGCGCGGAGCCGAGGCTGTTTACTCCGAAGCCGGTCAGGCCGAGGTGAAGGCCCTGGTGAACTTCTACATGGAGAACGCCGCGATCATTCGCCGCGAACTCAGTGCGGCAGGCCTCACCATCTATGGAGGCGAACATGCTCCCTACGTCTGGATCAAGACCCCTGAGGGCATGGACTCCTGGGGCTTCTTCGACCATCTGCTCAACAAAGCCAACGTGGTGGGTACACCCGGGAGCGGTTTCGGAGCCGCTGGCGAGGGGTATTTCCGCTTGTCCGCCTTCAACAGCCGCGCCAATGTGGACGAAGCCATGGCTCGCATCAAGGCACTGTGAGCCGCTACTTCTCCCTATTCGCTTTAGATTTCAAAGGCTTCGAATCAATGGTCATGGCGGTGGACTCTCCCAGCCAAAAACCAGGAGGTGCAGCTGTTCTGGACAAAGCGCCAGAGCGGGTTCGCAAGCGATCACCTCGCTACAAGGTGCTGCTGCACAACGATCCGGTGAATTCCATGGAATACGTGGTGGCCACCCTGCAGCAAGTTGTGCCTCAACTCAGTGAGCAGGACTGCATGGCCGTGATGCTGGAGGCCCACAACACCGGAGTGGGCTTGGTGATTGTGTGTGACATCGAGCCAGCTGAGTTCTATTGCGAGACGCTGAAGTCCAAAGGGCTGACCAGCTCCATCGAGCCTGAAAACTAAAGCGATGCAGCAACCGCTGAACAGGTTCCTCCTGCTTCAGCCAGCCTGGCTGTGCACGGTTCTGTTCATTCCTCTGCTTTACGCACTGGGATGGCTCGCTGCCGTCCCGCTGACGCTGCTTGGCCTGCCAGCAGCTCAGGTCTCCCTGACCGGAACGCTGCTGAGTTTTGTGCTGTTCCTCTTGGTGATGCCCCGATGGGCAGCCCTGCGGTGGTCCGAACCTCGGCCTTGGAGACGGCTAGGGCTGATCGCTCGCAAGCCAAGGGCTCGCATCGATCACGTCATCTCACTTGGCATCGGATTGTTGATGTCCATTGCCCTCATCGGCTTGATTGTGAGCTTGCTTGTCTTCACTGGAAACGGTTCCTGGCGAGGGAATCTCGAGATCCAGGCCATCCTCAATTGCCTCCTCCTGGCCCTCGGCGTTGGCTTTGCTGAGGAACTCATCTTTCGTGCCTGGCTCTGGGAAGAACTCACGAGGATGCTCGGTCCCAGAGGAGGACTTCTCGGCCAGGCGGCGCTCTTCAGCCTGGTTCACACACGCTTCAACCTCGGCTTTGGGCCGATGCTGGGCTTGTTAACGGGACTCTTGCTCTTGGGGCTGATCCTTGCTCTGCTCCGGCTCCGTGATCAAGGCTCCCTATGGGGATGCATCGGACTGCATGGAGGTCTTGTGGGCGGCTGGTTCCTCGCTCACCAAAACCTTTTGATGATTGATCCAAATGCACCGATTTGGCTGGTGGGACCAGGGGGCCAGAACGCCAATCCTCTAGGCGGGATGGTTGCCCTACTGAGCCTAACGGCCATTGGCAGCCGCCTGATTCAAACAACAAAGCCAACTCACCCGCGCCAGTCGAAAAATTCAGCCCACGACGAACAACGATGCTGAAGCAAAAACTGCAACTGATTCGTCAAAGGCTGACCCATCGGCAGCCTCAGAACGTTGTGATTGTTTTTGCCGATCAGTGGCGAGGAACAGCGGATGTTGATCAGTGCCACACACCCACGCTGGACCGCTTCAAAAACCAGGGAATTAACTTTCCAAATGCGATTTCTGGCTGTTCACAATGCTCCCCGTACCGGGGATCATTACTGACCGGCCTCTACCCGCTCCAGCATGGCGTCCTGGTAAATGACGCTTGCCTGGACCCCCAACACAAGTCAATCGCCTCAGCCTTCAAGCGAAATGGCTATCAAACGGCATACATCGGCAAATGGCACGTTTATGGGTCACCGACCGGAGGATTTGACCGAAGAAACTCACCAATCCCCCAGCAATATCGAGCAGGCTTTGATCATTGGCAAGGGAACGAATGCAACCACAGTTACAACCAATCACCATTCTTTTTGAATGATGATCAAGAACAGAAATTCTGGAAAGGATATGACGCCATAGCTCAAAGCCATTGTGCAGCAAAACTCATCAAAAAATTCGCACAAAATGAGCAACCATTTTTCCTCACCGTTTCATGGGGACCACCCCATGACCCGTACCATTCAGCGCCCCAGGAATACCAAGACTTATACACAAAATCAAACATCAAGATCCCTGAAAATGTTCCAAAGGAACATCACAACAAAGCGAGAGACCAATTGCACGGTTACTACTCCCATATTTCAGCCCTCGACGATTGCCTGAAAACAATCCTGCGGAGCCTCAAAAAAAATGATCTCGACAAAAATACCGTTGTTGTCTTCACATCAGATCATGGCGATATGATTTTCAGCCATGGCTTAACTAGAAAGTTATTTCCATTTGAAGAGTCTGTGCGTGTCCCGCTCGTCATCAGAGACCCAGGCAGCAAACATCGCGCAGGGCAACAATGCAAGGTACCGATCGATGCACCAGACCTGATGCCGACCCTGCTTGGATTGGCAAACCTGAAACAGGAAGATCATGTTCAAGGCCAGGACTGGAGTACGAGCATCCGAAACGAAAAACCTGAAAAAAACTCAGACGCGGGGCTCCTCAGCGCACCAGTGCAAGCAGGGCCACTTCAGCTGTACGGAGTACAGGCTTATCGCGGCGTGCGCACAAGCCAACACACCTATGTTCGCAACGAAGGCGGAGCCTGGCTTTTATTCGACAACATCAATGACCCCTTCCAGATGAATAACTTAATTCAAAACAAAGCAGCGAAGGGAATCAAGGACGACCTGGAGCAATTGCTTGAAATCAGGCTCAATAAACTAAACGACAACTTCGAGAGCAGCGATCAAATCATCGCGAAGCATCATCTCCAGCAGCATGTCGCCAAGACAGGCTTGGGTGGCCAAATACCATGGTCGTACCCCTGGGGAACACCAGAGCAGGTCAGCTAGACAGAAGGATCAACGAATTTATATCCCAAAAAACCAATATCTTCGGAGAAGATATCGGCAACAGCTTCAATCGCTTCGTCGTCAGGATAATACGCTTGAAAGGGCTGCCTTTTGGATCGGTTGGCATGGCCTGGCAACCGATCTTGAGTCAAACCAAGATCAGCAAAAATCTGCGCACAATCCTGGTTGAAAGCCTCCAATCGCCCAATTCGATCAACAAGAACAGATCCATCATGATCAAGTAAAAACCGCACCTGGGGCATCCACTGCACATGCTCTTTATGGCGAATCAATTCGAGGTAAGACTTAAATTCAGTCTCTGGAGTCATCCCCAAATAGTCCATCAAATCTGGCCTTTGCTGCATGTAGGCAAATTGAGAAACAGAGCGATCCCAGGGATTCCTCACAAAAGCAAACTTGTAGTAGGCACTGAAAACATTAGGGCCCACCTCTTCACGAACCTGCCAAGCCAAGAGATGCTGCAGGCCGCCAGTCTGATATTTATTTTCAAACCGACTAACAAACCCCATCCAAAGGTCTTCCTCCGTACGACCTTTCTCTTTCGGCCAAATCACATCCTCAACAGATGTCCCACCACACTTAGGGATGTGAATAAAAATACATTTTTGCTCGTGAGAAATCACAACAACAGAATTGAGGAATCAGCGCACGGCCGTTGCCAAGGCAGCTCGGCCTGCCACAGGGGCTCGCAATGCTTCATGAAGCGCAGCCACTCCGTAATCCCTTTCGAGGAGTGACATCACTGTGCGACCGAAATCCGCAGGATTGCGATCAAAAGCCTCGAGACACACCCGGCCAAAGGTGCTCCCCATGGGCTCAGGGTTCCAGAGAAGCTTGCGCGCCGTCCACGGCATCATGCTCATCGGGTTGTAGCCCGGCTTGATCAAACCCTGATCAAACCCGTACTGCTCAAGGTGGGTGTGGGGCTGCAAGCCAATGAAAAAGATCGCTGGCTCGACCAAATCAGCGCCGAAAATGGCCTCCAGCTCACGGTGATAAGCCACGGTCTGACGGATCGTCTCCGGCCGCTCATCAATCACGTTGAAGGAGTAATTCACCGACACGTGATCGCGGAAGCCCGCATCCGCCAGCATCCGGCAACTCTCCAGAACGGTGCGAAGGTTGTAACCCATGCGCATCTTGCGAACGAGCTCTTGAGAGCCGGACGTAATGCCGATCTCGAAATAGCTCATGCCCGTCTCCACCATGAGCTGAGCCAATTCGGGGTCCAGATTGTCGGCGCGGATGTAGGCCGCCCAACGGATGCCGGTCAGTCCTTCAGCCTTGATCGCCCGCAGGAGTTCCTTGGCGTCTTCGATGTAGCGCCGCGCGGGAATGAACTGAGCATCAGTGAACCAGAAACCACGCACCCCGCGGTCGTAAAGCTGGCGCATCTCTTTCACCACCTCATCCACTGGGTTGAGGCGCACCTGCTTGCCTTCCACCACCGTGTAGACGCAGTAACAACAGTTGTGAGGACAGCCTCGCTTGGTCTGAACTCCCACATAGAAGTCGCCACCTTCGAGGTACCAATCGAGCTGGGGCCAGATCGAAGCGATGTAGTCGTAATCACAGGCGGTTTTGGGTCGACTTTCCGGCTGCTCATGGATCAGGCCTGAACGTGGCTTCTCGCCCACCACGAAACAACGTTCGCCTTCAAGGGAGTGGCCCTGGATCAACTTCTCGAGAAGCGGCTCCCCCTCACCGATAGACACAACTGTTCCCTTGGGAAGCGACTTGCCGAGTTGCTCGTAGAACACACTGACGGCCCCACCGCCAAGAACTGCTCTGGCCGCCGGCTGGTGGCGGCGCGCACGTTTCAAGCCCTGACGCACCAAACGCTGGTTTCTGCGCAGCTCGCCGTAATGGCTGCTCATCAACTGAAGCCCGCCCATGGCTCCATGCAGACGTTTCAGTGGGTTGCGGGCATAGAACACCTCGAATGAGTTCTGAAGAGGGTTGCCACCCCGCCCATCAACCGGTGCATAAATCTGTATGTCTCTCCAGGAAAAAACCAACAGCGTCGGCTGGAACTGGTCAACGGTGGCGTCCAGCACGCGATGGACATCCAGCACCGGCAGAGCCGCAAGATCCAGGATGCGCTGGGGCATCTCCGGAAAACATTTGTGCAGATGGTCGGCGAGATAGATCGGCCCGATCGGAAAGATCGGATTGCAGGGCAGCCGTACCAGCAACACCCGTTCTTGTTGTGGTGCCACGTCAGCTGCCATGGGGGTTTCGGGACGCTAACAAGCGCTGCCGCCAACGGAGCTAGAAGCTTCTTCACAAGAACTTCATCAAGCAAGCGACACACAGCGCAAACTTCCTTTACACTCCCCAGCAGGCAGGGCTTTCCTGCCCTTCCTTAAACCGTTCCTTCGGGAACATTTCTTTCCGTTCTCATGACCACCACCCTCCAGCAGCGCTCCGGCGCTTCCAGCTGGCAGGCCTTCTGCGAGTGGGTC
>NZ_JAUONZ010000007.1:0-93907 GCF_030546365.1 Synechococcus sp. YX-04-1
CCAGGTTGGCCAGAGCCTGATAGGCCCAGTCGGTGGGGTAGACGTCGGAGAATTGGGTGACGCTGGTGACCTGATCAAGGCTGTTGCCACTGGATGTGGCCGCGTAATCAGAAACGCCGTTGATGTTCAGCTCGGCGGCATTAGCGCCGGTGGCCAGAAGGCCAAGGGCAGCAGGAGCCATCAGCAGTTGCCGAACAAGCGTCATGGGTCATGGGCGATGTGCCCATGATGCAACATCCCTCTCTTGGCGTCAAGCCATCTGGGCAGGACGCAACAAGGGGTTTCAGTCGATCAGAGCCACCCAGGCAAAGGCCATGCCGATGCCCATCCAGATACCAGCACCAAGCCGTTGCCCCTGGGAGCCGAGGCGCTCCAACAGGTTCTTGGACCAGTTGCTCACCACCAGCAGCAGTGCGCCTTGGCCGATCAGAAGGCCCAAGAAATAGGTGAACAGGGGAGTGGGTTCTGCTCCAACGATGGTGCTGCCCAGCAGAAAACCATGCAGGGCCACCAGCGGCAGCAACCAACGGGTGGAGGCCACGGTGAGAGCCATCAAACCCTCCGCCACCAGGCTGAGGGAAACCATGGCCTCCGCCCAGGGAGCCACGGCATCCGGCAGGGGGATGAACTGCGACAGAACACTGCCGCCCAGGCCAGCAGCCAGCAGAGGAATCACCCAGGCGCGGGGACGTTGCAGGCCGATGAAGGCGATGGCCAGCAGAAACAGGAGATGGTCAGGACCCAGAAGCGGGTGACCAATGCCACTGAGCAATCCCTGCAGGGGGGTGAGAGCAGTGCTGTCGCCCATGCCAAAGGGGTGGTGGGCAAACGCCGGACTGGCCAGGAGAAGAACCGCCAGAAGCGAAGGGCCGGCGATCTGCAGCGGCCTGCGCAGGGCCAGTGGCAAAGAATTCAAAAGTCGATCCTCGTCGGTTTGATCTGGCGGGCGTTCTGACTGACGTGGGCGGAGAGCCGACGTTTCACAGCTGCGGGACAGCGGCAGATTTTCACTGCTCTTTCCCCGTTTCCTCCAGCGGCTGTTCCCCGCTGAAACCAGCACCCCACCCTACCGGCGCCTGGCCTTCGCGCCTGATCAACGTTTATTCGGTCTGTGACGATGCATCGGCAAGATCGGTGGTGTGGAAATTCCAGCGATCACCGTCTTCCAGCCAGAGCTCCCAGGCCAGGCGGCGGCCGCTCCGTTTCAATCGCAGCTGGCCGCCAAACCCAGCGGGAGACGGCTGATAGAGCTCGGTGATGTCATCAACAGGGGCTCCATCCCGGCTGAACACCTGCTCGACCTGCTCACCAAGCCGGGCCGTCAGGTCGTTCCGCAAATCATCAACTGTCACGCCTGCTGGCTCGTGAAATCGAGCACCAGATCGCCGACGTCATCACGACTGATCCGAAATCCGAAGCCATCAACGGTTCCGGTCCACAGGCCTGCATCAAGATCCGCCTCGATTCCCTCCAGCTGCTCCACCTTGTGATCGAAGAGCAGGCCGAAGCAATGGGCGGCGACCTGCGCGGCCTGGGACGCATCCATTTCATCCAGTTCGTGGGCTTCCACCGGACACCCATCGAGCAGTTCGGCATCGATGACGTTGCCGGACCCGACGTCCTCCACAAGAGCTTGCAATCCAGCCAGATCGTTCATTGCCGTCGCCGTTGAAGCAACACACGCATCACCATCATCCCTGGGCCAGCGCGGTGGTGAGGGCCGTGTCCACGCTCAAGGTGCGCGATCCCAGATGCACAGGCTGCGCGATCACCGCCTGAGCCAACTCCAGTTCAAACGGCACAAAACCACCCTCCGGCCCCACCATCACCACGGCAGCCCCCGGTGGGGTGTCGCGTAACGGAAGAGAGGCCCCCATCTGGGCCATCCAGCAGGGGCGTCCGGCACAAAGCTCCTTGAGCTGGTCTTCAACAAAGGGGCGATAGCGCCTGTGCTGATGCACCCGGGGCGCCACCGTGTCGCTGGCGCGCTCCATCCCAGCAAGCAGGGCATCGTGAATCTTCTCGGGTGCAAGCAAAGGCGACTGCCAATAGCTCTTTTCAACCCGGGCACTGTTGATCAGATGCAGGTTGGCCACCCCGTATTCGGCCACAGTGCGGAACAGGCGGCGCAGCACCTTGGGCCTCGGCAGGGCCAGAACAATGTCGAACCGATGGCGGGGCGGCGGTGGCTTGTTGAGGTCCACCTCCAGCACCACTGCATCTGCATCCAGCGCACAGATTCGGCCCTGGCCCAGATCGCCATTCAGCTCACCAACCCGGATGCTGTCGCCCACTGCGGCCCGAAGCACCGAACGGATGTGATCCGCCCGCCGATCCACAAGACGAACATTCCGTTCATCCAGCCAATCCGAACGGTTGAAGACAACGATGTTCATGGCTGGATCTCTGGGATCAACAGCACGCCGCCACCAATGGATCCGTCAGTTCAGCACAACAATTTCCCAGGCCCAAAATCCTCAGCAGTGTTCGAACACCCCTGGGATCAACTCCCGCTCGCGGCGCGACTGAAACGCAGCGTCGGCAGCACGCAGCGCCGCGGGATCATCCTGGAACCAGCAGCCATAGAGAAGATTCAGGATCCGATCAACATCGAGATCACGATCAGCCACGTCCTGCCAAAGGCGTTGGCTTAATTCGGCATCAGCCAGCTGAAATTGAGCCTGCGCCAGGCGTCGGGCTGCGTCGAAATGGTCCTGTTGCAACTGCCGCGACGGTGAGTCGTACTGAAGCAACCGTCCCTGGATTGTTTGAAGCAAACCCATGCCATCAGCTTTGCTGCATTCAGATTGAATCCGCAGAGGCCGATCGACAATGGGTCGTCATGCTGATTCTAAAAAAACGGGCCTAAATTCGATTTAGATGACTTGCCGTTATGTCCCCTGAGCGTCAGAGGCAAGTTGCAGCAGCCCTGCTGATTTTGGGTGCCGTGGCTGCGATCCTTCTGCCGTTCATTTCGGCGACGCTGCTCACCCTTGCGCTTGGTGGAATTGCCTTCTCCGCAGGGGTGAGTCAACTGCTGCGGCTCGGCCAAGACCAGGCCAGCGGCAAGTTGTTCCGTCTGCTTTCCGCCCTGCTTTACATCGGTGGGGCACTGTTCATCCTGATTGACCCCATCGAAGGAGAAATCAGCCTGACCCTCTTCGCCGGGGTTGTGGTGTTGGTGGAGGGGATTATGGAACTGGCGGCGGGGGCAAGTTCAAAAGCGCCGATGGCCGGGCTTGTGCTGCTCGATGGCTTGCTCTCAGCAGGCATCGGCCTGCTCTTGGTGCTCGAGTGGCCCAGTGACAGCGTCTGGGCTCTGGGGACACTCTTCGGCATCACCCTGTTCTCATCAGCCCTGAAACTTCTGCAAAAGCCCAGTGGAGCAATGATCTGAATCAGGCTTTTGATCTCCGCAACAGGGAAACTTGAACCTTGGGGTCAGGTTGATCCAAACCAAACAACGGTCAAAGAGCCTTAACAGTCGTCGAATCCCAACAGGATCCTGTCTTGCAAGGCAGCGTGATTGAGGCCCGGACGATGTAACTGCAGGGCCGGAAGAAGATCGAGCACAAGGTTGTTGGCCCGGCGGGATTCAACGCAAACGCCAACACGATCCCCCATAGACCGCGCCAGACGGATCTGATCCATCACCAGCTGCAACTGGAACACCTGCTGATCGAGGCTTTTGGCATGGGCAGCACCGCTGAGGCTGCAGCCCAGCAGCACTCCGAACCACCAACCCTGTGATCGCATCGGCATCACACCACCAGAAGGCATCCCCCCTCAACGTCCCATGCCGCCTCCCCCTGGGGTAAGCAAGCGGATGGCCTCACCCGCCTGGAGCTCCAGCTGCACGGCACCGGGCAGAGGGTGGGCGACACCGTCGCGGTCCAGCCGCAGGTTCTCGCCACAGGCACCACTGGCCCCACCATTGAGCCCGAACGGGGGCACCTGCCGCGAGCCACTGATCAGCGACACATTCATCGGCTCAAGGAAACGGATCGTGCGCTCCAACCCGGCGCCCCCGGGCCAACGGCCCTGACCGCCACTGCCGGAGCGCACCGCGAAGGATTCCAAGCGCACCGGATAACGGCTCTCGAGCACCTCGGGATCCGTCAGCCTCGAGTTGGTCATGTGCGACTGCAGGCCCACCGATCCGGCAAAGCCCTCACCAGCGCCGCCACCACCAGCCACCGTTTCGTAGTACTGGCAGCGGCCATTGCCGAAGCTGAAGTTGTTCATCGTTCCCTGGCCGGCAGCCTGGGCACCGAAGGCCGCAAACAACAGATTGCAGAGGGCCTGAGACACCTCGACGTTGCCGGCCACTACAGCTGCAGGGGAGCAGGGATTCAACAGACAGCCCGCCGGCACCACCAGATCGAGCGGTGCGAAACAGCCCTCGTTCAAGGGGATATCGCTGTCGAGGAGACAACGGATCACGTACAGCACGGCCGCCCGCGTCACCGCCAGAGGGGCATTGAAATTGCCCGGCCGTTGGTGCGATGTTCCGCTGAAATCCAAACGCAACCGTTGCCGTTTGGGATCAAGGCTCACCTGCACCACCAGAGAGGAGCCGTCATCGAGGGCCAACTGATGCCGGGCGTCCGTTAGGCGCAAGAGCAACCGCTGAACACTGCGGGCTGCCTCCTGCTGCAGCAGGGTCATCTGCCGTTGCACCAGGGTCTTACCCTCCCGCTCAACGAGGGATTGCAGCGCCACAATCCCCGCCTGATTGGCCGCCACCTGCGCCTGCAGATCGGCCAACAGTTCCGGAGGGTTGCGGGGCGGCGTCGCCATGCCGCTCCACACCGCTTCCAAATCACCGGCGAGAACCCGGCCCTGACGCACGAACAGCTGGTTGCGGAGCAGCAGGCCCTCATCGGTAATGGTGCGACTGAAGGACGGCATCGACCCGGGAGCGATGCCACCCACATCGGCGTGATGGCCACGGCTGGCCACAAAGAAGCTGGGTTGATCCCCGTTGCAGAACACCGGCGAGATGGCGGTGATGTCGGGCAAGTGGGTTCCGCCATGGAAAGGATCGTTGCTGAGCAGCGTGTCGCCGGGCTGCAGCGGTGCGACATCACCGGTCGCCACCTGGGCCAGCAGGTCGCGAACGCTGTCGCCCATCGATCCAAGGTGCACCGGAATGTGGGGGGCATTGGCCACCAGAGCACCCGTGGCATCGAACAACGCACAGGAAAAATCCAGACGCTCGCGGATGTTCACGGAGCGACTGCTTTGCCGCAGCTGTTCCCCCATCTGTTCAGCGATCGCCATGAAACGGTGGCGAAACAGTTCCGCCTGCAACGGGTCGTGGCCATCGGCCTGTGCCAGCACCGGTGATCCGTCTGCGGGATACGAGCGCTCCAGCAACAGCGTGCCCCCCTCCGCCACCCGGGCCTGCCAGCCTGGCTCCAGCACCGTGCAGCCAGTGGCTTCGGCGATCAAGGCCGGGCCTTCAATCCGCTGATTCAGTGTCAGAGCACTGCGGTTCAGCAACGGAGCCTGCGTCCAGCCGCTCAGCTCCAGGTGCATCGACACCTGCGGGGATGTCTCCACCCCTGGTCTTGGTTCGGCCATCTCAGCTGTGGCTGTGGCATCGAACTGTTGGGGTGCTGTGACCTCAACATTGAGCTGTTCGACGATTAGGGCCTGATCGGCATCAATGCAGTAGCCGTAGCGTTGCTGATGGCTCGCCTGGAAAGCCGAGATCACGGCATCAACGCCTTGCTCGGCGTACCAGGTGAGCACCAGGGTCTGCTCGGCAGAGGGATAACGCAGGGCCAGGTTGACCCAGACCTCTGGCTCGCCCGCATCGGCATCAGCGCGATCCCCCTGGCGACTCAAGGTCTCCTGCGCTTCACCCATCAGCCGCTCCACCTGATCCGGCAGGGCCGCCAACAGATCAGAGGAAAGGGCAACGCCGAGATGCACCTGCCGCCGGCAGCGCTGGCGGGCCTGACCCATACCGAAGGCGGAGAGAACACCGGCCATGGGATGCAACAGCACCGTGTTCAACCCCAGTTCATCCGCCAGGCGACAGGCGTGCTGACCACCAGCGCCTCCGTAGGCCACCAACACCCCGCCGCGAATGTCCTCACCGCGATGCAGCGACACCCTGCGGATCGCAGCGGCCATGGTTTCCACCGCCAGTTGCAACGCCCCAGATGCCACCCGCTCCGAGGTCTGCCCCAGCGCTGCCGCGAGCTCCGCGAAGTGATGCCGCACCACCTCCACATCCGGTGGCAGATCCCCGGACGGGCCGAACACCGCCGGGAAGCGGTCCACCTGAAGCCTCCCCAGCAGCAGGTTGGCGTCGGTGATGGTGAGCGGTCCGCCGGCGCGATAACAGGCCGGGCCCGGTTGGGCTCCAGCGGAGCGGGGCCCAACCCGCAGCCGCTCCCCTTGTAGCTCCAGCACCGATCCACCTCCGGCCGCCACGGTTTCAATCGGGAGACGTGGGGCCAGCAACTGCAGGCCAGCGATCTCGGTCTGTTCTTTCACTTGCCGCAAGGCCTGCGCATCGGCGGAAGCCACGCAGAACACATCCGTCGAGGTGCCGCCCATGTCGAAGCCCAGCACCGGCACCCCGTCAAAGCCGGCCATCCGTGCCGCGGCGATCGCCCCGACCATCCCGGCCGCCGGCCCCGAAAGGATGGTGTCTTTGGCCTTCAGCTTGTCTGGAGCCTGCAACGCTCCGCTGGAGGTCATCACCCGCAGTGGTGTGGCGGCGCCCAACGCCCCTTGCACCTGCTGCAGGTAGCCATCCAGCACCGGATGCACCGCCCCCTCCACCAACGCCGTCTGCCCCCGCGGCACCAGGCGGGGCATCACGCTCACCTGGTGGGAACAAACCACGGTGCGAAAGCCAAGCTCCCGCAGCAATGCGGCGCAGCGCTGCTCATGGACTGGGTTGCGTTGGGCATGCAGTAACGCCACCACGGCGACGTCCAGGCCGGAACGGCGCAACTCCTCAAGACGCCGCCGCAACAGTTGATCCAGCACCAGGGGCTCCACCTCCTCACCCCGGGCATCGAGCCGACCGGCCAGCTCCAGCACCGTTTGCGCCAGGAAGGGGCGCTGGGGCTGCTCAAGCGCGAACAAATCGTCGCGATGTTGATCGCCGATCCAAAGCTGATCCCTCAGCCCGGCATTGGTGAGCAACAGCAACGATGCACCAGCCCCCTCCAGCAGCGCATTGGTGGCCACGGTGGTGCCGAGACGCACGTCGTCGACGTCCCTCAGCGCAATCGTGGAAGAAGCCGACGCCAACATTGCTTCCATGGCCGACACCGCAGGGTCTCCAGCACCGGCCTGCTCCGAGAGCAGCTTGCGCACGTGCAGCTGCCCTTCTGGATCGCGACCGATCAGATCGGTGAAGGTGCCACCGCGATCAATCCAGAAGCACCACCCCATCGCAAGGCGACTGACAACTGGAATCCACCTTGCCGCGCCGACTCAACGACGGGCTACGGCGTACTGATCCCTCCACAGAATCGCCTCCAGAGGGACCACATCCCAGGGCTGAGGAAGCTGAAGGCCAGCATGAACCGCACGGTGCCGGTGCTCACTGATCCAAAGCAGAGAGCCCACAACCCAGTTGGGGAGGTTGGCCAGGAGCCGAGCCTCGAACTCCTGGTCCGTCTCGTGCTCGTCGTAAAGCAGCACCGTCATCACCTCGCGGTCATCCATGGTCCAGCGGACCAGCCAGGTGAGTAGTGGCTCAGGGATCAGCGACTCCCGAAGATCGAAATTTTCCTGAATGGCATGCACCATCTCGTGGCGCAGCACCCGTTCAAGGTCCTGATCAGCACGATGAACGTTGGCATGACAAAGCTCAATCAGATTCGTGCCAGTGATGTAGCCACCCATTAGGCCCGGTTGATCACGGCAGTCACGGGGACTTTCGACAACACTCACACCGGACAGCGCGAGAAAGACAGATAAACCGAGGTCCCACATCCTGCACCTCCTTAAACATCCCTTAAGGATCCAAGCACTGATCTCGCGCGTCTCAACATCTGCTCAACAAAGCGTCTCCTGTCTTTCCTTTCAGGACACAACCTGAGAACGTTGAGTAGCAACTGCCGCCCGAACGCTTGGACAAGCTCGCCACGGCCTGGGCGATCTTTCAGGGGTTGCTGCTGGAAGCCGTTCCGTTTCTGCTGCTCGGCGTTGCCATCGCAGGGCTGGCCCGATGGGCGGTGCCCCCGGGTGCCTGGATCGAACGGCTCCCCAAGAACCCTGTGCTGGCTCCGATCATCGGGGCCCTGATGGGTTTTGCCCTCCCGGCCTGCGAATGCGGCAACGTTCCCGTCGCCCGCCGTCTGCTGGCCAGCGGGGCACCGATGGGCACGGCCTTCGGCTTTCTGTTTGCAGCCCCGGTGCTGAATCCCATCGTGCTGGCCAGCACCTGGGCCGCGTTTCCTGATCAGCCCTGGCTGCTGGTGGCCCGGCCATTGGGGGCCTTTCTGCTGGCGATCCTGCTGAGTCTGTTGCTGGTGCAACTGCCCGAGACGCAGCTCCTGGCAACCGCACTTCTGGAGGAACGCCGCATGAGCCAACCCCTCAGCAATCTGGGGCTGCTCCAGCGCAGCAGTGGTGTGATCGGCGGATCACCCAGCCCCCCCCGATCCATGAGCGGCCGGCGCCTCCAGGCCTGGCAGGTGCTGGACCAGAGCTGCCGCGAATTTCTCGATCTTTTGGCACTACTGGTGCTGGGTTGCGTGATTGCGGCCCTGGTGCAGACCTGGCTGCCACGCAGTTGGCTGTTGGCCGTAGGGGGCGCGCCGACGGCATCGATCCTGGCCTTGATGCTGCTGGCGGTGGTGGTGTCGGTCTGCTCCAGCGTGGATGCCTTTCTTGCCCTGGGGTTTGCGGCTCAGATCACCCCAGGAGCCCTGCTGGCCTTCCTCTTGCTGGGCCCCGTTGTGGATCTCAAACTCGCAGGCCTGTTCACCGTACTGATGCGGCCAAAGGCGATCCTGATCACGGCGATCAGTGCCAGTCTTGGGGTGCTGCTGATCGGTCAGTGGATCAACCTGTGGCTGCTGTGAGGGGCCGGTTGTGTTGAAGCGCGGAACCCTGCTGCTGCTCTGGAGCCTGACGCTGTTGTGGAGCTTCCACAGCGGTCGGCTCGATCTGCTGCTGCGGGGGGTCTTCCATGGCCTGGTGGGGGGCACCGGCCTGATCTTGCTGATGCTGGGCGTGGCCCTTCTGCTGAAAAGAGAGAAGCAAAACGAACGCTGGCGCTTGCCTTGGCTGCTCAGCGGCGTGATGGCTGCGCTGGTGCTGATCCTTCCGCCGAGTCCCTCCTTCAGCGATCTGGCCAGCAACCGCCCCCAGGGCCTGCCCGATCCACCGGAGTTGGCCTTCGTTCTGCCCCCCGAACAACGCAGCCTCACGGAATGGGTGCGCTTGCTGCGCAGCCAGCCCGACCCGGATCTTGTGGCGGGCAATCCTGTGCGCATCAGCGGTTTTGTCTGGAGGCAGCCCGAGGGCCCACCGCTGATCGCCAGGCTCACGGTGCGCTGTTGCCTGGCTGACGCCACGCCCGCTGGTCTGGCGGTGGAATGGCCGGAGTCGTTCACACCAAAAACCAACCAGTGGTTGGCCATCGAGGGAACGATGAGCGTGCAAACCCGAAGCGAACGGCGCCTCCCCGTCGTGATTCCCCAAAACATCACGCTGATTGCGAGGCCCGAGCGGCCCCTGGAACCATGACGCGGCGGCCCTTGCTGCTGATGCTCATGGCCTGTGCTGCGGTTCTGGCGCAGCAACAGCTGCTCTTGCGACAGCCTCCCCGGCTGCTGCGCCTGGTGCCGCAACAGGTGCAAAGCGGCAGCGCAGCTCTGGATCTGCAGTTCAGTCGCCCGATGAATCGGCCCCGTGTCAACGAGGCCACCCGAATCACTCCAACCGTGCCCCATCAATGGCTCGGGGAGACGACACCGCTGCGGATGGTGATCGATGCGGAGGTCGTGCTCACGGCTCCGCTCGAGCTATCGATCGCAGGGGCGGACCAACGCGGACTGCCGCTGGGAGAACAGCAATGGTGGTGGGACCCGAGACCCTGGCTGATCGCGACGCGGCCTGTGCCGGGAGGCGAGCAGGTTCAACTGCAGACGCGATCGGGAGAGTGGATGCCGATCAGTCGGGTCTGGCCCGCCATCCCCAGCGTCGTCCCCCTTGGGAATGGCCGGGGTATTGCGCTGGTGGGACGCGATCAGAACGGCACCGAACAGGTGTGGTGGGACCAGCTAAAGCCCCGCAGCACGGCCAACCGTCTGGCGGCCTTGGGGCCGCCGACGCTCAGCCGCACGGAACCGCTGTTGAAAGGGGAGGTGCTCTTCGCCCATCTCAGCAGCAATCTCAATGGCGATCTGCTGGTGCAGAGCGGTGGGTTCCAGCCGGGCAGCGACCAAGCCCTGTTGCTGCAGGCCGATGGCAAACGGAAGGCTCTGGCACTGAAACCCTCCGGGCCGATGCAGTTGCTGCCGGCTGGAGGGGGCGTAGTGATGCCCACCTATGACGGTCTGAGCCTTCGGCCCCTGCAAGCAACCGAGCAAAAGCCGCAGATGCTGCCGGGGAGCCGGGAGCTGGGGGCCTTCTGCGGTGCCTCAGGACGGGCCGTGCTGGTCCGGCACTGGCCGGATTACAGGCGCTCGATTGAGCTGGTGGTTCCAGGGCAAGCGCCGAAGCAACTGCACCTCGGTGATCAAGCGGTGCTGGGGGTGGCCTGCGACAACCGCGGCAAACGGATCTGGGCTGTTCTGGGGCGATGGGAACAGCAACGGGGCAATCACGAACTGGTGCTGATCAGCGACGCGGGAGAGATGACACAACGCAGGGTCCTGGCGCCATGGACGCTCAAGGCGGGCAGCCCCATCCAGTGGAACCCGGTGACGAACCAGCTGTTGATGACGCTGACGCGACCGAACCAAAGCCATGCCCGTGCCGGCCTGATCGATAGCGACAGCTTGAAGCTCATCAAGGTGATCAACACGCCCATCAGCGAAGCCCAGTGGCTGCATGCAGGCTGAGCAATAAAAAAAGAGGGCAAAACTGCCCTCCTGATCAAACAAATTTCAACCGACTGTTGAGACTTAGAAGGTGAATGTCACGCCAGTGCCGACATGGTGCTGCCAGCCTTCACCCCAGCCCGGCGCATCTTCCCAGCTGTAGGTCTGCTGCCAGTGGACAAACAGCGTTGCATCACCGACGGGAACCGAAAGTTCGATTTCACCAGCCAAGTCTGTGCGCGGATCCAATCCTGCGTAGCTGCCGGGGACATAGAAACGAGGGCCAGCCTCAATCATCAAGGAGATTTCATCACCGCCGAATGTGAATCCCAAGCCCACACGAGGATCGGTGTAGTTGCCCACATACATTCCATCAGACTCCCAACCCTGACGGTGATCAACTGATAGGTAAACACCATTCACCAGATCCTCGATACCATCGCCGAGGGCAAAGTTCACATCTCCATCACCAAGAGCCCAAGTCACTTTTGCCCCAAGCTCATTCTTCAAGCCCTGAATATCCTCACCTTGATCCTTAGTGACGTAATAAGGATTCCAAGAAAGAGCAATGCTTAAGCGGTCATTGGGTGCATAACGGGCCTGAAGAAAGCCCTTGATATCGGTACGTTTGAAGTCGGTGTCATGGCTGTGGTCATGACCATGATCATGACCTTCGTGATCATCGTGATCGCCATGATCCTCTTCATGGTCATCATGATCTTCTTCATGGTCATCATGATCTTCTTCATGGTCATCATGATCCTCTTCATGGTCATCATGATCTTCTTCATGGTCATCATGATCTTCTTCATGATCATCGTCGTGATCATCGATATGAACCTTGCCGTAAAAGTGTTCAGCCTCTCCCCAAACCAAAGCAGGCCCAATGGCAGCTTCGATCGCGAAAGAGCCGCCATTATCGAGGCCCCACTCAAAAACGCCACCAAACATGCCATCAATGGCGTAATGCTTGGGATCTCCCTCAAGGTTGATATCAAAACCACCATGCCCTTCGATGGTGATGATGGGAGTGAAGTCGAATTCACCGGCCTCAAGAGACTCTCCACCACCACCATGGGAGCCATGGGCCTCGGCAGGTGACATCGAGGCGAACGGGCTCAACAGAAGAGCCAGAAGAGCAAGACGTGAACGGAACATGAGACGAGAAGAGACGGAAGAGAAAAAGATCAGAGAGGAAAGCGGCGTTATGTCACCGGATCGATGACCACTGCGCATTCAATGCATTGGCTCCAGCGGTGTCGCAGGAACCGCCTTGGCCATTGACGATCGTGCAGACGTTGAGGGTCGCCGTCGAAACAGCATTGCGACCGGCAGCAATGCCTTCCCCGTAGAGCGGTGTTGCCGCAATTGGCAAGCCGGTGCTCTTGCTGATGCGCCTCAGGGTTTTGTTCGGGGTAGCCGCAGGGGAAAAGATGGTTTTGGCACCAGAAGCCTTCACCTCTTGGGTGATTCTTTTGAGACTGGAGGGCCGCAACACGCCACCGGTGGTGTGGCTGTCCAACATCGCGATCTCAACCAGTCCAAAGCGATCCGCAAGATGGCTGTAGGTCTTGTGATCGGTCACCATGACCCTCTGCGCTGAGGGCAAAGAACCAAACTGATTGGCCTCCCAGCTCTGCAGAGCCTGAAAGACAGCCACAGCCTGGGCGGTGCGTTGCTGCAAGGCCGCACGATCACTGGCCAGCAGAGCGGGGGCCAGAGAGCGGGAGATGACCCGCACCATCGCAGCGGAATTGGCCGGATCATGCCAAACGTGGGGGTCGCTACCGCCATAGGACGGCAGGGCGACTTCACCGACGGCCACAACTGCTCCCGGTGAGTTGAGTTTTTTGGCGGAAGGAGTCAGTCCGAAACCGATGTGCAGAACCAGATCACTCTTGGCGATCTGGCTGCGATCACTGGGCTTCAAGCGATAGGAATGGGGGTCACCACCAGGAGGGATCAGGCACGTGACCGAGGCGGCACCGGCAGCAAGGGTCTTGGTGAGATCGCACAGCGTGCCATCGACGGCCACCACCACAGGTTGAGCCGCATGGGCCGGAACAAGTGCAGCTCCAATGGCCAGAGCAAGACTGACCCCCGCCGATCGAGCCAAAACAGGACGCATGGACGACCCAGTGAGAATGATTATCATTTTGCCCAGTGCCTGATCCCTCGCCAACATGGGGTGTGCAAAACATCAAGAGGCCCAAGTCCGGCCACCGAAGAGTTGATGAGCCATTCGTCGTGCGTGCTGAGCACAACAGAGCTGTGCTTCAGCTACGGAGGTCGCAACACCGTCGACCGCGTCAACCTGCAACTCCAAGCAGGAACACTGACGGCGCTGGTGGGGCCCAACGGAGCCGGCAAGTCAACGCTGTTGCATCTGATCGAAGGGCGATTGAAACCCAGCCAAGGAACGGTCAACACCAGCAAGCCAATCGGCCTAATGCCTCAACGGGCAGCCATTGATTGGTCGTTTCCGATCACCGCCCGCGACATGGTGCAGCTGGGGACGCCCAAAAAAGGCGAAGCCGCTGCAGCGGACCACTGCGAACAGCTGCTGGAACGCGTCGGCATGGGAGCCATGGGATCACGACGCCTCAACCAGCTCTCCGGCGGACAGCAACAACGCGTCCTGCTGGCCAGAGGATTGATGCAGCAAACCGACATCCTGCTGCTGGACGAACCCTGCAGCGCCATCGATCCGCCGACGCGAGACCATCTACTCAAGGTGATGCGGGATCAGGCGGAAGCCGGTCAGACGCTGCTGGTGAGCAGCCACGATTGGGGCAGCGCCCTCGACAGTTACGACCAGGTTGTTGTGATGGACGGCCAAATCCTGGCCAACGGATCACCCAACATGGTTCGAGAAAAACTGAGCGACCTGACTTGCATGATGGGGAGCCACTGCTGTGGTTGAACCCGACATCTGGTGGCTTCTGCCTCTGACGATCTCGCTGTTGATCGGAGCCATCTGTCCAGCAACTGGAGCGTTGCTGATCACCCAACGCCGGGTGCTGCTGGCCAACCTGATGGCCCATTCCGTTCTGCCCGGTTTGGTGATCGCTCTGGCGATCGGCATCGACCCAAGCATCGGTGGCCTGATCAGTGGCCTGCTGGGCGCCCTTGTGGCTGAACGCTTGAACCGACGCTTCAAGGGCAGGGAAGAGGGCGCAATGAACACCGTTCTGGCCGGCTTCACCGCCCTGGGCGTGCTGTTGGTGCCCCTGCTGGAGGCACGGGTGGACCTGGAGACAATTCTGTTCGGCGATCTACTGGCTGCCACCACAACAGATCTGCTGCGGACAACCATCTCAGCCGGTGCCCTGTTGGCGATGTTGCTGTGGGGCTACCGAGACCTGGTGTTCGTTGGCATCGACCCCGAGGGAGCAGCCATTGCCAAACGACCGGTTCTCTTGATTCGGCTGATCTGCAGCCTGATCACTGCCCTCGTGGTGATCAGCGCCATCACTGCCGTGGGCGTAATTCTGGTGATCGGCCTGCTTTGCGCTCCGGTGCTGATGCACGTGGAGCGCAGCCGAAGCCTGAAAGAGCTCATGCTGCGCAGCGCGAGCACCGGGCTGCTTCTGTGTGGCGGCGGGATGATGCTGGCGATTGCTGTTGACCTACCCCCGGGTCCACTGATCGGAACGCTGTGCTTGGCACTTCTGTTCACCTACAAAGCCAATACCGCAGAGCAAAAGTGATTGAGAGGCCGATTTATGGCTTTTGCTTTAAGAACATCCGATCAAGGCGTCGCCTCATTCTCCGCATCAATGTGCGCTCTTGCTCTAGGCGGTAGGTACGCCGAAAGCCCAGGAACAAAACTGTTGATGTCGACGCCATCCCCACGCTGAACAGGGCGATCAAGCTTGCGTCGCTCATGGCTCCATACACTCCGCTACTGAACAACGGCCAACCAACCACCAGCCAGGGCTGCAATCAATCCGCAGGCGAGTACTTGGAGAACAAATTGACCTGAATCCTTCTTATCCCAACGGTCAATGGACTTCGATGCCGTAACAAACGGTTCTTTGTTCCTGATTAGCTTATCGATGTATTTCTCGACGAACTGATCATCGAGGTCGAGCCTGCGAAGCTTGGAGCGAATCTGGTTGAGTTCAAACTGATTCATCATTCATAAATCCCAAAGCTTCACGGCTATTGAACTCCGAAGAGCTGTTCCAAAAAATCAATGTGGAACACATCAATTACGAGCCAAAAGAGTCAAGCAAAAATTACACAATAAACATCGTAGCGAGATTGCAGTTTTAACGCGGATCATCTTGGGTAAAACAGCTCACTGCAGCCAAGTGAATCGATCGAAACTTGATTAATTACTAGCAAGTTCACCAAAATCCCTAAAAACCTTTTGCACTCTTGCGTCCCTTCGGTTGCATCACTTCTATCGTCCTTGGCCTTGTCTTACTGGAATACCAAATGCGTTGCGCTTCGTCGTAGCTCTCAACATCCTTGAACGACCCATCACACAACCACACGCGGTAGTGGTGACGGTCATAGGGTTCGGAACTGGTTTCGGTGAACTGTTTCATGCAGCTAAACAGGACTTCGGAGCATCGCTTTTCAGAGAGTCAAGAAAATATTTTATCGAAGGAAATTTTTGATCGCAGTCGACCTCGACCCGAACAACGCTCATGTCAAGCAGGATCTTCTGGTCAGTCAGATCCAAATCTGGTGAATGCCGCGCGACGAGGATCTCGATACCGCTCCGCCACATGCTTGCCCCATAGCCCTTCCCAGTAAAAGAAGATCACGCCATGACCGCGCTGGCGGGCCAGGCGGACTTTTTGCTCCAGAACGGCCATCGAGGTGGTGCGTTTGCCGAATCCCGCCAACACGCCAATCTGCGAAGGGATGCCCCAGCTGCGGGCTTTGCGCAGCGCCGGCTGATCCAAGTCCTTGGCGAATCCTCGAACGGAATAGGCGTAGTTCTGCACCACCAACTCTTCGATCAGCCCGCCCAAAGCCCAGAGCTCCCAGTCCTGCAGCCAGAGGTTGTAGGCCGAACGGAACGGACCTGGAGAAAGACTAATTCTGGTGGAGAGGCGCTCCTGCTTGAGACGTTGCCGCAACTCACGCAAGAGAGAGGTGAGTTGATTACGGCGCCATTTCATCCACTGTCGATTGCTGTGATCCCTTGGGGGGGCCACTCCCATCTCCTGCTGGTACAGCGCCACGGTGGTGGGGTCATAACCGAACTGAACCGGCCAGGCGAAGTGATCGTCCAGTTGCAGACCGTCCATTGGACAGCGCTTCAAGGTTTCCACCACCAACCCGATGAAGCGGGCACGAACCTCCGGATGGGCCGGATTGAGCCAAGCCATTCGATGGTTGCCGTGCATCTTCATCCAACGCTGGCCATTGGCTTTGGCCAACACCCAGCTGGGGTTATCGCGCACAGCGGATGAATCGGCCGGCTCCATCAGGCCGTACTCAAACCAGGGCATCACCTTGATTCCGCGGCGCCGACCTTCCGCGGCAAAGGTGCAGATGGGGTCAAGACCGATCCCAGCCTTCTGCAGCGGTGGCTCCACTGGAGCAAAACGGCTGCGATGAAACGTGGTACCTCGGCTCCAGACGTTGGGCACCACGCGATTGAACCCCGCATCCTGCAGCTGCTGCATCGCAGCGCTGATGCGCTTCCGGTCGTAATAGAGCGGACTGGGGCTGTTGGTCAGCCACACCCCCATGGTGCTGCGGTTGCGGAGCAGACGATCCAATCGAGACTCGGCCATCAGAGGGGCCGGAAGCCCCGCCATCAGGCTGGCCAGAGCAACACCAACTAGAGGCCTCCACCGCTGAACCAACGCCGTTGAAGCACCGGGCCTCAAGGATGGCTTGGATTAACCGTGATCAAGCCGAACCAAGCCCGCTCATTCAACAGTCCATGGTCCCAAGGCAACGATCAGCGGAACATCGAGCTCACGGAGCTCTCTTCATGGATGCGCCAAATGGCTTCCCCCAGCATGTTGGCCACGGAGAGCACCTTCAGCTGAGGGAAGACCCGATCCTGCGGGATTGGAATGCTGTTGGTCACCACCACCTGCTCAAACAGCCCCTCGGAGGACAGACGTTCGCTGGCGGGGGGAGAGAAAACGGCATGGGTGGCGCAGGCCAGAACCCGTTTGGCCCCTTGCTCCCGCAGCAACCGTGCACCCGCACAGATCGTGCCGCCGGTGTCGATCATGTCGTCGATCAGGATCGCCGTCCGCCCCGCCACATCACCAATCACCGTGAGGCTTTCGGCCATGTTGTGACCGGTGCGGCGCTTGTCGATGATGGCCAGAGGAGCATCGTTCATCTGCTTGGCAAACGCCCGGGCCCGCGCCACACCCCCCACGTCCGGAGACACCACCACCACATCTCCAAGGTCCTGCGTCGAGAGGTAGTCCACCAGCACGGGAGATCCGTAGATGTGATCGCAGGGGATATCGAAGTAGCCCTGAATCTGGGCGGAGTGCAGGTCCATCGCCAGCACGCGGTCAACACCGGACTTCACCAGCAGGTTGGCCGTGAGTTTGGCGGTGATGGATTCACGACCGGCGGTCTTGCGATCAGCTCTGGCGTAGCCGTAATAGGGCACCACAGCGGTGATCTGCCGTGCGGAGGCCCGTCTGCAGGCATCCACCATGATCAGCAGCTCCATCAGGTGGTCGTTCACCGGCGCGCAGGTGGGCTGGATCAGGAACACATCACAACCCCGGATCGACTCCTGGATCTGCACATAGAGCTCACCGTCCGCAAAACGCTTGCAGACGCGGGGACCATCAGGCACCCCGAGATAGGCGGAGATCTCCTTGGCCAGAGCAGGGTTCGAAGTGCCGCTGAAAAGACGCAGGCGGCGACTGTCAGGGGCCAACTGCTCCTGATCGGAACGGGCTGCTGTCAGGAAACTGGTCACGGCGCCCGCGGAACGAATTCTGCTGTAATCCGATGGTAGAGGTGAGCAGTGCCCCCATGTCCACAGGTTTCCCACTGTTGGTGGGTGCGGGCCCCCTTCCAGAACTCAAAATGCGTCAGGCCTGCGAAGCCCTTGCCCGGGCTTGCCGATGCCCTCTCTCCACAGTGGCCAGTGGTGCATCACCCGCTGAAATCCTGCAGACCAACCCGGCGGCCACAGGGCTGGTGCGGCTCAGCGGTGACGCAGCCAGAACGTCCGCAAAGGGTGATGCCAGCTGGCTGCAGGCGCTTGCAGACTGGCGCCAACCGGTGCTGCTGTTAACCAGTGCAGAACCCGACGGCGCCATCCCTGGTGCAGCCGCGGCCTACGCCGCCCTCTGCCGGGAACTGCAAGTGCCGCTGCTCGGTCTCGTGCAGCTCCAAGGGCGCTGGAACGGCCCAGCGCGGCGCCGGGACGGTCTCAGCTGGCTGGGCTGGATTCCCGATGAGAAGCATCCGGATCAGGCCGAATGCGTCGACGCCCTGGCCCGGAGACTGCAGCTGCGGAACCCCGCTTAAGGCTGGGGCCAGAGGGGACGGCGGGCACCGGCTTTGATCTGGCGCAAAGTCTGCTCACCGGCCCTGTCGGCCAAGGGAAGGCGGCTGATCCGTGCAGGTTCAGGGCTGGCAATGATCGCCGCGGCCAGGCTCAGCTGTTCCGAACGACTGAGGTTGGTCTCAACCTCGGTGTTCAGTTGGTTCACCAAGACAGGAATCACCGCGATGCCACTGGGGTCCTTGACCTGTTCGATCAGCCCCTCCACCAGGATGTCCTGGCGCTGGCGACGCTGGGAGACAGCCTTGGGGTCGGGCAGGTGGCGCACCAGCTGTTCCGCCTGGGCGCCATTGAGACGCTGTCGCCCGGCCTGGAGCAGGACGGTGTAGCCCTGCGTCTTGTCCTGGCGCTTGTAGGAGTCGCTCAACACCACCTCTACCTCTCCCAGTCCATCCACAAGGCGGCGTAGGGCGGCTCTGGGCATCAGCACATAGCGCTTGGGATCACCCTCCTGGAGGCCAACAATGTCGCGGATGACATCGCTGAGAAGGCCGACGCCACCCCGTCGCCACAACTGGGCAAGGCTGCCCGGATCCTTCTCGTCAGGAAGCTGAACCCCGAGCTCCGTGGGGATCTGGAGCACCTGAAGCGGCTCCTGAGCCGCAATGCGAAGCAACAGCAGCGCATCAGCATTGGCAGGCCCTTTGGGTGCAGCCTGATTGGAGGCCGCGCCCAGCCGATCCGCATCAACACCAATCACCAACACCGTGACGGGGACCTCGGGGAAGGGGGCCAGAGTTTCAGGTTGATCCGCACTCAGCGGAGCGCCCGCGGCAACACGATCGGGTTCAGGCCAAAGCGTCGCCAGCAACCACCCGGTGACACCAATTCCCAGCACGGCGGAACCGACACGCAGCGCACCGCGAACTCGGGGTGGCGAGAACCAGTTCATTTCGCTGGACCAACCGCAATGGCGCTTAGTTTCGCCCAGATCTCCAGTTCCTAGCCTGGCCCCCGTGAAGCCGTCATCGATGTCCCTCCGCCACGACTACCGCAGCCGACCACCCGAACAGGTGCGCGTAGTCGTGTTCGGAGCCACGGGCTACATCGGCCGCTTTGTGGTGAAGGAGCTGGTGGAACGGGGCTACCAGGTGATGGCCTTCGCCCGCGACCGCAGCGGCATCGGTGGTCGCCAAAGCAAGGACGAGGTCATCGCCGATTTCCCCGGAGCTGAGGTGCGCTTCGGGGATGTCACCGATCCAGCCTCGATCGCGGCCGAGGCCTTCGATCAACCCACGGATGTGGTGGTGAGTTGCCTGGCCTCCCGCACCGGCGGCCGCAAGGATTCCTGGGCGATTGACCATGCAGCAACCCTCAACACCTATGAGCAGGGACGAGCGGCCGGGGTGGCCCATTTCGTGCTGCTCTCAGCCATCTGTGTGCAGAAACCACTGCTGGAATTTCAGAAGGCGAAGCTGGCCTTCGAAGCCGTGTTGCAGGCGGACGAGGACATGACCCACTCCATCGTTCGCCCCACCGCCTTCTTCAAAAGCCTGGGCGGTCAGGTGGAAAGCTGCCGCAAGGGTGGCCCCTATGTGATGTTCGGAGGCGGAACCATGGCCAGCTGCAAGCCGATCAGCGAAGGCGATCTGGCCCGTTTCATGGCGGACTGCATCCATGACGAGTCCAAACGCAACCAGGTGCTGCCCATCGGGGGGCCGGGTCCGGCGCTGAGCGCCCGGGAGCAGGGAGAGATGCTCTTCCGTGCGCTGAACAAGCCCGAGCGGATGCTGTCGGTGCCAATTGCCTTGATGGATGCACCGATCGCCCTTCTGGATGCCCTGGCTCGGCTGTTCCCGGGCATCAACGACACGGCGGAGTTTGGACGAATCGGCCGTTACTACGCCAGCGAATCGATGCTCGTCTGGGACGAGAAGAAGCAGTGCTACGACGCGGACGCCACTCCGTCCTATGGAACCGACACGCTGGAGCAGTTCTTCGAGCGTGTGGCACGGGAGGGCATGGCCGGGCAGGACCTGGGGGATGCCGCACTTTTCTGAAGCAGCCATCCTTGGGAGACGAAGAGGCCCCCATGGATCAGTCCACTGTTGACCAGGCCAAGGCTGAACCTGGGCGCAGTACCGGGGTGTTGCTGCATCCCACCGCCCTGCCGGGCAGCCCCATCTGCGGCAGCTTTGGAGAGCCCTGTCGCCGTTGGCTCCAGCTGCTGGCCGACCATGACATCGGCGTCTGGCAGATGCTGCCCTTGGCCCCGCCGGATCCCACCGGCTCGCCCTACAGCTCTCCCTCTTGCAATGCCCTGAACCCCTGGTTTCTCGACGGCCAGGACCTGGCCAAGGGGGGATACATCAGCGATGAAGCCCTCAGGGCTGCTCCAGGAGCTGATGCACCGCTGGAGGGAGCGGAGAGTGTGGACTTCAGCCTCGCCCAGCAACGGGCCGATGCCCTGGGGGATGCACTGCTTGCAGCCTGGCCTGATCAAGCCCCAGAGCGACATGCCGACTTCATGCGCTGGACGCACCAGCAACGCTCCTGGCTGGTCGACCATTCCCGTTTCCAGGTCCTGCACGATCAACACGGAACCGCTTGGTGGGAGTGGCCGCTCCCCCTGGCCCGGCATGACAACAAGGCCCTACGGGCTTGGGCGGAGCAACACCATGACGCGCTGCTGCGCGAAAAACTGATCCAGTGGCACCTCGATCGGCAGTGGCAGGCGATCCGCCATCAAGCGGCCAACCTGGGCATCCAGCTGTTTGGCGATCTGCCCTTCTATGTGAGCAGTGACAGCGCCGATGTCTGGAGCAACCGTTCTTTATTCACCGTCAAAGAGAACGGACAACTCACCACCCAAAGCGGTGTGCCACCCGATTACTTCTCGGAAACCGGACAGCTGTGGGGCTCACCGGTGTACCGCTGGGGACAGCATCGGATCACGCGGTTCCGCTGGTGGCGTCAAAGAATTGCGCGCCAGCGGGAGTTTGTGGATCTGCTGCGCCTGGATCACTTCCGGGCCCTCGCGGCCTTCTGGGCCGTCCCCGGTGGTGACAGCACCGCTGAGAATGGTCAGTGGCAGCCCTCCCCAGGTCATGCCCTGCTGCGCAAACTGCGCAGGGATGCCGGTGGTGCCCTCCCCTTGATTGCCGAGGATCTCGGCGTGATCACACCGGATGTGGAGGAACTCCGCGATGCCTTCCGGTTGCCGGGAATGAAAGTGCTGCAATTCGCGTTCGACGGCGAGCGCGACAACCCCTATCTGCCGGAAAACACTGATGGGCATCGATGGGTCGTTTACACCGGCACCCATGACAACCCCACAACCCTGGGCTGGTGGAACGCTTTGGATGCCGACAGCCGTGGTCGCATCGCTGCTCGGGTGAATGGTGAGATCACGGCTCCGGCCTGGCATCTGCTCGATATGGCCTTTGCTACGACCGCAGGCCTGGTGATCGCCCCACTGCAGGACCTGATGCACCTGGACGACCGGGCCAGGTTCAACACCCCAGGTACCAGCACAGGCAACTGGAGCTGGAGGCTCCGCAGCTTTGACGCCGCGCTGGGGAATGCCCTTGGCGGCTACGGGAGCAGGGGAGCGGTCTGGGGACGGTCGCTTTCGGGAGCCGGCAATTTGTTGACCCGGTAGATCCCCGGCCGCTCTTGATCCACAGGCAGAGGCTCTCCGTTCCAGAGCACCTGATCCACGGCACCAGCCGGGGGATCCAGGCGGACCTCAATCGGGGCAAGCAACTGCAGCGTCAACCTGCCGGCACTCGTCGTGAACTGAACCCGATCTCCCCCACCGCTGGAAAGCCGCAGCTCTCTGGGCTCAGCCACAACCACCTCCAGCACCCCCTGGGACTGCGGCAGGGCGCCCCGCACCAGCTCAAGCCACTGCTGAGGCGTGCGTTTCTGGACCTGTTCCAGGGGTCGCAGGGCCGCGATGCCTTCGTCTGAACTCGCCAGGTTCGGGCCTCGTGTGATCGCCTCAACGTCGGCACGCACGGGCTCGAGGCTGAGGCTGTTGCGCAGGGCCAGGTCCTGTTGTTGACGGTTGATGGCCAGCAGGCTGAAGGCGATCACCGCCGCGTAAACGACCGTTCCCTGCCAGGTGGTGAACACATCGATGTTGCCCAGGGTGAAGCGGCCCAAACCCGCTTTAGCGGGTCCGCGGCGGAGCAACACCGGCGGGGGGAGCAGGGGATCGAGGCATCCACCGGGCAGGGCCAGGCGACGCTCGATCTGAGGGAGCATCGAGGCGAGATAGGCCCGCTCTGGCAGACGATCACGCCAGCCCCGCTCCAGGGCCTCGATCACGGGGGTGGTGATCCGGGTTTCATTGGCCAGATCACGAAGCGAGAGGCCAAGTTCCTCACGGCGTCGCCGCAGCATCAGCCCCAGATCCAGACGCTGCTGCTCCTGGGCCTCAACCGTGCCGGCATCAGGGCTGGCCCCCTTGCGGGGACGTCGCCACCAAAGTCCTGGACGCTTCAGTCGCATGGGCTGTTGGGCAGATTCATCGAATCAGCCCGCTCGAGCAGGGGCTTCCATTCTCCCTCGCTCAACCAGATCCAGCACCCCTCAGCCAGATCACCGAGCCGCAACCCGGCAATCGCCGTGCGCTGGAGGTCCAGCACCGGATGGCCCAGGGCTTCCGCGATCCGGCGGATCTGTCGGTTGCGACCTTCCCGCAGCTCAATCTCCAGAAGTGAACGGTCGCCCCAAGCCCGCAACCGGCGCACCCTGGCGGGGCGGGTCAAGCGCCCATCCAGGGGCAAACCCCGACGCCAGCGGTCCAGAACCGGCTCCGGTGGCACACCCTTCACCCACACCCGGTAGGTCTTGGCGTGGCTGTAACGCGGGTGAGTGAGTTTCAAGGTGAGCTCACCCAGATCGGTGAGCAGAAGCACGCCATGGCTGTCGGCATCCAGACGACCAACGGGGTGAAGACCAGCCCGATGCTCCGGAGGCAGCAGGTCAAGAACCGTGCGGCGACCCTGGGGGTCATCACAGCTGCAGATCACACCCACCGGCTTGTTCATCAGCAGCACCCTTGCCACACCACGGCACGGCAAGGGCTGACCATCCACACAAATCGTTTGCTGCTGCGGATCGGCCTGGTCGCCAACGCGGGCAACCTGGCCGTCCACCGTCACACGGCCGGCCTGCAGCCATTCCTCAGCCCGGCGTCTGGAGCAGAGACCGGCAGCAGCGATCAGTTTCTGCAGGCGCTGGCGCGTCATCCCAGGGGATCTCGGGGCAGCAGCAGCTCCATGCAGGCTCCGCCGACGGGATGATTACGAGCTTCGATGCGGCCGCCATGGTTCACGGCGATCTGCTGAACGATCGCCAGTCCAAGGCCACTGCCGCTGCGGTTGGAGCGGGCGCGGGAAGGATCCCCCCGATAGAAGCGTTGAAACATGCGCGTGAGATCGGTCTCACTCAATCCAGGGCCATGGTCACGAATGCTGAGCGACCACCAACCGCCGCTCTGGCGCACGCTCACATCAACGCTGCTGTCCTCCGGGGAGTAGCGCAGTGCATTGTCGAGAAGGTTGAGCACCGCACGGTGTAAACGGCGCTGATCACCAAGCAGGGGCCCGGATTCGCTGCGGTCCAGCTGCAGCGTCACCCGCCGTTCCTCCGCAATCGGGCCAATGGATCCCCAGGCACTGTCCACCAGATCCTCCAGGGTGAGGGGCACATGGTCGCTGTCGTCCTGGGGCAGGCTGTTCTCCAACCGCGACAGCTCCAGCAGGTCTTCCACCAGCAGCTGAAGACGCCGGAGTTCCTTCTGCAGCCGTTGCACCAGAGCCGTGTCTTCTTCCTTGACGGCAAGTTCCAGCCGATCGCTCACCAGCATCAGGGCGGTGAGGGGAGTCTTGAGCTCATGGGCCACATCACTCACCCAGCGTTCCTGCTGCTGTTGCTGGGCTTCGAGGGACTGACGGCTCTGGATCAGCACCAGCCAGCATTCATCACTGCCCGGCAGAACAACGGCCTCCAGCGGGGTCCCCTGTTGATCCCATTCACAACGCTGGGGACGCAGTTGATAGCGGCTGCTGAAGATCAACTCCTCCAAGGCAGGAATATCGAGGACATCCCGGAGCTTCATGCCACGAACCAGGCGATTGGAGGGGATGTGCAGCAGCCGTTCGGCCCGATCGTTGATGTAGGCAATGGAGTGATCCGGGGCCAAAATCACCCAGCCCTGGGTGGCCGCATCAATCCAGGCCAGCAGCTGGGGAGCGTTCAAGACGATGGAGCGCTGCTTGGGCGCACGCTTGGACGCCAGGGCACGGCGTCGACGCTGCAACAGAAGCGTGATCCCGATACCAGCTGCAAAGCCGAGTGCGGCAGAGGTCACCACAGGACCCTCAGCCGAAGCGATACCCGAAGCCGCGGACCGTACGGATCAATTGAGGAGATGAGGGCTCCTGCTCAACCTTTTCCCGCAGCCAGCGGATGTGAACATCCACGGTTTTGGTGTCACCGATGAAGTCGACACCCCAGATTTTCTCCAGCAGCTGATCGCGACTCCAGACGCGCTTGGGGTTCTGAATGAACAGCTCGAGAATCTTGTATTCCTTGGGGGAGAGAGTGAGGTCAGTGCCATCCCGGGTGACCCTGCATTCACTGGGAAACAGGCAAAGGTTGGCGTGACTGAGGGATTTCGGTTCGGACGACGACGTCTCCGTCTGACGGGATCGCCGCAGCAAGGCCCTGCAGCGTGCCACCAGCTCGCGCAGCCCAAAGGGTTTGACCAGGTAATCGTCGGCGCCCACCTCCAGCCCAAGCACCCGATCGGTCTCGCTGTCACGGGCGCTGATCACCAGGATCGGGGTGGTGTTGTTAATGCGACGGAGCTCACGGCAAAGATCAAGCCCCCCCAAACCCGGGAGCATCAGATCGAGCACAATCAGATCCAATGGGTCTGAACTGTCAGCCGTGATCAGGTTGAGGGCTGAGGCGCCATCGGCGCAGGTGTGAACCTCGAAACCCTCCGCACGCAAGGCCTCTCCGACTGTTTCCCGAATACTGTCATCGTCTTCCACAACGAGGAGACGACTTGTGGAGACAGCCGCAGAAAGGGTTGTCATCTCCAAAAGGAGTGGTTGATAACCATTCTGCTTCGCGGCCACTCTCTTTCAAGCAGAACAGCGGCTTCGCTTAAGGGCTCAGATCACGAACGAGAAACGAACAGGTCAGACGAAGCTCAGAAGAATTCGTCGAAGTTGTCGAAGTCAACCGCTTTGAACTTGCCCGCTTCAACCTGCTGCATCAGGCGCTCGAGCTGAGAAAACAAAGCTCCACCGGTCAGCAGCGAGAGCAGCAGGGCCACCAGCAGGGCAGCGCCTGAGGCAAACCCGAAGATCTGAAGACAACACCCAATGAACAGCGTCACCCCGATGAGGGTGCCGGCATAGCTGAGGTTGATCTCTGCTGTCCCCAGTGGCAACAGGGGGAGCCGGTCTTGCTTCCATCCATCCAACTTGTTCTGCACCTGCCGGCCGAAGGTCAGGCCGCAGAGCACACCCATCAACAGACCAATGCCAGCCAGTAGGTAGGGGGGCTGGGGCAGAGTCATCATCTGGAGCAGCTGCTCAAGCTCCTGGGCGCTGATCTCCTCAGGCATCGACGCCGATCACAAAGAGCTGAGACCTTAGCCACCTCAGCTCAAGGTTCCCAGCTTTGTGAGCCGAGAAAGGTGAGTTCGACAAAGTCACTGGCGTCGTGATCGTTCCGGCCCAGCTGGAGGCGGAAGCCCCCCAGATCAAGATCACGGATCGACTCCAGAGCTTGGACCAGGGATTGACGCGTCGGATTATTCCCGGCGCGCTCAAGCCCCTCGGTGATCATCCGCGCCGCGAGATATCCCTCAAAACTGGTAAAGCCAAAACCCGATGCCTTATCGCTCAATCTCAAACAGCGTTGATAATCAGCCACGACAGGAATCCAGCGATTCCAGGGGAACGGCACCACCTGGGCCACGCCGATGCCGTTGGCTTCGCCCACCGGCATCGCCTTCTGCAATGCCTGAGTTCCGACGAACGACACATTCATGATCTGAGCTTTGCTGCCCCGATCCCGCAGCGCGGTGGAAAGGGCCGCCGAACTCACATAGGCAGAGACCAGCACGATTCCATTGGGATTGACTGCCATTAGATCGTCCAATGCTTTCCCCACCTGGTCTGAGTTGCGCTGCACCGTGGTGATCACCAACGGTTTCAGACCATGGCTATTGAGGGCGGCCAGAGCTCCGTCAAGGCCATCCTGACCGAAGGCATCGTCTTGGTAGACGATGGCAATGCGATGGTGCGCATCACGCACAAGCTCATCAACCATTGCGGCAATCTCTTGTCGGTAGCTGGTTCGCATGTTGAACACCATGCGCAGCTCCGGCCTTCGCAGAAGACTGGCTCCCGTCATCGGCGCCACCAGCGGAACTTTGGCAGCTTCGATCAACGGCAGAGCCACCTTTGTGGTGGGCGTGCCCACATAACCGAATAACGCCAACAAATCATTGCGTTTCAACAACTGGCGTGTGTTGATGAGCGTCTGAGGCGGTTCGTATTTGTCATCGAGACTGATCAACTTGATTTTTCGACCGTGGATGCCTCCCTCACGGTTGACAGCCTCAAACCAGGCCAACGCCCCGCGTCGGTAATCCAAACCGAGTTGCGCCGAAGGGCCCGAAAGCGGTAACGACTGCCCAAGCACCAGAGCACTTGGATCTTCCTCGCCCAGAGGGGGCTGGGCTGTGACAGGGCGAGGTTGAAGCAGCGTCAGCAGTCCGCTGCTCAATAACGCCCAGCACGTCAGAGTGATGCCAGAACTGCGCCGCAGATGGCCTCCAAGAAACAGAAGCACTGGAACATTCTTGCCGTTGTTTCAATTCTGCTTGCCGGTCTTCTGGCCTTCTCTGGCATCAACATGCTGGATGTCGGTCGTGTCCCCAGCCGTGACGCGCTGCGGTTGTCCTCAGCATCGCGGGCCCTGACAACAGACACTCGCCGCATGAGGGGGGACGGCTGGACCTCCCTGCGGGGAGACAAGCTGTCGGACCAAGAAATGGTCCTGGATCAACAGCGTTTGGATGAAGCTCAATATCACGTGCAGGTGGGTATTTACGCCACCAGCACCTACGACCTTGACCTGAGCATTCCCAGTTACTCCTCCAACGGTTACGTCTGGATGCGCTGGGGCGAAGAGCTGCAGAGCTACCTGAACGAACGTGATCAAACAATTGAACAGGGCATCACTCTGGTGAACGGATTGCTCTCTGACGCCGATCCAGTACTGACGCCGATGTCCTCAGCTCCGGTGCACAACGACGACGGATCGTATTACCAACTATTCAGCTACATCGGCCGCTTCTACATCGACAAGGCCAGCTTCAGGCATTTCCCCTTTGTGACCGTAAGCCTGCCCCTTGTTCTTGAAATGGAGGATGTGAATGGTGCCCTCGACTATCCCCATTTCCGCTTCGAACCTGACATCCAGAACAGTGGGATGGGGCTGTTCGCGGAAATCATCGGCTGGCTAAACCGGGGCTGGTCGATTGCCGAATACCGGCACAACTACGCCACCAATTTCGGCCTCGGGGGCAGCGCCGATGATTACAGCCTGGTGATCTTCGACATCTCCTTTGGCACCTCCTCCTGGTCAGCGTTCTGGCGGCTGATGCTGCCTCTGCTGGTGGTGATGGCCATGGTTCTGCTGGTGTTCAAGGTGCGTGCAGATGAACAGGATGCTCGTGCCGGAATTCCCGTCACCGTGCTTTTGACCCTGGTGTTCCTGCAGCAGACCTACCGGGAGGAACTGCCCGACCTGCCTTTCCTCACCTTTCTGGATCAGGTTTACGTCATCGCCTATATGGTCACCCTGCTGGCCTTCATCCTGGTGATTTTCATCGGACGGCGTTATGGGGAGCTGGAGGTAATGCCAGAGGGTGACGCCAAGAACCGCCAGCTGCGTCGGCTGCAGCAGCTGGATGAAATCTGGCCGCTCACTGTTGTGATCTTCAGTTCCATCAGCATCTTCGGCTGCTGGATCACGCTGCCGCCAGGGGGTTAAGACGCTGCAGCAGCCCACCGGCCAGACGCCCAGGGCCGAAGGTGCGTCCGAGCAGTCCGACAAGGGCACGCACGTCGTCGGTGTGCAGACGATCGTCACGGATCAGCGTCATCAGCAAACGCTTGCGCAGGTCAGCACCATCTCGGCTGAACAGAAGCCGCAAGCCTGCCCCGGCCACAGGGATCAGTTCTTTCCCTGGAGCGGGAGCGTCCTGACCCACCACATCCAGCAAACTTTCCAACCGGTCCAGGCGCAGGCGGCCTGACTCATCAAAGATCACCTCAAGCAGCTTCTCGCGCATCTCGCTGGTGTCTCCCGCCAACAGTCGACGGGCCACATAGGGATAGGCCACAGCAATGATCCGGAAGTTCGGATCGAGCCGCAGAGCAAGACCTTCCTGGCTAACGACGGCACGGATGATCAAGGCGAAGCGAGCCGGCACCCGGAAGGGGTAATCGAACATCAGCTCCGAAAAACGATCGGTGATCGCCTTGAAGTTGAACGATCCAACCGAGTCGCCAAGACTGCCGCCGAGCACCTCCTCGAGAGCAGGAATGATCGGTGCGAGATCGGCCGTGGGGCTTAGGAAACCGAGGGATTGGAAGTCCTTGGCCAACTCGGAGAAATCACGGTTGATCAGGTGCACCACAGCACCGGTGAGGGTGAGCCGGTCGCTATCGCTTATGGAGTCCATCATCCCGAAGTCGACATACCCGACATGGCCGAGATCGCCGGTGCGACCCGGTAGGGCGAAGAGGTTGCCGGGGTGAGGGTCGGCGTGGAAATAGCCGAACTCCAACAGCTGCTGTAGGCCACAGATCACGCCGGTGCGGATCAACGCCGTTGGATCAAGACTCTGAGAGCGCAGCTCTTCGCTGTTGCGCATCTTGGCGCCATCGATCCAGGTGGTGGTCAACACCCGAGTGGAGCTGAGCATCCGCTCCACCTTCGGGATGTAGACCGCATCGTTGTCCGCGAAGAGAGCCGAAAACCGCTCGGCATTGGCCGCTTCCAGGCCGTAATCGATCTCCTCAAACAGGCTGCGGCCAAACTCATCAATGATTCCGCCCAGGCCGAAACCCAGGTTGAGCGGCAGCAGCGGCGCCGCCATCACCCCCAAGGCCCGGATCAACACCAGATCCCGCCGCAGAATGAAGCTGAGATTGGGGCGCTGCACTTTCACCGCAACCCAGTGCTGGCCCTGCAGACGGGCTTTGTAAACCTGGCCAAGGCTGGCTGCGGCGATCGGCGTGTCGGGGAACTCCTCAAACAACTCCTCGGCCGGAGCACCGAGTTCCTCGCGGATGCAGGCCAGGGCGATGGCATGGGAAAAGGCTGGAAGATCGTCCTGGAGGCGTGTCAGTTCCTCCAGCCAGTCCCGACGCACCAGATCTGGGCGGGTGGAGAGGGCCTGCCCCAGCTTGATGAAGCAGGGCCCCAGCCCCGTCAGGGTGTTGAGAATGCGACGCGCCAGCCCCTGCTGAACGGCGGGGTCACTGCTGCCTCCACGCAGCAGCAACACAAGCACAAGCCCCGCCAAGGACCACAGCACATGGACTAGGCGCGGAATGGCGACCCAGGGACGCAGCAGCAACCAGGCCAGATCCCGCCCGGGGTCGTAACGCATCGCATCGCGATTAATACAGAGAGAGACTTTAAGGAGATCAGGCGGATTCGATGGCGCTTCTGCCCCAGCTCACCCGTCGAATCGGTCAGCCCCTGTTTCTGCCGGCCCATGGACGGGGGGCTGCCCTCCCGGATGGACTGCGTCAATTGCTGCGCCGCCGCGCTGGCATCTGGGATCTGCCGGAACTGCCAGCCCTTGGCGGTCCGCTGGAAGCAGACGGCGCCATCGCAGAAAGCCAACGCTTCGCCGCGGCACAGATGGGTGTGGAGCGCTGCTGGTACGGGGTGAACGGGGCCACGGGGTTGCTGCAGGCCGCACTGCTGGCCATGGTCCGGCCGGGAGAGCGGGTCCTGCTGCCCCGCAATGTCCATCGCAGCCTGATTCAGGCCTGCGTTCTTGGGGACCTACGGCCGGTGCTGTTCGATCTCCCCTTCCAAAGCGATTGCGGCCAGCCGGCACCGGCAGATGCAGCTTGGATCGAACGGGTGCTGGAGGCTCTGCCCTCCGACGGAGCACCCATCCGTGCTGCGGTTCTGGTGCATCCCACCTACCAGGGCTATGCCAATGACCCGACGGCGGTGATTCAGCGGCTGCAGCAACAGGGCTGTTGCGTTCTGGTGGATGAAGCCCACGGCTGTCATTTCGCTGCAGGAGTGGATCACCCCCTCCCCCCCAGCGCCCTGCATTGCGGCGCTGATCTGGTGGTGCATTCCCTGCAGAAATCAGCGGCTGCTCTGGCGCAAACAGCGGTGCTCTGGCTGCAGGGGGAGCGTCTGGATCCCGTGCGGGTGGAACGCAGCCTGGGCTTGCTGCAGACCACCAGCCCCAGTGCGCTGCTGCTGGCCTCCTGCGAAGAAGCCCTTCAACACTGGCAACGCCTCAAGGGACGCCGGCAATTGCTGCGGCGTCTGCAGGAGGCTGAAGAGCTCGGCGAGGGCCTACGCAACAGGGGCATACCTCTGCTGCACAACCAGGATCCGCTGCGCCTGATCCTGCACACAGGCCAGGCCGGAATCACTGGCCTGGATGCCGACGAATGGTTACTGGCCCGCGGGCTGGTAGGCGAATTACCGGAACCAGCCACCCTCACCTTCTGCCTGGGGCTGGCACGCCACAGAGGGCTGGGGCGCCAAATGCGACACCACTGGCAGAACCTGCTGCGGCACTTTCCCGATCGCGCTCCCTTGCCGGCGTTCGAAGCCCCACCGCTGCCACTGGTCACCACCACAGCGCAGTCACCCAGCCAGGCCTGGACGGCTGTGCATCACCAGGTGGCGTTGAAGGACGCGGAGGGATGCATTGCGGCTGAATTGCTGTGCCCTTACCCCCCTGGTATCCCCCTGCTGATTCCCGGCGAACGGCTGGATCGTCAGCGGCAGAGCTGGCTCGAGCGCCAGCAGCTGTTCTGGGGAGACCAAATGCCCGACACGCTGTCTGTGGTGAACGGGGGGTGAAATCCAACCCCACAGCCGCTTCAATCCACGCATTCGGCTGCGGTGGATGAAACCTCTGACATCGCTACTGATTGCGCTGATGCTGGGCCCCTCCGTTGGGGCCAGCCCCCATAGCGAAGAGTTCGTGATCAAGGCCATCCAGGAGAGCGAAGAGATCACAGGAATCCTGGAGGCCGTCCCGGTGAGGCCCCTGCCAGCCCCTCCTCCGAAACCGATAGCAACCGACTCAGCCATGCCAAGCAAGCTGATCGAGGTGGTTCAGGGGGCCGCAAGTTGGTATGGGCCGGGGTTTTACGGCCGCAAAACTGCCAATGGTGAGCGCTTCCGCAAGGGCACGCTGACGGCGGCCCATCGCACACTCCCCTTTGGCACCAAGGTGCGCGTCACCAATCTGAGCAATGGCCGCAGTGTGGTGGTGAGAATCAATGACCGTGGCCCGTTCAGATACCACCGGGTGATCGATCTGGCCCATGGAGCAGCATCCCAGCTCAAAATGATGCAGGCGGGGGAAGTGCCGGTAAAGCTCGAGATCCTCTCCAAGGGCGATTGATAGGGTGACTTGAGGATGCCTCCAATCAGCGTGATTCGTGAGGTTGTCCTCGATCAGAGCCAAGTCCCAACGGCCCGAGCAGCGCTGCGAAAACGGTTAATCAGTGGCCTGGGTGTAGGCGGTTTCGGCCTGCTGGTGGTGAGCCTGGGGGGATGGTGGTTCACCGCAGCGCTGGGGGGAATGGTGCACCTCGGCCTGCTCGAGTTCTTCCGGATGGCGCAATTCAAGGGAATTCGCCCCGCCACCAAAACCACCCTTGTGGCTTGCCAACTGCTGCTGTTCACCACCCAGTGGGCGATTCAGGGCGGACTCCCGGCTGATGTAGCCCATGCTGTTTTGCCCCTCTCTGGAGCCGCCATCTGCGGTTGGCTGCTGCTGCAACCGGTCACGGGTTCCATCGCCGACATTGCGGCATCGATCTTCGGGTTGTTCTACCTCGGTTTTTTGCCCAGCCACTGGCTGAGTCTTCGCGGTTTGGACAACGGTCTGGAGATCACGCTGTCGGCCTGCTTGATGATCGTCGCCACCGACATCGGCTCCTGGGCCGTGGGACGGCACTACGGGCGACGGCCCCTCTCTCCGATCTCCCCCGGGAAAACCATCGAAGGGGCGATCGGTGGATTCATCTCAGCCATGCTGATCGGCCTGGTCTGCGGCCAGCTGATGGGTTGGCCCCTGCATGGCCTACCGGGGCTGCTGCTGGGCGCACTGATCGCTCTGTTCGCCCTGGTGGGAGACCTGACCGAATCGATGATGAAACGCGATGCAGGCGTGAAGGATTCCGGTGACGTGCTGCCCGGCCATGGCGGAATCCTTGACCGGATCGACAGCTATCTGTTCACCCCAGCAGTGGTCTTTTACGCCATCGCGCTGTGCCAACCGCTGTTGGCCCCATAACAAGCGCTATGGGGTGACGCTGGCCTGACCTTTGAGGGCCAACTGACCACTCGCCAGCTGCACGTGCACGATCCGAATGGCGGGATCCATCGGAAGCAAGGTGCACGGTTCATCGGCGGTCTCCGGCCGGAAGCACAACGTTCCCTGCTCAGCATTGAGGCGGAAGCGACGGCGAGCAGGATCTTGATGAGCAGCGACGGGCACCTGCAACTCGAGCAGATCCGCTTCAATACGCAGAGCCCCCAACGGGCTGAGGCCCATCAGTTGCTCAGCCATCCAATCCCCGAGCCAGCGCCAGGGTTCGGCCAGCAGAGCGCTGTTGAGCTGACGGCCGTTGAAGCTCACCTCTCCCTCCACCTGGAACGGCTGCTGCAGGGCCAACATCTGACCGGGACTCAGCAGCTTCATGTCCACCGCAATCGGACCGCTGCACAACTCCACGCTCTGCAAGGGCAGCCCCTGAAAACAGGCATCCCTCGCCTTGAGAGTCACGCCATCCAGACGCCCCCGCAGCAAAGACCAGGTGGAACCGTTCAGGGCCAGCTCGAGGCTGCCGAGGCTCTCGCATTGGCTGCGAATCCAAAGGCGCAGGGCCCCTGCCAGCACATTGAGAACGGGATCAGCCATTGGTCAGCAGCGCATGACAACGCTCAGCCACCTTGCGGGGCTGATCGATATGGGGGAGGTGGCCGCAGGAGGGGAAGGTCTCCACAGGCTGATCCAGCAAGGCCTGAAGCGCCTGTTTCTGCGGAGCACGCAGAATCCGATCATTGTCACCCCAGATCACATGCAGTGATTGGGAGGGCAGGGGATCTCCACATCCGGCGAAACCACCACTGCGGGCGAAGGCTGCCAACGCCTCAGCCCAGCCGGGGCATTGCAGGTGCAAGGAGGCAATTTGTTCTTCTGGAGCTCCCACATCCGTATCGGGATCGGCAAAGGCCTGGCGACAAAGCCCCCGCCGCACGCCGGGACGACCCAGGAACCAGGCACCAACACGATCCAGCAGGGGCGGCACGGGCATCGGACGCCCCGTGAGACCGGCTGGAGCAAGCAGCAGCAGAGAAGCCACGCGCTCGTGATGACGCCGGGCCAACTCCACGGCCACTGAGCCACCCATCGAAGCACCGATCAGGCCCACTGGAGCCTCTGTAGGAAGCCGCTCCAACAGGGCATCGAGATGTCGCAAAACAGCCTGCGGCCCATAGGTCAGACCCAAGGGACGTGGCGAAAAGCCAAAGCCGAACAGGTCGGGGATAAACAGCTGAAAGCGATCAGCCAGGAGTGGAGCCAGGCGCCGGTATTCGAGAAAACTGCTGTCGAAACCATGCAGCAGCAACAACGGAGAGCCTTGGCCGAGCACCGCAACCGGGAAGGGATCATCGACTCCCAGGCCAGGCAAATTCCACCACTGCACCTCAGCAGCCAGGGACTCGGCCTGCGGGTCAAGCAGAGCCGGCCGCAGTTGATCCAGAAGCGTCTTCAAAGGTTGATGGGGCTGAGTTCCGCAGCACCCACAAGGGCCTCCAGCAAAGCACCAGGCGTTACAGCGAAGGGCAAATGATGCAGATCGGAACCCTCGCGGCAGGCGAAGCGACACACCTCCTGCAACTCACTGAGGCTGGCCTGCGCCAGACCCAGATCATCAAGGCTGACAGGCAAACCCAGCTGCCGCAGCAACGGCAGCAGCTGGCGATGCGCCTGACCTGCAAGGCGGTTGCCGCCCAGACGTTCCTCCAAGCGAAGCTGCACAAGAATTCCGAAACCCACCTTCTCGCCATGGAGAACGTGGTGACAAGCCTCCAGCTGGGTGAGGCCGTTGTGAACGGCATGGGCCGCGACAGTGCGGCAACGGGCGCCGCCCAGTCCCCCCATCACCCCGGCGGTGAGAGCACAGGCTTCGGCGGTGCGCACCCAGGCCGCACTGTCTGGATCTTCCAGAGCCGTGAGGCTGTCGATCAGCAGTTGATCCCGCAGCACCCGAGCCATCTGCACGGCCTGCTGCACCAGACCATCGCAGCTGTCGCCGCTGCTCACTGAGGCTTCGTACCACTTGGCCAGGGCATCAGCGACACCACTGGCAAGGGTGCGGGGTGGGGCCTGGCGCACCAAGCCGTGATCGAAGACAAGAAGATCAGGGCAACGATCCAGGGCCACATCCCCTTTGAAAGCACCCTGAGGGGAATAGATGTTGGACAGAGCCGTCCAACCGGCACAGGTGGAGGCGCTCAGCGGAACAGTGATGCAGGGGAGGGAAAGGCGGTGGGCCAGCAGCTTGCCGGCATCCAGCACTTTTCCGCCCCCGGCTGCCAGAACGGCGTCGCAGCCCTGGGCTTCCAAAGCCACTTTGTGGAGATCCTGCTCACAGCAGTCGAACTGAAGCTGAGCCTGAACGGGGAGTAGCCCTTGGGCCTGAAGATCCACCACCAAACGCTGACGCTGGTCAGCCGTGGAGGAACTGCGACCCAGCACCAACGGACGTGAGCAGAGGGATTTGATCTGAGGCAAGGCCTCATCCCAGGCCCCATCCCCCCGCAAAACGCTGGCGGGGGCAATGGAGTGGGACGAGATGGATCGAACCATCAGACGCTGGCGCCGGCAAGTTGCGGTGCCGTATCCACCTGACCCTTATGGCGGACCACCACCTTCTTGTTCTCATCGACATCAACTTCGGCATGGTCGCCGTCCTTGATCCGACCAGACAGCACCTCTTCGGCGAGGGAATCCTCGAGAAGACGCATGACAGCCCGACGCAGCGGACGTGCGCCATAGGCGGGGTTGTAGCCCTCCTCCACCAGGCGCTCCTTGAACGCATCGGACACCGTAAGGGTGATGCCCTTCTCGCCCATGCGGCCAAAGACCTCCTTGAGCATGATCTCGGCAATCTCCTTGACCTCGTCGCGGTTGAGCTGACGGAAGACGATGATTTCGTCGAGACGGTTAAGGAATTCAGGCCGGAAGTACTGCTTGAGCTCCTCATTCACCAGGGAACGGATCCGGGTGTATTGAGACTCCTCAGCGCTTTCACCGGAGAACTCGAAACCGAGGCCGCCGCCACCCTTCTCGATCACCTTCGAACCGATGTTCGAGGTCATGATGATCAGGGTGTTCTTGAAGTCGACTGTGCGGCCTTTGGAGTCGGTCAGACGACCGTCTTCCAGGAGTTGCAGCAGCAGGTTGAACACATCGGGGTGCGCCTTTTCGATTTCGTCGAAGAGCACAACGGTGTAAGGCCTGCGACGCACGGCCTCAGTGAGCTGACCGCCTTCGTTGAAGCCCACATAGCCCGGAGGCGAGCCGATCAGCTTGCTGACCGTGTGGCGCTCCATGAATTCCGACATGTCGAGGCGGATCATCGCCTCCTCGCTGCCGAAGAAGTAGGTGGCCAGAGCTTTGGTGAGCTCGGTTTTACCGACACCGGTGGGGCCAGAAAAGATGAAGCTGGCGATCGGGCGGTTGGGATTCTTTAAGCCGACCCGGGCACGGCGAATGGCCTTAGACACCGCCTTGACGGCTTCGTCCTGGCCGATCAGACGCTGGTGGAGAGTTTCCTCCATGTTGAGAAGCTTGACCGACTCGCTCTCGGTGAGTTTCTGCACCGGAACACCGGTCCAGGAAGCCACGATCTGGGCGATGTCCTCCTCGTTCACCATCGGTGAGCTGTCTGAGGCAGCCGCCTCGGTAAAAGCCGTTTCACCGGTTTCAGAGCTGGCGTCGGCTTTGGCCTCATCCTTGTTGGTCTGAAGCAGAGAACGGATCTGCTCACGCAGTTCCACTTCCTTCTCGCGCAGTTCACCGGCCTTGGTGAAGTCCTGATCGCGGACGGCATCCTCCTTCTCCTTCTGCACCAAACGCAGTTCTTTGTCCACTTCCTTGGCCGCGGGGGGCAGCTTCGAATTGAGCAGACGCACCCGGGAACCGGCTTCGTCGATCAGGTCGATGGCCTTGTCGGGCAGGAAGCGATCCGAGATATAGCGATCGCCGAGGGTTGCAGCCGCAATAAGGGCGTCATCGGTGATCTTGAGGCGGTGGTGCTGCTCGTAACGCTCGCGAAGGCCCCGCAGGATTTCGATGGTGTCGTCGATGGACGGCTCGCCCACATTCACCGGCTGGAAACGGCGCTCCAGGGCAGCATCCCGTTCGATGTGCTTGCGGTACTCATCCAAGGTGGTGGCGCCGATGCACTGGAGCTCGCCGCGGGCGAGGGCCGGTTTGAGGATGTTGGCGGCGTCGATCGCCCCCTCAGCAGCACCGGCACCGATCAGGGTGTGCACCTCGTCGATCACGAGAATCACGTTCCCCGCCGACTTGATCTCCTCCATGATCTTTTTGAGGCGCTCTTCGAACTCACCTCGGTACTTGGTGCCGGCCACCAGCAGGCCGATATCAAGGGTCAGAACACGTTTGTCTTCGAGGATGTCAGGAATGTCACCCTGCTGAATGCGCTGGGCCAAACCCTCAGCGATGGCGGTCTTACCGACACCCGGCTCGCCGATCAAAACAGGGTTGTTCTTGGTGCGGCGACCCAGAATCTGGATGACGCGGTCAATCTCGTTGTGACGACCCACTACGGGGTCAAGCTTCGCTTCGGTGGCGAGCTGGGTGAGGTTGTTGCCGAATTCGTCGAGGGTGGGAGTTTTGGTGGATCCCTTTCCACCGCCGCCACCGCCACCGGCAGAGACTTCAGCGGTTTCACCCAGCATGCGAATCACTTGGGTGCGCACCTTGGCCAGGTCGACACCGAGGTTCTCCAACACGCGGGCAGCAACACCTTCGCCTTCACGGATCAGACCGAGCAGCAGGTGCTCAGTGCCGATGTAGTTATGACCAAGCTGGCGAGCCTCTTCCAGAGACAGCTCCAACACCCGCTTGGCGCGGGGCGTAAAGGGGATCTCGACGGCAACGAAGCCGGAACCACGGCCGATGATTTTCTCAACTTCAACCCGAGCATCCTTGAGGTTGACCCCCATGGATTTGAGAACCTTGGCGGCAACGCCCGTTCCCTCGCCGATCAGGCCGAGGAGGATTTGTTCGGTACCAACGAAGTTGTGACCAAGTCTGCGGGCCTCTTCCTGGGCCAGCATGATCACCTTGATGGCCTTCTCGGTAAAGCGTTCAAACATCGCTGGGCCAGTGCAGTGATGTGACCAAGCTATCAGGATTGAGGGATCGCTGCGAGTGTTCGGTCTGTTCGGTCACTTTCCAGTCTGAGACTGGCCTGAAGCGCACAAAAAATATCAATGAATCCCACAAGATTCACCGCTTTTTTGTCTCCCAGGGACGGGAAACCGAACAACTTCAAGCCGCCGACGTGGGCGACGGAGGTGACGGGATGCGACACCACAGAATGAGGGCGTCGCGACCATCGGAGTAGTACCCGGAACGGGTGCCTGCGGTGCGAAAACCGGCTTTGGCGTAAAGCGCCAGAGCGGCAACGTTGTCGCTGGCCACTTCGAGGGTGGCGTGCACTGCACCGTGCTGTCGTGCCCGTTGCAACAGTGCATGCAAAAGCAGACCTCCATGGCCACTGCGACGCCTGTCGGGATCCACAGCCACCGCAGTGATGTGCAGCTCATCGGCCACCATCCAGCCACAGGCCACACCCCAAAGGACGTCGATCTGCACAACACCGATGCAGAGGCGCCGGGGGTCGTCCAGCTCCCGCCGCCATTGCTCTCCTGTCCAGAGGCCGTTGAGCGCCCGTTGATCCAATGCCAGACAGGCTTGCTGCCAGGACGGATCAAGACGCAGGATCTGCGGGGTCTGTCCGCCCTCTACAGGGTCGATTCTTAGATTGCCCTCCGACGCCGCCACTCCGTGACCCAAACCATCACCAGTCAACGGCCCTTCGAGGCCAACCGGGATGCGGAGAGCCCCAATCGCAACCTGACCCCGATCACCACAGAACTCGACGGCACCGACCGTCTTGTTGTTGGGGGGTGTCGTCTCAGCGATCTGGCCGAGCGTTACGGCACACCGTTGTATGTGCTGGATGAAGCGACCGTTCGGGCCACCTGCCGGGCTTACCGGCAGGCCCTGGAAAAGCATTACGCCGGGCCATCCCTACCGATCTACGCCTCCAAAGCCAACAGCTCTCTGGTGATGAGCAGCCTGGCGGCCTCCGAGGGGCTGGGTCTGGATGCCGTGTCAGCCGGTGAATTGCTGACGGCACTGCGCGGGGGGATGCCCGGGGATCGCATGGTGCTGCACGGCAACAACAAATCCGACGAGGAGTTGCTGCTCGCCTACGCCAACAAAGTGACGATCGTTGTGGACAACCAGCACGATCTGGATCGCCTCGCCGAACTGGTGCCCGCTGGAGCCGAACCGGCTCGTCTGATGCTGCGCTTCACCCCCGGCATCGAGTGCCACACGCACGAATACATCCGCACGGGTCACCTGGACAGCAAGTTCGGCTTCGATCCCGACCAGGTGGAACCCGTGCTGCGCAGCCTTATGGGACAACCCTGGGCCCAACTCACCGGACTTCACGCCCACATCGGCTCCCAGATTTTTGAACTCGAGCCCCACCGGGATCTGGCGGCGGTGATGGCCGACAAGCTGAAGCTGGCCCGTGAGCTGGGCCATCCCGTGACCGACCTCAACGTGGGCGGTGGCCTGGGCATCCGCTACGTGGAGTCGGACGATCCCCCGAGCATTGAGCAGTGGATCCAGGTGGTGGCCGAAGCCGTCACCAGCGCATGCCAGGAACGGGGCCTCGAGCTGCCGCGGCTGATGTGCGAACCGGGTCGTTCCCTGGTGGCGACCGCGGGCGTGACCCTGTATTCGGTGGGCTCGCGCAAAACGATCCCGAACGTGCGCACCTACGTGGCCATCGACGGTGGCATGAGCGACAACCCTCGCCCGATCACCTACCAGTCTCTTTACACCTGCTGCCTGGCCGATCGCCCGCTGGCCAAGCCAGACGAAAGTGTGAACTTGGTGGGCAAGCACTGCGAATCCGGCGATGTGTTGCTGAAGGACCTCCCCCTACCCACCACCGAGAGCGGTGACATCGTCGCCGTGTTTGCCACCGGTGCTTACAACGCCTCAATGAGTTCGAACTACAACCGGATCCCGAGGCCCGCTGCCGTTCTGGTGCACGACGGTTCAGCGGAACTAGTGCAGAAACGGGAGCAGCCGGATGACCTGCTGCGCTACGACGTTTTGCCAGAACGATTCAACGCGTTACGTTGAAGTCAGCAGTGAGAAGGGCGGAGTGAACGTGTTGGCGGTGGTGGATCCGCGCCTTGTGCTCGACGTTCTTTTTGCCTCTTCCATCGGCTTTCTGCTTTTTTCCCGCGTCAACGAGCAGCGCACCCTCTGGCTGCTTCGGGGTTGGTTGTTTCTGGTGGCGATGGCCTGGTTTGTCCAGCGCTTCGCCAACCTGCCCCTCACCACAAAGCTGGTTGACGCGCTCGTCATGGCCTGTTCGCTTTCCCTGGCCATCCTTTGGCAAGGGGAGCTGCGTCGCCTGATGGAGCTGCTGGGCACCGGTCGTCTTGCCGTGTTGCTGGGCAACCCTCAGAAAGAGTTCAGCGCTTCGGCGGGCACCGTCAGCCAGATCACTGAGGCCGCGGGCCGGCTGTCTCAGTTGCGGCGTGGTGCCTTAATCGTGGTGGACCTGGGAAGCGACCTGAGGCCCGAGGATTTTCTCAATCCCGGCATCCCCATTGGTGCTGTGCTGAGTCGAGAGCTGATGCTCAACTTGTTCGCCGCCGACACCCCCCTCCACGACGGTGCCGTGCTGGTGCGGGGCAATCGAATCGAATCGGCGGGCGTGATTCTTCCCCTGTCGAGGCACAGCGTGAGCCGATTCGGCACCCGTCATCTGGCGGCACTCGGCATCACTGAACGCTTTGATCGCTGCATCTGCATTGTGGTGTCAGAAGAAACCGGAACGCTGTCTCTGGCGAACCAGGGCAAGCTGGAACGACCGATCACCAGTTCTCGCCTTCAGGAACTGCTCAGGGAGCTGTTCAACACCGCCGAATCGATGCCGCCGGCACGACGTACGGTGGGTAGCGCTCCGCCCGAATCGCTGTCTTGAGCCGCCCTCCGGCCACCAGCACTGACACGGCCGATCGTTCGCTTCTGCCTGCGGACCTCGACCCAGGTCGGCTCCCGCAGCATGTGGCCCTGATCATGGATGGCAACGGTCGCTGGGCCAAATCCCGCGGTTTGCCCCGCGTGATGGGGCATCGTGCCGGCGTTGAAGCGCTGAAGTCCACCCTGAGGCTGTGCAGCGACTGGGGCATCCAAGCCCTCACGGCCTACGCCTTCTCAACGGAGAACTGGTCGCGCCCTGGGGAGGAAGTGAATTTCCTGATGACCCTGTTCGAGCGGGTGTTGCAGGCTGAACTGCAGGCCCTGGAGGCCGAACAAGTGCGGATTCGCTTTCTCGGCGATCTGCAGGCCCTGCCCCCGAAACTGCAGGAGCTGATTGCCGACGCCACAGCCCGAACGGCGAGCAACAATGGCATTCACTTCAATGTGTGCACCAACTACGGCGGACGACGGGAGCTGGTGCAGGCCGCTCAGCGTCTGGCCCAACGCGCTGCTGCCGGGGAGCTAGACCCCGACAGCATCGACGAGAACAGCATCGCCGCCGAGCTATTCACGGCTGGCGAACAGGATCCCGATCTGTTGATCCGCACCAGCGGAGAACACCGCATCAGCAATTTCCTGCTCTGGCAGCTGGCCTATGCCGAAATTCACGTCACCGATGTGCTTTGGCCTGACTTCAATGCCGATGCCTTGAAAGCCGCCCTGCTCGATTTCCAACGTCGTAACCGCCGCTTCGGCGGTCTTGATCCGATCAGCCCATGACCCTCAGCATCCGCCACGACTGGACCACCGAGGAGATCCAGACCCTGCTGGAACTTCCCTTGATGGAGCTGCTCTGGCAGGCCCAAACCGTGCATCGGGAAGCCAACCCGGGCTACCGGGTCCAGCTGGCCTCGCTGCTCAGCGTGAAAACAGGGGGCTGCGAAGAAGACTGCGCCTACTGCTCACAGTCGATCCACAACAGCAGTGACGTCACGGCCTTTGAGGCCCAGATGCAGGTGGAGCCGGTGCTTCAGCGTGCCCGGGCCGCCAAGGAGGCCGGTGCTGACCGCTTCTGCATGGGCTGGGCCTGGCGCGAGATCCGCGATGGCGCTCCCTTTGAGGCAATGCTCGAGATGGTGCGGGGGGTCCGCGGCATGGGGATGGAGGCCTGCGTGACCGCAGGGATGCTCACCGACCAACAGGCGGAACGGTTGGCAGAAGCCGGCCTCACGGCCTACAACCACAACCTCGACACCAGCCCCGAGCACTACGAGCGGATCATCTCCACACGCACCTACCAGGAACGGCTGGAAACCCTGGAACGGGTGCGCAATGCCGGCGTCACCCTCTGCTGCGGCGGCATCATCGGAATGGGTGAAACCCTGCGGGACCGTGCCTCCATGCTGCAGGTGCTGGCCAGCATGAACCCCCATCCCGAAAGCGTTCCGGTGAACGGGCTGGTGGCGGTAGAGGGCACCCCATTGGAAGACCAGGCTCCCTTTGAACCGCTGGAGCTGGTGCGGATGGTGGCGACAGCGAGGATCCTGATGCCCCACGCCCGGGTGCGGTTGAGCGCAGGCCGTGAATCGATGAGCCGGGAAGCGCAGATTCTCTGCCTTCAGGCGGGGGCCGATTCAATCTTCTACGGCGATGTTCTGCTCACGACCGGCAACCCGGATGTTGAGGCCGACCGCCAACTGCTCGCCGATGCGGGGGTGACAGCCAACTGGCTGGAGGAAGCGGCGGCTCCGGCCAGCCGCTCGCCCCACTGATCAGCCGACCCATGTAACGATTGCTCCACTGGCACATTGCGGGTGTCAGTGCAGGGCTAGACCAGAAACAGCCCGTCGATGAGGCGCCGTGATTGATCCCATCGTCATCCCCTCCCTGCTTGGCCTGTTTGTTCTGTCCGTGATCCTGGAGGCAATCAAAGACGACAAGCAGCGTCATCACCATCACCGCTATTGAGATCCGTCCGACAGGTCCTGCGCCGACAATCCCGACTGTCACCAACCGGAAACACTGCACAAAAGACTCATTGTTGGTGGCGTCCCTGTTGAGCTACACCGTGTAGGTCTGTGGCACAGCCATGAAGATCGACAGCGCCAACGCTCAACCCATGGGAAGCCTGATCTTTGAAGGGGGACACAAGCCCTTCCATGCCCTGGCCTGTCCCCTGAAACCGGCGGCGGTGCGCATCAGCAAGAAAGCCTGACGACCAACAACACGGGTAGGACACCCCGGCCTGATGCAGGCTGGAGGACTGTTGAACCCGTAACAGCGTGGACCCGAGCAACCTGGAGCCTGTGCTGGCGAAAGACAGCCGACTCCTCGTAGCGGCGTTTTATGCCTTCACGCCCCTGGACGACAAGCGCCGGGAGACATTGCTAAGCAGCTTGCCGACCCTGGCTCGCGATGGCAGCGTGTTCGGCTCGGTGTTGGTGGCCCATGAAGGGGTGAACGGCACGATCAGTGGCCCGGAATCAGCGGTTGATGCGGTGCTGGATCATCTGCGCGCTTCCCTGGTGCTCGGCAACGACCACTACGCACGGCTGGAGGTGAAGCGCAGCTGGGCCAAAAAGCCGGTGTTCCGCCGCTTCAAAGCCCGGCGCAAAAAGGAGATCGTGACCATCGGCGTGAACAGCGTGGACCCCCGCACCAGCGTGGGCACCTACGTGGAAGCGAACGACTGGAATGCACTGGTGGATGATCCCGAGACCCTGGTGATCGACACCCGCAACAGCTACGAAACAGCGATCGGGACGTTCGAGGGGGCCATCGACCCCAGCACCGAGAGCTTCCGCGACTTTCCGCAATGGGCAGAGTCCACGCTGCGGCCCCTGATCGAACAGAAGGGCAGCAAACGCATCGCCATGTTCTGCACTGGCGGAATCCGTTGCGAGAAAGCCAGCAGCTACCTGCAGCAACAAGGCTTCGGGGAGGTGCATCACCTGCGTGGGGGCATCCTGAAGTACCTCGAGCAGGTACCGGAAACCGAGAGCCGCTGGCGAGGGGAGTGCTTTGTTTTTGATCAACGGGTGGCGTTGAACCACCAGCTGGAACCCGGCGAGCACAGCCTTTGCTACGCCTGCGGCCTACCGGTGTCAGCCCAGCAACGCGAACTGCCGAGCTACATCAAGGGGGTGCAATGCGTGCACTGCGTGGATCGCTTCACCGATGCCGATCGGGAACGCTTCGCCATGCGGCAACACCAGATCGACCAGCAGCAAGCCTGAAGAGATCAGGCCGCATCGGACAATCCCTGCCAGGGACCATCCGGATGCCGTGCTGCCGATCCTTTACAGCTTTCGCCGTTGCCCCTACGCCATGCGTGCCCGCTGGGCCCTGCTGGAGGCCGGACTTCTCGTGCAGTGGCGCGAGATCGCACTGAAGGCCAAACCGGCTGAGATGTTGGCGGTCTCCCCCAAGGGCACGGTGCCCTTGTTGGTGCTGCCGGACGGCGCAGTGATCGAGGAAAGCCTGGCCGTGATGGACTGGGCCCTTGCTCAGGCGGACCCTCGTGAGCTGCGCAACACCGGCGATGCCTCAGCACTGATCGAGCAGAACGACGGCCCGTTCAAGCACCATCTGGACCGGTTCAAGTACACCGACCGCTACCCCGGTACCAACAAAGAGGAACAACGCGCCGCCGGTCTGGCGATCCTGACCAGCTGGAACCAAAGGATCGCTGCTCAGGGCTGGCTGCTGGGCGAGCACTGCTCACTGGCGGATGCCGCCCTCTGGCCGTTCGTGCGGCAGTGGCGCATCGCCGATCCGGAGGGCTTCGATAACGACAAAGCGCTGGAGGCCCTGCGCCACTGGCTCCATCGCTTCCTCGAGGATCCCCGCTTCGAGCGGCTGATGCAGCGCGCCGACCCCTGGAATGCCGGTGGGCAGCAACACCACTTCCCCGCCGATGCCATCGCGGTGCCCCTGGATCAACCCCTGTTTCACCTGGCCCTCAAGGCCGACTGGCAAGCGGCCCAGGCCAGCGGCAGCTACCGCATCTCAACCCGGGGGATGACGTTGGAGCAGGTGGGCTTCATCCACTGCTCCTGGCAGGAGCAGGTGAAGGCCACCTTTGAACGGTTCTATGCCGATGCTGGCGAGGTGCTGCTACTGGAGATTGATCCCGCCGCAGTGAATGCTCCCCTACGGGCCGATGCCATTCCCACCGGCGACCTGTTCCCCCATCTCTATGGGGCGCTGCCTCTGGAGGCGGTGTGCTCGGTCGGCTTCATGCCAAAGGCAGCATGACTGCAGGACGATGACCACGGCCAGATCCCGATCGATGCTTGAGCAATTGGAAGCCGAGGCCCGCGAGCAGGAGCTGCTGCTGCGATTACAGGTGGGCCGTCCCCTGGGGCTGTGGAGCCTGCGCTTGGTGGTGGCCCGGCAAGCCGCCAGCGGCAGTCTTTTGCTGCTGGGGGAAATGAAGGGATGGGCCTACCCCGCTGCCACGGGCCTGCAGCTCGACACGATGCGGGTGATGCCGAAGGCACCGGCGGGCGTGGGTAATCTGATCTGGGCGGCCACCATGGCCTGGGCCCAGGAGGCCACCCCCTGTTCACGGGCCCGGTTGCTGGCCATCCGCGACGACGAGCAGCAGCACCGCCGGCTGGTGCGCTACTTCCGCCAACGCGGCTTCAGCAAATCTCGCGATGTGGAAGCAGCCCTCGGGGATCTACCCCTGCGCATGGTCTGGGGTGGTGCCGGGGCCCTGATGAGCGGTGAGGTTGCCACCGTGCTGGATCGCAGTCTGCAGGGCTGGCGTCAATCGGCGGCGTGATAGCTGCTGCGCACCAGCGGGCCACTGCGCACCTGGGCAAACCCCAGCTCACGGGCCACCTCCGCCAATGCGTCGAACTCCTGCGGCGTCCAGTAGCGGGCCACTGGAATGTGCTCCAGCGAGGGACGCAGGTACTGCCCCAGGGTGATCCTTTGGCAATCCACGGCACGGAGATCCTGGAGGGTGGCGATCACCTCATCGCGGGTTTCCCCCAAGCCGAGCATCAGGCCACTTTTTGTCGGGATCTCGGGCGCCAGCTCTCGGGCCGCCGCCAGTAAACCAAGCGATCGTTCATAGGTGGCACCCCGGCGCACCTCCCCCTGCAACCGCTGCACCGTTTCCAGGTTGTGGTTAAAGCACACTGGTTGGGCCGCCAGCACCGTCGCCAGCCGCTCCCGCTGGGCCATCACTGCCCGCTCGGGGTCCGCCACACCGCCCCAGAAATCGGGGGTGAGCACCTCAAGGGCGATGAGCGGATTGCGGGCCCGGATCGCCGCCATGGTGCTGGTGAACAGGTTGGCGCCGTGGTCGGCAAGATCGTCACGGGCCACCGCCGTGAGCACCACGTAGCGGAGTTGCATCGCCTCCACCGCATCGGCCACCCGCTCCGCTTCAGCCGCATCCAGCGGCATCGGGGCCTGGCCCTTGTCCACCTGGCAGAAGGCACAACTGCGTGTGCAGATCGATCCGCCCAAGAGGAACGTCGCCGTTCCGGCGGCGTAGCACTCGCCGCGGTTGGGGCAACGCCCCTCCTCGCAGATGGTGTGCAGGCGGTTCTGTTTGACCAGCCCCTGCACCCGCTCCAACTCGGAGGCGTTGCCAATCGGCCGCCTCAGCCATTCCGGCAATCGCTCGGCGGGAGGGATCGCGCTGTACTTGCTCATACCGGCCGGCGCCCCTCCAGGGCCCTGCTCAGGGTGACCTCATCGGCGTATTCCAGTTCACTGCCCATCGGCAGGCCGTAGGCGATCCGGCTCACCGAACAGAAGGGCTTGAGCAGCCGCCCCAGATACAAGCTGGTGGTATCCCCCTCCACGCTGGGGGTGAGAGCCAGAATCACCTCACTGATCTCCTCATTGGTGATCCGCTGCACCAGTTCGGTGACGTGCAGCAGCTCCGGTCCAATGCCGTCCATGGGCGAAATCAGGCCCCCAAGCACGTGGTAGCGCCCCTGGAATTCACGGGTGCGCTCCAGCGCCAGAAGATCCCGGGAATCGGCAACCACGCAAATCACCCCGTTGCGGCGCTCGGGGTTGCGGCAAATTTCACATTCGGGATCCGCGGAGAGGTGGAAACAGGTTTGGCACTGGCCCACCTGGGTGCGGGCCGCCAACAGGGCATCAGCGAACTGATGGATCTGCTCCTCTGGTTGATTCAGTAGATGCAGGGCAAGCCGCTGGGCCGTGCGCGGGCCGATGCCGGGCAGACGCTCGAACTGATCAATCAGCCGGGCCAACGGTTTGGTGAAGCCGCTCAGTGGTCTGCCGCCAATGCGGGAAATGTAGGAGTTGCGGAGATCATCTGCCGCAACAGTGGTCACGGCCATCAGGGCACGAAGGCAGAATGGCCCGTGGATTGATCGCCCCGCTGATGCAGCTCCTCCAATCTCTGAGTCGCGTGATCGTTTGCAGCGTCCTTGCACTGGTGCTGGGAGCCTGCGCAGCGGGACCAACGGCCGGGCTGCAGTCGTACCAAAGCCCGGATGGCCGTTTCGCCTTCCTCTATCCCACCGGTTGGACCGAGGTGCAGGTGAGCAACGGCCCCCGGGTGGTGTTTCACGACCTGATCCACAGCGATGAAACCGTGAGCCTGATGATCAACAAGGTGAGCGAAGACAACGAGCTGAGTGAACTGGGCAGCGCCGTCGCCGTGGGAGAGCGGCTGCGCCGTGAGGTGATCGCCACCGCCGGCAGCGGCCGCACCGCCGAGCTGGTGGAAGCGCAGGAGCGCGAGGTGAATGGCCACACCTTCTACGACCTCGAATACGCCGTGCACCTGGAAGACCGCGACCGCCACGAGCTGGCGACCGTGGTGGTGGACCGAGGGCGCCTCTACACCCTGGCCACCAGCGTCAACGAAGACCGCTGGGCCAAGGTTGGAGACCTCTGCGGACGGGTGGTGCACTCACTGACCCTGCTGATCTGATCAGAACAGGAAGCGGAAGCGCTGGCTGCTGGCCTCACTCGCATCAGCCCCACTGCTCGACTTCGCCGGCCACTCGGTGTCCAGATAGCTGATGCCATCGGCATTGAACGGAACCGCCTTCAGGCTGGAGGCATTGAGGTCGGTGGTGCCCATGGCGGTGACCAGTCCACCCAGTTCCATCGGCCCAAGATCCGTCTCCAAGGCCTGACCAGCAGCGGTGATCAAAGCCGGCAGGCGGATCAGATTCTGCGGTTGTTTCATCTGCTCAAACAGACCCTTCAACGCCAGCTGCTGCCGTTCAAGCCGGCCGAAATCGCCGCGGCCGTCGTTGCGCCAACGCAGAAAGCCCTCCAGATCCTTGCCCTTTAACAGCTGAGGCCCTGGCTGCAGGTCGATCACCAGGTTCTGACTGCGATCGACGTAATACAGGCGCTTGGGAACATCCACTTCGATGCCCCCCACCAGGTTGGCCAGGGTTTCGATCGCATCCAGGCGCACGAGGATGTGATGGCGGATCGGGCGGTTCATCAACCGCGATAACTCCCGCTCCACCGCCTCCACACCGCCGTAGGCCATCAGTGCATTCAGCTTGATGCCACCGAAGCCCTCGGCATCGATGTAGCTGTCGCGGGGGATCTGGGTGATCGTTGTGGTGTTGCCATCCACCCGCACCGTGAAAATCACGTCAGTGTTGTTGCCAGTGCGGTCTCGCCCCAGCACCACCACCTCTCTTGCCCCGAAGCCGGTCCAACCAACAAATGGGTTGGCAAGCGGCGCAGGCTGAGGCAGCGCGAAAGGTTGATCTGCCGTCCTGGTCGGCGCCATGACTAACCGACTCAGCGGCACCGACAAGATCAGGCCGCCGCTGAGACCCACAACCACAGCAGCAACCACCGGCCATGTGATGGCCTCAGTTAACGCCTTAGCAGGGGGGGCTTGTGGCATGGAATACACGCTATGCAGCATCTTGGCGCGCTCGTCCCATCTCGGGTAGAGGTGCGCAGGCCTCTGTTAAACCAAGGGATCGCTGATCACCATCGAGGCACAGGGGAGCTGGCGGATCAGTTTGCTGATGCGATCACTGCCGGGAATCGGCAGACCAGCCACCCGCCTGCGCTGGGTGCGCAGGATCACCAGATCGTGTTCGCGGCTGAGGCGATGAATGGCCCCATCGATGCCGGGCCCCCTCACGATCACGATGTGGAACCGCTCCTCTGAAATCCCCGGCGGACGCCAGCGAATCAGCTGCTGTTCCATCCAGTGACGGTCCTGGCCGCTGAAGCGGGGGTCGTGCACATGCAGCAGGGTGATCCGAACGCGCTGATCCTCCGGGGCTGAGTTGATCACCCGCAGCGCCAGTTCGAACTGCTCGCGGGCGCTGGCGGAGAGGTCTTTGATCGGAACAAGGATTCGACCCAGGCCGCTATCGGTCTCACGGCCCAGGTTCACCACCACCACCGGACAGTGAGCCGTGCGACAGACCCCATCAACGATGTCGCCCATTAGCCAGGCCCGAAGTTGATCGGTGCGGGCTGCACCGATCAGCAACAGATCCGCGGCCTGTTCCAAAGCTGTGCGGCTCATACCACCGGCAATGTCTTCATCCAGCCTCAGCAGGCTGCGGGTAGGCACAGCCAACTGGGCACCAATGCTCTCCGCCGTGCTGAGGCGTCCACGGGCTGCGGCAACAGCCCGGTTCAAACCACCGCGCATTTCTTCGAGGCTGGGATTCACCATCGCCAGGGGGAGCAGCAACCCTTCAGCCCCCGACGATCCCCGTACCAATCGGGCCGCCATGCTCAACAACCCCTTCTCAGTGCTGGGGTTGGCCACCGGCACCACGATGCGCAGGGGGCGCTGCACCACCTCATTGACGCCGTCCAGCACCGCTGCCTCCTCACCGAAGCTGACCGGCACCGCATCGGGACTGGGATCCTTGAGCCGTGTCACCGACTGCTCCGTGAGGATCGGCCCCAGGGTGGCCGTCACCACCATCACCGCCAGCACACTGTTCAGCACGGTCTGATTGAGCAGACCCGCCTGGTAGCCGATGAAGGCCGTGGCCAGGGTCGCCGCCACCTTGGGCATCGTCAGCGACCACATCATCAGGATCTGGGCGCGGCGATAACCGAACAGCCGTCCGCTCAGCCAGGACGCCAGACCCTTGCCGCCGATAGCGCCTACCAGCATCAGCGCGGTGAACTGAAAGTTGGCCAGGCTTTGGCCGAGGCTGCCCAGATCCAGCAGCAATCCAAGGTCGATGAAGAAGATCGGGATGAACAGCACGCCACCCACAAAAATCACCTGTTCCTTCACCCGGCCCTCGGGCAGCACGGAATTCACCGCCAGACCAGCCAGGAAGGCGCCGACAATCTTCTCGACGCCGGCCAGCTCAGCCCCAAGGGAGGCCAGGAACAGTGCCACCAAAACAGCGAGCACCATCCGGTTTTCATCGCTGATGCCCCGCAGCACCAGGCGCCGGCCCAGCCAGCGGATGCCGATCACCACCACCAGAGCGAAGCCACCGATCTTGAGCAGCAACAGGCCCAGGCCAAGACCGCTGAGGCTGCCCTGGCCCAGCCCCAGCCCCACCGCCAGGAGCAGCAGGGCCACGATGTCGGTGAAGATCGTGCTGCCAACGCTCACCACCACCGCCTCGTCCTTCTGGGCGCCGTAACTGCGCACAATCGGATAGCCCAGGGGGGTGTGAGTGGCCATCAGGGCGCCGAGCAACAGGCACGACACCGAGGCGAAGCCCGCCATCAGGCCGATCGACACACCCGTACCCACACCGATCAACAGGATCAATAGGCCATAGATGAACGAGCGGCGCTTGACCCGGTTGAACTCCTCGAGGTCAATCTCCAGACCCATCGTGAACAGCAGATACACCGCCCCGAGATCGGAGAGCAGCCGTACCGTTTCGCTGCTGCTGTCGACCCAGTTCAAAGCGTGGGGACCCACCAGCACGCCAGCTGCCAGCAACCCCACCAGATCGGGCAGACCCAGCCGCCGGATCAACGGCGGCACCGCCGCACTGATCGCCACCAACAGCGAGAACACCCCAAGGGGGTGATGCATCACATGGCTGATCGAGGCCTGCATGGCCATGGCTGCACCGCCGGCTTGCGGACCCAGCATGGTCGCCGGATCTGCCGGCAACAACAGCTGCTTCAGGAAGCGATAACCCCTTCGCCGGCCTGCACCTGCCAGAGGTTGGTGTAGATCCCGCCCTGGGCCACCAGGCTGTCATGGCTGCCCTGCTCCACAATCCGGCCCTGGTCCATCACCACAATCCAATCGGCAAGGCGAACCGTGCTGAGCCGGTGGGCGATCACCACGGTTGTGCGGTGCTGGGTGATCTGCACCAAGGAGCGCTGAATGGCGGCTTCGGTGTCGTTGTCCACCGCTGCGGTGGCTTCATCGAGCACCAGCACCGGGGCATCTTTGAGGATGGCGCGGGCCAGGGCGATGCGTTGGCGCTGTCCGCCCGAGAGGCGCTGCCCCCGCTCCCCCACCAGGGTCTCGTAACCCTGGGGCAAGGCATCGATGAATCCAGAGGCTTCCGCCAAGCGAGCGGCCTGCTCAATCGCCACCGGATCGGGATCTGCGACCCCATAGGCGATGTTCTCGGCCACGGTGCCGTGGAAGAGGTAAACGTCCTGACTCACCAGGGCGATGCAGCGACGCAGGTCTTGAAGCTGCAGGGTGTCGATGGGGACACCATCCAGGCAGATGATTCCGCCATCGCGCTCATACAGCCGCAACAGCAGCTTCACCACCGTGCTCTTGCCGGACCCCGTCGCCCCGACGATGCCGAGGGTCGATCCCGCTTGCACGGTCAGGTCGAAGCCCTGCAGCAGTGCTGATCGGCCGGCATAGGCGAAATCCACCGCTTCAAAGCGAATCTCACCCCGCAGCCGCTGCGGATCCACAGGCACCGTTCCTCCCTGGATCAGCACCGGCGTGTCGATCAGATCGAGCACCCGTTGCGTGGAGGCCATCGAGCGCTGGTATTCATCCAGGGTTCGGCCAATGGCGGTTAACGGCCAGAGCAGGCGCTGGGTGATGAACACCAGAACGCTGTAGGTGGCTACCGGCAGTTCCCCTGCCAAGGCCTTGAAGCCACCGATCAACAGGATCGCCAGGAAGGCGAACAGAATCGCGAAGCGAATCAAGGGGATAAAGGCCGCCGAGAGACGAATCGCCCTGGCATTGCTCTGGCGGTAGGCCAGGCTCTCCGCCCGCAGACGCTCCAATTCCAGAGCTTCAGCGGTGAAGCTCTTGATCGTGAGCATTCCACCCAGATTGTTGGCAAGCCTGGAGGCGAGGTCGCCCGCCCGGGCCCGCACCTCCCGGTAACGCGGCGCCAGCTGGCGCTGGAAATGCAGCGATCCCCAAAGAATCACCGGAATCGGCAGGTAGGCGAACAGGGCCACCTCCGGCGCCACCATCGCCATGCCGATGCCCACCACCAGCACGGTGGTGATCAATTGCAGGATCTGATTGGCACCGCGATCCAGAAAGCGTTCGAGCTGATTGATGTCGTCATTAAGCACCGCCATCAGGCGACCGGTACTGTCCTGCTCGAAAAAGGCCAGCTCCAGCTTTTGCAAATGGTCGTAAGCCTCGAGCCGCAGGCTGTGCTGGGTGGTTTGCGCCAGGTTGCGCCAGAGCACGTCGTAGAGGTACTCGAACAGCGACTCCGCCGCCCAGATCACAAAGGTGAGCAGGGCCAGAAACCACAGTTGTAGGCCGGCGGTCCTCAGACCGAAACCCGCCAGCACAGACTGCTCACCGCGCAGGACCACGTCCAGGGCCAGACCGATCAAGGCGGGTGGGGCCAGATCGAACAGCTTGTTGAGCAGGGAGCAGCTAACCGCTGCGAGCACCAGGCGGCGCTGCGGCGCCAAATGGCGCATCAGCCGCATCAAGGGGGAGCGATTTGCTGAAGCTTTCCTGAGGGTTCGTTCCGACACGGTTTTCACCCTTGAAGACGCACTACAACGGAACCACAACTGAAGGAGGTGCCATGAGCCGATCAAGGTCTTTCAACCGCTTTCACCGTTACCTCGCGCGACAGAAACGCCGCGGACTGCGGGATGTCTTGCCCCAGTTCCAGGACGCCCTTGAGCATCAACAAAGCCCAGCAGACAGCAGTGATGACGTGCTGCGTCGGCTGAGCTTGCGTGAAATGGAATCAGACCTAATGGAGGCGGAGGCCTGAGCCTCAGCCGCGGTAACCGCCGCCACCACCACCACGGGGGCCGCCTGAGCGCTCCCGAGGGGTGGCTTTGCTGACGCGGATCATGCGGCCCATCCACTCCACGTCCTGAAGATCGTCGATGGCTTTTTGCTCGTCGGCATCATTGACCATCTCGACGAAGGCGAAACCGCGTTTGCGGCCCGTCTCACGATCCAGGGGCAGGCTGCAGTTCTTGACCTCGCCGTACTCATTGAAGAGATCAACAAGATGCTCTTGCTCCGCCTGGAATGAAAGATTGCCGATGTAGATGGTCATGGACCGTGGAACCGTTGAACTTGATCGATCGCTTGAGCCGGTTCCGAAAGCTCGGAGAGGGCCAATGCTCAGGCGTGAACCCGATGACGTTACAGGGCAGTCGCACGAATCAACACAAAAAAAAGAAGCAATTCCGAAGACCCGCCCACAACCAAGCCATCCACTCCATTGTCAGAAGACCCTGACATAGGAGAGAGATGACATTCGACAGCCTTTGTTTCCAAGCCCTGGCCTGGACCGCCGATGGAGAGCTGGATCCGGTGGACAAGCTTGTGCTGCTCAACAACTTGATCCGGCAGTCCACGCCGAGCGAGCAGATCGAGTTGATTCAAGTGGTGGAGAAGTTGGCCCTGCTTCAGCCCGAGGCCACCGTGCAGGTGAGCCATCTCTGACCCTTCTTGATCCCCGGGGATCAGAGGCCGTAGGTCTCGGCTGCCTTGGCCTTGCAGGTGGCCTGGGCCGTCTGGATCCCTGCCCCGTTCTGCACCTCCGCCAGAAAACAACGGCAGGTGTCGTCCACCATTCCCTCAGGAGGAACAGTCCCAGCCCTCTGCAGCTCGGCCTTGACGGCCGTTCTGCAGAACTGGGTGATCAGGCTGTTGTCCGAAGCTGAAGCAGCCAGGGGAGCCGCAATCAGGCCAACAGCCAGAAGCGCACGCATCAAGAGGCCTGGCTGATCTGCAGTTCGCGGTTCATCACTTTCAAGCAACGCAAGCTGTTGAACACGTCCTCGGGCATGCCCTTGGGCAGATCCACCAGGCTGTGATTGTCGAAAATCTGGATGCGACCAATCATTCGGCCCTGCAGACCGGTCTCGCCAGCGATGGCGCCCACCAAGTTGCCCGGCTTGACCCGATCGCGGTGACCCACCTCAACCCGGTAGCGCTGCATGTTCTCCTCAGGGGCCCGTGCCGGACGCTCGCGCCGCTCACGGCGCTCGCCCGAATTGCGGTCGCGATCGCGGTCACGGTCGTTGCGACGGGTGTTCTGGATCCAGTCATCGTCTCCCTTGCGCAGCAGCGCATCGGGTCCGATCGCCAGATTGAGCGCCGCCATAGCCAGTTGCTCGGGGCTGAGCTCGAGCTCCGTGGCCACCCGCTGCATCAACTCCTGAAGCAGGGCCGCTTCATCGGCTTCAGGGCGTTGCGCCTGGGCTGCCTCACTTAAACGCTTGCGCAAACGGTCCAACCGCCCCTGGTTGATAGCCGTGTTGCCAGGCACCTCCATCGCTTCAATCGGCTGACCCGTAGCCCGCTCGAGGTTGCGGATGAAACGCCGTTCCCGTGGGGTCACGAACAGAACCGCTTCTCCGGTACGTCCAGCGCGGCCCGTCCGGCCGATGCGGTGCACGTAGGCCTCGCTGTCGAACGGCATGTCGTAGTTGATCACCAGGCCGATGCGCTCCACATCAAGACCCCGCGCCGCAACGTCGGTGGCCACAAGGATGTCGACCGATCCACTGCGCAGGCGCTCCACGGTGCGTTCCCGTTGGTTCTGAGGAACGTCGCCATTGAGGACCGCCACCTGATGGCCGCCGGCATCAAGGGTTTCAGCCACGGTCAAGGTGATCGCCTTGGTGCGGGCAAAGATGATCACACCCTCACCACCACAGGCGTCGAGGACCCGTTGCAGGGCTTCGAGCTTGTGCGGCATCGGCACCGTGATCGCACGCTGGCGGATCCGCTTGCCTTCCTGATCCTTGGTGCGAATCGTGACCTCAGCAGGGTCCTTCAGATAACGCTTGGACAGGCGACGGATCTCGGGGGGCATCGTCGCGGAGAACAGCACCACCTGGCGCTGCTCAGGCAATTGATCGAGGATCCACTCGACATCGTCGATGAAGCCCATGCGGAGCATTTCGTCCGCTTCATCAAGCACCAGGCTGCGCAGACCGCTCGTGTCGAGCGTGCCCTGACGCATATGGTCCATCACCCGACCCGGGGTGCCCACCACCACATCAACCCCGCGCCGGAGGGCACTGATCTGGGAGCGAAAGTCCGTGCCGCCATACACCGCCAGCACCTTCAGGTGGGGATGGCCAGCGGAATAAGCCTTGAACGACTCGGCCACCTGCATCGCCAGCTCCCGTGTGGGGGCGAGCACCAAGGCCTGGGGTGTTTTCTGGCCACTCTCAAGACGCTCGAGCAACGGCAACGCAAACGCTGCTGTTTTGCCGGTACCGGTCTGGGCCTGACCCACCAGGTCGCGGCCGAGCATCAGCTCGGGGAATGCGGCCTTCTGGATGGGGGACGGATCGGTATATCCCTTGTCCGCCAGGGTGCGGAGCAGGGCCTCACTGAAACCAAAACCGGCAAAACCGGATTCCGGCTCAGCCGATGTGATCGTCGTGGTGAACACCTCAGCATTGGAATTGGATTCCGGCAGCGCGGATGCAGAAAGATCCACTGCGCAGGCGGAATCGTCGCGCTGCTGTTGCTGTTCAGTCATAGAAGGTGGCTTCGCCTGATTGATCCTTGAAATCAGGCTCACAACCTCCCTGCAACGAAAGAGTTGCGCTCTGGTTGTGTTGCCTACGCTTCAAAGGTTGGATCTCAAGTTATCACCCGGCCGTAATCATCCTGCAGACGTTCGATGTCGTCTTCCCGCAGATCATCACCGTGCTGAACTTCGAGAATCAGCAGATCCAAGCCATCTGCACGGGCGCGATGCACAGCGCCGCAGGGGATGGAGAGCATGACGCCCTGGCCTGCGACATGCCATGTCTCACCGCAGAGCAGAGCCCCCGAACCTGACACCACGGTCCAACTTTCGCTGCGATGACGATGCCGCTGCAGAGACAACTGCTGCCCGGCACGAACGAGCAGCCGTTTCACCAAATAGTTGTCCCCCTGAATCAACGTTTCGTACCAGCCCCAGGGACGCTCAACCCGCATCAGATCACCCGCTTCAGATCAGCGTCACCAGGTCAAGGCTGGCACGGGCACGCGTGATCGCTGTGTAGAGCAAACGGCGTTGATGCTCTGCAGCAGGACCATCCTCGAGGGGATCGGGCCAGAGCACGATCACCCGATCCGCCTCACTGCCCTGGGCCCGATGGATGGTGAGAGCAACTGCGGGCTCCAAACGCCGCAAACGGGCTGGATGCAAACGGCGCACCTGCGGCTGGCCTTCCGGATCCACCACCTGAAACAACAGGCGTCGTTCAGAGCCGGCCCCGATCACCACCCCGAGGTCGCCATTGGCCAAGCCGAGTTCCGGTTGATTGCTGCCGCAGATCACCGGCAAGCCGATCGGCCAACGCTCGACCTTCCCCGCGGAATTGGCCCCCAGCAACGTGCGATGCACATCATCAAGACTCCACGGCCCCCGGCGGCGTGGACAGAGCAACAGGTCCTGCTCCAGAAACGCGAACAAGGCCCGCGACTCCGACATCAAACCCTGCTCGGGGCAGCGGTCGAGATCAACAGTCAGCTCCTGAAGCTGCTGGAGGCGCTGGATCCAGCGCTGCCGCACCAAGGCCGGAAAACGACGCAGGGGGCTGGGGTGCACTTGAAGATTGGCCTGCTCAGGCAAGGCGGCCAGATCCACTGCAAAAGCCCGCAGATCCCCCTGGCGAAGCTGTTGAGCCACCTGCGCAAGGGCTCCGCGGTTGCGGTAGGTGCGCTCGAGATGCACGGCGCCGGCAGCGAAACGGTCGCGCACGTCCGGCTGCTGAAGCCGATGCCAGACCGCTCCACTCCCCACCGGCGGCAGCTGGGCTGGATCCCCCACCAACAGCAGCCGGCAACTGCTGGGCAACGCCTCCAGCAAGGCCTGGGTCAAGGCCAGATCCAGCATCGACATCTCGTCGATCACCAGCAGATCCAGCTCCAAGGGACGCTGTCGATGCCTGCCGAAGCCACGGCTGCCGGCCTCCAACCAGCGGTGAAGGGTGCTGCAGGGCAACGGAGCCCGCTGTGCCAGCACTGCCTCCCCCAGGCGCCGAGCCGCCTTGCCCGTGGGGGCCGCCAAACCAATGCGTAGGCCTGGATGGCGGGCTTCCGCCCGGGCCAGAATCTCCACCACCGTGCTGGTTTTGCCCGTGCCCGGGCCACCGCTGAGCAGCACAACCGAGGCCTGATCCAGGGCGCGCACGGCGGCGCACTGTTCAGCGTTGAGACGATCCGACAGCTGGGGATCGACAACCTTGACGGACTTTGGAACGGGAGCTTGGGCCCGCTCTACCAGCTCGGCCACCACCTGCTCCATGGCCTGCAACCAGCGGCGCCAGCCCAGCCGATCACCCTGAAGCAGCAGGGGGGAGGCATCCCCCTCCAGCCAGCCACTGGCTTGGGCAACGGCCAGCCGTTCCGGCGTCAGCGCCACCGTCAACTCCCCCTGCTCCAAGGCCAGCACCAAGTCGCGGCTGAGCTCCTCCAATGCGGGGCCATCCGCCTGGGGCGGAATCCGTCGCCGCAGAGCGGCATGGAGGCCAGCCGAGAAGCTGGAGGGCCAAGAGCTGATTCCCGGGGGCAGAAGCTCTGTCACACCGGCACCTCCCCCAGGGCTCGATCCAGGGCTGCGATGCGATTGAGCGACACGGGTTCGACAATGCGCCCAGGCCCGACAGCATCATCTGGAGAGGCAGCTACCGATCCGGGCATCCCCCGCAGGAAGCAGTAGACGTAGCCGCCCAGATGCTGCTCCGGGTCGTAATCCGGCAGCCGCCAACGCAGATGGCGATGCAAAGCCACCAGGTAGAGGTGAGCCTGAAGAGGGTAGTGGTGATGCAGCATCTGCTCTTCCATCGCCTCCTGGGAGTAGTGATGCGGACCGCACCGTCCCGGCTCAGCACCGGTGCGCCGTTCACCGATCCAATTGCTCTTCCAGTCGAGAACCCACCAGCGCTTCTGCTGGGGGTCCTGGAATACCAGATCGATTGAACCGGTGAGAAAACCGCGGCTGTTGATCGAGAGCGACGCCAACGCCGGGCTGTAGGAGCGGCCAAAACGGGCCTGGGCATCACAGCCGAAGGCGGCCACCAAATCGGCCGTGCGCACGTGCTGAACCGGCAGATCAAAACTGAGTTCAGGCAGGCGCTGATGCGGCCCCAGCCGATCCAGAGACAAGGCACCCAGCGGTCCCCCCAGGGGGGTCTGCAACACCTGCTCCAAACCCATCAACACATCGTTCTGAAGATCGGGATCAAGCCCAGCCCGCCGCAACTCTGCGGCGATCAGATCAAGCCGTTGGCCGGGCTCAGAGGCCTCCGCCGCAGAAAAGGGGAACTGTTCGAGGATCCGGTGCAGGCAGTCCCCCGCCCCGGCCCCGCGCGGGAAGGCCGCCAGCGGTCCCGTCTCAGCCCATGCCGGTTCTGCCCCGGCCAAGATCGATTCCTCGGCACCAGGATCGCGATCGCGACCTTGCTCATGGAGCTGAACGTCGTCGGATGAGGCAATCCAGGCCGAGTAGCTGGCCCTGCCCCAACTCCGATCAATGCGCTTGGGAACCGAACCAAGGGCCAATGGCTCCGCCACCAGCGGAGGCCGCCAGCGCTTTCCGCTGGGCAGGCTCTCGACCAGGCCATCGATGCTGATCGGAACCTTTCGCGATGCCAAGGCATCGCTCAGCCGCTCATCGGTGAGGCTGTCGATCGCAGCCCCAGCGGCCTCAGCACCGAACAACCAGGCGGGTAAGGGGGAATCCTCCTGGCCGTTGGCCCTGGCCCAGATCAGAATCAACTGGGATTGGGCTCGGGTCACCGCGACATAGGCCAGCCGCTCGGCCTCGGCCGCAATCTCCTGCTGCGCCTGTTGCGCCGCCTGCCAGCCCTCCCCCCAGTGAACATCCACCCGCACCAGGCACTCCCCGGAGCGGGGGTCACGCCAGAGCGGACCGGACACAGCTGGGGGGGACTGCCAGAGGTAGGGGCAGATCACCACCGGATATTCCAGACCCTTGCTGCGGTGGATGGTGACCACGGCGATGGCGCTATCGGCCTGATCGCTGTGGGGCTGGCGGGCCTCCGGCACCGGCTGGCTGGGGTGCAACCGCTCCCGCCGCAACCAATCCGCCGCAGTGGCCACATCCAACCCCTGGCGGTGCATCGCCTCCTGCACCAGCCGCGCCGCCTGCTGCAGATCCCCCAACATCCGGCCCCGTTCCGACAGCCCCGCCATCTGTTCACCCTTCAGCAGATCGGCCAGGGCCCCGAGCAGGCCCAGCCGCGGCATCACCTCAGCCAAACCGCGCAACTGCAGCGCCAGCTGATCCAGCAGGGCCGGCTCCAGGGCATCGGGCGCGATGTTCATCAATCCCGAGCAAGCCAGCAAACGCAGGCGAGCGTCATCACCCGGTTCCGCCAGGGCATCCAGGAACCACTGCAACAGCAACGCAGCTTCACTGTCGAGCACATCCCCCTGGGTCACCAGGCGGGTGGGGATCCCGCAGCCCCCAAGGGCGCGCCGCAGGTCTTCCGCCTGTTGATGGCGACTCACCAGGACACAAAGATCTGCTGGGGTGAGACCCTCCCGTTGCTGCAGTTGATCCAGCACCATCGCGGCGAGCCGCTGGGGCAGCTCTTCCTCCAGGGCACTGCGGCTGGAGGGCGCCTCGGTGGACAACAGCAGCAGTTGCAATGCCGGGGCGTCCTGAGGTGGGGTGGCGGAGCTGCAGGACTGCACCGCGGGCACCGGCAGTTCAGATCGGGGGAGACCCGGAGCCATCAACCGGTTCAACCCCTCCATCAGCGGAGCCGTTGTGCGGAAGTTGTCGAGGAGGTGATCGATCCGCTCCACCCGATCCCGCGCTGCCATGTAGGTGGCCAGATCACCACCACGGAAGCGGTAGATCGCCTGCTTGGGATCACCGACCATCAGCAGCAGGTGGCGTTCACCACCACCAAAGGCACGCTGCAACAGGCGCCACTGCACGGGGTCTGTGTCCTGAAACTCATCCACCATCACAGCCCGGTAGCGCTGTTGCAGGGGGGCAAGCCAGGCAACGTCGCCATCGCAGGGGTCCATAGCGGCCAACAAGCCGCCAAAGGTGATCACACCGCGGCGGCGGCGGCGGAGGTCCAGCTCCCGCAAGCCCCGTTCCAGCAGGTACTGCCAGGTGCGCTCGATCGGTGCATCCCAGAGCGCCGCAACAGCGGCCTGCAGGGCCGGCGTCACCAGGCTGGGGTCGGTCTCACCGCACTTGCGCGCGACCTTGCACCAACTGCCGGGGTGGAAGTACTCCTTCAGCGGCTTCTCATGGGCTGCAATCTCCAGCAGCGATGGCACTGCGGTCTGCCCATTCAGCCACTGGTTGATCTGCGCGCAACGATCACTTTTGGGCTTGGCGGAGTAAGGGGTTGTGGCTGCACAACCCTGGGCTTTCCACTGCTCGGCCGCCTGACGGAACCCGGCATCCAGGGCGACATGGTCCCGCTGCCAGAGCGGCACGAAGTCGTCCCAGAGCTGCGCCAGCCAGTGCTCCAGCTGTGGGGCGAGGGACTGGTCCAGATCGATCGCCCCATCACCGGCCCGGAACCGCGGCTGCTGTTCGCCATCGAGTTGCGCCAGCCCTCTGCGCAAGGTCTGGGGCGAGAGGCCACGTTGACGCAACGCCTTGAACTGATCCGGCGGCAGGCTATGCAGCTCCTGTAGCCAGAGGTCCTGCACCACCTCGGATTGGAGCGCGGTGGCGTCAGTGTCCAGCTGAGGCTCCATCGCCGCAGCGTTGCTGAGGGCCAGACGTCGAAGACTCCGGCGGCAAAATCCGTGGATGGTGGTGATGTCGGCCCGGTCCAACTGCTCCAGGGCCACCAGCAAGCGCCGAATCCACCGCTGACGCTCCTCCCCTGGCTCGGAACCCGCCAGCCACTCCGCCAGGACGGGGTCCGGGGCAACAGCCTCCATACCCTCCTCCAGCTGTTCGAGTCCCTGCAACGCCTGTTGCAGCCGCTGGCCGATGCGGGAGCGCAGCTCTTCGGCCGCTGCATCGGTGAAGGTCACCACCAACAAGGCCTCGAGGGCGTGGTCGGCCTCCGTGATCAGCCGCAGGCAGAGATGCGCCAGGGCGAAGGTTTTGCCGGTGCCAGCGCTGGCCTCAAGCAGGCGGACCCCAGGGCCGAGGGGGTAGGTGTTGGCATCGAAGCGCTGGGCCATGGATGGAGTCTGCTCAACTCCGCCCTCAAAACCAGTGTTAACTTCCATGAAGCAGCCGGAGAAAGCTGCGAACTGGACTGGGTGCAGTCACACCCCAGAACAGAAGACGAGCTGAGCGAGGGCCTGAAGAACCCTCGCTTTTTTGTGGGCTTGTGAACGGATGCAACCCAACCCTTGAGAGAACAGGGGCTTGCGATGTTGCCGTGCCATCAGGCCAACACGTTGTGGGAAGCCACCGGCCTGTTGTGTCCCACGAACGTCGTCAGAAATTGGCCCAGCTGCTGGTGCGAAAGGCAGCCGCTGTTGAAAGCATCAACCAAGAACATCGGGCCTACTTCTTTCGCCGTCAGGCAGGCGAGCCCGCGGTGATTTCCAACGAACGCATGCGCGAAATGCTGGACGAGTTGTTCGACTAACGCAGCTGCGCCAGAAGGGGGCCGTACAGCAGCTGACACGCCTCCTGGAATCCGGCCTGATCCATCAGTTGCTCCGCAGCGATCTCCGCACCGAAGCAGAGCTGCATCACCGGTGTTGCCCCTTCGTCTTGCCAGGTCTTGCGGAAGTCCTGCTCCCCGGTCCCCGGTTTGCGCCGGTCTTTGACCACCATCTGCCAGCCGCTCTTCGGGGGGACCGGCCAGCAGCGCTCCAGCCCCTGTTGCGCCAGCCGCACCAGCTGCTGCAACTGGTCTTCGGCTTCAACCCTCGGCAAGGCCGTCCAGCGCAAGTGCACCTCGGCGCCGGCCACCCGGCTGCTGCGCGCCACCACCGCTGAACCGGCGCCTGGAGCCAATCCTTCGGCACACAGCAACAGGTGCTGCAACCAGCCGCGCATCACCGCCGCGGCCGTGAGCATGCCGGGCTGCACCACCACCTGGGTGTCACCGGCGTAAAGCAGGGGCATCGGCAGGCCGCCGAGCACAGGCACTTCCCGCCGGCAGGGACCGAGCGATGCCAGCTGCCGTTGCAGGGCCTGCCAACGCCGCTGCAGTTCCTCCTGCTCAAGGGCCGCGCCAGCCCCCGCCGGCAACACACCCTGGCCCGCCAGCGACGCCGTCCAATCAGGCGCCGATCCAACAATGAATTGCTCCTCAAGCTCGTGGTTGAGCAGCAGATAGCGCTGCAGACCATCCAACTCGAGCGTCTCGAGATCCTCCACTGGCTCAATGCCTTCCCCAGGCCGCAACCCCCGCGCCTGCAACCAGGCCTTCTGGGGCTGCTGCATCCAGGCCAGCAACGCTTCAGGATCCAGGGCTAGATCGTCTCCATCACGTCCCTCGGCCTCCTCATCGATCGTGTCCTCCTGCCAGAGCGATGCCCAGGCCAGCCCTTGGGCATCCTGGGCCGATGCCGGAGCACGATCCAGGCAGCGCCGGGCGTCCAGCTGGCGCCGATCACAGCTGAGCGGTGCGTCGGGCTGGAAATTCTCACGGGAGAGAGGGTTGGCCGCCGGCGTGATCAACAACCCCTCCATGGACGCGCCGGCCCGTTGCAACTGCTCCTGCAGCACGGCAAGCCACTGTTCAACCGGCGCAGCAGGTGGCTGGGGCTCACCGGTGCGCTCCAGCCGCCCGCACCAGCTGATCAGCAGATGACGGCGTGCCGACATCAAGGCCTCCAGCAGCACGTAGCGGTCCTGATCGCTGCTGCGGGGATCCCCCAGTCGCCGTTGCTGCTCGAGCAGATGAAAGCCAGGGCGGCGGCTTGGGCGCGGGAAGTCGGCGCTGTCGAGGCCCATCAAGACCACCACCTTGTGGGGAATCGCCCGCATCGGCTCCAGGGCACTGATGGTGAGTGCGCCACTGCGGTGCCCGAAGCGGCCGCTGTCCACAGACAAGGCCTCCTGCAGCACCTCCAAGGCCACGGCAGCGTCGAGATCCAGTGGGCAGACATGGGCCCGCAGCCGCCACTCCTCCAGCGCCGCCGACCAGCTCTGCGCCTCATCGGCCCAGGCCCCGCCCCCAGCAAACAGCTCCTGCAACAGAGACTGCAGCACCTGCACCCAGCCATGGCACGGCCGGGGCTGTCGCAGGCGATCAAGCATGCAGGCCAGACGATCCAGCAGCGTCCACCAACGCACCAGACGATCAGGGTCCAGCTCCTGTTGGAACGGTGCCGCCCCTGCCGGAGCCAGGCCCTGCTCCACCGGCAGCACCAGCCCCACCAGCCAACGGTCGAGACACCAACGCAGGCTGTGCACCTCGTCGCCGCCCCGCTCACGGGCATCCAACCCCCAGCGAAAACCGCTGCGTTGCAGCGTTTGGGTGATCAGCACCGCCTCCTCCGCCGTCAGTCCCTGCTGACCCTGCAGAGCCGGGTTGGCCAGGAGACGCTCCAGCCCCGTGGCGGTGAAGCGTGTAGCAGCCAGCTCCAGCAGCGTGAACATCGCCATCGACAACCCCGGACTGCTCTGCTGACTGCGGTCGGTTAGACGCCAGGGCAAATCAACACCGATGGCCGCCGTGTCGTTGAACACGGAGCTGAGCAACGGTGCATAGCGCTCAATCTGCGGTGTCATCACCAGCACGTCGCGTGGCGCGAGATCGGGATCGGCCGCAAGCCACTGCAGGATGCGATCACGCACCAATTGCACCTCCCTCCAAGGCCCCGGTGCCGCCTGAAACAGCAGCGACTGATCGCCTGAGGAACGATTCAGCTCAGAGATGCTCTCCGCATCCACCAGCTGCTGCTGAAGCTGATCGAGCAGGGTGGGCTGGCGCTCTTCCGCCGCGGCGATCTGCAGTGAACCTGCAAACAGATCACCCTCACGTCGCTCCCCCAGCTGCGCTTCACCGGAGCCCTCCAGCAACTGCTGAAATTCAGCGCCCATCCGGCCAAGGACAGCCTCCAAACGCGGTGCCTCCGCCAACCAGCCCCCATCGGGCGGGACCAGCCAGTCATCCCCGAGCGAAGCGCGCCGACTGCCGCAGCGCTGCCAGAGATCCGGACACGGGGTCAGCAGGTAGATCTCCACCTCCAACAGGCCTGACAAGGCCTGAATTAGATCCACCTGCACCGGCGCCAGAGCACTGATGCCGAACAGCCGCAGCCGCTGCGGCAGCAGGTCCGGATCAACGTCTCCTCGCCGGAGACGATCGACGGCCTCACGCACCTGCAGACCGAAGGGAGCTCGGGGCAGCCGTTGGGCCAGCAGTCGCCAGAGCACGGGCTGCCAGTCGTCTTCAGGTCGCGTCCGTTTCCACTGCTCCAGTTGATCGGGGCGGTAGAGGGCGTAATCGTCCATGGCATCGGCGATGGAGCGCGCCAACTGCCAGCGATCCCGTGTCAACCCCGAGGAGGTTCCTTCACGCTGGGCCAGCCAGGCCTGAAGCGGCTGGGCGACGGGCTGATCCAACAGCTCCGGCAGCAGCTCGAGCACAGCCCACACCAGCTGGCCCGCCCGCCATGGATCGTCTTCCTGCGCGGGGAGATGCAGCACCTGCCGCACGAGCTGCCGCAGGCGACTGCCCGGGAAGGGGAACCGCACCAGGGAACTGATGCCATTGGCTGTGGCCAGCTGTTCCCCCAACCATCGGCTGGTGGGCCAGGTGTTAACCATCACCTCCACCGTCTCCAGGGGCCCCGGCTGCTGCTCGATCAACTGACGGGAGAGCAAGCGAGCCAGAAATTCAGCCCTGTTGCTTCGGTAAACCCTCAGCAAGGGCCTACCTCTCCAGCCAGCACCGACAGCCGCCGATTGAGGTCCGAAGGACAGGGAAAACTGGTGTCGGTTGCGGCCCCCTGCACCTGCACGACCGCATCTGTTTCAGGGCAGTAAGCCGACAGATAGCCCCCATAAACCGCCCCGGTGTCAATCAAAACGATGGAGCCAAGCCGTTCCACCTGGGGACGGGGCGTGTGCCCCACAACAACCAGGCCAAAACGACCGTCATAGGCCTCCCAGAACGGATCGCGAATCGACAGATCCGGCTGGCCCTCGGTGTTGAACCCGGCATGGGTGGCGCACCAACCGTCACCGCGATAGATGAGCGGAAGCTGTTGCAGGCGCGGCAGCCACTGGTGTGCGCGGCTGTCGCCCAACTGGCCGTAGGTGGCGTGTTCACTCAAGCCGTCCTGGGATTCAAGAGCCTCAATGAGGTCTTGCTCATGGTTCCCGCGCAGCCACGTGGCACGACCGGTCTGGATCAGATCCCAGACCAGATTCAGCGTGGCGGGGATGGCCTCGCCACGGTTGATCACATCCCCGCAGAAGACCAGATGGTCGTTCGGCGGCAGGCTGGCGAGCAGATGGCATAGGGGCTGGTAACAGCCATGCACATCTCCAATCACCCAATGCCGGCGGCTGCGCAGGTTCAAAGCAACAACCTGGAGATGCATCAATTCTGATGCTCAGCCAGGCACCGCCAATACTCCGTAATGCAGATCAGAACAAACCGAGAAAGCGTTTGCGTTCCTTGGGTTGGCTCGGGTCTGGCTTGGGCTTATCGGGGGTTTCGCGGCGATAGCGGGCCTTGGCATCACCGACGGTGACCAGGGGATCGTTGTTCTTGAACCAGATCCAATCGCGAATCGGCGGCGTTTCTGTGAGATCCCGACGAGTCAGCCCCAGCCCAAGTTTGGCCGAAGCCCCCAGAAGGATGTCCACCATCGCGTCCCCGTCGGCACAGGTAGCCAACGCCTTGTTGGTTTTCTGCGCACCATCGAGAGCCTGCACCAGAAGTGCGATGCGCTGCTGAACGGGTAGGGAACTGGGATTCATCAGACGGCACCGGCAAGAGCATCGGGAATCCCCGCGGACGGTGCTTCAAAGGACCCCACAACCACGTACTCAAGACGCAGTTTGAGGAAGGTGATGAAGGTGGGATCGGTGGACACCACAGCGGCAGCTGGCTGGGGAATGCTCTCCTTCAGCTCAGCCAGCTCAGGAGAAGACAGGAAAGTTGGTTGCTTCACCAACCAGAAATCAATGGTCTTGCCGGTTTCGGCGTAGTTGCGTTGGCGCTCCCGCAGCACTTCCTCCAGCGGCTCCTCCACGGTGAGGAAGCGCTCGCTGGCTGCAACGAAGTGATATTTGGTCATCCGGGCGCCTGTCCGAAAAGGGGATCAAGGCGGGGATTCTGAACCAAGACCTTCATATCCCGCACAGCCTGTTGCAGTCCGACGGCGACAGAGCGGGCCACGATCGTGTGACCGATGTTGAGTTCCTCCATCCCAGGAATGGCCGCGATGGGCTCGACGTTCTGATAGGTGAGGCCATGGCCGGCATTGACCCGCAGACCGAGCTGACGGGCGATGGCTGTGCCCTCCTGCAACCGCGCCAGCTCCTGCGGCTGGGTGCTCCAGTCGGCATCGGCGTAGCGACCCGTGTGCAATTCCACCCAGCAGGCCCCCGTGTTTTTGCAGGCCTGGAGCTGGGTGGCCTCCGGATCCACAAACAGGCTCACCGGAATCTTGGCGGCCTGAAGGGTTTGCACCATGGACTCCAGGGAGGCTTCTTGTGCAGCCACATCCAGGCCCCCCTCCGTGGTGACCTCCTCGCGCCGTTCCGGCACCAGGGTGACCATGTCGGGCTTGATCCGCAGCGCAATCGCCACCATCTCCTCGGTGGCCGCCATTTCAAGGTTTAGGCGGGAGCGCACGGTTTGGCGCAGCAACTCCACATCCCGATCCTGGATGTGACGCCGGTCTTCCCTCAGGTGCACGGTGATCCCATCGGCCCCACCGAGTTCAGCCAGGAGTGCCATCGACACCGGGTCCGGCTCAACGGTTCGCCGAGCTTCACGGATGTTGGCGATGTGGTCGATATTGACGCCGAGGCTGGCCATGACGGGGCAGTCGTTGGCCGGATCCTATGCAGCTTTGCCTGGGGGATTTAGGTTCTCAGGCACCGAATTCGATCAGCCCGTTGCAAGCGGCCCTGGCGACACGAGAAAACAGCCTGCGAGTCGGAATCGACAGCTTCTGGGCCCCCCTGGCGATGTTCACCACCCAGGATCTGGCGCTGCGGTTTCAATTTCGTGAGCGGCTGGTGCTGAATCCGGAGCATCTCCCCCATCAGGGACCGGTGCTGTTGGCACCGACGCACCGCGCCCGCTGGGATGCCCTGATGCTGCCGATGGCCGCCGGCCGGCGGGTCAGTGGTCGCGACTGCCGCTTCATGGTGACCACCACCGAAATGCGGGGACTGCAGGGCTGGTTTCTGCAACGGCTGGGCTGCTTCCCTGTGGACCAGGGACGACCCTCGATGACCACTCTTCGTCTTGCCATCGACCTGTTAGCCGGCGGACAACAGGTGGTGATGTTCCCCGAAGGCAGGATCCACCGGCAGGACGAAGCGATTGCGCTGCGGCCCGGCCTGGTGCGTCTGGCCCAACTGGCCCAGAGCCGCGGCGTTTCCGTTCCTGTGGTTCCCGTTGGCTTGGGCTACAGCCAGGCCCCACCACGGCCTTTCAGCCGGGCAGCCCTCTGTTTCGGAGCACCGCTCACCGTGCCAGCCAAGGGAGATCGCGAGGCGACGCGGCAGTTCAACAGCCAACTTGCTGCTGCGATGCATACGGCTGAACAAGCGGCCCGTGCTGCCGTTGGCCGACCCCTACAAAGCTTCTAAAGTCCGCCCACGTTTTCTTCTGGTCTCATGGGTTGTCGCGCATTGCTGACGACTGCTGCACTGGTGGCAACCCTGGGCGTCACCGCCGCTCCTGGCATCGCCCAAACATCAGCCGAGAACCGTGTTCTGGCTCAGACCCAGGGTGGATTCAATCCAGCGGCCGTCCGTTCGATGCTTGCCGCAGGAGATGCAGCCGCCAGCCGGGGAGATCTGGCCGAGGCACGGGCCGATTACGACAAAGCCCGCAAAGCCTCCAAGCAACTGCTGGCCTTCTACCGCGACCTGAGTGGTGCCTTCCGCGGGCTGGATGCTCGGATTCCTCGTGAGATGGACACCAAGGGCCGTGAAGCTCTGGAACTGTTGGCGGAAACCAACCTCCGACTGGCCGCCCTGTTCCGCCGTCAGAACCAGCCCGAAGTGGCTGTTCCAGTGCTTGTCGAGGTGGTCAAGCTGATGACACCCGCCAAACCCCAGGGACAAAAGGCCTATCAGAGCCTGCTGGAACTGGGCTTCGTTGAAACTGAATTCCGGGGCGCATCAGCAGTCGGCCAATGAGCCGGTCTGTCAACATCTGAGCCAGTACCCCCTCGCGCAACCACCGCCATGGTGCAGCCGGATGCCGTTGAAGCAGCGATCCAACAGGTCATTCCCGACGCCAACGTCACCGTTGAAGACCTCACCGGTGGCGGTGATCACCTCCAGGTGACAGTGGTGTCGGCCGCCTTTGCTGGCCTTTCACGCATCCGTCAACATCAAATGGTGTACGGCGCGCTGCAGCAGCAATTGGCCAGCGAGGCGATTCATGCCCTCGCCCTCAACACCTCAACCCCCTCGGACGCTGCGTCCGCTTAACGCTTTACCCACGCTCAACGATGGATACCTCCACCAAAGCTCGCATCGAAACGCTGGTCGCTTCCAGCCCAATCTTCGTGTTCATGAAGGGCTCCAAGCTGATGCCCCAGTGCGGATTCTCAAACAATGTGGTGCAAATCCTGCACTCCCTCGGTGTGGCATTCGAGACATTCGACGTGCTTTCCGATCCTGAAATCCGTCAGGGAATCAAAGAGTTTTCCAGCTGGCCCACCATTCCGCAGGTGTATGTCAAAGGTGAATTCATGGGCGGATCAGACATCCTGATCGAGATGTACAACTCCGGAGAACTTCGCGAAAAGCTGGAAATCGCACTCGCCAGCTAACTCAATAACCCTGGGGATGACGCATGTACAAAGTGCTCACATCCCCGTCAGGGCCAATGAAGCTGGAGGGATCCATGATCCAGCGATCGATCAATTGCTCGAGGCGATGCTGAGAGCGGGGATCAAGCGATCCTGACTTTCGTAACGCATGAAGGTAACCGTCGGAATACAACCGCAACTCCGAAGGGGTGTGATATCTCGTGGTCAGCTCCTGGCAGGCATCGCAGAGCGACTGGAAATGACGGATGGATTCAGGGTCGTCGAGTGATGTCATGAGATGCAACAGCAGCCCCTGCTACCAGCCTGCCAGGAATTTCGGCTTAGCGTAGGCGCGCCTCGGCCGATCCAGTGACCTCCACTCCCCACGACCTCAAGGCGGAAGCATCTGCAGCCAGCAGCGATCCGGTGGTGATGCCAAGCGCAAACACCGGTCAGGAACCTTCGCGGGTGCTGGTGGTCGAGCCACACCCCACCCTTCGCACGGTGCTGGTGCAACGGCTGCGGCAGGACGGTCATCTCACCGCTGCAGTGGCCAGTGCCGCCGAAGCATTGGAGGTCTGTCAAGAACAGTCACCGGATCTGCTGGTGAGTGCAGAACTGCTGGAGCGCAGCTCTGCCCTGCGATTGGCTGAGCAGCTGCGTTGCCCCGTGATTGTGCTCACCGCACGTGCCGGTGCAGAGCCGGTGGTGGGCCTACTGGATGACGGTGCCGACGATGTACTGCGCAAGCCCTTTGGCCTGGAGGAATTGGCCGCTCGATGCCGCACCCTGCTGAAGCGGGGCCACAGCGGCCTGCAGGAACGGGTCACCGTTGGTCCGCTGGAGGTTCATCTGCTGCTGCGCCAGGTGACGCTGCGGGATCAGCCGGTGGAGCTCAGCCCCCGAGAATTTGCACTGCTTTGTGCCTTGTTGATGCCGCCCGGGCTTGTCCGCAGCCGTCAGGAACTGCTGCGGATGGCCTGGCCTCCCTTCAGCGGTGGGCCCCGTTCCGTGGACACCCAGGTGCTGACTCTGCGCCGCAAGTTGGAGCAGGCCGGTCTTGGCGAGGGCGGTGGTATCACCACCGTGCGTCAGCGGGGCTACCGCTTCAGCCTCGACAACCTGCCAGCCAGTTAAGGCAAGTGAATTAATTCCAGTCAGAGACTGGAATTTTGGGGTTGGTGCCAATCAACTCCACCCCGAACCAACCCATTGCCTCGAGCCCTTTGAAGAGGCCTTAATTGGTCTTGTGGTGACGAAGGGCCTTCTTCAGTTGCTCTTCTTTGGGCGGGACCAGATGGTGTGAAGACACCCAACCCAATTCACAAAGGTGATTCGAGCAGACTTTGAGCTGAACCGTCCCGCAGGGGAGGTTGGTGAGTTCGGTTGTCATCCCATCGGAGCAACTGGAACGATTCCAACGCCTGAACGACAGATGGCAACGCCAAACATCTGGACAAAATCAAGAGTTGTTCGAAGGACCATCTTCATTGCTTGATCAGCGCAAGCCGGTCAAGATGGCACTGTCGACACCCGGGAGCCCCCGCCGTGATCGGATTAACCAGGCTGTATTGCAACCAAGGAGAGAGATTTCTCCTCATCGATGTTGCGTCTGAAGACGCCCCCCAAAAGAGCGAAGAGCTGGCGAACGAAGGCTGGGAGATCGAGGCAGCAATACCGGTCTGAATCGGGAAACAGCTGCCTGATGGCAGGGGAGTTGGGGACGAACGATTCATGGCCGTGAGACAGCACTTCCATCTGCTGGGTGAGCCCTCTCCGTACAAACACCTGCTGTTGGGCACAGCATTCTCCAAGGCAACTGGAGACACTTCAGAATTTGTTAGTAAGATCCTGAAGACGGCTTTAGAGAAATGACATTTCTTCAGCGAATCAAAAAACCAGCAGAAATCTACGTACTACTCGCTACATTTATTTTTACTGAACAATTCGATCGAAACCTGAACCTCGAAGCAGTAGAAGAAGGAGCAATAAAAAACTTCCTTGAAGTAGCACATACTTTTCTAGACGCACTTACCAACCATATGCAGCCAATTGGTGCCATATTTTTTGGCTACACATTTATCCTTATCGCCTTGAACTGGACGAACAAAGGCACAAGAAAAGGCGTCGACATATTGGCAATATTTCTATCAATATGCTGGTTTGTAGAGCTTATTATAATGAATTTACTTCTTGTTGCCCCGATCAAAAGCCCAGTCCTTTTAATTGTAGAACTTCTTCTATTTATACCCATAATTTTGATTTGTTTTTCGTGGTGGTATTGGCGCATCAACGAAGGGCGTTCGATCAGAACTCTACCTCCTGCCATTATTGTCCATGACGCGCCTGGTGCCATAGAATATTTCTTTTTTGCTGCCGAAGTTTGTTTTGATTACTCGCAAGATTCATGCAAGACTGGACCATCCAAAGCGGTAAGACTTTTGAATGGATTTGTTGTTCTAGACGTTTTTGGTCTCACCCTTTCCAGGGCGGTTGATCTTGCCATTGGCTAGCAAAATTGTTTTTGGGCGAGAGCACGACAAGATCGATCGCAAACAAGCCTCAAATAGTCATGGTTCTTGTCATCTATCTCTCGAGCGAACCCCACACATTCATGCATCAGCCAAGAGCACATTGGTGCAGCAGCGGGCATCATCAAAACATTGATACTTGATTCATGCTTCCCTAAGTCACCATCGGCTAATGGCTTCGGCCATTGCCATGACTCCGCTTTTATCAAAAGCACAAGAGACCAACTCAAGACACCCTTTGAAAGCATCAGCAACTGCTGAAAAGCCATTCGACTCCGTTAAAGATGTGATGAGCTTCTGCCGATCCAGCGTCAAACAGGAAATGGCATGTGACTTGCTGAGCGCCGTCATCAGTCAGACAACAAACTTATCTCTCATTCGCTTTTTAAGGGCGAACAACGAAATATCGGAGGAGACAAAAGACAAGTATTAGAAGATGTTTAATCAATACGATGCAGACGAGTTCCTGAATATTGATGTCGCACCAGGCGTGATCTCAACCGTAAAGCGAGCAAACCCAGGATGCTTTGACTAAAAGTCTTCGCTAAACCGGTAGATCAGCTTTCTTCAGCCTGGATAACCCGCTGGCAAACTGATCCATCCCTGAGCCAGCGCCAGCGACATCAGCAACTCGCCGGCAATCATCACAACAGCCAATCCTGCCAACAGTTGATAGGTCCAGGGAGGCGTCAGACGCCCGATGCCCTTGGTCGAGACACTTGTGTTCGCCGCAAGAAGCTCCAGAAATCGATCGAAGCGCTCAATGCGTTGCGGCAAGAGCTGGTGGCGTAGATCGGCCGCCTTCACGTAGTACACCGTTCCGCCCTGACTGGTGCCAACGGGAACCAAGGCCCGAATGTCCTGCCAACGCATGGTCCAGCCGCGCCGCAGCAACCAACGGATCCAGGCGGGGTAACGCACCTGAATTCCCTCGGCATCGGTCTCCACCCGTTCACTCAACAGACCGATCACCAACACCAGGCCCAGCAGCAGCCCGGCCACCATCAGCCAACGCGACTCCGCAGGAGCCAATAACGGCAAGGGCAACACCAAGGCCCCGTACAGGCTGAGCAGGGTGAAGCGGATCAACGGAGAAAGGCCGAAGCGTTCGATGCCGGTCATCGGTCGTCCGGAGAACCCGGCAACGGTTCAATCAGTTCAGACGGTTGGTAAGTGCCACCAAACACCTGCTGTTCACGGCCTTTCCAGAACTGGCCGAGACGCATCAGATCGGCATGGGCCTCCTGCACCTTCTCGAGATACAGCTGAGGATCCATCGAGTCCTTGGCTTCCTTGAGCTTTTTAAGCCGGAGCATCTGCAGATTCCAAGGCTTGGTCAGCTCACCCCTCTGCTCGAGGTAGCGGGCCAGATCTTCCGAAGACGGCTGAAACTCAGGCGGCATCCCAACTCCTACTTCAAATCACGCTAGGCAGAAGATCAGGCTGGCAGTGCCCAAGGGTTCAGGCCGAGGTCAGCACCAACCCGATGGGCACAGGCAAACCCACTGAAGGCAACGGCGTTGAGGCCCTGGCCGGGGAAACAGGAGTCACCCACGCAGTACAGGTTCTTCAGACCGGTGCGGTTGAACGGCATCGGCAGCAGACCCGGGAGCTGCATCGCAGGGATGGGGCCGTAGCTGCCCTGAAAGCGACCCAGAAAACGCCGGTGGCTGCGTGGCGTGCCGATCTCCTTGTGGGTGATGGCATCGGCGAGGCCCGGCAGGATCGCCTCCAGGCGCTGGATCAACCGTGCCGCATCCGCCTCCTTTTTCTCGCGGTACTGGCTGGGGGTCAGTCCTTGCCACGCCTCCATCGATGACGGCGTGAAGGTGTGGACGATGTGATGCCCAGCCGGCGCCAGATCCGGATCCAGCAGAGAGGGCATCGACACGAAGATCACCCCCTGCTCGTCCTCCATCCGGTTCCAGTCTTCGAGCAGGAGGTGATGGCAGTGGGTGCCGGCCGGGATCAAATCAGCTCGAACCCCCAGATGCAGCGACAGGAAGGAGGGGGACGGCACATAACGCTTTCGCCAGAACTGCTCCTTGCCAGGGGTGTGGGCGGCATCCACCAGGGCTTGGCCAGAGCGGTGCTGCTCGTCAGCCACTCCCGAAAAGGTGTCCCAGCGGGTGGCATTGGAGATCACACGCTTGGCACGGATGACCTCGCCATCGGCCAGCTTCACACCAACCGCCTGATCGTTCTCGATCAACACCTCGGTGACCCGGGCCTTGTAGCGAATGGCGCCGCCATGGCGTTCCAATCCCTGCACCAGTTTTTCGGCAATCACGCCGACGCCTCCCTTGGGGTAGTTGATCCCTCCCGCATGCCGATCGGAAAACACCATGCCTGCGTTGATCATCGGGGTTCGATCCGCCGGCATCACCGACCAGCAGAAGCACTCGATGTCAATGAACTTGAGCAGCTGCTCATCCTTGATGTGCTGGCGGGCAACCGCACCGACATTGAAGGGCAACCAGCGCGCCAGCCCCAGGCAGGCCAGAGGTGCTTTGAAGAACACCTTGGTGAGGTAGGCCGGATCCTCCAGCGAGAGAAGCGGCATGGCATCGAGGCAATTGAACACCTGCCAGCAGGTGTCGTAGAAGCGGCGGATCCCCTCAGCCTCATGGGGAAACCGCGCCGTGAGGTCGGCGATGAACTGCTCGTAGTCACGATCCACCGCGATGCGCAGCCCACCGGGCATGTGGTACTCAAGCTGGGCTCGGTCGGGGATGGTGTCGCAGTGCTCCCCCACATCGGCCAAGGCCCTGGTGAGCAGGTTGGTGAAACCCTTCTTGCCGAAGCCAAAGATCATCGAGGCCCCCACATCGAAGGTGTAGCCCTCGCGCTTGAAGGCACCGCCACTACCGCCAGGGATCAGATACCGCTCCAAGACGAGGGTCTTGGCTCCCTTGGCCGCCAACTGGCTGGCGGTGACCAAACCACCGATGCCGGAACCGATCACAACGGCATCCCACTGCTGGTTCTCGCTCATGGCATCGCTTCTTTGGGGGTGACGCTAAGGGGCCGTCTGCGGCCTTTGATCCTGGCGGTGAATCGGGGGCATCACCGTGAGGATCACCTCAGAGCGCACGGGACGTGCAAGTTCGGCACTGCAGCGGGCATCGATGTGATGGCGCAGCCCATCAATCACCCGACTTTCCAAAGGCTGCAGCGGATTGATGTAAACCACGACAAAGGCCGTGCGGCCCAGCTGCTGCACCGTGAAGTCCATCATCTGCAGCTGAAGCCCCACCAGCTCCTGCATCAACACCAGCCGTGTGCGCTGCAGCACATCCGGGTCGGCAGCACAACCGGCGGCCTGGGCCATGGCATCCCGCAGGGCCGCCAGCGGTTCGCGCAGCAAGGCCAGGCTCACCGCCAGCACCAGCAGGGCATCGGTGATCGGCGCCAGGGCAGACAAAGGCGTTGCCAGCAATAGGGGAGACGCCAACAGGGCCAGGCCAGTAGCCAGGGTGATCACGGCATCAATCCGGGCATTGCGGGCCTCTGTGAGCAGCAGCAGCGACACCCGCCCCGTGCGGCGCCAATCGCGGCGGTGCCGCCAGGCCAGCAGGCCGCAGAGCGCTGTCATCAAAGCGGTGTAGAGCGCCACCGGCTCCAGATGCAGCGCCGCGATGCTGTTCCCCCGCCACCAGTCGATCAAGGTGGAGCAGGCGCTGCCGACGCCAAAGCCGATCACCCCGAGCAGCACCAGGGAGCGAAACAGCACATACAAAGTTTCCTGGCCTTCGTAGCCGTAGGGCCAGGCTCGATCCGGCGGCCGCACCACATTGCAGCTGATGCGACTGGCAATCAAAGACGAGCCCACTAACACGGCGGAATAAAGGCCATCCAAGAGAAGGGCCGAAGATCCGGTGAGCACATGGGCGGAAAAACCAGCCAATGCCATCACTGCGTTGGCTCCGACCCCGAAGCGCAAGGAGCGCTGTTCGATCCGGCGAGCCTCCGCAGGGGTGTTCATGCCGTCACGGTCTCGGGTTGGAGGGCGCGCATCGGCTCCAGATCTTGGAGTGCACGATCGCGGTAGGCGCCATAGCGGGCCCGTTTGTCGCGAATGCGTTCCGGCAAATTTGGCAAGAGACCGAAATTAGGGGGCATCGGCTGGAACTTGGCCGTTGGTGCCTCGCTGACGAAATGGGTGAGGGCTCCACTCATGCAGGTGGCCGGCAGATCAATGGGCTCCAGGCCACGGGCCAAACGGGCCGCATTGGTGCCGGCCAACCAGCCACCGGCCACGGCGGCGGCATAGCCCTCGGTGCCGGTGATCTGGCCTGCCGCCAGGAGGTTTGGGCGCTGGCGGAACTGCAGGGTGGGCTGCAGCAGCTGTGGCGATTCGAGAAAGGTGTTGCGGTGCATCACCCCAAAGCGCACGAATTCCGCCTGACCCAGCCCTGGAATCATCTGCAGAACTCGCTTCTGCTCACCCCATTTGAGGTTCGTCTGGAAACCCACCAGATTCCAGAGGCGACCGTCCTTGTCTTCCTGCCGCAGCTGCACCACGGCATAAGCGCGCTTGGCCCGGCGCACATCGCGATCATTCACATCACCCCAACGGGGATCCCAGAGCCCGATCGGCTTCAGGGGGCCGTAACGCATGGTGTCTTCGCCACGACGCGCCAACTCCTCGATCGGCAGACAGCCTTCAAAGAAGGTGGCGTCGTTCTTGTCGAAGTCTTTGAGTTCAGCCTGTTCAGCCTCCACCAGGGCCTGACGGAACGCCAGGTACTGCTCCTTGTCCATCGGACAATTGATGTAGTCCGCATCGCCCTTGTCGTAACGGCTGGCGCGGAAGGCCACCGAAAGATCGATGCTCTCGCCATGCACAATCGGGCTGGCCGCATCGAAGAAATGGCAGTCGGCACGACCGGTGAACTGGCGTAGATCCTCTGCCAACGGTTCACTCGTGAGCGGCCCCGTCGCCAGAACGGTGATCGCATCCTGCGGTGGCAGGGCCTGCTGCTCGCGCCGTTCAATCGTGACCAGAGGATGCTGGTCGAGGGCTTCGGTGAGGGCAGCGCTGTAGCGACCGCGATCAACCGCCAATGCACCACCTGCTGGAACAGCATGGGTGTCAGCCGTGCCGATCACCAACGAGCCGAGCCGGCGTAGCTCCTCCTGCAGCAAGCCCGCAGCACGGTCACTGCTCAGGGCACCGAAACTATTACTGCACACCAGTTCAGCAAAATCACTGCTGTGGTGAGCCGGGGAGCGTCGAATCGGACGCATCTCCACCAGGGTGACCGCAACCCCTGCACGGGCGATCTGCCAAGCAGCCTCAGTGCCGGCCAGACCGGCACCAAGAACGGTGACATGGGGGGATTGAGACAACCGGCTGCATCAAGCAGCCTTCAGCCTACGAATCTCGCTTGCCTGGATCAGGCGCGGCTGCGCTTGAGCATCAGCTGAAGCTGGCCCACAGCCGCACGGCCGATGTTGAAAGCAGCCCAGCTGACAGCGGCCAGGATCGGGGCAACCACCAGGAACAGGCGGGCGTCAATACCCAGAACTTGGCCTGTGGTAATCACGCTGAAGGCCGAGTAACCGACGATCACAAGGATGAGGACCAGACCGATGGCAACTCGGACCATTCTTGAAAACGGAAATCTGTGTCGCCGATCTTACGGACTTCTCCGTTGATCCCACGACCTTCTCTGAAAGCTGATCGAATTCGCAGCAATCAGGCGGTTGCGTTCAAGGCCTGATCTGGGCGTGGGATGCCGCCAATTGCGCGTAGCGCTGGGCATGACAGCGCTGTTCAGCAATCGCCTCAGGAGACAACTCCCGCTTCACCACCGCAGGCGTGCCCATCACCAAGGTTCCGGGAGGCACATCCTTGGTGACAACAGAACCAGCAGCCACCAAGGCGCCGGCACCGACGGTGACGCCATTGAGAACGATGGCGCCAATCCCCACCAGGCATCCATCCTCGAGCGTGGCGCCGTGGATCACGGCCCGATGGCCAACGGTGACGTCGGCACCGAGTCGCACCGGCTGCTCCGGATCGCCATGGAGCACGGCACCGTCTTGAACATTGCTGCCCGCTCCGATGCTGATCTGCTCGAGATCGCCGCGCGCAACAGCTGTGGGCCAGAGGCTGCTGCCTGCTGCCATCCGCACATTGCCGATCACGACGGCGGATTCAGCAACCCAGGCGGCAGCATCGATTTGGGGATCGGGCCAGGGCTTAGAGCCAGTCATGGCCATGGTTCAGAAGCCACCAGTCTCCCCGGCGACCTGAGTGATAACCTCATTTGGTGCCGAAATGGCATGCCCAAGCGGGCACGGGTCGCTAGCTCAGCGGTAGAGCATCCGGCTTTTAACCGGCTGGTCCTGAGTTCGAATCTCAGGCGACCCATACCAGCGCTTTGATTTCGTCTCGTAACTCAAGCGAGCCGACACCCCTGCGGCTGTTAGAAAGCCGTGAATCTCTGATCAAGCCAACAGTTCAGATGGCGTATTTCGCGTTCTTTGGCGTCACGATTCTTCTGGCATTGCTGGGTGGTTTGTTTTCTCGAGTCGCCGCAGAGCGCTACTGGATGTGATCGACGGCGGAGACTTCAGCGCTTGTGACTGAGGTTGATCTCGCCGTTATTGGTGCGGGGCTGTCTGGTTGCAGCCTGATTGGCCGACTCCAGCAGCTGGGATCTGATCTCAACATCGCCTTGATAGAGGCCGGCCGGGGACCAGGTGGCCGTGCGGCCACCCGCAGAAGACGCGAACAAGGCGGCTGGCTGCTTAACCATGGAGCACCGGGCTTTGCCCTCAGTGATTCCATTCCGGAGAGCATGGAGGCACTGCTAGTGCCGTTGCGCTCCGCGGGTGTTCTTCAGCGTGACGAGCGAGCTGTGCTTGCGCTCGACGCCCAAGCAGGTTTATCGCCAGCCAACTGCCCTGAAGCCTGTCCAGACGGGGGCTGGTGGCATGGGATTCCCTGCATGGCCAGCATCTGCGAGGTGCTGCTCGATGCTCCTGGCTCCATGCAACTGAGTCGTCAATTCGAGACCCGCGTGCGCTGGTTGGAGCGACGCCAGGATCATTGGCTGCTGAAAAACGAGGATCGAAGCTGGTGCCTCAAGGCCAAGCGCCTTGTGCTCAGTGGAACCTTGCTGGCCCATCCCCGCTCGCTGAAGATGCTGGCCTGGAACGACGTCCCCCTGCGCTCAGCCGTTGAAGAGGGGGAAGACGTCGGCCTCGATGCGGCACTGAGCCTGCTGCAACACAGCCAAGCCGAGGTGCGCTGGAACTTGATGGTGGACCTGGGCGTGCTCGCGCTCAACGGTGAACAGCTTCCGGCTCAGATCTGGTTGAAAGACGCTGCCAAAGAGCGCTGGAAGGTGGAACGCCTCGTGCTGCAGCCGCAAAGCGATGCTCGCTGGGGGCTGGTGGTGCATGGCTTGGATACCGGGGAAGCGATCACGCCCGAAAGCCAGGGTCGCCTGCTGGCTCAGGAGCACCAACGTCTGGTGGAGCTGTTGCCCGAGTTGCTGCAAGGCCTGCCGGTTGTTTCAGCTGCGTTGGACCAAGCGACGCCGTTGGGGGTGATGCGCTGGGGCGCTTCTCGGCCCCTCGACCACCCTCTGCCGAAGGAGCTGCAGTGGTGCCCCACCAGCGCAGTGGGGTTCTGTGGTGACTGGATCGAAGGGCCTGGCTTTGGCAGAGCAGAGGGAGCGATCCTCAGCGGCGTCAACCTCGCTGAACAGCTGCACGCTGACCGCTAATCTCTAAGTGCGCCGGGGAGTGGCGCAGTTTGGTAGCGCGCTTGCTTTGGGAGCAAGATGCCGCAGGTTCGAATCCTGTCTCCCCGATGCCTCAAAAAGCCAGTCCCCAGCTGACATCTTCACCGCTCCGCAAGGGGCGATTTTTTATTGCTTGCTCAAGTGTGTGTGGTCACGGTGTGGTGAGAAGGCAGAGCCACGCAGCGCTCACCACACAACTTTCCTGCCACCTGTTGACAGGTACACGCGCACTATCAACAATGAATTCATTCCGAAATCAGGTTGCGGCTGGCGCAGGTGCGGGTTTTCCCGCAGGCGTAAGACGTCCAGACCCCGACCTGTAACGCCAACTATTTCTGGCGGCTCCTGATCGATTGACCCTCTAGGTCTCTAACGACATGACGGCGGTTCTTTGTCCTTCCCCTTTGTGCAGTGGCACGGAAATCAAGGAACAACCACGCCTTCATGGTCAACGGTCAGACAATCCGCCCGAAGAAAAATCGTGGCGGGAAAAATGGGCAGCTGACTGGTGCCGATGAGGTCCAACGGATCTCAAAGATGGTCGATGAATATGACGCCGCGATTCGTGCAGGTGAATATGCACCTGGCGAGGGCTGGCATCAATTCAAAAACCACAGCGGGTTGCTTGGTGACGTGCTGAGAGCAAAGGGGCTTATCTGAACCCCCTAAATGGATTCGCCCGTATGGGTGCCTGAGTCAGAGGCGGCAAAGCTTCTGGCGATTAAAAACAGCACCATCCGCACAATGCGGCGTGACGGCAGGCTGACGCCTGGCGATCACTACATCTTTGCCACTGGCACCGCGGGTGGCCCGGTGGTATATCGCATTGACGCCATCAGAAAAACACTTGCCGAGCGAACCATCGCGGCAGTGAAGGGAAAGGACTCTCGACGGAAAGATGAACTGGAGCGACGCCTAGAGCTGATCGAAACCTATAGCGAAGAAGACCACCTCAAAAAAGAGGAGGAATGAGTCATGCGTTCCTCTCGAAGAAACAACCCCTGCCCAATTTGCGGCAGGACGAAAGACGGTGATTGCCGTATCGCGGACAACGGGATGGTTCTGTGCCACACCGTCCGTGATGGCGTGGTCCCCAAAGGGCTTCAACACCCTGACCGACCCTTCATCTATTGCGGTGAATCTGATGAGGCACAGGGTTTCGGCAAGTGGTTGCCTGAGCACCTCGACGATCCGTCCAAGAAAGCTCCGCGAAAGCCCCGGGAACGATTCTGGGTTTATCGCTGCTGGGATGGCACCGACTTCCCTGTTCGTCGCAAGAGGACTGACACCCCCGGAAAAGAGAAATGGGTTGGCTGGGAAACCACGTTTCCCGAAGGTCGCCGTCAGGCGGAGATCGCCCCTTTTCATTGGCACGAGACCGAACAAAAACGTGCTGCTGGTGAGCTGCTCTTCGTCGTCAAGGGAGAGCTGAAGGCGGAACAACTAGCCGCTGCAGGCTTTGCCTCCATCAGCATCCTTGATCCAACTGAGCGGTTGGTCTTTGAACTGCGACGAATGCAGTCGCAGGTTGTGCTGGCTCCCGATTGCGACCTAGCTGATCTTGATCACTGGTATCGCGAACTAAGCAACCAGCTGCCTCAGGCAAGTCATTTGATGCCTCCCTTGAAAGGGATGAACTGGCGGAACCCGCCGAAGGAGGGCGGTCTTGGTGTTGAGGACTGGCTGGAGCGATCCAAACCTGACGCCCAGACAATCGCTGCTGGCATCGTTTCAACAACATGGAAGTCCGAAACTGAGCCCAACGGCGGAACTAAGGGCTTCTGTTCAGCAACCAAAGACCTCAATTCACTGAAGACCGAAGCCAAAAGGATCCTTCAGGACCAACAGATCGAATCAATGCACCGGTTGATTCATCTGCGCTCATTCGCAGAAAAACTCGACACTGGCTTCACCTACCTGGAGCTAAAACAAGCGCTTTGGTCTGCCCGTCGCGCAATACACGGCACAAGCACCCCGCACAAAGGTGGCAGCAAGCTCTCTCGTCGCAAGGCTCCTTTTTTCTGGGAAGGCGTCGTGATGAAGGAAGCAACCACCCTTTTCATCTCACTGCCAAAGGTCGGCAAGACGAGGTTGCTCTGTCAGTTCATCGCACGGTTGATACGTGGCGACTCTGAATTCCTCGGTCGCAAGCTGACTGGGCCTTGCCCGCCTGTTGCAATCATCGGCAGCGACCAAGACGAAGGTGACTGGGCTGAATGCCTTCACCTCGCGGGCTTGCTCGACAACAACGACACGTTGAATTCGCGCATCGTTGCCCTGTACGACAAGGGGTGCCCGTTGCACCTCGATGACCAGGGGATCGAGACCATTGCTGATCTGGCAGCCAAACAGCCTGGGGTATTGATCCTGGTTGATTCCTATTTCTCCTGCACCAGCCAGCTGGGTCTGAAAGAACGGGATGCTGACTTTGCTGGTCCCTTGGTCGACCTGCAGGAAGCCATCGCGCCACATAAGGCGACGTTGGTGGTGATTCACCACAGCGGCAAAGCTGCAGCCAATGAAGAGGCTTCTCTGGCATCACGAGGCACCACCGCACTGCCATCGCAATCCAGCTGGAACGTGGGCCTGTCTCGTCGGCTGTCAACCAACCCCCTAGCGCCTCAGGAGAAGCGCATCACACTCAAATCCGAAGGGCGGGGTGGCAGCCCGCTGGAGCTGCTGATTGAACAGGTTGACGATGGTTACAACTGGATCAGCCACGGCGATGCCGAAGACGTCGCTAAGCAACGGATCATCGAAGACTTGATCGATGGGCTGGAACCACGTCAGCGAGATGCCCTGGAGGACTTGGTCGAACACTGGCAACACACTGGTGCAGGGATGACCGCCAGTGCGGTTGCTGATGCTCTCGGCATTGACGGTTCCAACCCCGAAGCTCGCGCCAGGGAGACCATCGACAAGCTCCGCAAGGTCCGTTTGGTGGAACAGGACGGCGAGAAAGAACGGAAAGGAACCGGCAGACGGAAAGCGCTTTGGCGGCCAACCGCTTCAGCTCTCCAGTTTTTTGGTCTTCACCAACTGGAATCGTCTATTCCGTCCATTTCGTCCTTTTCCAAGACAACCAGTCAAAAAAACGATAAAGACGATAAAGACGATTGTTGTGTTTATACGCGCGCGTGGGCTTGATTCAGATCCTTTGGCGGCCCCTTCCAATCACCGCTAATGGTGTAGCCACGATGACGAGATCATCTAATTCACATCTGGCCGTTTAATTACTTTCTGGCAGAATGAATGGTATGGGGAAGAAGTCAGCCAGCGCGGAAATTGATCGGCGCATTCATATCGTCGTCAAACTGCTGTCTTCGGCAAAAACAAACAGCTACATCCTGCGATTTTGCACGGAGGAATGGGGGGTACAGAAACGACAAGCCGAGACCTATGTGCAGCGCGCAAGGGAGATCATCAAGGCTGACTACTCAGTCGAACGCTCTGACTTTCTTGGCACACGCCTTGCTCTGCTCGACAAAATCATTCAGGCCAGCATCGACTCCAAGCAGCATTCAAATGCGGTGGGTGCCTTGAAGCTTCAGGCACAGCTGACCAGGCTGCTGGAAGGCAGTTAGATGGCAATGAAAAACCTGCCATTGCTGACGGCGTGAATTATTTTGTCGGGAGGCCCCTCTCAAATTTTCACAGACTCCAACACTTGTTATCAGGTTTCCATTCTAAAAACTTTTTCTGTTATGGCTAATTTTCTGAATTGCACATTTTTTGCAATTCAGAAGTAGTTGTCAGCTTTTGTCTAATGAGTTCTACTCCATAGCGCTTCAGCGTTAGCATGCCTGAGTTAACGGCTTCTTGCTCTATTTCAAGGGTTGTTTTGTTTTTCTTGATTGATTCACGGATACTGCTGTTGATAGTCATTAGCTCATAGGCACCGACACGTCCCTTGTAGCCGCTGCCACCGCAATTAGCGCAAAGAGTTCCTTCTTTCTTGCCTTGCTGCCTTTCTTCAGCACTCAGGACGCTTGCGAAACGAACTGGTGTTCCTGGGGGTAAACCAGTGAAATAGCTTTCTGCTTCATTAATTGATCGTTCAATACTGCATTCTGGGCAGACTCGGCGCAAAAGCCGCTGTGCCAGCACGCCTCTTAAGGAGCCATTGAGCTTGTAGCTGGGTATACCCATATCCATCAAACGGCTTACGGACCTAGCTGCGCTATTGGCGTGAAGTGTGGTGAAAATAAGGTGACCTGTTTCAGCAGCATCCATTGATGCTTCTGCAGTAACTGGATCACGTGTTTCACCAATCAAAACCACATCAGGGTCTTGGCGTAGGAAAATCCTCAAGAGTTTTGTAAATGTTTGTCCTTTTGCTCTGATAACGGGGAACTGTTGAATATTGCCCCCAAGGTCATACTCGATTGGATCTTCTGCCGTGACGATTTTTAACTCACCACTATCTATTTCGCGAAGTGCTGAGGCTAGCGTGGTGGATTTACCAGAGCCTGTTGGACCTGACAAAACAATAATTCCATTTGCTAAATGAATTAAATCTCGGAAATCTTGCCTAATATTATCATTGCTAATTAGTATATCTAGGTCAAGCATATTTGTATCACTATTCAAGAGTCTCATGACCATCATTTCACCATATTTCCCTGGAGCTGTTGCACAACGGAATTCCATAGTATTCCCTTCAAACAATCTACGGATCTTCCCGTCTTGACCTTCACGCCTTTCGGCTATATCCATGCTGGCCATATTTTTAAAGCAAGCAGTAATTTTTATGCCTGCAGAGCGAGGCATGGTCACATAGTTCTGCATTACTCCATCACGGCGAACTCGAATCTTATAGTCATCCTTTCGCGGCTCTAAATGAATATCTGATGCACCAGATCTTGCTGCTTGAATTAGCAATTTAGCTGCAGCCTCCTGAATTTTTGTTCCTTCCAGTTCAATCGATAAGTCTGTTGCATTGTCTTCGATAAGCTCCTCATCATTATCGTCAAAGTCAAACTCGTATTCATCAACATATCCAGATTCATCTGCGTCTTTAAGGGCGTCAAGAATTGACTCATCGGAGATTGTCACATCTCTGTTGCTTTCTGCCATTAATCTCTGATTAGAGGCGTCATCAAGAATTCTCTGGATTTCCTCCGGCGGCTTCTCGATGAACTGGCAAGTAAGACCTGCATTAGCAAGTCTAAATTTAATGAAATCACCTATCGTCCCAAGAAATGAATAATTGCCGATTGCTACCAGCATGCATTCGCCATCTGTATCTCTCGTATTTATAATCCTCAGAGGCGTTACTATATTCTCTCGACACCACTGAAGAGAAAAATGTTTGTCTATCAGTTCGCGAATTTCCGAAGCGTTGATTCCACTCATTACCTGACGACTAAGCAGAAGGCAGTGCCTTCATGCTAGTCAGCTATTTGTTGAGCGTCCACGTTGCGGTAAATTTGCCCTGCCTCTTGATCTGCTGTGACTCCGTTCTTTAGAAATTTGCCTCTAACTCTTCAATTATAGACAATATTGTTAAAGAACTCTCCTCTATGAAAAGGCAATCAAAGCCAGCTTTCGCTATTGCAAATTTAACATCTTTGCCTATCTTTGAAAGATCGCTAAAGCTTGATATCGCAATCAATACGCAAGCCTCGTTGTTGGAACTGTTTTTTTAAACCCAAAAGGAGTGATCAGATTTTCTTTGCACCAATTAAATGATAAAAATTTTTGAATCAGCAGATTCAAGGGCCCTCTAAAGCTTGGGTCTAATTCGATTGCTTGATTGTTTTGGCTTGTCATCTCTTACTGCGTTCATATGCATTACTAGCTTCCGATGCGTGGTATGGCAATTGCTGCACACACTGAAAGTACCCCCCACACCCAACAGGCACGCTGTGGAGCCGCTGAGCAACCATCTCACGTGTTTGTGAGTGCTCCGGCTGTTAATGCTTGGTTTATTGGTGTTGCCACGCAACAAAAACCCGCCATTGCTGACGGGGTGTTTTGTGTAAGGTTTTGTCGGGAGAGTGTCAGTAGAAGGTCTCTTCCATGACTGCCTCTTCATCCTCATCTTCTAAAACGATGGTTAGGCCATCTTCAAGTTCGTCAAAGGCACACCAGAAGTCGTAGGTTCCCGCTTTGCAGGCAGTAGTCACTTCTGTGTACTTTGCCTTTGCTTGCTCCAGGTCGTTGGTTTCAAGAATGACGTTGTCGTGTTCGCCATCCATTTCAATCAGTTTGTAAGTCATTCTTTTTTGGATTAGTAGTTGTGTGGTTTTGTCGGGAGATGGATAGCGACAACATCAGCGCCCCCTGCTTTTCCCTTGCGGGTCTTGTATTGCTTTCAGCCCTTGAGACTAGGCATCAGGGTCATTGGCGCGTAACGCTGCAACCAGCTCCCCCATCAGGAACAGGGCAATGCGGGTGTCGCGGGTCATGGGACCACCTCATTGCCTTTGCAGGTTTTAACCATACGTGAACCCTCCTGCCAGGCTTATAGCGACAAGCCAAATAGTTTTTGTACCATCACCGCACTACCTGTAAAACCAAACAAGCCACCAATCAATAAAGGTGGTAGACCTACGAAAAGGAGTAAAAAGAATTCGCCGCCTTCCCAGGCTCCCTGACGGCAGAGGTTATTGGCTTCAACGAGACTACGGACTGCTCCATAAAACAAAAGAAGTCCACCGCCAGTCATCAAGGCAGTTATATGGTCTCCAGGTTTCATCATGTGGTTGATGGTTGTAATTCCTGGTACTGCACACCAAGCAAGCCAAAGCCATGTGAATCCCATGGTTTTCCATGCATTGGGTGGCCATAGCTCATAGCGCATTAAGCGCAACAGTGGTCGGCACCAACTTCTAATTTTTTGCCAACGTGCAAAGCGCATGTTCCAACTCAGTCTCCATGCTTCAGTCTGACAAATGCTTGTTTTCACGGCTATGACTGACCTCACCAGCACAAACCTCACCTCGTAGAACTGCTTTTTGCCTACGCACCATCGCTCACTCCCATAAAGCCTTAGGAATCCACTCCATCCGCTTCTGTCATTCGGCGCCGCGGGTACAGGTCAGGCGTGACTGCCTTGAGTGTTCCCCCTCTGCTCAAGTTCAAAACGCTCTTATATGAGCAAAACTTGAAAAAACTGTCATCATAAAAGAACTGAGACAGTTGACGCATTTCTTATGGAGCAACAGAAGCCTGGCTGCTTAAAAAGCTGCTTTATGCTCTTCATATTTATCTTCCTTCTGCCAGTTCTCGGCTTGATTGGATTCAATATTATTTTGGTATCTGGAGCAAGGATTTATTCAAGCCTTATTGGGGAAATAGCAAAGCAGAATGATTGGATCAAAAAGAATAGACAACTTGCAGATGATGCAGTAACAGAATGCAAAGCCGCTGAGGAAAGAATGATTGCCGATAGGTTTGACCATCTAATTCGGGATCCCAAGCATGAGTTACAGCCTCATCGAAACAGTGCAATTCGATTTAGAGAAAGAAGTGACTATCGATTTCCAGCGCCTAGCAAAACCCTAAGTTTTTACCCCCGAGATAGAGCCGTTGACAATAGTGCTGACTACAGTGTTGTCTTATCTTGGTATCGTCAATTTAAGTTTTTCGGGGAAAATCGGCCTCTTTTCTTTGATCCTCACTATGATATTCGGGTGACTTGCTTTGTGTCAAAGGATCCCACTAGAGTGGCAGCTCTTGCGAGTGAATATATTGGTCAGTAATTTTATTTTCAAATACTGCTTTACTCGTAACAAGAGAATTGTGAGGGTCCTCACGATCTGGCTTAGTTCGTCACACAGTCCTTTATCCAGCCTCGGGAGCACTGCCCACTTCCTTCTTCCACGTCGGTGCCCAGAGCTTGCAGCGCTTCTTTAGGTGCTGAATCGCTGCAGCTGCTTCTGCCTGAGGTTGCAGCCCTACGCGCCAATGACCCTGATGCCTTCAGAGGTTTGTTGGCAGACGGCACGCAGGAGCTTGGAGTGTCAGAGGTAGAGGAGCTGCTGCTGGACTGGCTCTTGCACCCCACCAGACAGCCATTGCCTGAAGGCAACAGGGTCATTGGCGCGTAGTGCTGCCACTAGCTCCCCCATAAGGAACAGGGCAATGAGGGTGTCTTGAGGCATGGGTCAAACGTGACTGCCTTGAGTGTTCCCCGCTTCAGGCGAGACCCTGGCTACCAAAGAGCTAGTTGCTCTTGATTAATCGGTGGCGGTAAATCCACTGAGCTGAAGTGCCTTGACAGAGGTGAACTTACCAGCGAATAAAAAGACACCTGAAGTACTTACTATTTCATGGATTTTAATTAGCTCTTGCGACAATGCAGATTTTCTGGGATTGATTCTTATCGAATGACTTAAGAGAATGCTACTGCATTGGGCTTTTCCCTTAATGCTATCAAGGACCTTATGATCGAGCGAAACTATTCTTGGAATAATTTACCATTGACTTGAGGGACTTCAATCCCTTGTATGCCTAATTTTTGCTTTTCATGCATTCGGTTTAGAATCTTCGCTAGTTCATTGTCTGCGATACTTTGCCCATCAATTAAGCCATGAATCTTGACTGCTTCCACGAATTCCTGCTTGTGAGGAACTCGAAAAAAGTGATTACTTAAAAAAGATCTTCTCGCAGCATGAATCGACTTGCACGGAATGTCCCGATACGTAGCCAGTGGGCCCAAGGTGTAGGGGAAGCTGAGCTGGTCCCTACGGCTCTTGGTTGTAACTTCAGCCCACCACGCATTATTAGCAGCTGCAACTTTAGGAGAATTACGCCGAATCACGATAAAAGTAAGCGCTAATCTACCAGGCATATCTCGATGCAATTCAAGCTTGCGCGAAAGATCTTTTTTGGAGGCCTTACAGGCATCAATTTCATCATTTATAGAATTTCTTTTGAAGTGACCATAAACTCCTACTTCAGGGTAATCAAAGAACTCCAAAAGCTCCTCGGGTTCTATCAGTAACTTTAGGTTTGAATCGCACCATATAGTCCATTCAGCATCTGGAAAATAAAGATGGCTTAGAATTTTTGTAGCCCTAGCATTAAGCCTTTCGTCTTCAAACGTCGAGGCGCTCTTAACTTGATAAGCCCCATTCATGGGTAGATCGTAATGACCAGCATTGCAGGTATATGTAACAATACTAGACCTAGTCTTGCTCACCTTAATTTCACAAGTTAACGCCAATATAGATCACATTCAGTTAGCTGAAGGTCCCCTATCGCCTGGTTCGGCGCCATTCATACTTCTTTTGGAATTAGAGCGATCCAGCAAAGCAGCGGGTATCCATTGCCATGTTGGAGCCTAAAGCTTGCACCGCTATCGGACGATGACCATTGGGATGAGAACCCGCGACTTCGCAGCCGAGGCCGGCACGATTCCGTTGCCTCGCTGAAGCTCCTGCCCAGCTACAGATTTCATCGGGCAAATTAGTGCTCTCATCACGCTTCCCCGGTGGTGTGCGTTGGTCGCGGAAAGTTCTGAGCGTATCCACCTCATGCAGTACAGGGGGGGGGGGGAGTACATCCTCAACCGACTGCAAGCTCAAATGGCCATCAACAAAGTTGTAAGCCTCACCTACCGAGGCGTTACCTACGAGAAGCAGCTCTGATCTGGGTGAGCTTGCTGGTTACCGCACAGGCGGGGGGCAGCGCCTCTAGCCTGTTCTGAGCATCTTGTCCCACGCCTTAATGGCGTTTTGGCGAAGCATTCGCCTACGGGCTTGCGGGACTGGTGGGCGTGGTGGCACCCAGCGATAGGTGCGCACTGCAACCCACTGCGCATGAACCGTGGCTGAGTCGGGTTTGAACTGACAAAGCAGCTGTTGTTCAGGACTCACCAGCCAGCCCTCACCACCCGGTTTTTCCGGCGGGGGATTGGTGGCGCGGTCCTTGTTCGGCATGGGCTGGAGTCTGGCTAATCAGTCAGACGTTGACGGCTGCCACAAGGTCTGCCGTCGCATTGGGCTTGAACCTGGCGTAGCTCTTCAGGTGCACCTCGATGGTGTGACCCATTGCCTCGCTGATGTTGGCGATGGGGATATTGGCGGCGTGCATCCCTTTGGCGTAGCGATGCCTGAAGGAATAGGGGGTGAGCTGTTCGCCCTGTTGCTTGGCGTCGTCCCGTAATGCCATCCACACGGCACGGCGGCGCAGGTATTGGTTGAGGGCTTGCCCGCCATCACCATCACGATTCAACGGTGGCAGTTGTTCGCCTACCTGCAACCGTGCCTGCAAGTTCCAATCGATGGCGGAGCCATCAGCATCACGCAGCAGAAGCGGGTGCAGCCTGCGGGGCGGAGTCTTCAGACCTTTGGTGCCACCCATTGATTTTTGGTAGGTGGTCCAGAGTTCTGTCCCGCTCACACCATCTTTGATGACGAGGTAGCGCAATTCTTCAGGTCTTAACCCGTAAACGCTGCACAACTGAATGGCGAAGCGCCAGCGGTCATGCGTTTCACCTTCGGGCAGGTTGTCCAGAAGCTGGAGGATTTGCGTGTCGCTGAGGGGGTATCCAATGCGCTTGGCCTTCAGCACCTCAGGAAGCGCTGCAGGGGGGCTGTAGATGGGCTTGAGGTGTCCACGTTGCACCGCCCAGTTGAGGAAGCCGTAGAGCTTCTGACGCGAGGTCTGGCGCATTCGTGAGCCCTGTTCCCATTGCGCAAGGCAGACCATCGCCAACGCTTCACCGTCAACTGGTGGTCGGTTGTCGAATGCCTTGGCGCAGTTGCGCAGGACTGGCAGATAAAACGTCTTCCAGGTGGTGTCACCAGCATTGGGAACAAACGCCCGATATTTCTCGAACAACGCGTTGAAGTCCAGCTTTTGGTGACTGCTGCTGGTGTCAGCGTTTTGTGCAGCAGCGGCAAGGGTGACTTGACCACCAGCCCAACGCTTGAAGATCTGCTGGATACGGGGCAGGGCTTGCGTGGAACCCTCAAGGGTCCAGGAGTAAGGCAGGGAAACGCTGCCCAGTCCTTTGACCTGAAGGCGCATCCGTCCACGGTTATTCAGCACCCACCAGTCAGGTGCGGTTGAGGCACGTACTTGGTCGCGGAAGGGCTTAACCCAGGGCTCTGTATGGCGAAGTACCGCCAATCGACTGGAGGCATGTTGCTATCAATATTGTGTGGTGAGCGTGTGGTGAGCGTCAAGCATCTACTGACATCTGCTGACAGCACATGACGCAAAAACACTGCTAGAACTGAGGCTACGACTGGAAAAACTCAGTCCACCACTACAGGACCATGCTGCTTTGGGAGCAAGATGCCGCAGGTTCGAATCCTGTCTCCCCGATGCGATCAGAAACCAGTCCCCAGCTGGTATTAGAGCCGTCCCTCAAGGGGCGGTTTTTTATTGCTGATGAGCTCTTGCGCGCAAAACGTGCCTATAGCCACCTAACCGCAATCCTTTTTGCGCACGACTTCTCTGTCCCCCTGACAGTTGGAAGACAGCAGACAAGGTTTATTCATCAATGGCCGACAAATTTTTTCTCATTTGAGGCAATTTTCTAGCTCGCGCAGGCCAATGACGAGTTCAGATTGATACACATAAACGGTATCCTAGCGAACCTGCATCAACAACTATCACGCATCTGGGAGGTTTTTAGATGTGCCCAGTAGCGTCTTGCGGCTTGAAAAGACATGTGCCGTTCAGGACTTCTCCTCTCTCAGCCCCCTTCCATGTGACTAATCCCAAACCCAAAAGGTGGAGAACTGCCATCAAAGCGAGAGAGAACCAGCTCCTGACTCTTGCCAAAGAAGCTTTGCAAGAGAAGAAGGAGAGAAAAGTGATTCATTTTCTGGACTATGTCGATCAGGACATAGCGGCTTAGCCATCCCCAGAAGCCCAGCCCATCTCCTTCATCCACTCGGGTGGAGCGGATCATGGGTCAGACGTGATTGGCTTGAGTGTTCCTCCCATTGCTCAAGCAATAAAAAACCCAGGAGGGAAGAGAAGGGCTCCTGGGTCTGGTGCTGTGTGTTGCCTCGCAGCCCAGCCAGTTAAATGGCATTCATCGGATTTGTTCTGAGGCTTCTCTGAGAGTTTTGGAGTATTTCATCAGCGGCATCCCCAAAATGGTCCGCAAGGATCAGAAGCCTGCGGGAACAAAATAGCCAGCCCTTTCGGGTGGGTTAGTTGCATTCAAAAAGCCCCCGCTTGGTAGTCGGAGGCCATATCTGTTCTGAACTACCCAATTGGTTAGAGCAAAAGAATTATGCGTTCTTCACTCTGCCGGAACGCCATGGGTCATGTGTGACAAGGTCAGGAAGTTGGTGATGTCGCCACCGTTGCAGTAATGGACAGCAACAGGGCGCTCTAGGAAGCCGGGCTTGCCATCTTTGTCGAGGAACTCAACTCCAGTCAGCTTGACGATCGCTTCCTCAGAGTTCTTGACGCAGTTCACAAACTCCTTGGATTGCTTGGCCATAGGCGCCAGCAAAAAAAGAGCTCCAAGTACAGCGGCTCCGATCAGGCCCTTTTCAATTTTGGAATTCATGCACGTTGCTGGGTTAGCCCACCGGTTTTAAGAGAGAGCATCCTTGTTCGCCAGGAACATCTGCCCCCCTGGCCAGCTTCAGGAGTCCAACCCATCTTCTTCTGCCAGATAAACGCCATAGACGTAGATGGTTCCAAGCATCTCAGCGGGCTGGAACTCCTGCCGTGCGCCAGGGCCTCCTGGAATTTGACGTTCAAACCCGTCAGTTTTCTAATGATCTAGCCATAGGGTCCAAAGCGCGTCGCACAGGCGGCACCACACTGGGCACCCAAGGCGATGGCTTTCGCCAAGGTCCAACGCGCAGCTAGGCCGGTGAGCACCCCCGCCGCAAAGCTGTCACCGCAGCCATAGCTCTCTACCAATGGTCCCGGGAGGGGTGAAGGGTCATAGCGCCCGCCCGGAAGACTGAGACCACCTGCGGCACCTTCCGTGCGAATCAGCATGTGGGGAGCTGGGTTCAACTGCTCCGGCTCCACCCGCTCACCGGGATCAAGGCCACTGCCAATCAGGGCATCGAGGGAAACCTTGGCCTCTTGAAGCACAGGCAAACGCACCCGCGGAGTCGCGGCCAGGACTGCAGCAGCGCGACAGGCTTTCAATAAAGGAACATCAGCTGCAGTAACGAAGAGACCGTCGCAGTCGCCGAGGGCCTCCCAGGGCAACGCATCGTCCAGTGATGGCGTCAGCCGCTCGCCGATCACGGTGATTGCTCGGTCCCCCTCCCCATCAACCAAGCTGATGCCACGCCGGGTTGGCGCCTGTCTCCAGGCGACATGAACCACAAGGCCCAGGTCTTCAAGCCGCTTGACGCAGGCTTCGCCGACCGAATCGCGGCCTAAGGCCGTAAAGAAATGGACAGGTTGCTGCTGCAACCGTGCCATCTGCACAGCAACGACGGCACCACCACCAGCAGGTTCCTGCAAGGTTCGCAGGGCGTGGCCAATGGTCCCGGGATGGGGCAACTGATCCACCGCCAGAAATTCCACCCACTCGACATGGCCGACCACAGCCAAACGCAGGGGCGGCAGGGATGAGACGCAAGACAACGGCAGTCCCAGACGACTGGAGTCCCATCCTCACTGGTCATTCGGCCCAACAGAGGTCCTCGAAGCGGGCCGGGGCTCGACTTAGCGGTGAGGGTTGGTTTTTACCGCTGAATCTCTAGGTTTGCTGATCAGCGTGCCTTCTCCACGGAGTCCATGGCCGCTGGGCTTGAGGAGCGATCTCCGGTTGATGTGCGAGCTGCTGTGCTGTTGCGGCTTTCTGCAGGGCTTGCTGGTCGAGTTCCGCAGAAAGGAACAGTCCGGCGATGAACACCATCAGGATGGTGAGTAGTGCTGCGACCAGATACATCGTTGACCGCGCGATGGCTTGTTCCTGCTCCTTGGTCAGGTCGCCCATGGCTTGGCCCAAATCTGGTCAAGGTGTATCAGTCAGAACTCTTTGCTGCGATTACAGAGCATGTGGTTTTGTGTGCTCACTTCAAGCTTGGTCCAACTCCACAGGGGATTGGTGGCGAGCACCTTGCTCGGCATGGATTGGAATCTGACGGCTTCCCCGCTTCGCTAGCCCGGATCTGGTGCGGGCTATGCACGCCGTTCCCACAATCGGCCGATTCGCCCCAGAAGGCAATGAGCACGACAGCTGATTGCCGGGTGCTCCACGGCTGCCGAGAGTGTGTGCATCGAG
>NZ_JAUONZ010000008.1:0-68574 GCF_030546365.1 Synechococcus sp. YX-04-1
GGTCCTATGCCGACGCCCCGGAAATCGACGGTCTTGTCCATGTCGAAGGCCCCGGCACCGAAACCCTGAAACAGGGCGACATCGCCCGCGTCACGATCCGCGAAGCCGACGAATACGACCTCTACGCCGAACCGACGGCATAGGGTAGGACAGCCGCCGTCCTCCCATGGTTGGGCCCGCCGGCCGGTGGGGCGCCGACAAAGTCTTTTGGGCAAAGTCTTTTGACTCAGCCGAATCCTGCGTTAAACACTGTTTCAAAATTGTGACAGGGCGGGTCCTTTCACAGCGCATTTCGGATGGGCTTCGATGCTTTTGCAGGCGAAATCTGTGCAACAGGTCGCCTCGCTTCCTTACATTTTCGTGGGGGGCGAGCCGCAGGTGCTGTTGATCACCTCGCGGGAGCGGAAGCGCTGGATCATCCCCAAGGGCTGGCCGGTCAAGGGGCGGCCCGCGGGCGCCGCGGCCGCGCTGGAAGCGGCGGAAGAGGCCGGGGTATTCGGCATTATCGCGCCGGAACCGATCGGTTACTTCGACTATCTGAAGCGCATGCCGACCGGATATGACGTGCCGGCGTCGGCGGTTGTCTACCCGTTGCTGGTGCTGGAGCAGCGGCTGGAATGGGCCGAGCGCAAGCAGCGCAAGCAACGCTGGTACACCCTGGATGAAGCGGCGCGACGCGTCGAGGACAAGCAACTTGCCGCGCTGATCGGCGGGTTGCGGCGGGATGGATACGGCGCATTGAAGGCGCTGGCAGAAGGTATGGTGGATGGCGCGTCTTAAGGGTTCTCTCGATAAAGACCTCGAAAAAATCGTTCATGTAGAATCCGCCGCGCGGGCCCTGTCGGGGAATTACGCGGCGCTGGGCGTGGCGATCGTTTTCCTGGGCCTGTCCGGTGTCGTGGCGGGTTCGGTCTCCGGCGTTTCAAGCGATGCAACCATTGTCGTTTTCGCGGCGATACTGGGGGGCTATATGGCCCTCAATATCGGTGCGAACGACGTTGCGAACAATGTCGGCCCCGCCGTTGGCGCGCGGGCCCTGACCATGGTCGGGGCCTTGTTGATCGCGGCGATCTTCGAAAGCGCCGGCGCGTTGCTGGCGGGCGGAGATGTCGTCGACACGATCTCGAAAGGCATTATCGATCCGGCTCTCGTTCCGGACAGTGAGACCTTCGTCTGGGCGATGGTCGCGGCCCTGGTTTCATCCGCCCTATGGGTCAATCTCGCGACCTGGATCGGGGCCCCGGTTTCGACGACGCATGCGGTTGTCGGCGGTGTGATGGGGCGGGCTGGCCTGAGCAGCATCGTCAGCCCAGACACAGTCACAACAATGGTGAGACCCCCTAGCAGGATTGGGTAGACGGGCTGAAGGTTGAGCCAGCCGAACTGTCCTGTGTGCAGCTTGAGCAGCCAGAAAGCATCAATGTTTTTCTCCAGCAGCAGGCTGTAGAGGGAGCCGGTTCCAGCGGTGATCAGCAGCGGTGCTGCGGCGATCGGCACCAGTCAGCGATGGATGCGCCGCGCCTGTCGACTGGTTGTTCTGGACCCTTTCATTGCTTGCGCAGATGTTGGTGGAGTTCCCGTTCATCACTGCAAGGCATCCAGCGACCGTTGTTCTCGTGAACGCTGCTGCAACCGATTTCAGCCGCCCGCTGCCTGGCTTCGGCTTCGGTGCCATAGAGCCCCTTGCCGTGGGCCATCCCTGGTGTTTGGTTCATTAAAAGGGCCAAAACGCCGAAGCCGAGAGCCGATAACGGTTGGATGGCGCGCATCGGTTCAGAAGCCTTCGCAGTGTTCGACGGCTTTGAGGTAATTCATCTTGCCGGGATCTGTTCCTCCCTTGGGATTGATGCTGGACCGCAGGGCGATCTGTGCGTCAATGCAGCGGTTGTAGCGATGGGTTTTGACCGCTTGCGGGATCAGCAGAACCGCGATGCTGATCAGGCTCAGACTGCTGATGGCCGCCAGCACGGGGTAGGCGTGGGCTCGCACCATCTCGCGAGCCGTGAGCTGTTGTTGGTTGTGATCGACCATGCGTCGCTTTTTGGGTTCCAGCGTATGGACAGCCTTACGCGTTGATTGGCATCGAGCAACGTGGCTGTCAGCCAAAACCTCGACCCGCAACATCGGAGGGTTCTCCCGCAATTCGAAACTCGATGTGATCGGTGGCGGGGTCGTAGAGGGTGTAATGCCTCCCCCCGCCGATGCCGATCACGCTTCGCTTGGGCACAGCCTGTTCGCTCTGATGTTCACCGGCATGGTCTTTGACGTGGGATTGGATGGACCCACCGGAAAGCTCCAGTCGGAATTGACGCTGACAGCGCGCCGTAAACAGCCGGTTCACATCCAGCCGTGTCAGTCGATCCAGCAGCACCAGGGCTGAAGTGTCTTCCGTCAGCCGGTCGCCGACATCAGCGGAGCTGCCATGAATCAGAGCGCAGTCGAGTTCGATGAAGCCGAACTGCAGTGATGCCAGCCAGTTGAGATGGTCGGTGTCTACCGCAGCAAGAAGCTCGCCGACCGCAGCCTCGCCTTGCTCTGCTCTCAGGCCTTCAGCCTTGCGTTCGCCGCGGTAACCACACTCCGCCAGAAGTTGCTCTTCCCACCAGCCGTAGATGCAGTCGGGCTGAAGATCAGCGCGCTTCGGCTGCCTCAGGCGCTCGAGCAGTGCATTGCACTTGCGTTGTGATCCGATCAGATCACCCAGAACGAAGAGATTGGCAACACCCCGCTGTTGCTTTAACTCCTTCTGAATCTGCTCGTACAGATCGAGGTCTCCTTGGAGACCACTCACCAGGGCCCAGCGTTCCATCAGCGCTCACACACGTGGCTGGCGTCTTCAGCCCGCTCGGCGTATTCGAAGCCGTGGCTGAGCCTCCAGGCAAACACCTCAGGTAAGCCCGCATCAACGATCGCTCGACAGGTTTTGGCGACGTCGTAGTCGACCTCTCGAATCGTCACCTCTCCGGTGTTGTCGTTATGGATGACATAAGTCGCTTTGGTGCTGCCATGACGCGGTTCCCCAACGGAACCTGCGTTAACGATTTGCCGCATCGGCAGTTCCAGCTCCTGCTCTGTTGGTGCGCCTTGAGCGCGTTGTTGCACCTTCACCCGAATGGACCCCTGCCGTAGCTCGCGCACATAGGGCTGGTGGGTGTGGCCGCAGAACAAGGTTTCCGCCCCTGCAGTTTCCACCCGCTCAAGGGCCGCAAAAGCATTCATGTCAGGCAACAGATATTCGTGCTGACTGTTCGGACTGCCATGCACAAACAGCAGCCTGTCGCGCCGCAGTGTCATTGGAAGTTCAGCCAGAAAGGCCTTGTTCTCGTCCGTCAGCAGCTCGGCTGTCCAGTGATGGGCGCGATGGCCTCGTCGTTCCGCCAGCTGGGAGGGATAGCTGCATTCACAGGCATTCAGACCGTCAATGATGTCTTCGTCCCAGCACCCCTGGCAGCTGGGAATTTCGCGCTGACGCACCAGTTCCACCACTTCATTGGGTTGGGGTCCATAGCCGACAAGGTCGCCAAGGCAGGTGATGGTTTGGATGCCCTGGGAGTCGATGTCGTCGAGCACGGCCTCCACGGCCGCAAGGTTGGCATGCAAACAGGAGATGACGGCGTGGTTCATGTCGATCAGCCTTGCGATGTGGGTTGTTGTTGCTGGAGCTGTTGTTGCTGTATGGCGAGCACGTCATCCGCGAGCAGACAGTCGTTGATGGTGGCTTGCATGCCTTCAGGGTTGAGTGCCTTTCCCTGAACAACGAGCTCTGAGGTTCGACTGGGGCGACCTTGCGGCGGTGCTGTGGTGTCCAGGGGCAGGAACTGGGATGACTCCTGGGAAACCATCCAATTGCAGAAAAATGCCCGCCCGTCAGGAAGATTCATCAGGCCTTTGGCTCGGTACACATCGCCGTAGGCACCGTTGACGAGTTCAAACCAGAAGCTGCTCAGGCTGTTGGGATCCCAGACAGAACGGGCAAGGGAGGTGTGCCAGGCCTCGAGCTTGCTGAACTCCAAGGTGTCCTTAGCGGGCAATTCAGGGTCTCGCCCGAAGTGCAGCAGTTGGTCGGGGTGCAGCTGCAAGGCCTCCAGCTTGGAGCGAACGTCGTCTCCGAGACCTTCAATGCCCTTCTGGCTGGGGGGATGAAACTGCTGCACTTCGATCAGGGTCAGCCCATCGTTGTCCTGCTTCAGTTCCGCACCATTGGACGGCGTCGGCTCTTCAAGTCTGGGCACTTGGTCTTTAAGCCAGGCCAGGTCGATTCCGCTGTCTGCCCCCTGCTCGAGACCTGCTTTCTTGTCTCCCTTCAGCCGCAGGTAGGCGCAGGGGCCTTGATGCTGCTGAAGCCTTTGGAGCGCCCAGGTTGTTTTCCCGCACCCCGGAGGGCCTGAAATCAGGCATACCTGACCCATCGCAACCCCCTCGAAATTCGAGAATCATTCTCATTATGAGCCGTTGTCGCCGCCTTGTCCCGTCCTCTTCTTGTTGTTGGACGCTTGGTATCGCTTGCTGTGGCGCTCCCTGCTTCTCTCGCTAAGGTCGTCAGAACCCGGTTTTGATCTATGCAGGCCTTGGAGTTCCTCGCCCTCGTGCTGGTGAACTTGGCTCTGACGGTTTATCTGGTTGAAAAGGGGACCAAGTTCTGGAAGGAGCAGCGCCGCCTGAAGCGCCTTGTCAACCAGCATCCTGAAATGAACGGGGTGCATCCCGATGAGGATGGTCTCTTTGTGTTTGAGAGCGATGATTCGCTAAAGGTGCTTGTGCTGGAGAACGATCAGCCCGGTGCTGATGAGCCCTTCTACGTCAGAGAAGAGGATCTCGAAGAGGAGTGAATGGTTTGGTGCAGGAATGGAACGATGAGTTCATTACCCAGGCTCAGCACGAGCTCAAGGGGATGGTGGCTGACTGGAAATATGACTACGGCGTGAGTGACCGAGATTGTTCGGCCATGTTGCTTTGGATGCTGATCAAGCTCAATCCCGACGCCAAGATTGATGCCGGCCTATTGGATTGGTGAACTGACCACTGGCTAGGTGCAATCACTGATGCCGTTAAGTTCCTGGGAATACACAATGAATGAGTAACCCCCAGCTCAGAACAGGGGGAAACTGCGTCGAACAGGGGGGGATTAGGGAACCCTCCCTTTTTTGTGCCCTGCCTGCAGTGTGTTGGTCCGGCGCTAGATCTGGGGTCTGGCCACAAAAAAGCCCGCCGAAGTGGCGGGCCGGGTGATGGGGGACCCCAATATAACGACCATGGCCACCATATGCAGCGTCTGTTTGTGATCAAGGGCGATGCATAAGTGATATTGCTCCCCCTAGATCTGGGGCTTCAAGAGTATTATCGAGCCATCGGATCAAGATCTGGTGCAGTTGGCCGGGTGATGGGGATTGCTCCGGCTTGATGATTCGCTCCATGGCTGGGGAGAATTTTTTTGTTATCGATGTGAGCGGTTGTGTTGCTCCACTTCAGGCACGTTGCGGCTCAGGTAAAGGGCGTTGCTGAGCCCCATCACAACGGTGCACCCGGCCGGTCCGCAGACCCGATACAGATGATTGCCGATCGATTCCACTGTTCCGTTGCCTTGAACGGAGTAGGGCAGGCGCAGGGTTTCGGCCATGGGATCACGCTTGAAACTGGAGTCGTCCTACGGATCCGCGATTGGACCTGACTGCGACAACCGATACGGGTTTGATTTTCTTCGCGTCTCTCAGCATTCCTTAAGAATCGACTTCCGGGACTGGTGGTGCCTTAGGTGCCTGGAAAATCGCTTGTCTTAAGGCGATTGAGGTGATCGCGCACCTCCAGATCCGGCATGCGCATCACCCGTTGCAGCAGGTTCTGCCGATGGGCGTAGACCCCTTTGCACCCCTTGAGCGGTTCAATCAGCAGATCGAGTTGTCCACACATCACCCACTCGAGGGGTTGTGGGCGCGGATCCAAGGAGATGTCTCCCACTTTTGAGGGGACGTCGTCTCACCACTCCCCTTAACGTGACATGTCTTCTGGGGTTCCGATGAAGGTTCTGCAATCCGTTCTGGCGGTGCTCTTGGTGCTGGTGCTGGGTTGTGCAGCAACCTCAACCGTGTCTGCTGCAACGATTGAGGAGTCGGCCAGTGTTGATCTGATTGCCACGCTGGAAAAGGCTCGGGATGTGCGCGAGCAGGCAGACCTCAAGATTCGGGAAAATCTCAAATTGATGGCGTCGAGTTGTCTGTATATGAGTGATTCGTTGAAGGAGTTGATGGCTCTGGAGAATCAGTTTGAAGACCGCCAGATCGAAGATTTCACCGTAGGAATGGCGGACGCGGTTGAGCTGGAATTACTCGATGAGGAGTCACGCAAGATCAAAGCGCTCTACCGCAGATCTCACTGTGATGATCCGATCATCCTGCGGGAGCAACTTCGGCAGGCTGATCAAAAGCGCAAGGCCTGATTCAGCAGCAGACCCCCGGTCCCTGTGACGGAAGGGGCCGGGGGTCTGTGTCTGAACAGTGTTGTTCAGGGTTGACGTGGCCGTCCCGTTCCGATGAACAGGCGGCCTAACTCGCTCGTTTGTGCATGACGCAATCCATCAGGTATCGCTGAAGGAAGGTCGAAGCGTCTGGCTTATGGCGCCTGGGGCCATGTTCCAAGGGGTCGGGTGATGGGAGCTCCTTAGGGCACCTGGCACGGTGCAGATGGAGTGCCGATCGGCCTGGCCTTTCGCACAAGGCCTGTCGAAGGGCTCACCCAACAAGAGGTGTGAAAACTGTTGGAGCAGGGGCCTGAAAGTCAGCTTGCTTCTGATGTCTGCTCGGTTGGACCGTCGTCTCGCATGGACGCCTCCGATCTCGATGCACACAGTCTTGGGGCTGGGCCAGGCCCTGACAATCCGCACGAACACGCATTGCCTTTCAGGGGAGAAATAGCTGAAAGTGGGGGTGGCGTGGCAGACATCTCATTAGCCTTAACCACCGTGCGAGGCTGATGACCATTCCCTTCGGCACGCCTGAGCCTTCGGATGGTCTGCTGAACAAGTCGGTGTCTTCCACCCGACTTCGCGCTTGGTTGAACACTCGTCTCCGCCAGCTCGCGGTGGGGCAGCGGATTCAGGATGCGCGTGCCCTGCGAAATGAATTTCTGGTGGAGTGATGTTGATCGCGTGCTGCTTGGGTGAGCGTCAGAGCTCGTCCTGCTCACCCTCCACACGGCTTCGATCGATCCAGGCACACATTTGCCGAAGTGCAGCTTCATCCATCTCCACCAGATGATCGGCCCACTCCTGCATGATCAGTTGGAGGTGATCAGGATTGTGGATGGTGAGCTCCGGGCCCATCAGCACGTATTTGATGCTGAGCAGTTTCCAGGCCTGGGCCTCGAGCAACCAGGGGTGAGCTGCCAGTAACCGTTCCACCCGGCTGATCGGCTGATATTCACTGTCCATGGGCTGATTCAGTGCCGAGACACCTACGCAGCCTTCTGGCTTCGCTGATGGGCCTGAAGCGCAAGAAAAAGCGCGCGGGGATTGCCGTAACGGTCAGGGAGGGCCTGATGCAGTCGGTTCAGTCGTTGCCAGCAGACGCTCTCTCTGGCCTCTCCTTCTTTCACGCCATCCGCCACCAGGTATTCCATGGCGCGGGTGTACAGCGCTTCAGTTTCCCGCAGTTCTGCCAGGGACGGTTCTTGGGTGAAGGTGACTACTGCCATCTCGTCGCGATATCACTGATCGCTACCCATTGACGCCTGGGCAGGGTCTTGACCTCTACCCCCATCTGGGGTGAATCGTTCGCTCAGATTTGAACCATCCCGCAGCGCATTCCCTTCAACACCGCCTGAACCCGGTTGTTCACTTCAAGGGTGCGCAACAGCCGCTTGGTGTAGGTACGCGCGGTCTCTTCGGTGACGATGAGATCTTCGGCAATTTCCCGGTCGGACATGCCGCGGGCGAGGCGGTCGAGAACTTCGTATTCCCGTGGTGTTAGTCGCGGGCAGCTGAGATAGGGAAGTTCATCCGAGCGCAGGGATGGGCTGCGGTAGGAGTGATGCCCCATTACCGCAAGCACTGCTGCCTCAAGGGGTTTGCGGTCTTCGATGATGTCGGCTTCCGCAACCACGGCTTCCAGCCAGGGTGCATTGTCGTACTCCACCGGAATGGCATCGCTCAACGCCAGCACCACAACTTTCAGGCCGGGTTGATGTTCTCGGGCTTTGCGTGCCAGCTCAAAGCCATTGCCTTTTTCAAGCAGATCCGTGCAGAGAAGCAGCTCAAATGAATTCCTTTTGAGATAACTCAGGCAGGACTCTTCATCAGTGACAGCACATCCAATGCGAGATCTTTCGCTGAAACTTTCGCAGAAACAGCGCAGGAAGAATCTCCCCTTCATTGCTAAGGCAATGCTTCCGTTGATGGCAACGGAAAGCAGGGGCTCTTCGTCGGGAGATGAGGGTTCGCTCTGCAGGTATGGGGTCAGATCCATGGGATTCCCTGCATCTTTTATCCATCTTTGCGGGCCACCCGGCCCATATGGTTTCGACCGTCGTCAGTCGTCATAGACCCGGCATTCCGGAGCCTCGGGATTCAGGTCGCAATGGACCTCGAGGGAGGTGGGATCCTTGTGCTCATCGGGATGGTGGCTTCGATAGGTCTCGAGCCCTTCGAGTTCGGTGGCGTAGTGACGCGCCTTGGCCTGGTCTCCGCTCGCTTCCGCCTTGGCTAGTTCCTCACGGTCTTTGGCGATGTGGGTTTCGATTGATTCCACGCTCAAAATTGCAATCAAAGGCATCTAACGCACTTACTGGATCGTTCAGCTACCCCCATCCGGGGACAGAGCGATTGTCCCCATATGGGAGGCGATGCAATGGCCTCATGCGCTGCAGAGTTCTCTATGGAGCGCGAAGAATCCATGAGCACATCCAACCTCAGCATCGGAGAGCTCGAGGCCAAGTATCCGCTGTACTGCAAGGCCTTGAAGATGCTGATCAAGCAGAGGAAAACAAGTGCTGAACTTGAGCGAACACTCTGTTGGGATCGTTTGCGATTGTTGCACCGCTCCTTGCCAAGGCAATACAAATCTCCTGAGCGGTTGATGTTGATGATCCAGGCCGAATTTTTGTCAGAGACCGATGCCTAAGGAGGGATGATGTCAATCGAAGCTGATTCCATCAAGGCCCAAGTCGTGATCGAGGTGATGCAGAGGATTACAGCCCTTGATCAAGCGCAACGCTATGAAGACAGCTACGCGCTGACTCAGGAATTCAGGGAGTGGTTGCTCGACCCTCGGATTCAACCGAGCTCGAGGCAGGCCAAGCCATAAACGTTGCGGTCGTGGCCCTCCGGCATCAGGCCCTTGTACATGCGCACAGTCGAGCCCATTGGTTTGAAGCCCTTCGCTGTCGTGATCGTTTTGGCAGACGGGTTATGCCCCGGGGTGTCGATCAGAACGACTCCCTTATGTCGGTCGATGGCGTTGTTCAGCAACAGCGATGCCATGGCGGGATCTTCCGCCAGCCAGGGCCCCACCCGCCAACCTGCACCGATCGGGAGCAGGCAGGGCCGAATGCGCACGTAGCCATGGCACTCTCCCTGAGGATCCCTGGCCACAAAGACGTCTCCTGCCCGGTGGCGTAACCACAGTTCAAGGAAATGGGGACGCGGGCTGATTTCGTGGCGTTCGTCGTAGAGCTGAATCGCCTCGATTGAGATTTCACGCAGTGGCACAACGGTGATGTCGCTGCGGTGGAGCAGGGTGGTGTTCGGGTGTTGTGGTTGATCACTGCGGCAGAGCATCTGCCGGCGTGTGGTGACGCAGTCCTTCTGAAATCCGGCTTTCTCGTAAAAGCCCACCATCTGGACTGCGGCTTCCAGGCCGATGCACTCCACGCTGCTGAGGGTTTTCAAGGCGTGTTGCCAGAGGCGACGGCCGATTCCCTGCCCCCGATGCTGCGGCTTCACCACGAACAGGCCGATGAAGGCGTAACTGGGGTTGTAGGTGACTGCGGCGATGCAGCCCACCGGCGCATTGTCTTGCCAGGCAAGCCAGATTCCCTGACGGTCGGTGTTGGCATAGATCTCGATATCCCCAACCCCTGGAGCGAAATCCTGTTCACGGGCCATCCCTGTGACCACGTCGAGGTCAGATGGCGTGAACGGTTTGATCTCCAGCATCAACATTCAGTTGGCGTCAGGCGGCCTGAAGAATCGAATCCACACTGGTTGGGTAACGGCGCACATAGGCATCGGTTTCCATGGCGACGATGCGCGCCTCATGGCGATTGGCCGCCTTGAGTTGCAGCGTGTGTTGGCTGCCGTCGTTTTTCTTGATTCGAACCAGAAAAAGTTGAGGAGTGTTTGTCATTGCGCTGAAACCTTTCGTCCGATGCGCACAGTTGCTGGCCGCAGGGCGCAGGCAAGGGCGTGGAATGGGCGGTGGGTTCCCTCAACAATGAGGCTTCCCATGGGTTGTGCTTGAGCAAGGTCGAGCTTCATGGCTTTGCCTCGAATGGAACTGTCTTACTGCGACTCAACGCGCTGATCCATCCCCCATCTGGGGACAATTCGTTCAGCGCATCACTCGGTGCATCCAATCAGTGCATGAAACAGCGCGTAGGAGATCCGAACCGTTGCGGCCGGTTCTCCTCTCCCCGCTCTTCAGCCTCCCAGGCGACGCTGATATCGGACGGATGTTCATGAGGGGACCAACCCCTGAGGCTCGCCCCTCAGGGGTTTTTCATGGCTGTTCTTGGTGAACAGTTGCTCTCTAGGGTGCTGGTCACGACTCCTCTGCCCTGCGGGCTTCTGATCCCCATGACTGCTACGAAGCTGTTCGATTTCCTCGGCCGGGTACTGATGGCGGCCGTGTTTGTGAATGCCCTGCCGGCCAAGTTCACCAACTTCGCTGAAACCGCAGGCTTCATTGCTTCCAAGGGCATCCCCGAACCCCTGGCTTCTGTGCTGTTGGTGGCGGGGATTGTGGTGTTGATCGCTGGATCGATCCTGCTGGTGTTCGGCAGCAACACGGTGCTGGGGGCCTCGCTGCTGCTGCTTTTCCTGGTGCCCACCACGCTGATCTTCCACACCTTTCCGGTGGACAGTGGCTTTGCGATGAACCTGGCGCTGATCGGGGCGCTGATCCTGGCCATCACCCGTGCCTGGGGCAATGGTGTTCCGAGTTTCACTCACCTGCGCTCCAAGGGCTGATCGCTGGTTTGCTGGATCAGGGCAGGGCCAGGGCCGTGCCTTCGCGGCGCGGGTCAGCGGCCCCCTGCCAGCCAGTACCGATTTTTTGCAGCAGAGCGGTGCCGCTGGCGATGCTCTGACGCCGCGGGCTTACCTCGCTTGTGAGCTGCTGCAGCGGAAAGGGCCAGTGCAGCGGGGGATCCTTTTCCAGCACCAGCGTTGTGCTCCGGCGTGAGAGATGGGGAAGGCCCACCGCCCGCGCCGGCGGTTCGTTCCAGACCAAGGACGCCAGCAGCACCCGGCTGAGTAGATGGGGAATGCTGCGGCCGCCGGGGCTCCCAAGGGCGAGAACCGGCTCGCCGTTGCGGAACACCAGCGTCGGTGCCATCGACGACATCGGCCGCCGTCCCGGCAGGCGGCGGTTAGCGACCGGTTTGTCGCCAAGGCTGGGCTTAAAGGCGAAATCGGTGAGCTGATTGTTCATCACCATGCCTCCCACCAGGTGCCGACTCCCGAAGATCGTCTCCACCGAGGAGGTGTAGGAGGCGATGTTGCCGCGGGCATCCACGATCGTGATCTGGCTGGTGCCCTGTTCGATGCCCCGATCCGGCCGGCCGTAGGGATAGCGATCGATGCCTGGGGGCAACCCCGGCGTTGGCCTTGCGCCGTTGGCGCGCTGCATGGCTCTGGCCCGGCTGGCGATGTAGGCCGGATCCAGCAGGTCTGTGCTGGGCACCGCTCTATCGATCGGGTCATGCACCCAGTACAGGCGGTCGGCATCGGCCCAGGCCTGGGCGCGGGCCAGCTGCCGCCACACCTGCGGCTCCCCAGCGCTGGAGCTGGCCAGGTTGGTGGTTTGGTTCAGCAGTGCCAGGGTTTGCAGCAGCGCCAAGCCACCGCTGCTGGGGGGTGGCATCGTGCAGATCCGGTGCTGCAGCTGCTCGCTGCAGAGGGGGGTGCGCCGGACTACGGCATAGCTGCTCAGATCAGTGGAGCTCCATCCCCGGAAGTTCGGCTCGCTGGCCTGCAGGGCGTTGATCCCGCCCAGGATCTGCTGCGCCATAGGCCCTTGATAAAAGGCCTGGCCACCTTCCTTGGCCAGCAGACTCATGGTGCGTGCCAGGGCTGGGTTGCGAAAGGGTTGATCTGCTGCGGGTGGCTGGCCGCCGGGCAGGTACAGCGCTTGAAAGTCAGGGCTGTGGGCCACGCCAAAACGCTTGGCCAGGCGAATGGAGCGCAACAGCCGTGGGCTCGGCAGGAAGCCATCGCTGGCAAGGCGGATCGCCGGTTGCAGGGTTTGTGCCCAGGGCAGCCGGCCGTGGTTTTGATGGGCCTGCCAGAGCAGGGCCACGGTGCCGGGAATGCCGATGGCGTTGGCTTGGCTGGTGGCCTGTCGCCAGGGGATGGGATTCCCCTCAGCATCGAGCAGGTCGCCGGGGCGGCTGCGTTCGGGGGCCACTTCACGGCCATCCAGCGCTGCAAGCTGGCGTTGCTTGGCATCCCAGTGCAGCAGAAAACCGCCACCCGCCAGGCCGGAGCTCTGGGGTTCCACTACTCCCAGCACCGCCTGGGCTGTGATCAGAGCATCGATGGCGCTGCCGCCGTTCTTCAGCGCAACCAGCGCCGCCGCGCTGGCGAGAGGATTGGCGGTGACCACCACGGCGGATCCGCGGGCGGTGGAGATGCCTCTGCTGTTGGGGATGCTGGATTCCGGATCGTCGCGGCTGATCGGGGCTGCCGCTGCGGGGAGGCTGCTCCAAAGGCTCAGCGCCAGCAACAACGCTTTGAGCTGGGGGAGCACGGCGGTGGATCAGCTGGTTGCAGTCTTGTGGCTGGTGAGGCGGACTGCTGGCCTTCCGATCAAAAAAAGAGCCGGCCCCTCAGCCCGCTCCTGCTTGGCGCGTCTCAGGTAGCCAATAAAAAACCCCTGCCATGGGCGAAGGGTTGAAGAAATTGATTGTTTTGGCTGATCGGTTCAGAGGCCGAGGAATTTGGCGGGAATGCCATCCAGGCTGTTATTGCCCATCATCTGGAAGATGACGTTGATCAGCATTCCTCCGATGTGGAAGGCTCCCACCAGAGCCAGGCCTCTCCAGAGTTTTTCGGCTGCTGCTGGGGGCTGATTGTTGGCCCAGGTGCCGGATCCGTTGGTCATTGGTTGATCGCAACTTCGATCAAGTTGGCGAAAGAGTTCGCAGGGGTCCAGCAGTCGTCACTGACATTCATCAGCTCAAGGTTGGAGGGCCTTGGTGAGCGCCAAGACACGTTAGGTATTGCTGCTCTGGAATTACTCCATCAATCCGTCGTAGGGATCAAATCATCAGCCCAAAGGAGGCTGCCATGTTTGAGGTCCTCAAGGGTCATACCGGCAGCTGCCAGCGCAGAACCTGTCTGAAGTGGGAAATCAACGGTGAGTTGTCAGCTCTTGATCGAAAGAACCTGATGCAGCTGTTGTGCCAAGTGGACAAACAAGCCTGTATCGATGATGTCGGCCTCGAGCTCGATGCAGAGATGGATGGAAAGTGATTCACTCTTCTTTCTCCATGTCTGATCGCCCTTTCTTCAATGCGCTATGGCGCTCATGGTTCCCCTCGTGCACCCGAGCCATAACTGAGGAGTCCAACGGAAAGGGCTAAGGCCAAGCCAAGTGTTTCTCTGATTGAGTCATACCGGTCCCGTGGGGGAGAGGTTTTTGATGCCATCAGCGCACCGGTGGTGGACAGCGCCGCCAGCCTGTTTTGAGCATCGTGTTCCAGGCTTCGATGGCGTTGTGCCGCAGCATCCGCCGCCGGGTCTGGGGCACCGGCGGATTGGGCGGGATCCAGCTGTAGGTGCGTATTACTACCCACTGGGCATGAACGGTGGATGCATCTGGCTTGAACTCCACCACCTTCTGCTGCTCTGGGCTCACCAGCCAGCCTTCTCCGCCGGGCTGTTCCGGTGGTTCGTGGGTGGCGCGGTAACGGGGCAATGTGATCGGTAGACGGCAACAGATGACAGATCCGCAAAGCACCTGCTGCCGTAGCGATGCCTCAACGTCACGATGGCAAGTTCACAACTTGGACTGTGGACCGGTTCGAGCAGAAAGCCGTTCAGCTGCATGGCTTGGAGGACGCTGCCAATTCCAGCGGGAACAATGTGGATGGATGAGTTGTTGTTCTCCAGAGAAAGAAGCTTGTCTCAGTCAAAACGAGGCTTGAGAGAAGCTTCTGGTGGCCTTGGCTTGCGACCACGGTCCAACCAAGGCATGACACCTTTGCACCGGTTAATGCGTGGGTCGAGCTCCTGAAAAAAGATGTCGAGCATCTTTTTGTTTCTCCAAGAAAAAATATAAAGTTTTGTTTTTGCGTGATAAGCAAGGATTCGAAGTTTAAATCATTGGTTCAAAAAGTTATTGGTGCTTCATCGTTTCCTCGCATACATTCCGGCAAATCCAGAAAACGATGCCCTGCCGTCAGGTTGAAGATTTTTCCCAGAAAATTGCCTCAGACTTTGCCGCAGCCTGCAGAAGTGATGAGGAGAGTGATGATTGTTTTGGGACTGCTTACAACTACGGTCGCGATCATGTGACCCGTCTGACGCACGAGATCATTCGACTTCAGCGGGAGAGTGGTTTGTCGCGAAAGGAGATCGTTGCATCGATTAAAGATCTAGCCAGTCATATGAATGCACTCTCCTATGTGTTTCTTGTGTCGGCCGATGTTGCCGAGAAAGCCTTGGATCATGATTAATCCTGAGGACGCGCCCGCGCATAACGAGACAGCTGAAGATGCTCCTTGTTACGCCCCGCGGGGCGACTTTCTGATCGGTCTTGCTCAAGAAGCGCTTTCCTTCACCAGGAGACGGAAGCTTGAGCAAGAGATCGCTGTGATTAAAACAGCGTTGAAGGGCCCTAACGACAAACCCACAACCCGTCGCGCCAAGCAACTTAAGAATCGTCTCGACCAGCTCAAGAATGAATTGAACAGCAATCCATAGGCATCGCTGCCAAAACCCCTGGCACTTTCACCATCGGTCGCTCAGACCCTGCTGTATCCGAGCTTGGTTTCAAAGATTTTGAGTGGAAGGCCAAACGACTCCATGAGCTGCAGGCATTCATTGCCGACCGTGCCGTAAACCTCAATGCTGAAGCCATCGCCGAGCTCGGCGTGCTTTTGCAGATACTCCTGAACAGGAGGGTTGGAGACATGGGCGCTGAACGCCTTGTCGTTGGCGTAGACCTCTGACCACACGAACGACTGAGGATCGTCTGGGTCTTGATCAAAGGTGTGATGAATCATGCCTGGCTCAGAAGCCTGAACGGCTTCGTCGGTGACGCGGGCAAGCTCCAGGTACTGGTCCACACAACCTGGCTTGACGTGGATTCGCGCCAGCAACATGAAGGGTGTGGACTTGTCGAAGCTGGCCATGGGCTTTCAGGCGGTGCCCAAGTGTTCCACGGATTCAGGTTGAAAACCCCTGGAGGTGCACTCTCCAGGGGAACCCATGCTTGTGGTCAAGTCACGTTCTAATGGTGACGATCAGGCGGCCAAAGGCTGTTGTTTCAGCGATAAGCGACCGCCAGCCATCGAGTTGTGAACCAAGTCTTCGGCGTAGCGGCGGCCTGCTTGTTGTGCTTCTCGAACGCTTTTGAAATTGCCGACAAAGTCGTATTCCTTTCCATCAACCGTCGCCGCAACCGCATAGAGCCTGTCAGCAACCTTGCTCACAGACCAGCGCAAAAAGCAGGTCGGGGAGTTCTTCTGACTGTGCATACTGTCCTCCATGAAATAACGGGATGACTTAAGCACTTGCTTGCTTGTTCAATTTCAAAGCTTTAAATATCGCAAATAGGTAATTATATTTTTTTCATCATTTTCTTATGAAGGTCTCATTGGATCGAATGGTGCTGGTGGCGTGACCGGCATCTTCGAGCAGCTCCCTCTGCCGCGATGGCTGACCTTCAACCAAGCTGCGACTTAACGATGTGGAGCCACGGAACCGCGAGGAGAAACTGGTCCTCCCCGAGCGATGCGATATCCGCATCAACAAGTTCGCTGAGTCAGATTGATTTGTGCCTGATGCACTGAATTTCTACAGCTTTAAGACACAGAGAGATTTCCCCGTCGATCGCTCTCGATGGGGAAAATCTTCTGCCAGCACTAGGGTCGCTCTCCCCATGCTGCTCAGCACCACTTCTGGTGTGCGGCAACTGAGAATTCAATGATGAGGCCATTCAGCAGGCTTGTCCGGGAATTTCTGAAGATGTTTTGATCCGCCAAAAATTTCGGCTGATCCAGGCGATGGTTGCAATTGATACGGACTCATTCAATGCTCGATTGGACCCGCCTTTTGAGGAGGTTCTCCCCGGCCTTGTGATCGATGGGGCATGGGAGAACAGCTGGATTCGCTAGGCAAACGGACCCAGCAGTTGCCGCTGACATGGGTCCGCGTCCCGGGCTAGGTGCATGAAACCAGGACTCGTCACACTTAAGCCACAAGAGTCAGGCGATTCAGCGAAATTCGCTACTCAAATGGCTCCACTCGTAAGGCTGGCGATTTGCGGAAATTGGTTGAATAGGGGAACCGGTAGCCAAGCTCCATCTCCTCCAGCTGCTCTTCGGCGAGATAAAGGCTGCGCGTGAAGAAGCAAACGTTCTCGCTATCGCACACCAGAAACTTGCCGGCTTCGATTTTCTGGATGGATGAACCGCGCGGGGTCTGAGCTATCAAGTTTGCTTGAGCCATTGAGCTTTCTCGCAAATCACCCATGTCATGGCTTCCATCGTTGTCATCTGGGCGTTACAACGCTCACACTTCGACAATGTCATTTATTCAAGCTTTTTGGTAACAACAGATACTCGAGTTAAGCGTTAAAAAGAATCTCTCTGGCCAGCCTAAATATGGGCTATGTACGGTTTCGGTTGACAGCGATGCGATGAAATGGCTGCTCTCGAAACTCGGTTGGCTCAAGCAGGTCAAAAAGCCCCAGAACCGGAAGGACGATCTCTCGTTTTTTAAGACCTCGATTCGCTCCAATGCCATTGCGTGTCAATGGGTTCTGAGAAAGCAAACTCAGCTCTTGCTGAGGCAAAGCAAAGGATCAGCGTTGATGATCAGAATCAGGGATGCATCCGGTGATGGAACCGTTGCGAGCAAGCTGGTGGAGCTCAGCCTCAACGCAACGCAAGCACAGATCGATACTCCATCTGCGAGTGGCCAGATGCTTCTTGAGCTTGGTTATCGAACTGTTGGAGGTGACTTCATTACGCTTGAGTATTCATTCGTTGATCTGGGCCCCAAAAAAGTTATGCAGCCAGAGTTGGCTAATTGGTTCAACAAGGAATCAGATAATATTCACCAGGAAATGTATGACTTGGCGACCAAGGGAAGAGCTCTTGGTGGATCAGAAGTCATGCCCGTGCGCCGCTAGGCGAGGTCGTTATGGTGAATGGTTTGGGTGTGGGAGAGTGAATATTGTGAGTGATGAAAACAACAGTCACTGACCGGTTCATCAAGGCGGGAAGACGAACGAAACAGGACGGTTCGCCTCTTTGTATTTCTGTGCGGCAGATCTAGACAAAGATCAGACGAAGGGAGGCTCAGATGCTTTACACCCTGTTCCTCACAGCTGCAGCCTGCGCGGCAATCATTGGCGTGATGGTCCTCGTCTACGGCACTGTTCGGTGGATGCAGAACACTCAGTGACGCTCAGTGTTTTGAGGGGCTGGCAGGCTCTGTACAAGACAACACTCAGGCATTGAGTGCAGCTGAGCCTGAGCCTTCAAGCCCTCGGCGTGGATGGCTCAGCATGCGTCAAGAAAGGACCTCTGTGGGTGATCCACTCGCAGGGGTGTGTGCCCCTCGTTTGACGCTCTTTGACGCCATCGGAACAGCGGGGCGGTCAGAATGATTCTTATTCCGTGAGAACAACTCTCAGTTAATGCTCATTTGAGTTTGGTTAATTTCGCTTTTTTGGTGCGCTTTCTGGTCATAGCTTTTTGCTTATTGGAGCAGATCATGCATTTCCCCCCGGAATCGCAGCAAAAACGCTTGTCAAAAGCGCAGTTCTTGCATCTAGCAAAGGAAGCAGAAGTCGAAGCGAACAAGCGACGTTGGAGTGCCATCTCCGAGCGTTATCTCCATCCAGTCAAGTAAGCCACCGCCGACTCCCCCTTAGTGTTTACCAATGGTGCTGGCAGCGTTACAACACTGCTCACGCTCATTTGATTCAGCCCCCTGCTCTTGATCCGCAGCCGATGGGCCTTGGATTGCAGCGCCACAACATTGGGGTAAGTCATTTGTGCCGCCTCAACGCTTCATCGGCACACCCATGTCTTTCCCACCGAAGGCATGGTGGACCCGGAAGGTGCAAACGAAGGCTCCTTCTCCCCAATGGTTGTTCCGTTGACCATTGGGCGCTGGTCACTGCACTGACTCCCTTCTGGCGATGCGGGGAGTCAGGCCAGCGTTATTGCCTGTTGCCGCAATGTTTCTGCTGAAAGCGGAGAGGCCAAGTAGATCAAGAGTTAGAGCAAACCAGCTCTAACGTTCTCTTTTTGCTTTAACTCCACCTTTGCGGACTCCGGGATAGATCCCTTTGGAGCAGGGGATCTGCAGAAAGTGTTGGCAGTGACGCCCCCACCAGCTAACTGTACTAGTACAATTGTATTGCTGCGGAAGGTTATGGAGGAGTGGGGCTATGTCGATGAATGCGAGCTGCAGAACTGGAAGGGCGGCGTGGTCTGCATGACATGCCAGCACTTCATCTATGGCGTCGACCAGCACTGCCACACGATGGTGGGCTGCAACCTCAGGCAGAAGCAGCTGCAACAAGGACAGCACCTAAAAAAGCGGTGCAAGCTCTGGGCACCCACCTGGCAGAAGGAAGTGGGCTGGGCGCCTGAAGCTGGTTAACCCCAATGGGGAAACCAGGCTGGTAGAAGTCCTGCGCGGGCTAGGCCAAATACGACCGCCAGCGTCGCGAGCTTTACTCCCGTCAGGATGCCTGCCGTCTTCCAGGTGAACAGCGATTTCGTCAGGGTGCTCACTGCGTATGTTCAGCCAAAGGCATCATGTGCCATTGACGAGCTGGGCACCGGAGGCGGGTTGGCGGCGTAATTGTTGACTTGATGCCGGCGTCATCAACTGGGTCAATGCCGATCTAGTGACTCACATCGTTCCAAGGGTCTGAATCGCTACCGCTGACATCCTTGACCTCAGCCTTAATTGGCGAATGAGAAGGCGTTACTGGATTCCCTCTGCTCTGCTTGTGACCCTGGCTGGCCTTGGCGCTCGGGGCTACTACAGCCATGCAGACGCATTTCTCCCATCAGAGTCGGCTGGAAATGACGCTGCTTCTCCAGCTGTAACCGACAAGCAGGCCAAAGCCCACTTTGATTTCAAGAGTGCAGGGATCGTCTCTGACTACAAGAGGTGCGACTGGACCCGTGACCAGCTCAACAAGGCTGAACCGGGCACAGGAGACGAGCATTTCAAATGCGAAGAGCTCAAGTCTTATGTGCAGCCTGTTGAAAGGTTGAAGGCCGCTTCGCGTCAGGGCTTGGTTCAAAACTGTGAGCAGGCAATCAAAGCTGCTCTCTGGGATCCAGGCAGCTATGCCTTCGTAGATCACCTGTACGTCGCCAACAAAATCAACGGTGTCGATGTTCGTTTGACCTACTTGGAAAACGACGGTTATGGCGGTCGTGATCAGTGGCAAACAACCTGCAGTTACCAGCTGTGATCAGACGTTGATCACGTTGGGCGTTCCAAGGGTCGGATTTGAACGCTGACCTCGTATCAAATGACGTGTCATGGGGGCTTTAAACGTCGTTAACGTCTTCTCCATGAAACTCTCTATCGCCTACATAGGTGGCGGCGTTGTCGTCGCGGTCATGTTCCTGGCAGTTTTCGTTGGCGGTGCCAACGCTGGTGACTGCACTCGCAGCCAGTCAGCTGAAGCACCAGCTGCAAAGGGCCATGACTGAGCCTGTGCCCCACATCGTTCCCCGCTGCTGAAAACTCTCAGTGAGGCCTCAGAACAAACACGAGTAACGCTCTTATGAATGGAGGGTCGCTCAACGAGGGACCCAGGGGGAGCTCACTCCTGGGTTTTTTCTTGATTGCTCTGAGTGTTTCCCGCTCTGCTGAAGCATTAAAAAAACTTGCCTTGCGACACCGTGAATGTTCTGGTGGGCACTGGATGGCGACAATCACCCGGTGCGACCCGGAACAGTAGGAACGGTTGAGCCATCAGGGGGTGATCGACTACCCCTGTGGCAATGAGCCATTAGGCCGATTTCTTTTGTATCGCTTGGCCACAAACTAATTGAGGGGCAAGTTTGGCGGCTTGCCTGCGTCGTGAAAAGGGGAGGCAGGGGAACGACCTTGCCTTTTTATTCACCAGCTTTTCCTCCAGACCGATGACCTTTCAGTGGTTTATGGCAGCTCGCAAGATTGGTAAACGCCTGGCATCAATCGAGCCACCCACTCTCCGCGAACTGAGCGACGAGACCCACGAAGTGATCTGTGGTGTCGCTGGCTGCGTGGTCAAAAAGAAGAAGCTGAGACGCATCACTGAGTAACTGCCCTCATCATTTGGTGTCGAGCCATAAAAAAGCCCACTTCAAGAGTGGGCCGGGTGATGGCGGCTTTAAACCTGAAGCTAGTCACCGCTACATGCAGCGTCGTATCAACCCAAAGAACAAACGAGATTTAAAGGCACCGCGCCCTTAAGTGACTGTGGAAGGATCCATATCTAGGTGATCTATGAGTACTATTTGTCCATGGCATCAACAAGTGGTGCAGATGGCCGGGTGATGGGGATTGCACGGCTTCGAACAACCGCTCCACATCTAGGGGCGGTTTTTTTTGTCTGCAGATTGGATTTATGGTTCGGTCAGCTGTAAAGCAGCAGCCACTGGCCTTGCGAGTCTTTAACGATGCTCAACGATTCGCTTCAGGCTAGGTCTCATTTTTTTTGAGCTTCTCGAAAGCTGCCATCACATTTGCAGTGGCTACCGCTTGAGACTCTCCAGTGTTTTGCATTCGTCTCTCTACAAGCTTTTCGATGAGTCTCTGCGTGGAGTCCATTCAGTCGTCGCTGCTTAGAACTCAACGGTGAACCAGGAGCGCCAGGACGTACCCGATCACGAGACCTTTGCTGAAGGTGAGCCAGAGCATTTGGTACTTGCTCAGACCAAACCGCTGCCTGAGCCGCTTGATGAATGTCTGATGCCAGAGAAGGACCGAGTTGGTCTCTTTGGCCTTTTTCGCTTTTTTGGATTTCTTGCCCATGATCCAAGGATGGCAGCGATTCCCTGAAACGCCCAATCCGCTCGACGACTCGGTGAGACAACAAAAAAGAGGGCGGCCCCTCAGCCATCCCTCTAGACGCATTCGGAGGCACCACTGCCTCATGAATCAGTCTGGTTCAGGTCGGTATGCAATGTGTAGCCCTACGAACTGAATTGCAGATGAATTAGGCGTTTTTTCCTAATGAGAGTCGTCATCGAGGCGTTTAGGAATGGACTACGCGCGTGCATCACTGCTTTTGCGCGAATGGGGGATGAACGATGCGGGTTCCCTCGCCCGCGTCTCCCTGGCTCCTCATCGACTTGTCAGAGTGCAGCGTCGCAACCTTGCTGCGGATCATTTGGTCACTGCCACTGCCTCGTTGGGACGTCACTGAACCAATGGAACCTGCATGACCATTGGCCGTTCAAAAGCATCAAGCCCCCGGGGGTGATTTTGTCCGCAGTTGAATCGAGTGACGGCTTGAGCCAGAACTGGTTTGTCGCAGCAATTCAGATGGCTTTCAGCACTGAGCAAGGCAAGGTAGAAACCACGAACTCCATCCGCATTGCAGCTGGACTCATCCTCGGGTTGGGTTGTTTCTCTGCGGTGCTCACCGGTGGGATCTTTGTTGGGCAGACCATCGGGGAGGGGTTGAGCATGCTCCAGACCATCGCTCCGGTTGAGGTCGACCCTCTTCGCTGAACCGTCTGATCAGATCAGGCTTCGACTTCAGCCTTGTCATCGGCTTTGTGATGGGCCTCAACTGAGGTTGCTTCAGCTGACTTGCTGCGAGGGCAGTCACCAGCGTTGGCGGCGCCGATAAAAACAACGACAGCCATGATCGTGACGATCACGGAGCCACCAAAGAAGGCAAGGTTCTGACCTTTCATGCGAGGTGTGTGCCGAGAGTGGGAAGAACCTAGTGCTGGATTCAGGCCTTGGGGGTGATGTGGGTGGCAAGGTCAGTGTTCACCCACCTGATGACGTCTATTGATCCTTGTTCTCTTTGTATCTGGGCAGGTCAGTCGGCTGAGCCAGCACGTAAACGACGGCTGCAGAAATGACCACAGTGACCACGATGAGAGCTGTGATGGCTGCTGAGTAATCGGTCACTGAGATCTCTTCAAATTGAAAGGTTAGTGCTGAAGCTTTGCTCTCCGCGTTTATTGCCTGAAAGCCCCTGCTTCAGGGGCTTTCAGGCAATAAACGTAATCAACGTCTAGCTGGCTGCAAGAGCCTGGCCGTGAATCGTCGTCATCGTGTTGTTCAGATCGCCTACGTCCCGAAGACCTTCGGCACTGAACCAGGGTGCGTTCTCCCAGCTGAAGCCTTCTCCAAATGTGTTGTCTGGTGCAGTGACGTACCAGTGACAATCCACGTCCGGCGTATCAACAGAGCACTGAGACCAGTCCGGCTGCCACTGAGGCACCTGAACCCACATCACTGCTGCAAAAACCAGGGAGAACAAGGCTTTCAGCATGATCTTAGGGCAACTTATCGAAACTTTACACGAATTAGTCTCAGTATTGGACCCGCTGAGCGACGTGCGCTGCAAGGTCAGCGTTGATCCAGTTGATGACGCCGGTTCGACATCAGCCACCTGAAACAGGATTGGAACCATCGATGGCAGTGACGATCACAACCTGAAGACTCAAGCGAGAACGGTCATCGGTAGTAAGTGACTCGATTCCTATCTGTCGAGTGGGGATACAACCGAAGTGCCGTGTTGTGCGTTCGAGGGCACACCGGTGGCGGAATCGCATCCCTCATCGCTCGACGCGATGTGATTCCGTCTTGTGCATCCAAACGTGATCGACGTCTAGGACGCAAAAGCAACCTTTGAGCGTGAAGGCTCCATGCTTCCCGTCACCAACTGAAGACGTGATCCCGAAGCTGACTTGTAGATCGAGGGCAACCAGCCGCAGCCTCATCAAGCTGCGTGTCCTCTCTGCTCCAAACGATGTACTGCGTTGAACGAAGCGATGGCCCCGATCAATGGGTTCAAGAACAATGCTTCAAGACTGAGTTCAAGGCGTTCATCAATGCACGAGCCAAATCGCTTGCTTTGTCGAACGTGTATCGAGTCATGTATCAAAGCCCTGGACTCTCAGGCGAAGTGGTGAGAGTTTCGAAAGGAAAGGCACTTTTGAATTCTGAAGACCGACTCGTTGGATAAGCCCCGTTCAGATCAGGGATCTTGTGATGGTTCCCCGTGGGGAATGGAACTGGAGTTGAGTGTCGATTTGTCCGCCCCTTGGGTCACCTGTTCCGCTGTAGCCAATCTCTCCACCAGGCTGAGGGTGTCATGAGGAGATAACTCGCCGTCATCGCCCCACTTGAGACTGGAAAGGTCAAGTGGGCACATACGGGAGCGTGATACTGCTTGGAAGCTATGAGCACCGAGATGCCTGCTGGGGCAATGCTCCCCGAAGATTCACGGAAGAAATCCTGAATTCGGTAACCCCTCGATACTCATTGGTTGGTCACGGCTTCATCCAGTCACGATCCTGCCTTCATGGCGGCAGGCAATCGGGAAGGGTGACTTCCTTTTTTGTGGCTTCTCCTCTGCCACATACCTCAACCACAAGCTGCTCCAAAACAGAAAACCCTGGAGTGACGGCTCCAGGGCTTCCCTTATTCAGCCGAAAAAGCCAGTTTCAAAACTCTCTCGGATTCGAGGAGGAAAACCCCAAGAGCATGGAAGATCTCAGGGTATTCACTCGACGACCGCCGACAGACTGCAGCATCTGCCGCCGGTGTGATCAATCAAACCGGTGCATCCGCTTCTCGATACCCCCATTAAGGGGGGGGGGCATCTGAGCGGTCATCGCAGCCACGGCGATTGCGTCACCTCCAGGGTGTATTCACCCGTTCGGGTGAAGCGCAGTGGGATGGCGTTGATGCGGATGTAGGTCTCGCCCTGCTCGGCAGCCAGAAAGCTGAACTCGTGCTCAGCGCTGTTCACCAGAACGTTGCCACTGCGCTGCATGAAGTCACAGCGGAAGGTTTCCACGGTGGTGTATGGGCCCTCGTAGCTGAGTAGTCGACAGGTCGAGGGCACCATTTCGGCTGCTGCCGGAATTGCTGAAGTGATGGCCAAGACTGCAGCCGCCAGGCTGGTTCGAATGCAAATCATCGGAGCACTCCGCAGTGCGTTGCGTTCGATTCGTGAACTCACTGTGCTGCCTCAGCCCCCTCCAGGCTTACCTTCTCGGTTGACTCGTCAGATTCTCTTAACTATTGCGGGGCGCGTCTGAAACTGATCTGCGCGATAGTTGAGCCACGCGTAGGGGCCGAGAGACCACGACGCGAGATCTGAATAACAGGAAGTCCCAATGAGCAGGAGAGGTATTCATCCCCTTTTGATGGGGTTGGACAAGCCCGACCGCAAACCAGATGAGTCTTCGCAGCCAATCGACCTCTCTGGCAATGAATCCGCTCAACGCAAGCGTTTCATTCGGTCGAAGGAAGAAGAAACAGGCAACCAGCAGGCTGCATGATCTTCCATCAAACGAGTGATCAGGGCGCAGGTTAGACCAACCATCAGCTTGATCATGCAACCGCTTTTCCTGACGGAAGAGCGGTTTTTTTGTGTAAAGGAATGCGTTAAGTACCTATTGATTTTGCAGGGGAGAGGAGTAGAGATAAGTCAGCGACAAGGAGAGAGATGGTCACGATTTGTTCAGGTTTTTTCGATCTGTGCATTCCCCTCAATGCATTTGACAAGACGCAGCTAGAGCAGGCTGATGAGCCCAAGCAAGCGATGAAATCCCAGCACGATCTGTACTGGGAGGAACGTTGCGACAAATCCCCCACTGCGCCTGGATGCAAGATCTACGACGACTGAGCGCAGCACGTCTCAGTTGAGGTGATTGTGGCAATGCAAGCCATTGTCGTTTGTTGAATTGGGAGGCTCTGGCGAACCGGCTTGCGTTTGTTGTTCACATCCGCTGATCTCCCCGCTTCTTAACTGCGGGGAGAAGGCAACCGCTTGCTTCGATTTCTGCGGATCACACTTGATTGAATTTTGAACACCAATTGATCATTCAATGGTGAGAATAAATGAAAAACAAAATTGTCGTTCTCGACACGAATGTTCTGCTTCACGATCCTGAGGCTCCACATCGTTTTGGCGACTTGAGAGTTGTGATCCCCATGCAAGTGGTTGAAGAAATCGACCGCTTCAAAAAAGATCACTCTGAAAAAGGGCGGAATGCTCGGCGGATTTCAAGGCTCCTGGATTCCTATCGAGCCCGCGGAAGTCTTGCTGATGGTGTTCCCATCGAGGGCACCAATCACGGCTTGCTGCAGGTGATCTTCTGTCAGGCCCAAGCCCTTCAGGAATTACCGGCAGAGTTGCAGGGGGGCGGCGGCGACAACAACATCCTCGCCGTGGCTCTCGAGCAGATGCGATGCAGTGGGCTGAAGCAGGCGCCCGAGGTTGTGCTGATCAGCAAAGACATCAACCTGCGAATCAAGGCTGATGCGGTGGGCCTGCAAGCCGAGGACTACGTCAACGACAACGTCTCGATCGACGATCTCTACTCAGGGTTCCGTGAACTCAGCACCGATGCGGAGACGATCAAGACCCTGCATGACGAGGATCAGCTGCCTTTGGAGGCTGTCACCGATCCCGACGGGCAGCATCTCCAGGCCAATGAAGGCGTTGTGCTGGTGGATCAGCGCAACGACAGCCACACCCTGCTTGCTCGGCATCAAGGCAACAGCAACGCCATCAAACCGCTGCACTGGCTGAATCGCGCCCATTTGGGACGGATCAAGGCGAGAAACCGGGAACAGAGCTTCGCGCTGGATTTGCTGCTCGATCCATCCGTCGCTCTAGTGACTCTGGTGGGCAAGGCGGGCACAGGCAAAACGCTGCTGGCCATCGCTGCTGGGTTGCACCAGGTGGCCGATACCCACCAATACGCGCGCCTGTTGGTGACGCGTCCGCCGATCTCCCTTGGTAAGGACATTGGCTATCTGCCCGGCACGCTTGAGGAGAAACTCGGCCCCTGGATGAAGCCGATCATCGACAACATCGACTTCATCACCGGTTCCTCCTCTGGCGAGAATCCTGAGCAGACGAAGAAACAGCGGCACCGCGAACCACGGAATGCCTGGGCCGATCTGCAAGGGATGGGCTTGTTGGAGGTTGAAGCGATTAACACCATCCGCGGCCGATCGATTCCCCATCAGTTCCTGGTGGTGGATGAGGCGCAGAACCTGACGCCCCTGGAAGTGAAGACGATCGTGACGCGGGTGGGTGAAGGGACCAAGGTTGTTTTCACCGGTGATCCTTATCAAATCGACAATCCCTATGTCGATGCCGAAAGCAACGGACTCACCTGGCTGGTGGAAAAACTCAAAGGTCAGCCCCTGGTTGGGCACATGACTCTCACCAAGGGCGAGCGCAGTGAACTGGCTGAACTGGCGGCCAACATCCTCTGACGCGAGACAACACAGCCGACACCAATGACTGTTGAACACATGACTCAATTTCCAGAACCTTCAACACCTGAGCAAGCCAACCTGGATGCAATTCTGAATTCCCCCACCTACAGAATTGCCCATGAAGATCACGACTTGCTGAACAGCAGCGACATGCGTGGTGTGCGCATGCTGCTTGAAATCACCAAGCCGGATCTGCATTTAGAAACAGCGGGGATCGAATCGACGATCATTGTTTTTGGTGGCGCCAGGATCGTCGACAAAGACACTGCTGCAGCGAAGCTGGTGCAAGCAGAGCAGCGCCTGATTGAACAGTCCGACTCTTCAAGCTTGAAGCGAGCGGTGACCCATGCTCAACACCTTGTGGACCTGTCGCGTTTTTACGACGCAGCTCGGGAATTCGCTTATTTGGCTTCCCTGCACGGGCAGTGCAACAGGGAAGCAAGCGATGACTGCTCATCCCACGTGATCGTGACCGGCGGTGGGCCGGGAATCATGGAAGCCGCCAACCGGGGTGCCTTTGAGGCCGGCTGCCGGTCGATTGGACTGAATATCACGCTTCCGTTTGAACAACATCCCAATCCATACATCAGCCCCGATCTGTGCTTCAAGTTCAACTACTTCTCGCTGCGCAAATTCCATTTTGTGATGCGCTCCGTTGGAGCCATTCTCTTCCCGGGCGGCTTTGGCACGCTCGATGAACTGTTTGAGCTGCTCACTTTGCGGCAGGTGGGTACCAAGGGAACCATGCCTATTGTTTTGTTCGGAACAGACTTCTGGAAACGACTTATTGACTTTGACTACCTCGCCCAGATGGGCCTCATCTCAGAGGATGATCTCGATCTGATTCATTTTTCGGATACCGCAGAAGAGGCTTGGGACTTCATTCGCCGCCGCGCCGAAGCAGATCCTGAGGCCTGCTCCTGCTGATCAGAACAACAAATTGGGTGATATCAAAGTAGCCTTCGCCACATCCTTGCTGCGATCCAACTCAGGTCCTCCATGGAGTTACTTGCTTTTCTATTGGCTGTCCTGGCGATTGCTTTCTTTCTCGCCAAGGCGATCGGCAAGCGTGGAGCTCGGAAGGTCAAGATCAAGAGGCCCATCAGGGCATCTGGCTTTCGAGAGGCTCGATCCGCTGAGTTCCGAGCAGAAGCTTCTGAGTTAACGACGTCATCATCGTTGGTGGCTTTGGAGGAGCCGCCTGCACTGTCCAAGCCGCCTCTGGTGGACACTGTCGATGGCGATCTTGACTGGATTTACGGATCCCAGTGCGCGGGCAAAACCCCTGGAGAGATCTTGGGGATGATGTTCCCTCAGGCGCGCCTCGTTGAGAAGCAAGATTGGACGTCTCTGAAGAACTCTGCAGAGAGCAAAAAGGATCTTGATGTGATGCTGGCCTGTTGCAAGGCCGAGATTGAGACATCTCAAAGCCAGCTTGTGTTCCCTCAGCCTGAATGTTTCAAGTGTGTTGCACGGCTTCTTCGCAAGCGGAAGGACTATGCCCGCGAGCTGAGTGTTGTTGAGCTCTATTGGCAGCTTTGCGACTCGGTTTATGAGGAGGTGAAGCGGCGAGTCGGCCTGAGGGCCCAGCTCATGGCCCAGCATTCAGCTTTAAAGGCTGGTTTTCAAAAACGCTACGATAAAGCCCGTATTTTGCTAACCACAAAGAGTGAGAATGCTGCACTAATGCCTCATTAGTTGTACGCAACCTGTAGTTGTCTTTCCGAAGTTGTTAGTATTTAAGTTGTGATACAAAATTATACTTTGAGGTTTAAGTATTACGTCAATGTGGTTCGGCTTTCAATTTTCTTATGTCTTCTTTTACGTGCCATTAACCGCGTGATGCCAATGTTTTGGTGTTGAACCTGCGGACATTTGGTCCTGTCCACTATGGCCTCAGACCTGAGCGATGAAGCCCTCCAGGATTCTCTTTCAGTCCGATTGGCGAGCATTCGCCGCAGCCGTTATTGGATGAATGTCACGGACATCGGCGAGGCGCTCCATGATTTGCGCCCGGCGGTGATTGACTTGATTGACTTGTTGGAGGAGGTTCAGCAACTCAAGCCAGAGGTTGTCCCCTATGACCCCAGCCGAGATGCCGATGTTGCCCTGCTGGAAGATATCGCCTACCTCCTCACTCGTTTGGCGAGGCTGATGAAACATCAAGACGAGAGTCTTCCCTCCAAGTAATGCTTGAAGTCTGAGCGAGAACTAATCCATTAGCCAGTCAAAATCATCGTCTGTTTCCCAATCCCTGCTCTTTTTTGACCTGCGTTTCCTTGGTTTGGCCTGTTCATCGACAAACGGCGGTGGAGGAAGCAAGACCGGCAGGACAGGCGTGGCTTGCTTGTTCACTTGATATGGAATCACCTGCAGCCGTATTGGTTCCCCCGCCTGTGCAGGCACCACAGCGCAAACCGCCAATGCCAACATGAGCCTTCGCACGACACTCTGTTTTTGAGTGATGCTCATCTTCGGTTACAGCGTTGATCAGGTGCCTGTGCTGTAACGCACATTGGCTTGGGCTCAAAAGTCGTGAAATTCTTTGTCGCGTGTGTTCCTCAATACGTACATCTCTTTGTGTCGCATAGCACCATTGAGGTTGGTGTCATGGTGCGGTGACTTTTCAGCAGTTGCTACGTGGATTGAGATTCTTGGTTGCAGCTGGCTTGTTGGGATGGGTTGTTTGGTTGTTTGTGGAACACCAGCGCCTCCACGATCGGGGTTGCCTGACCGAATCGGCATGGACCACACAAAATGATGAAATTTACGATCGCGAGCTGAAGGTTGAATGATGTTTAAGCGCTTTTCGTTTTCCAGCCCAGTTTGGCTGATTCCTGCTTTTATAGTCACAATTGCCTGTGTCATTCAGACCATGCACGTCGTTGAGCATGGCCGCTATTGCAAAACCAGTGATGAATGGCGCCAGATTTACGATCAGTAGGTTTCATTCCTGAATCTTCCGATTCGTGGCATTGGTTTTTCAAGGCATTCTGATCTGGTGTGCTCCATGATACTTGCATTCTGGTTTGATTGAATTAGATATGGTCGATATATTTTTGGCCAATGTCTTCTAGCTCCCTTTCTCTTGAACAGTCACTCGATGCTCCTCCGGATCAACATTTAAAGCAGTTGATTCGTGAAGCTCTTGGTGAACTGGCTAATTCACCGCTGGATGGCGCAGATTACAACAGGGTTGTAGAGGCCTTCGTGCGTCGGAATCTGATTTAAATCCTTGTCTGGATTATGGCGGTAACGCTCAAAACCTGGTCATATTGTTTCTTGTCAAGCCGATGACTTTGCGCCGCCGCTCCGTTCTTTCCCTGCTTGGTCTCGGCACTGCCGGCATGGTGACAGCCCGCGTCCTCTCTGATGGATCTTTTGATCCATTGGCTGAACGGGTGGGTCGTCGGAGTCGACCTTTCGACCCCGTTCGTGTTCCCCTCCCGGTGGAGGGTGATGGCTTAACGGCTTCCGAGCAGCACAACGTTTATCGCGACATCTCTCTAGGAGACCGCCTCACGCTGCCAGATGGATTCAGCGCCGATTTGCTGGCGGCCTGGGGAGACCGTCTTGGAGACAGCCGTTTCGGCTTCAACAACGACCACCTTGGTTTCGTGCAGTACGGGGCTGATCAAGCCTCGATGACCGTCAACTTCGAATACATCAGTGCGTTGCCTTGGGCTGAGGGTTTCGAGGATGTGATCGGTCAAGCTCTGCCGTTTTCACGCCTGGTGGAGCAGCTGGCCCCGGCCGATGGCGAAATCGATTGCACAGCACTGCCCGCTGGGGATCCCTTGCTGAATCTGATCCGGGCTGTGGCTGATCAAGCCATGACGGATCTGGGGGTCGGGGTGATGAGCTTGCGGCGTGATGCCCAGGGGCATTGGGTTCGTGCCGACGCCGCCACTGATCGACGCATCACCGGCATCACGGGGCTGAGCGATCCCTCCCAGCGATTGGTCAGTACAGGACCCGCTGTGGCGGTGTTCCGCGCACGACAGCGCCTCGGCTACGACGATGGCCTTGGTGATGGCATCGTTGGCAGCTTCGCCAACTGCGGTGGTGGCATCACCCCCTGGGGCACGGTGCTGAGCGCCGAAGAAAACATTCAGTCGCAGGTGCCAGAGGCGGTGTATGCCGATGGCAGCTCAGTGCCTCCATCGGAACGGCCGTTTCTCTGCCGCGAAGGAAAGCTGGCCGGGCTGGGCAATGTCTACGGCTTGGCGGGCAACAAATACGGCTGGATGGTGGAGGTCGATCCGCAGCGCTCAGGCAATGCGGTGTGCAAGCACACGGCCCTTGGACGCTTCCGTCACGAGGCTGTTGCGGTGAGGGCCCAGGCCGGTCTGCCGCTTCAGGTGTATTCGGGTTGCGACCGCCGCGGCGGGCATCTCTACAGGTATGTCAGCAGCGGCAGCGTGACCGACGTCGCTGACAAAGCGAATTCAAGGCTGCTGGAGGCTGGTGAGCTTCAAGTGGCCCGCTTCCATGCCGATGGCTCTGGCGAGTGGTTGCCATTGACTCCAGATGCCGTTGTGGATCCTTTCCGGCCGAGTCGTTTCAGCGAAGCGAACCTCACCTGCCCCGTGGAGCTGCCCCACCGCGACCGCGCCCAAGCCGGTGCGGAGCTGTTTCGTGACGATGCCTCCGTTGAAGCCTATGCCCGTCAGTTCCGCACGCTGGCCGATCTGTATAGAGGCGAGGGTGATGGACTCCAGGGAGCCATCCTGATCGATGCACATCTGGCCAGCAGTGCCATCGGTGCCACGCCAACAGCCCGCCCGGAAGACACCAAGATTGACCCGATCAGCGGTGATCTGCTGATCGCCTTTACCTCGGGTTCCCCCGGGGGTCGGGGCGGTGCCGATCCGGCTGTGTTCCGTGGTCCGGAGGGCCAGAGCAGCTGGGGCCATGGCTGGGTGATGCGTCTCACGGAGCGTGGGGAGCGCGGTTTCCGCTGGACCATGGCTGTGACCGGCGGCGAGCCCTGGGCTGGAGGTCTTGGGCTGACCAATCCTGACAACCTGGCGCTGGATCAACGGGGCAATCTCTGGATCGTGACCGACCGCTCGATGAAGTCGGCCGCCGGTGATGTGTTCGGCAACAACAGCTGCTGGTGGGTGCCGCGGGATGGCGGCTCAGCTCTTTGCTTCGCTACCGGCCCGACGGAATGTGAGCTCACTGGGGTATGCCTGGACCAAGAGGAAACCAGCATTTTTTTAGCGGTGCAGCACCCCGGTGAGGTCAATGGCGCCAGGTCGCCCGGTGATTTTGAGTTTCAGTCGCACCGGCTGGTGGATCGTGAGGGTGAGACCTTCGATCAGCTGCGTCAGGTGCCATTGGGGTCCAATTGGCCGGCCCAGGCTCCGGGTCGCCCCCCCCGTCCCGGTGTGGTGGCCATCCATCGAGCCAATGGCAAACCCCTTTTGGCGGGTTGAGTTGGCTTCGGGAGCATTCATAGGTTCAGGCCTGCACCACCCAGGACCACCGCTTGAGATCCATCTGAGCTCTCGCTCAGATGCCTGGGTGCTCCACAACACACGCCAGCAATGAATCCGCTGCAACGCTGAATTGCTCTGAGCAATGCGCGCAATTGCCGTTGTTGACGTCCCGTCGCGTCCTCATCGCCGCTGCCCTTTTCGCCGTGATCTGCCTGGGTCTGCAGGCCTGGCGTTCTTGGGTTCTGCTGGCTAGCTACGACCAAGGCATTTTTCAGCAGGTGCTTTGGAACAGCCTGCACGGCCATTGGTTCGAGAGCACCCTCTCCTCGCAGCTTTCCACCAACGTGGAGCACGCCGGAGAGCTGCCTTCGGTGGATTACGAACGGCTTGGTCAGCACTTCACGCCAACCCTTCTGCTCTTTGCTCCATTGCTGGGGCTGCTCGGGGGAGCCGCCCTTCCGCTCGTGCAGGTGGGCCTCATCACTGCCGCAGGTCTTGTCTTGCATCGCCTCGCCAGTGGTTGTTTGCCGGAACGCATCGCCAACTGGATCGCCTACGGCTACTACGGCGGCAATGCCTTGATCGGCCCCACCCTCGGCAACTTCACGGATCTCTGTCAGCTGCCTTTGGCCGTCTTTGTGCTGATGCTTGGCCTGGTGGAACGGCGCACCATGCTGATCCTGCTGGCCGCCGGCCTGATGCCCCTGATCAGAGAGGACACGGGGGTGCTTCTGGTGGCGGTTGGCTTTTGGCTAGTCGTGCGCCAACGCGATCGCTGGCTCTTGGCTTTGGCACTGATCAGCTGGGGCGGTGGATGGGTGTTGCTGTGCACCAACGTTTTGATGCCGCTGTTCTCCGATGACAACGCCAAGCGTTTCATGGTGGAGAACTTCGGTCAGTACCTCCGCGGCGAGAACAGTGAGGGAAGCAACAGTCTTGTGGTTCTCCAACGGATGTTGACTCAGCCACTTCTGCTGCTGCAGCAACTGGTGGATCCCCCCGGAGGGACCATTCGCTACCTCCTCGGCCACAGCCTCCCGTTTCTCTTCTTACCCCTGATCAGCCTCGATGCCTGGCTGCTGGCGGGCCCAAGCCTGTTGGGACTGTTCCTGGCTCAGGGAGCGAACAACCCCCTGGCGATCACCATTCGCTACACCCTGCTGGTGGTGCCTGGCTTCGCCCTTGGCACCCTGTTCTGGTGGCAGCGGCGCCCCTATCTACAGCTCGGCCCTCGGATCAGGCTGGCTTGGGGTGCAGCCATCAGCCTCTCTCTGCTGCTCACGTTGACCAGCAATCCCCATCGCAGCCTCTCGTTTCTTGTTCCTGCCAGCGTGCAGCCATGGGTGCACAGCAGCCCGGCTGAGCAATGGAGCCATGGTGCAGCTGCACGGCGTGCTTTGGCTGTGATTTCTCCGCAGGCCAGCGTTGCGGCGAACACACCCCTGGTGCCTCTTCTTGCCCGCCGCGAGGTGTTGGTGCGCTTTCCTTTCAATACCGGCTATCTGGATCGCAAGGGCCGGCCTCAGAGCGTGGACTGGGTTGCCGTGGACCTCGATTTGCTTGAGCGTTACGGCCAGGCCTTCGCAGGAGATTGGCGTCAGCTCCGCAACAGCAAGCGCTGGATTGAACAGCACCGCCAGGTCTATCGCGTTCAATCCCTGGATGATGGCGTTGTGGTGCTCCAGAAGGAAGGCCCGATTCATGCCGAATTCGAAATCGCTCTGGACCAGCACCTGCAGCAACCACTCCCAGCCAATCCGCGCCGACGGGGCTCATGAAACGCTGCCGTACCAGCTTCGTCGGATGAACTAAAGCCAGGTTCAGAACTTCATCGACGGGCAGGTGATTGATCTGGATGTAAAAAATCTTCAATGCGGAAGACTTGCACTCACTCGATTCACTTCATCGCAACGAAATGAACTCACTCCTGTACCTAAGCAAGGGGGTAAGTTGTATCTGTCTTCTGTCCGTCTCGCGCTTGATCTCGGATTATTCCTGAGGTGAGGTCTTAAGAATCCATGCGCGTCTGTTGACGGGTAAGCCTCTACAGGCGTTCATCACGGCTTACTAGCGGCCTGCGCATTGTTCTGTTCTCACGCTTTGTTCAGCGAACGCACGCTCGGATGCCAATTTCCAGGGGTTCGGTATGACAAGCGCAAAGATCAAGAGTGCCCAAGGAAATAGGCTGAGTGGTTTTTCAGTCATTGATATCGAGCACTAACCAATAATCTTTGCTGAGCTGGTTTAAGTGAAATTTGTGGATGGCTTCAGGAGCAATTAAGCCATGTTGGCCGTGTATTCCAAAGCACATCCTTCGGTGATCGGAGCCTGCTGGAGGTAAGGTTCTTCCATCAAGAATTCTTGATGTATTAATGGGTCTGTTCGAGCGCTATCTCTCTGTCTGGATCGCCCTGGCGATCGTGGCTGGGGTTGGCCTCGGCGCTTTTTTTCCTGATGCGGCGGCAAGCATCGCAGCCCTGGAGACTCTGGGGATCAACCTGCCGATCGCGGTGCTGATCTGGGGAATGATTTTCCCGATGATGCTGGCGGTCGACTTCTCCTCCATCGGAGCGATTCGCCAGCAGCCACGGGGGCTGTTGGTGACAGCTGTCGTGAACTGGGTGATCAAGCCCTTCACCATGACAGCCCTTGCCTGGCTGTTCATCCGTGGCGTGTTTTCCGCGTGGATCCCGGCAGCCGTCGGCCAGGAGTACGTGGCCGGGATGATCCTTCTCGGGGTCGCTCCTTGTACGGCGATGGTGTTTGTGTGGAGTCGCCTTAGCGACGGTGATCCCAACTACACCCTGGTGCAGGTCGCGTTGAACGACGTGATCATGGTGTTCGCCTTCGCTCCGATTGCGGCGCTTCTTCTGGGGGTTTCGGAGGTGTTGGTGCCTTGGGACACGATGCTTACGGCGGTTGGGCTGTTCGTCGTGGTTCCCCTAGTGGCCGGGTGGTTGACGAGGGTGAGTTTGAGAAGTGCTCGCCGGATTGAGCGGTTGGAGACGCGGCTTAAGCCCCTGGCGATTGGCGCCTTGATCGCCACCGTGTTGCTGCTGTTCATGGTGCAGGCCCAGGCGATCCTGGCCAATCCGCTGGCCATCGTCTTAATCGCCATTCCTCTCATCCTCCAGACCTATTTGATCTTCTGGATCACAGCGTTTTGGATGCGCTCAGCAGGCCAGCCGCGATCGATTGCGGCACCTGGGGCCATGATCGGCGCGTCCAACTTTTTTGAGTTGGCGGTTGCGGTGGCAATCAGCCTGTTCGGTTTGAACTCCGGGGCTGCATTGGCCACGGTTGTTGGTGTGCTGGTGGAGGTTCCAGTGATGCTGTCGCTGGTGGCGGTTGCCAATCGGAACCGACGCCTGTTCCCTGCCTGAGAGGAGCAGCGTGATGCCCAGGCCGCTGCAGGTGTTTGTTCAGTTTTTCGTGTTGGGGCTGACCTCCTTCGGAGGCCCCGTGGCCCATCTCGGTTACTTCCACGAGCGCTTTGTGCAGCGGGAGCGTTGGATTACCGCTGAGGCCTACGCCGATCTCGTTGGGCTCTGTCAGCTGTTGCCCGGTCCTTCGAGTTCCCAGGTGGGCATGGGTCTGGGGCTGATGCGGGCCGGTTGGCTTGGAGGGCTGGCGGCCTGGGCGGGGTTCACCTTGCCCTCCGCCGTGTTGATGGTGCTGGCAGCGTCGCTGCTTTCGTCCCATCCCACCTGGATGGACGGGGGCTGGGTGCATGGCTTGATGGTGGCGGCTGTGGCTGTGGTGGCCCAGGCCGTTCTGGGCCTGCAGCGCAAACTGGCTCCCGATCGGCAGCGGGCCAGCTTGATGGTGGCGGCAGCTGTGCTGGTGCTGTTGGTCCCACGCGTCTGGGCTCAGCTGTTGGCACTGCTGCTTGGTGGCCTGGTGGGGTTTTGTGCTCTGAAGCCGCCAGAACTGGAGCCATTGGCGCCTGAACGTCTCGTGGTTCCATTGCAGCGCTCGGTGGCGCTGGGGTTGCTGGCCTGTGTAGTGCTGCTGTTCGTGGCTCTGCCCTGGCTTTCCGCTGAGGCCAGGCCGCTGCTGGTGCAGCAGCTCAGTGGATTCCTGCGCACGGGTGCCTTGGTGTTCGGTGGTGGCCATGTGGTGCTCCCTTTGCTGGAGCAAGCGCTGGTGCCCAACGGTTGGATCGACCTGCAGCAGTTCCTTGCGGGGTATGGCGCCGCTCAGGCGGTGCCGGGGCCGATGTTCAGCTTCGCGGCCTTTCTTGGCTTTGATCTGCAGCCTGGGCTTCAGGGCATCGCCGGTTCTGTGATTGCGCTCATCGCTCTCTTTTTACCTTCGTTCTTTTTGATTGGCGGGCTCTTGCCCTTCTGGAGTGATCTGGGCCGATTGGCTCCGATGCGTCGTGCCCTGCTTGGCATCAATGCATCGGTGGTGGGCATCTTGCTGGCGGCCTTGTTTCAACCCGTCTGGCAAACGGGAATCCGCGGTGGCGCTGAGTTCAGCCTGGCGTTGGTGGCGTTTGTATTGTTGGTGAGCTGGCGGCAACCGGCCTGGCGGGTGGTGCTGTTCTGTGCCGGGGTGGGTGGTTTGACCTTGGCCTGATGGATTCCTTTGCAGAATCACTGAATTGATGTGGAGCCTGTTGGGTGGAGCTTCTTATGAAAGATTTCTCCAGTGCCTACTTGATGATTCGCATTAGCGGAGGGGCCTTTAGAGCGATCTAACTCGCAAGGTCAATTGCCTGGATCGACTCCCATGGCATGACTTTGATTTTCCTTGGCGGCAGAAAAATCATCACTCAGCTTCTGCCAGGAGGTGCCCAGAGCTTGCACCGCTTGGTCAGGGGAGTGCGACAGAGGTCACCAACGGTTAATGGGCGGTTCCTTCTGGCGCGTGGAGGGAGCAGAGCAGAGGCCTTAGGAAATCGATTGCTCATCCGATAGCCAGGAGCCTCATCTGCTGATGGTGCAGAGTGCTGTTATGAAACAGCCGAACACTCAGCAACTGCGATCGCTTCGGCTTTATGCGCTCGCTCGGGATGACAGGGCCGTAGCGGAACTGAATTCACGCATATCCAACTCTCCGGATTACCTGATTGACGAACTGATGATTCGTCACGGATGGCCTGCCCACGAAGCTCTCTGTGCAGTCCAGCAACTTCAAGAGGAAGCCCTCCGGGGCACGTCAGATCAGCAAGTCTCCTGATTGGTTCCCATTCAAAGTGGGCCAATAGGCACAGCTGATGAAACAGCTCAGTCTCAATTACAGCTCCCCGGGCTGATTAGGGTTATTCGCAAATTCAAGGTCATCCCAAGTGAGCTCAACCCAGTTGAGACCCTCTTCAATCTCTTGTTTGAGAACCGCAGCCTTTTCGTGAGCGCCATCGGCGACGAGGCTTAAATATCTTTTGTATTCAGCCAACCAGGCAACGATGTTTGGAGTGCTGTTGGTCATGTTCTGATCGACAAGTTGCACAGTGAAAAAAATTTCGACTGTGGACGCTTACCCGTGATGCGATGAGGGCAGGTTGCTTTAACCCAACTGTTCCCTCATCTTGCCACCTCAGTTTGACCCGGATGAGAGAAGGGTCGGCACGAGCATGACGCCCACACACTGATACCAGTTTCACGGTTTGGCATCAGTAGTAATTCAGGAAATCCGCCGCAATGACGGCTTGGTGATGGCCATGGAGTGAGTGCCGATATGCCTTTATTTCCGCTACGCAAGGTCGCCCGGCGGCGAAGACCAAGCCCACTAATCGGTTGTTCATTTCTAGAGAATGCCTCGGTGCAGAGGGCCAGCACATTTCTTCCAGCCCATCGACTTGAGCATGTTCCATTTCTCCAGAGCCTCTTCATGTGTCATCAGTTGACTCCCCTGAGGGATCGGGTCGTCAGGTGGTCGCCAATGGAAGCTGCGCAAGCAGATCAAATCATTTCGAGAGTCAACTTGATGGCTGGTGAACTGGCAGTAAAGCCGCTGTGGCTCATTAGCAAGCCAGGCGACAACATGCTTGTACGAAAGCTTTTCAGTGATGAGTTCGCTCCATAAGAGATGAACCTGGTTGATCCCTCAGGCGTCTTTTTTCGTAGTTGAGCTGGCGAAGCTTCTCGATGTGCTGCTCATGCTCTCCGCTGCTCCAGTGTTGGGGGAAGGCGACTCGGGCTTGAAGCTCCGAGATCTCGTTGTTGAGTTCTCTCGCTAGGTCCTCAGACCAAATTTCTCTTCCACACTGATCCATGACTCGCTGTAAGGGGCGAAAATACAGAAAAAAGGCAGAAGAGCTCCTCACTCCAGATCAACATTGACGAATGAAAGTGGCAGTTTGTCTTTCATTAGCGTGAAATTAACTCTGGAGTCATCTGCAGCCGACTTCGCAGGTTGCACAACGCCCTGGTCTCTAACCGACGAACCCATTCCCGGGAAACACCCATTTTTTTGCCGATTTCGGCAAGGGTGTGTCCTTCAAAGAAGCGCATCAGAATGATTTGGGCATCTTGCTCATTGAGCCGACTGAGTACGGCTTGGACTGCTTCTTCCGCATCAGTCACCTCCGGCTCGTCCCCATTGGACGCGATTAGATCCATAAGGCTTCTGCCTCCGTCTGTGAGTGCTGAATCGAGAGAGAAGCAGCGGGTACGTAAATCGTCTGCAAGGGTCTTCGTTACTTCTTCCACTGTTACGTCCAACTGATCAGAGATCTGTTGCACCGTCGGCTGCTCCTCTAGCTCCAATGTCAGCCGGTTTCTTACAGTTTTGATTTTTGAGAGCAGCTCCCTCCGGTTTGAGGGAATTCGAATCGTTCTGGTCTGCTGGCTGATTGCTCTGTTGAGCCCCTGACGAATCCACCAGTAGGCGTAAGTCGAAAACTTGTAGCCTCTGGTTGCATCGAATTTTTCGGCGGCTCGGCTTAGGCCCAGAGAACCCTCTTGGACCATGTCTTGTAACTCAAGACCACGCCCCAGGTTTTTTTTGCAAACGGAAACAACCAAGCGGAGATTGCCTGACATCAGCCGTTCCTTAGCCCGCTTGCCCCGCCGCTGAACTTGTGTGGGTGCGGCTTCGGGTCCGCCAACGTATTGGAGCCATGCCTGGATCTGATGCGAGCAGTAGATCTCCTCTTGGTCCGTTAGTAGTGGAACCCGTCCAATCTCTTGCAAATAGTCGCCGAAAGAGTCCATGAGGCGACCATTGATTCAGCGATCGTTGCAGGTGTTTCTGCAGCGATCGCAGAACCATCCAGATTTCTCCGCACATCTGCTTGCATTCAACATCTTTCACCTGTGCCGTACTAAAGGCGACGGAGGCTGCGCGATTACGCGATCGTGGCTTCGCAGAAGATGCGGAGCGTGATCGAGCCAGCTGAAGCTCAGTTAAATCCTGCGCTTTGCTCTGACTTTGAGGGCCTGCTTGTTGCTCCAAATAGCGAGGTAAACCCCAAGCCCTAAGCCGATCAGCAGAAGAAGAGGGCTCATTTTTGGGAGATCTTGCTCAGGTTGCATCCTGGTGAACGCCGCAAGCTCTGGATTTAGACATTTCTGGATCTGCAGAGCAAAGGCGTTTGATCAGTTCATCGTGATCGTGCTCCGACAATGAGCCGTCAGCAGACCACTTCAAGCAAGTTCTTTCGGTCCAAGTTTTGGGAATGAAGGCCGGAGTCATGAACACCTCCTGTCTTGATTGTGCCAATCTCCCATTCGACACAAGCTCCTCAATACCCCTGCATGGGGACAAAAAACCTGGAGTGTGACTTCCCCAGGTGGCTTCTTGAGAGAATGAGGAAAGCCCTGTTGTCTTCGGTTCAGGGCTTCCGCTCACTGATCAGTTGAAGGTTGGTGAATGCAGCTGATGGGATCAATCAACTCAGCCTTCCCGGCATGGGGTCTATTTGGCTTCCGGGCTAAGGCCTGAGTTTCAAAGCAATCAAAAGAATTAAGGGCTGATTCCCCCTTCTGTTTATTGGCTCGGATCTGTTTCATGTGAGGCTGAAGTGGACAGGCGAGAGCGCGAAATGGATGATGTTTGCCGTCGTTGATGAGAGTCCCCATCGGTTCTGCGTTAACCGTGCAGATGATCTGCATTGGAATCTTGGAGCTGCTATTGGTCTAACCATCACCTTGTACCTGTCGAGGCATCAAAGCAAACATTCCAACTGTCTTGATAACGTCTTGGTAAGTCGCGATTTTGACTAGCGCTTTTGATGTATGCAGACAGGTTGAAGCATTGCGACTAGCCCGTGGAGGCTGACGGCGAGCAGCTTTCATTTACTTCGTCTGCGTATTCCCGCTCGAGGTGCTCAAGGCGAGCCAGGCACTTTTCTGCATCTGCCCAGTGGCCAAAGCGGCTGAACCATCTGCTGCGTAGCCCTTCCCACCTAATGCCCCAACGCAGCGACTCGGCGTAGCTCCGTGATGCTCCGCCGCTGTAAGTGAGCCGACTTCGCGTTGAACGTTTAGAAATTGGAGCCTCCTCCATGAAGGAGACCCTTAGGACGGGCATCCGCTGAACCACTTCTAGTGGGTTGGCTCACCAGCTGTGGATGTCAACCCCACCACCAGCCTGTGCATTGACGACTGTTGTAATTGAATCTTCTGCTGATCAAGCGATTTTGGCCGTGAGGAGGTCCTTGCGACAACTGGTCTGCTGCCGCGATGAATTCGAACCCTTCTCCGAACGATGCCCGATGTTGCCTGATCCCATAGATGAATATGGGTGGAAATAAAGAGGCTTAGTTGGTTTTGAAGAAAGGGCAGTTTTTTAATGAGCCGGAGATGCCCCACTCTCGGATTACTTCCCCTATGACGCCTTGCTGTTTTTGCATGGGCGTCCACCCCTCTTCAGGTTGAGCCACATTGCTTTCTCAAGCGACGTGAGCTTTGGAGACGTTTCATCCAAGGCAGCTGTTGCACGTGCCCTTGCCGCAATGATGAAACGCGCTGTCTTATCTACCCCGTCGAAAGCCATTTTCCTAAAGAGGCAGAGCAATAAAATCTAGGGTTGTGAAATTTGGCTTGCATCGAATGACAGTGAGCCCTCACTTCAAGCGAGGGCAAGAGCTGCCTGGGATCGACTCTCTCCAGAGAACCCCTTTTGCAGTGCCGAGCACCGACCGCAACGATTCGCATCAGCAGCGGTTAACGTTTCTTTACAAAAAGGTGCGCTCTGTGCTTTCTGGCTTATTCCCTCTCGCTTACGCCATTGTCTTGACGTGCTTGCTCCTGCAGGCGTTTCGGATGATGCGTTTGTCTTCTGCCTCAGTGGCCAGCGCGCCGAGGGACCGGACAGGCCTCAAAACCATTCATCCAGAACTGCTGGATGAGAACGGTCTGATGACCAACGAAGAACTCTGGACTGTTCGCTTCTCGGACCAGGAGGGCGTTGTTTTCCCTGAAGCTTGAGCGTGATTATCGACTTTGGTTTCAGCAGGCTCGACATGTCGCGTCGTTTCCGGAAAGTCGCCGCGTTCAAGGGACGATGATGTTGGCCCTCTGCCTCACCAAAGACCGGCCTGTTGCTGTCTGATCTGACAGCTCGGCTTCCGATCCTGTTGCTCGACCACGACAAACGTTCCACATCTGATCGATTTATGTCGCTGCTCGCATTCCGGGCAGTGATGCGCGAAAGTACCAAAACGCGAATGGGCCGAGAGACCACAACGCGAGACCCGAATAAAAGGACCTCTCAATGAGCGGAAGAAGAATGCATCCCCTTTTAATGGGTGTGGATAATGCGCGAAAAATCGCGAAACAGCACGTTGAGCTGACTGGTAATGAATCGGCTCAGCGCAAACGTTTTCTCCGTGCTGTAGCAGAAGAATCAGAAACTAAGGTGAAAGCGGAGTCGTCGCCTGAGCGTCAAAAGCCGCGGCATCTCCAAGTGGTTGTTTCCCCCTAGTGGATCGCCCCTTAGAAAGATGTAAGTGACAGGTCAGATCTATTTAGACAGCTCGAAGGCTCCAGCGCCTTCATCGGGGAAGGTCCATGGCTTTTCCACCTCGTTCGATTTGCGCTTCAGCCAGGCCTCAAAGCTGTCCTCGTCTTGCTCAAGGATCGGTCGGTCGGCTGGATGGATTCCCATCCAAACACCTTATTTTGATTTTCCTTGGCGGCAGGAAAAGCACTACCCAGCTTTAGAAAAGCTGCCATTTTGATTTAACAGCTAGGTGCTCAGAGCCCGCAGAGCAAAGAAACCAGTATCTCGGAGCAGTCCCAACTGTGTGGGCGGGTTTGCGATCCTGGAATGGCGGTTCTCCTAACTCAAATTTGCAAGAGTTGGGTGTAGAACTAGATCAGTAGATAGAGGTGTCAATGCTCAACCAATTCACTCTCACGGCCACCACTTCCGTGGCCATTATTGGCCTAATGGCACTGCTGTATGGCGGTGTGCGGTTCCTACAAAACCATTAATCACAATGAAGAAGGTTTTACGCCCACTTCGCCGGGCGGCTGTCTACGGATCTTTCAGCTACCTGGGCTTAGTCGTGATCAATAACAGCGGCCTTGACCTACCCAGTCTTTGGATTGCTTACCTACCAATGTTTGTCGGTGTTTATGCCCTTTCGATATGGATCGATCAGAGATTCAGCTCATAATGACCTCTAGCCCTAGGGGTGATTGTTCGACTCGAATACATATTTAAGACTCCCTGACTGACTTGTACCTAAGAGTGCTAGGCATGTTGGAAAAGCTCAATTCAACGATTCAGCTTTTCAGGCAATGAGTCTTGACTCCGACGTCATACAGGAGTCTTCGTTGTGGTGGGGTGGTGGTAACGGCGATTCCGCTGCTACTTGGCTCCCAGTTGGCCTTGGAATGTTTTGCAATTGGGTGTGTTCAAGAGCAACTCGCGATAATGCAGAAACCGATCCCATATGCCTGAGAAGGCAATCCATGACGGCATTCCGATTTCTTTGTCAGTGTTCAGCTGCTGTGCGCACGGGCTTGGTTGGAGTTTTTGTGGTTGGCTCGCTGCTTTCGGTGATTCAGCCGGTTCAGGCGCACGGCGATATCAAAGGGGGTGCTGCGATGCCCGACACCAGCAGGGCGACGGGGCCCCAGATGACGGTGTATCGATCGGCGAGTTGCGGTTGCTGTATGTCATGGGGATCGCACATCGCTTCAGCGGGATTTCGCATTGATGACCATGTCACTGAGGACATGGATGTTGTGAAAAAGGCGCGTGGTGTCAGCCCTCAACAGGCTTCGTGTCATACCGCGGTTGTGGAGGGATATGTGATCGAAGGGCATGTGCCTGCTTCTGCGATCCAGAGGCTGTTGAAGGAACGGCCCAATATCCGTGGTCTTGCTGTTCCAGGGATGCCAATGGGTTCTCCTGGGATGGAGGTGGCTGGCGTCGAGGCTGAACGTTTCGAGGTGCTTGCAATTGCCCATGACGGAACAACCTCCGTCTTCGCGCGTTACTAAGCGGTTTCAGGGAGACCGCTTCAGGGAATGAGGAGTCATCGCGATAGTTTCAAGAGCATCGCTGCACCAGACACTGTCACGATGACGGTGAGCCCACCCAAGAGCACTGGGTAGACGGGCTGAAGGTTCAGAACACCGAAATTCCCGGTGTGGATCTTGAGCAGCCAGAAGGCATCAATGTCTTGCTCCAAAAGCAAGCTGTAGAGAGATCCCGTGCCTGCGGTGATCAGCAACGGAACAGCCGCTATTGGAACCAGCCAACGGTGAACCTTGCGTGCTCGCCGTGAAAGCGAACTTTGGTTCATTGCTTGCGAAGTTGGCGATGGAGTTCACGCTCATCTGCGCAGGGCATCCACTTTCCGTTGTTCTGATGCACCGTCGTACAACCAATTTCACTTGCACGTTGTTGCGCGTCAGCTTTGGATTGGTAGATGCCTTTGCCGTGAGCATGGCTGGCCATGGGATGAACAATGAAAGCAGCGACGAGGGCGAATGAGATGGAGATCCAGCCCATCATCCTTGGGGTGAAGGCATTAAAAGTGATTGCTTTCACAGCGCGAAAAGGCCATCAAATTTGTAGTGGTCAGGCTTATTCATGCCCTTGCTTTGCAGCATTTTGCGGAGATCAATGATCTCTTTGCGCTGGGCGACGATGATGTCCCGTGCAAGGCGAAGGATGGTGGGGTTGGTGGAGTTTTCGCGAGCCTCATGGGCCATCTGAAGCGCGCCGCCATGGTGCTCAATCATTCCCTCTAGGAACCACTGCACCCTGTTGTCGCGTGTCGGCTTCGTCCCCGACATGCGCATCGCTGCAATTACATCAGGACTCATGCGCACCAGATCTGCCATGGAGTTGGGGTCCCCGTTAGGGCGCAATGCCACGGGATAAACCGGTGCATCGGGATACCAGGCTTTGCGCCATTGGCGCATCGCCTTGATCTCACGGGCCTGCTCGTTCCAGATGCCGTTTGCCAACGCCCCCACCCCAGGGGCGCCGATGTTGAAGACGTATTCACTCATCCGCAACGCACCGGCGTGGTGCTCCACCATTCCGTCGATAAAGCGCAGGTCATAGGTGCTGCCTGCGGGGCCCATGCCATGGGCGTGGTGCTGATGCGTGCCGGAATGGGTGGGTGCTGCCTCTTTTGTTTCCTCAGGCGCTGCGTGATGCATCTCATGGCCGTGATGCCCATGGTGATGGTCCTTTTGGGCTAATGCAACCTGCGAGGTCAGTGCCGAGATCGCAGTCAGGGCAAGGGCAAGACGTCGCACTTTTGGGAAGAGTCAGTTTGGTTACTTTAGAAATCTCGAGCCTGGTTTGCACCTTGATTCTTGGTTCTGGGCTCGTCTGAATCTGAGCTTGCGCTGCGGGTGCTCGATCGGTGATCAAGACCTGTGATCATGGGGCTGGAGCTATCGAATCCAGGGTGCGCGAGAGGCTTGGCAATGAATAGTCGTGTCGACCAGTACTGGGGTTTCTGGCCGCTGCTGCCACTTGAGGCCAAGTCCTTGCAATGGATTTGAAGGTCTTGTCCCTTAGTTGTCCCTGGAATTTGGTGCAACTGGGTGTGTTCATGAGCTACCCGCGATAGTGCCGTGACTCGATTCAATGCGCTGCATTGCGGAATCCATGAAGGCATCGCGTTTTGCGCTGCAGTGTTCAGCTGCCGTGCAACAGGGCTTTGTTGGAGCCTTCGTGGTCGTCTCGCTGCTTTCGGCGATTCAACCGGTTTAGGCGCATGGTGATGTGAAAGGGAATGCGGCGATGCCCGACACCAGCAGCGCTACCGGTCCGTAGATGACGGTGTATCGATCGGCGAGCTGTGGTTGCTGTACGTCATGGGGATCCCATATCGCTTCAGCGGGATTCCGCATTGATGAACATGTCACCGAGGACATGGATGCCGTGAAGAAAGCGCGTGGTGTCAGCCCACAACAAGCTTCTTGCCATACCGCGGTTGTGGAGGGATATGTGATCGAAGGGCATGTGCTTGCTTCTGCGATCCAACTTCTTTTGGCGGAACGGCCCAACATCCGAGGTCTGGCAGTTCCAGGGATGCCAATGGGTTCTCCGGGGATGGAGGTTGCTGGCGTCGAGGCTGAACCTTTCGAGGTGCTCGTCATAGCCCATGACGGAACAACCTCCGTTTTCGCGCGTTATTAGCTGTTTCAGGGAGACCACTTCAGGGAATGAGGTGTCATCGCGATGGCTTCAAGAACATCGCTGCACCCGACGCTGTCACGATGACGGTGAGGCCACCCAAGAACATTGGGTGGATGGGCTGAAGGTTCAGAACACCAAAGTTCCCGGTGTTGATCTTGAGCAGCCAGAAGGCATCAATATTTTTGCAATTAACAGGCCTTGCTGGCCTGGATGGAAAGGATAAACAGACCGTAAAAGTAGGTTTATTTTTCGGTCGACAAAAACATTCCGCCTTATGCACTTAGTGCATAAGGCTAGTTTCCCTACCTATGTTAATATTAGGAAATTAACCGAGGATGGTCTATGGCTAGCATCCGAGGCAGAGTAATAAAGCCTACAGTTCTTTCTGGATCTGGAGATACTGTATCAACCCATTTGCGATGGGATGACACACAAAGCGACACCCCCTTTTCTTTTCATTGGATTCAGGAAAATGGCGATTCCATATTGATTGATGGAGAAGCCCCTTATGACAACTACCATGCAATCGTGCATGAAGGCGAAGGAATTGAGATTAATGTCTCGTATCCTGTTGACTTAGGTGAGCGGGGATATTTAAAAATAAGCGGCGAAGACCTTGATCTAAATGATGATTTCTCAATCTACGACAAAAGATCAGGGGGTATTTTAGAGCCAATTAACAGTGGCGAGGCTGCAATCTTCTCTTTTGATGCAGGGCAATGGAATCAAGATTGGTTTCATTTTACTTTTCGTAGAGACGAAAGTATTGAAAACCCCAAAGCAATCAATTTTGAATTATTTTACGATAAAGATCTTGCCTCGCCTGCAAATCAATCCTTTTCTTTGACACTTAAGGATAGTAATGATCGGATTTATCTTGAAGAGGATATTGCAGAGCTTGGCAGAGAAGGCCAGCCTGCTATCAGTAAAAATGGGCATTACTTAGCTATTGGACTTGATAATGCGATTCTGGTCAAGGATATCAGAGATAATAGCTCCAAAGTTATTGAGCTTGACAGGGCTACGCCCTACGGAAATTATCAGATAGAGGCAATAACAAATGAAGCTGATAAGATATATCTTCGAACTTGGAATAGTTTTAGCCCGTCAGTCAATGGAAATGATTCGGATAATAATACTGGTTCTGGCGGTAGCGGGTTGTATGAGATCACGGTCTCAGAATCGAATTCTATCGATAGAGCCCAAAGGCTAGATGTTGATCAAAATGGTGAAACATTTACTTATCAGGGATGGAGCCCTGAGCATGGCGACTTTGATCTGTCCGGCGACGAAAAATCAATTGTATTCGCCATTCGCGATACTGCAGACTCAGTAACGTGGGGAGATCAGCAAGTAAAGGTCTACAAAAAGGATTTGTCTAGCGGTGAAATATTGAGGATTGATCAGTCAACCTTCAGTGACTCATTAGGATACTCGTCAAGACCAAGAATTAATTATGACGGATCAAAAGTACTCTTTGAGTCAAGCCTGGATCTCACAGGTGAGCTTGGCATCATTGATTCATCACAAGGAAATAACATATACCTATGGGATGAATCTTATGGTCTGAGTCTTGTCTATAGGACGCCAGAAGGAAGCATCATTGACTCCCAGTATGGGTGGCATGCAAATTTTGATCAAGAGGGGAGACAAGTAGTCTTTCAAACCGGCAAAGCGCTTGCTACAGAAGATATTAATAGCATTTCAGATGTTTATCTCAAAAACTTGGGGTCTGGGGCGATTGACCTGATCTCTAACCAGACTGTGCTCAAGCAAGAGCCAGGTGGTGAATTTGACTCGCAAGTTGGTGGCATTTATCCTCAAATATCGCCAGGTGGTAAATATGTGTATTATCAAAGATATGACTACAACTCTGAGGGTTCATATCTATTCGCTTATGACATTGAGTCTGGTCTTACAAGCGAGATTCCAGGAGTAGCCCATAAGAACTCTGAATATCACACTTCTGAAAGTATAGAGGCGCTCTCAAGTGAGGGTGCTCTGCTTTGGACTTGGCGAGATTATGCAGCCTCTGATAATGATGGAGATGCAGATTATTACTTTATAAGACACGTAAATGATGGATTTGACTGGACTCCAGATTCGCTAGGAATTAGCTATCAGCTTAATCACGCCTCTTCCGAGGCTGCATTGTCTCAGCTTGCAGTCCTTGGAGATTCGGTGAGCGAAGGGAGCATCTTTCAACTTTCTGTCTTTGCTGAATCGTTTCTTGCTGACCACTTAATTGAGTCTACGGATCTCACCATTGACTTTGACCCAGAACTTTTTGGCGAAATTAATGCATCTGACATAACAATCGGTGGCTCCCTGCCAATTGTAAATGCTGTTCAAATCGATAACGAAGCTGGGACTATTCGAATCGCAGCAGCGAGTCTGGCCGATTTGAACCAAGGCTCTAGTATTTCGGCTAATACTCCATTGGCATCCATTAATTTGGACTTCGATGAAGAGCAAATAAAGCTGCTTGAGAAGAACGAAGACGGCAGCCTGAAAATTAACCCCTTGTCTTTCCAGATCACCGCCAATGATCAGGAAACCGTCTTCTCCAAGACATTTACTGATGACTCTGGACTGACGAACCGCGAAATCGTCTCCCTTGCAGATCTAGGAGGCGGCATTGAAGTCACAGGGCAAGACGTCACTCTCTATGAAGCCAAGGTCAATCTTGCTCAGCAAGGTGACGGCCTGGTGTTGGGGACCCAGCGCGTTATCGGTTCTGATGCGTCAACAACGAACCTGGTTCGCTCTGGTGACACTCTCACCACCAGCGCTGAATGGCTCAACGTTGGCAATATTCAAGCCAACAACCTCAGCTACGAGAGCCTCTACAACCAGAATGCGTCACTCGTCAGCGCTGACTTCTCCAAGAGCAGCATTGCTAGTGGTTCATTCATTGACGGTGTGTTTGTCAAAGATGCACGTGAGTCGACAGTCCTCACGACGGATATCAAGATCACCGGTGAAGCCGGCAACGTCGTTGATCTGTCCGATGGCATCGTCTCTGTCAAAGCAGACGCTGAAGGATCTGATTCCTTCTCCAATGCAGGCAAAGGCTCATCGAATCTGATCACCTTCCAGGGTGACCTCAACTACGACGGCCGTGTCTCGATGAAGGACCTGGCCTATCTCAATGCAGGTGCGGCAAGGCAACAGCTGGTTGATGGCACTGATGAGAACGGCAATGCAGTGCAAGTTGCATCGGAAGCCAGCTACGCACGCGATGTCGATGCTGACTTCAGCGGCAAGATTGATCTGGCTGACTTGTCTGTGCTCGATGCCGACTGGGGCAAGACCCTCCACACCGGTGATGAACAGTTCCAGGGCTCTGCTGATGTGTCTTGGAGCGAACTCGACAGTCAGGGCACGAGTTCCACCTGGGAGAACGATTCCTTCAAAGACCAGAACGCCATTGAGGCTGAAGACAGCTATGTCGGATCCCTTGAATCACCTGCAGCAGCAGGCGTGATCGGTGCTGATGGCAATACCACGGCCAACGACAACGACATCACTGGTACTGAGTTCCAGGATCAGATCCCTGCCTAATTTGGGGTTCAACTCATAGGGTCATTGCCTGGAGCTGTGGAAGCAAGGTGATAGGGAGGTTGGTCGATGGCTAGAAGTGCTGATCAGTACTGGGGTTTCTGGCCGCTGCTGCCACTTAGCTATTTGTCGTGGCAAGAGGTCTGAGGGGCTTGTCCCTGAGTTGTCCCTCGTTTTTTGTGCAACTGGGTTGAATGATGGGCAACTGGATGACCATCCGAGAACACCGCAAAGATTGGCTTCGGCGCGGTGCCTACAGCAAGTGACCGAATGGTTGATTTGATCTGAGTTCAGGATTGGAGCACTCAGTTGAATGATCGGATCGGCTCCCTAGCGTTAATCAGGGATGCAGGAATGAAAGAGGCGATGACATGAGCCAAACATCAAGGCTCGCCCGGCAGGTGACGCTCGACGAAGCGTGGTCGTCTTCAGCGCATAGTGAAATTTGCTGTCTGATCTATGCCACCCAAAACGGCTGGAAGCTCCCCATCCTGTTTGAAGAAATGGGTGTGCCCTATGACTGGGCACTGGTGGACTTTGAGAAGGGTGAGCAGCGCAGTGAGCGTTTTCTTTCCATCAACCCAAACGGTCGGATTCCAGCACTGATTGATCGTGCGCGCGGAGTAACAGTCGCCGAGTCAGGAGCCATCTTGGAGTACAGCGCGGCTCGCTTCGCGAGCCCTTTGCTGCCTCCTGCCGATGAGGACCTGCAGCTGCACCTGCAGACGAAGCAATGGCTCCATTGGCAGGTCAGCGCCCTCGGGCCTTCGATGGGGCAAGCCATGTACTTTCAGCGTATCGCCAAGGTTCGCGGCCACAACGATCCCTTCGCCATTGGTCGCTTCATTGCCGAAGCGGAACGTTGTTTGCACATGCTCGACGACCAGCTCGCGTCATCGGGCGGCCCTTTTGTGCTCGGCCAGCGCTGCACACTCGTGGATGTCGCCTGTTTCCCCTACTGCGCTAGTGCCTATTGGGCCAATGTCGATATCTCGGAGATGAGTCATCTGCTTGCCTGGATCGAGATGCTCCACCAGCGTCCGTCCTTCAGTACCGGCCTCACCGTGCCTTTTTCTAGGCCTGCTTTCTTTGGCCCTCCTTATGCAACACCGGACGAGATCGAGTCGGAGATTGCGCGTAACGCCGGTCAGTTCGCTGTGATTTCAAAATCACCCAGTTGAGCTGCCAGGGGTCTCGGCTCCATGAATCCTTGCTGGCAGTGATTTCCGGAGGTGATCCTGTTTGTGCAGAATCACTGCATTGATGGGGAGCGTGGTGGCTGGAGCTGGTGTGAATCCTGCTGATCAGCACTGGGGTTTCTGGCCGCTGCTGCCACTTAACTGTCAGTCACTGGAACAGGTCTGAGGTGCTTGTCCCTGATTTGCCCCTCGTTTTTTGTGCAACTGGGTTTATTCATGAGCAACTCGCGATAATGCAGAGGATCGATTTAATTCGCTTCCTATGCAATGAGGGGCCTGCCGTGACGAACGATCGAGGTCACTTCGTTAGTGGTCGCGTCAACCACCATGTAAGTGCACATCAGCGCCTTCGACTTTGTGCGAGCACACAAATAAGCTCTGAATTCAGTTTGGAAGTAGAGCTCCTTGACCCAACGGTCGGGAGCTTCTTGCTTGACGACGTTGTACACGACTATTACCTGGACCCTTGCTCTAGCAATGCCTTTGCTGCGTCATTGCAAACCACGGAATTTCCGCTGTTTAGGCACCAGCACTTATCCAACGAGTCGGTAATCTTCAGCCAGAATCGCTTTCCCTTTTGAAATCCTCAGCACCTCAGCTGAGTTGCCGGGACTTTCGTACATGACTCGATAGAGCCCGAAAGTATTCAGCGATTTTGCTCGGGCGTTGGTGAAAGCCTTGAACTCAGTCTCGAAGCACTGCTCCTGAAACCAAATGTCGGGCCCATCGCTTCGTTCAACGCAGAACATCATCTGTATTCCTTGAGGCTTTCAGCTTGGAGAGGGCAGAGCTGCTCCCTTGCTATCTCCAAATGAGCTTCGCGATCATTTCCTCAGTTGGCGACCAGTGAGCAAGGGACCCAGTCAGCCTTAGGGCCCCAGCTCGTCAATGGCACAGGATGTTCTTTGGCTGAGCATGCGCATTGACCACCTCGACGAAATCGCTGTCCGCATGGAAGACGGCAGGAATCCTGACGGGAGTGAAGCTGGCAACACTGGCAGCTGAGCTGGGACTTGATTGGCGGAACGTGATAAAGCTGGCGAAGGACAGCTAACGCCTGCGCCTTGCTTTGACTTTTAAGGCTCGCTTGTTGCGCCATACGGCGAGATAACCACTGAGACCTAAGCCAACCAGCACAAGAAAAGGGCTCACCTTTTGTGGGCCTTGCTCACATCTGAATCTTGAGGAAAATTGCAAGCTCCGGATTTAGCCATTTCCGGATCAGTCGCGCAAAGGCGTTCCATCAGTTCATCTTGATCGTGCTCGGACAATGAGCCGTCAGCAGACCATTTCAAGCAAGTTTTACCGATACATGTTCGCGGAATGACGTACGGAGCCATAAGCCCTCCTGTCTCGATTGTTGCAATCTCTCATCCGGCACAAGCGCTTCAATACCCCTGCCTGGGGACAAAAGAAAAACCCTGGAGAGTGACGGCTCCAGGGTGGTTCTCGAGGCAAAGACGAAAACCCTGTCGTCTCAAATCCAGGGCTCTCGCTCGTTGACCGAAGGAGGTGCTGACGCCCCTTCGATCTGTTTAGTTGACTCCTGTTTGGCTTTTTCCAATACCCCCGCATAGGGGTATTGGGCACCTCAAATACATGAGAGGCTCAACTCACGCGGAAGGGCCGAGAGACCAAAACGCGAGACTGATTAGGAGGTCACAGCAATGGCCAGAAGAGATATGCATCCCCTGTTGATGTGGTGGGAAGAAGAACGTCGCAAAGTCGAGAACAAAGCTCTGGAAAGGCTCGACGCTCAGATGACTGGCCTTGAGTCACCTCAACACAAGCGTTTCCTTCGTGCTGAGGCAGAAGAGGTAGTACAGGGCAAAGTCGAATGAATGAGATGAGGCCGACCAAGCTCACCGGTACTTGAGGCTTGCCAGGATCGCGAGAATCAGCGCAATTCCAAGGGTGTGATGTCTCGCCTGTGGCGCTGGATCAGGTGAAGTACGGGAAGCCGATCGGCCACTGGGAACTTGACGTTCGTAGACCGTTTGAAGATTTTCCCAGTTATGACAATCCACCTTTCATGCGGCGCGCCAATCGGTTCGGTCATCTTTGAAGGCATGCATGCTCCTTTTCGTGCTCTCGCCTGTCCATTGCACGCAATATCAACGGGCTCAGAGGAATCTCCTTTGGATTCAGCTCAAAGCCGCCGCGCACGTCGCGATTGAATATTCTCTAGTGGCGCCGGGTCAGACGCTGGGACAACAAAAAAGGGGTAGGCCCCCTAGCCATACTCTCTAATGCGCGACGCATGAAGGCACCACTACTTTCGCTGCAACATTGGTAAAGCAAGTGCCCATGTGTAAGCCCTCCGAACACAAATCAGGCATTAAGACTTAGTGGGCCTTGGGGGTGGCCGTCTGGATTCAGGGGAAGATTCGGTTGACGCGAGCACCACTGCCAAGTCTTGAGAGACGAAATCCAGCGGGTTCCCTCGCCCGCGTCTCCCCCTTCAGCCGCGATGGCATCATCCCGACTCAGGAGCCCAGCCCGTCTCCTTCTGCCACGTCGGTGCCCAGAACTTGCGCTTCTTCCTTAGGCGCTCACTTTGCTGTTTTTGCAGGGGCGTTCACCTCGCTTCAACTTGAGCCACATCGCTTTCTCAAGTGCCGTCAGCTTTGGAGACGTTTCATGCAATGCAGCTTCGGCACGTTGCCTGGCAGCAATGATGAAACGGTCTGTCTTGTCGACTCCGTCGAATCCCATGTCCCTGAAGAGGATGACACTGGCAACGTAGACATACGAACCGTGCGTGCATCGAATGCCAGTGAGCCCTCACTTCAAGCGATGGAAAGGGCTGACTGGGGATTCAATTACCCAACCAAATCTTGGCCGTCGCGAACGATCGCTTTCACATTGTTAGTGATCTGGTCAAAAACTCTGTAACGGCATGCTTTAACCCTCGACATTACACGTGCCCGTAGATAGGCTCACACCTCCTTTTTAAAACACAAATCCTTAATCCATGATGAGGAGCGTCCTCTTGTTGTATGCAGTACAAGGATCGTCCTTACTCACTCCTATCGGTGCTAACACAGCCTGGCGGCCATGTTCGAGGCTTGATCAAGCAGCTTTCTCGTCTGCAAGAGCGGTCATCGGCAGCGCACGGCACTGGGCTGGGCGCAAGTTGAACTCATCGATCAGCAGGCGCTGAATCGCGCCATGTTTCCTTCGTTCTCGCGCCAGCTCACGGGCGCGTTGGATTTGTTCTGAGGAAAAGGTCATTCCTCCCTCGAAGCAAGTGAGTGGTACTGCGTGACAAGTTCTCAGAGCGTGATGGCTTTAATCAGGGGATCTTGGTGACATTCAGACCAGGTCTCTTCTCAAGAAGTCGCCGAACTTCCTCCATTCCCCTGACCACATGACAGACGCCTTCCTGGTCGCAGACCCTGTAGTACTCAAAACCTTCGGGCGCGTTGGTCAGCTTGGTCGGACTCATCTCATTTTCCGGTTTTGGCCTGTGTTTTGTCTTCTGCCTCGGCACGAAGGAAACGATTGTGTTGAGGTGACTCAAGACCAGCCATCTGAGTGCTCGGCCTTTCCAGAGGTTTGTCCTCGGCCTTGCGGTCTGGCTTATCCAACCCCATCAACAGGGGATGAATTCCTCTTCTGCTCATAGTTGAGACCTCCTATGCAGATCTCGCGTCTTGGTCTTTCGGCCTTTCCGCGTGAGACGAATCTCTCATTCAAATGAGAAGCCTGATACCCCCATGTGGGGGTATTGCTACATATCAAACAGGAGTTGACTGAACAAGCAGATGATGTCGTTAGAAGCTCCGCTAGTCCTCGAGCAAAAGCCCTGGGCCTGAGAAGACTGATCCTTTCCCCTCGTATCTGAAGTAAACCCTGGAGCTGTCTCTTCCGGGTTTTTCTCTGGATCGAACGCTCAACACGTTGAGCATTAGTTGTGTCAACACCGAGATGACACGAGAGGGCTCGACGTACTAAGCGGCTGTTGCTCCCATCTGGGGGTAGCTGTTGACGGCCTCGCAGCTGTTGAGTGACAGGGCAGAGAGTTGACCCGGAAGCAGCTCTCAGCAGTGCAGACTGATCTGGAAGTGAAGCCGCTTCCAGATTTTTTGTTACAGCCTTCCCCAGCAGTGCAACAACTCCTTGCTCCAGTAGTCGAGATGGGCCTCGGCGGTGGCCATGTCGTCGCAGTAAACACGGCTGCCGTTAAACTCGGCTAAGTAACGTGGGTTGCTATCACCCACCAGCATGTGAATTGTCCCGCCTAGAGTTGTTCTCAGAACAAGTGAAGGGGCAAGAGACATACTCACCTCCAATTCATTCAAAAGAGAAAATATGATGATGGCTTGTAAGGGTCAAGCTTGATATGAATGAAGATAAAGTACCTAGGTATTTATCCTGTCAAGCTCTTTTTCCAAGTTTGGGTTAAGTACCTAGTCCCAAAAAAGAGACTTCCGTCCTAGGACTAAGTCAGTTCCAAATGAGAGGTCGTATGAAAGGTTTCCTGAAGTGGTTTGGAGATGCTTTCGCCCATGCCATGGGCGCGATTGATGCAGAGGAGAAGAGCCATGTTCCTCCCCCAATTGGCACGACTCCTTACCGAGACCAACCAATGAAGAGAGGCCACGACTACTAGGTGGATGGATTGCTAGGTCTCAGCATTTTCGATGCACCTCTAAGGGCATTGATTGACGGGGATCAGAAAACCCTCCTGCTTTCTTTGAGGCAGGAGGGTTTTTTGTGGGTTGGTTGAGCTGATATTTACTTTGCGCTCAGCAAATCATTTTCAATTTGGACTATTTTGCCTCGTAAGGCAATGAGCGTTAAGACCGATTGCCTTATGCGTGTCCCCTGACGAAAGTGAGTTCATTGAGATCGGAGGCGTCAATGAGAGACGACGGTCCAACTGAGCAGGTTTTAGAAGTCGCCTGACCTTTCGAGCATCTGCTCCACGAGTTTTCTCACCATCCATGGGCTTGCCCTAAATCTCGGCACCATCACTGCCGGGGGGCACTCACCATTGAGTTAGAAAGTCCATCACCTGGAACCTTGGCCCCAGGAGCTTGAAAGGCCCGACACTTCGCCTCTCGCCAGGAATGGCATGCGGCATGGCCCCTGTTCAGCAACCACAGGGGTGTCGGAAGCGAGCAATAGGAGAGGTCACCCCATTCCTGTCGTAGATGGGCTGGCCTCTCATCCTCCGATCGCATCGCGGGGTCAAGAATGAACTAACGAGCGAGTTGTGCCGTCTTTTCAGGGGGAGAGCGGCCCCTGCCTCAATGCATTCCAGGAGAACCATGCAGACCCAATCGAAGTCTCTAAGCCAACAGCGCCTTCTGATGTCTGTGGGTGCAGCGATGGAATGCCGCATCCGCAATGACAGGCAAAGCTATTTCGCTTTGGCTCGTGAGTTGGCCAATGCACAATTCATCCTTGCTGACTCCGAGTTGAGCTGTCGTCTTTGGCAAGACGTCGCCGACCGGGAGTTGGATGTAGCGAGGCTTCTTCATCTGCTCTATGGCGGCTGGGATGTTGAAGACGATGAAGAGATGCTTGAAGCAGACCAGCATTTCCTCTCTCTCAAGTTGGTTTGATTTTCGGATACAGCTCGATTTAGCTGTTCTTCAACTCATCCAAAACAACATCAACAGGCCGTCTTTCTCTCATGGAGAATGGTCTTTTTATTGTCGCTTGTTGTCTGACGACAACCTACCTCGGTTAATCAAGGCATCAGATTATTCTTGCACGCGTTGCTGAAGCTCCACTCGCAGAACATCCATTCGCTGTCAGTGCATTGTTTGGGGAATGATAATCATTCAGGAATTAATCCTCAGGTGTTACTCATTTGCGTTTGATTAACCCAAGGAAGGTGGTAAGACCTTCTCCTTTAGTATTTCCATAATGTCTGAGGGATGTGATGAACACGATTCCAGACTCTGTCAGCTTCAGTCAGCTCTGCAGCTTCCTCAAGGCAAAGGGATCGCAAGATGATTTCACCCAAGAAGTTGCTCTGGATTGGGAGGATCGCTTAAGCGAGATCCTTTTTGAGTTTGAAAGCTCTCTAGACGACTCCACCCAGGAGAAAACAGCCGACCAGCTCATGGCTCTTGGATCATTTCGAACCTATTTGATGCTGAGCCTGAGAGCCCTTAAATCAGCAGGGCTCTGAGTTTAAGAAGCCCTCTGCTTTTAAACGGCTGTTGGGAGCAGAGGGACAGGAGATCTAAACCTCATGGCAAGCGTAGAGGCTTAGCGTCTTGTAGTTTGCACATCCAGAAATCCGCATGCTGTTCAATAGGCTCGGATGAGTCTTTAAGGGATAGAGCCGTAATCCAATCCCAACCTGTAGCCTGAATCGGTGGGAAGATCACCAAGCCCAGGGATCAAATTGATCCATGTGTGTTTTGGATGGTCAATGTCCACCCTCCAGTCGCCGAAATAGCAAACATCTGCGCTTTCGCAGATCAAGGTTGGACAATCGCCGTGGGCGAGGGGCAAAACATGAATTGTCATGATCATTTTCCTTTACTCGTCAAAAATTTTGCAAGCTGAAGTATCTGGATCTATTGAGCAGCGATTTTTCCAGTAATCCTCTCTGCGATTGTGAAAGTGCCTCTCGGCCATCTGCCAGGAGGGGGACGGTTTTAAATTGTTCGGCCTCAAATAAACTGGCTTGATACGTTCAAGTGAGCACTGCTTAGGGTTAAAAGACATACTGCTCCTTATCCTCTTTCAGTATTATCATCAAGAATGGAAAAAAGAAATAGGTACTTAACCAACCTCAATTATCTGGTCTTGTTCTCGTTCGTCGCCCTGGTGATGAGCAGAAAAGCTGATACCAAAAATCATCTTCTTATGTAGAAAGGAAACAGCCACTTAGGAAGCGATGAAAAGACTGACTCCAGCACACCAGCTCAAGCGACGGATTAGTAGAGACGCCGAATTTGCCAAAGGGCTGCGTGCATTAACCAGCACCACTGAAGCTGCCTGGTACTGCAACCTCAACGGAATCGCTATTTCCGCAAAAGAGTTGTTCTTTGAGCGAGGTCGTCTTTGCTCAGATGGAATTCCAACCTGGTCGGCTTAATCCGTCACACTGAGTTGGCTGTAGGGGGGGATGGGCGAGTAGCCATCCCTCACTGGCTTGGGTGAGTAAGCAAAGCCAAAGCTTCTCATTCCCGTTTCCGAGATTTTCCTGCTGCCAGCTTTGGAGGAGTTGTTCAACGGTGACGCCATGGCATCGGATCAAGATGAAGCCTTCATGCGGCGGGCGATTCAGGTGATGAGGGATGCCGGTGTGGTGTACAAAACCGGTGGACCCTTTGGCGCGGTGATCGTCAAGGACGGCCAAGTGATCGCCGTCGCAGGCAACAGCGTGATTCAGGACAAGGATCCCAGTGCCCATGCTGAGGTCAATGCCATCCGCCAGGCCTGCCGCACTCTCGAGAACTGGGATCTCAGTGGTTGCGTGATGTATTCGAGCTGTGAATGTTGTCCGATGTGTTATTCCACCGCTTATTGGGCCAACATTCGCCAGGTCTTCTATGCAGCATCTTGGAGCGATTACGAGGATCTCTTCTCGGATCGGGCGATCAATGACGACATCCGCAGACCGGTGCCGGAAAAGCAGATTCGTATGCAGCAGATCCTTCAGAGCGAAGCCCAGGCGGTGTGGGCCGAGTTTCGTCAGTTGCCTGACGGTGCTCGTTACTGAATCACCGATCCACTCAGAAGAAAAACCCCAGGAGTTAAGTGAAGTCTCCCAGGGTTGCTTTGGCTTCGAACACGGGAGACGGGGTCCAAGACGTCTCCCTCTTGCTAATCAATTCCTTTGAAGCACAACTCGATACCCCCATCTGGGGCTGTCATCGCAACAAAGGGGATTGATCTACCCTGCCGCAGTGGCTTTCTTGACGGCAAACCTCGCGATCATGCTGCAGTTTTTTTTCGCCGACGTCGATTTCCATTCCCATTTCGAACGCCATGGTCACTTCTTGGAATGTCGAGTCATAGACCCTGTACGTTCCCATGGTCTCTGTAGATCTCGTTATGGCTGAGACATAGGCGTCGAACTCAGTCTTGAAACAGCATTGATCGATCCATCGACCATGAGCAACTTGCTTGTGAACACAGAACATCTCACTCACCCCAAGTACATCCACCAAAATGACTCAATCGTCACTGTGCCAGTTGAATCAGGACGGATTCAAAGCTGGCTGAGTTCAGGGTGTCTTTTTTGGCAGTGCGGCCTGCTAGGCATTTTTGTTTGTAACCACATGATGCAGTCATGGGGGACTGTCTTAGAACTGAATTAGCCAATGTTTGCCTATGGATGTTTATTCTTTGTTGCTGATTATCTGTGTCATTTACCTGCTTCTCGTTGATACGAGTGGAGGTCATGGCTGGCATCGATAATTTGGTGATGTGTTATCGAGTTTGATCTGAGATTCAGGCGCTTCGTGGGTCGAAGCGCTTTTTCTCTCGATCAGTGTTTGGAGCAACCCATGCTTCAGCCAGCGTCAGGAGCGCAGAGCATCCCGACGGGTGGTACGAGGCAGCTGGTGTGACCATCCAGCAAGGTGCGGGAATGGTTTGCCTGTCTTGAGAGGGCTAATCGCCCTTTGAGGCGCGGAGGCATTGCGTTTTGAAAACCCATCACCGTGCACGCAGCCCACACGCTCATGAACACTGAATGAACCACATCAAGCATTTTCAATGCTTCAAGAAGTCTCAGGCTTTTGCGTGCCACGGTACTACCCCCATTTAGGAGCATTCGTGCTTAACCACGTTCAGGATTCAGCCTCTTGTCGAGGGCATGCCTGACCTGATCACCAGGACGGCAAAGCATGTTCCAACGGAATGGAGTTGCTGCAAGCAACCAGCCACAGCAAAGCGACTGTATCACTTGTTGGTTCGCTAATTTTATGTAACAAAACTGCTTTTTTATTGGATCTCAAAATTATTGGATCTAGACCGGAAGTAGCTCTTTGAGGAGCAGATGTTTGAACCACTTGCGCTCCAACTGCTCGTTGGTCTCTATATCCTGATGATTATGCTTGAGGCTGCCAAAAAAGATGCATCCAGACAACATGGAAGGGGATCATGATTGAACCTGTTGTTGTTCCATTCATCTGGTTGATTCTTTACCTTCTTATCGTTATCCACGATGCCGATCAACAAGAAGACAGGACAAACCATCAGTGAACCTGAGGCAAACGAGTCATTACGTTCAGCGCTCGGCTCACTTCGAGCTGGTCTTTGTATACATCATCGAACCACCCGTTATCGTCCTGACCCAAGTATCAGCTCCCTATTCCATCAGGAGTTATCCCCGGTGCTTGATGTAAGAGGCTCCTCGATAGGTGAGGTGAATCTGGTCAACCGGTCGTGATCCAACCTGCCGGCATGTGTTGTAGTGCTCCTGCCTGTACGTGAGCTCCAAACAAGTCTTTGGCTTGGGTGTTGGTGCTTTGTAGGTGCGACCTCGATAGAGCAGATCATTCATTGGGATGTTCCTCGAATCGGAAAGAAACCTTGGTCGTGACGGCTCCAGGGTCTCCCTCAGCAACCGAGAGAGGTGTTCCGAAGCCTCCTTCGGTATTCGAAGAGCAAAGACCTGCAGTAAGAGTCAGGGTATTTGCTCGACGGTTGATGGAGTTACCAGCAACCCCATCGGCATACTCAATCAACTCATGCACATGCGTCTTAGCTACCCCCAATTGGGGAGGGTGTTGTTTACCGCCCTATGCCTGATCGCAACGTGGCTAGACCTGGATTAGCTGGTAGGAGAGCGATGACACGCCAATGCTGGACCATCATGGGTGGCGGAAGAATTTGCACCGATGACATCTCCAAAAAAAAGACCCCCTTTCATCTCTATCTCACCAAGGTTTTACCGAAAGTGAAGAAGGAGTCTTGATTTTGAGCGGTAACCATCTTCGGAGCAGCCAAAGCCCGTCAGCCATTCGCCAATCGGGTGCTAATGCCTAGTACGTGCAAGCACTAAAAAACCTAGGCTTGGCCTAGGTCTGTTCAGCGCTTCGTTTTGAAGCTGACCTGATCTGTTGGGGGCCGCCGCCAAGCTCGCCCCCTCCCAACCATCAGGCCTTCGAAGGCTTGTTGCTTAAAGCTGCGGACATGGCAGTGGCCAAAAGCATGCAGCCGGCGACAGCAAGAAAACCCATGGGTGTGAATCGAATTCAGCAATCATTCCCGCTCACCTGCCTGCCTGTCGCTGTTGTGACAGAACCTTGAGGGCGCTCATCCAGACTCGCCATCCTGAGTCGACGATCGATCCAGTCTTTCGTTGCGGATGGAACGAAAGCCTCTTTTCTGCTGTATTCACTTGGATCAACCAGTAAAAATACTGTTGTAATTACACCACTTCTCGGAATCGACCTTGAGGAATAAGTTGTCCATAGAGACGAGGAGGGGAGATGGCTTTCCTCAATATTTGTTTCTTATTGCTCGCTTGTTTTGCGTTGCTTGATTATCTCGGCAAGCTCTTCTATGAGCGATTGTCCGAATGGCAGGAAGCGCGCCAGCTTGTTGGTGGTCATCCAGAGATGCGGGGAGTTGATCTTGAACGAGATGACCTCATTTATTTCAAGGCAGATGAATCTATCCGCGAGTTTGTTCTCGGGAATGATGAAGCGGGTACCAATGATCCTTTTCTCGGTGACCTCTTCCTTCTTGATGAAGATGGTTTTTGACGAGATGCAAAAAAGGTGCCAGGGAATGCTCGCCTTTACTACCAAAGGTAGAGCTCTTGGTGGATCTGAAGGTATGGCCCCAGGCTGGTGATCCTGATGGTGATGTTGCATGACTCTTTTGATGCCTTGCGTGTGTAGATGTGGGTGTGACTGAAGACAACATTTGTTCTTTTTCATCCTGGCGGAAAAGCGAACCAAACAGGTCGGTTGACCCTCTCCTTATTGCTACGACGCAGCTCTAGACCAAGTTCAGATGCATGGAGGGTTTGATGCTCAACACACTTTTCCTGACTGTTGCAGTCTGCGCGGCAATCCTTGGCGTGATGGTCCTCGTCTACGGCACTGTTCGGTGGATGCAGAACGCTTAGTGATTTTCAGCGTTTTCGGGGGCTCGATTGGTCGGTTCATAAAAACCCATTGCGAATTTGGTGGATATCTGGTCCTGGGGTTTTGTGCCCTATGCGTGGATGCCTCAGAACCCGTCAAGAAAAGACCTCTGAAGTTTTTCCCACTTTTAGAGGTCCGCGCCCCTCGTTTGACGCTCCCCCCAAAGGTGGGTTCGGCTTAACGTCAACCCAATGAAGAAATAAAAATGATTCTCATTCTTTTATGATAGTCCTTAGTAAATACTCATTTGAGTTTGGTTAATTTCGTGTTTGTGGCTTTCTGCGCCGTCATAGCTTTTTGATTATTGGAGAAGCTCATGCATTTTCCGCCAGAAGCCCAGCAAAAGCGCTTATCGAAAGCGCAGTTCTTGCATCTAGCGAAGGAAGCAGAAGTCGAGGCAAACAAGCGACGCTGGAGCGTTATCTCCGAGCGTTATCTCCATCCAGTCAAGTAAGCCTTAGATCGATTCCGTTGTCGGCTGTTTCCGACAGGTGAGTTGGTAGCGATCTACCGCATCACCAGCGTGATCGCTTGGACTGTCTTGATACAGCCCCTTGCGTTTTGATCGGAAGCCGATAATTAGGGTCATCTGCTCATGAGCCGGGTGTGATGCTTCGGCTTTACTTTGCCCTTCGCTCTTTCTATGGAGCCTCTGGAGATATGGAGCAGGCTCAAGGGGATGAGCTGGAAGACATGTGCTGTCTTTCTCCAGATCGGCACCTACCACAGATAATCAGCGGCTTAGCTGGGTGGATCTGAATAACCCACAGCTGGGAGAGGCAGGCCATCATCACGTTGGCTGGTTTTGCCCCAGAAGGCAATGAGCGTCAACTCGGATAGCCATTAACCGCTGACGGGTGGAAAGTATGTCCATCGAGATCGGAGGAGCCAATGATGACGGCCGACACTCCACCTGAGCAACCAGCAGAAGCAGACTGACTTTCTGGCCCCTGCTCCAACAGTTTCCACCCATCCGTGAGGCTGGTCCTTTGACGAGGCGAGCGAAACGCTAAGCCATTCGACACTCCAATTTGCACCGTCCCGTAGGCGAAAGCTTCATTGCCTCAGGTGCCCCGGAGCTTCATCAGCCACACCCCTGGACCCAATGGCCCCAGGTAGCCACCACGTCAGATGCTTCGCCCCTCGCCAGAGATGGCACTACGACTTGACCTCTGTTCCTGATGGGATGGAAGGGACAGTTGGTGTCGGAAGCGAGGAATAAGAGAGGCCACCTCATTCCTGTCGTAGGTGGGCCGGCCTCTCAACACCCGATCACATCACGGGTTCAAGCATGCACAAACGAGCGAACTAGGCCGTCTCTTCCAGCTGGGAGGGGCGGCCTTCCACATTGAGAGCAGATTAACTGTTCGCTTACGACGACGTGTTGTTTTTGCAGGGGCGTTCACTTCGCTTCAACCTGAGCCACATCGCTTTCTCAAGCGCCGTCAGCTTTCGAGTCGGCTCATGCAATGCAGCTTCGGCACGTCGCCTGTCAGCAAGGATGAAGTGGTCTGTCTTGTCGACACCGTCGAATCCCATGTCCCGTAAGAGGACGAAACTCGCAACATAGACATACGAATCGTGTGTGCATCGAAGGCCAGTGAGCCCTCACTTCAAGCGATGGAAAGAGCTGACTGGAACTCCGCTTATCTAGCCAAATCTTGACCGTCGCGAACGATTGCTTTCACATCGTTAGTGGTCTGGTTTACAACTCTGTAACTGCATGCTTTGACCCTCGACATGACACGTGCCCGTAGATAAGCCCTTAAAGCACAAATCCTTGATCCAATGATCAGGAGCGTCCTCTTGATGGATGCAGTAGAAGGGTTGTCTTGACTAACTTCTATTGGTGTTAACACGGCCCGGCGGTCATGTTTGAGAACTGATTAAGCAGCTTTCTCTTCTGCTGTAGCGGTAATCAGCAGCGCACGGCACTGGGCTGGTCGCAAGTTGAACTCATCGATCAGCAGACGCTGAATCGCGCCATATTTTTTGCGTTTGCCTGTCAGCTCACGGGCGCGTTGGATTTGTTCTGTGGAAAAGGTCATTTGCCCTCCGGTCGCAAGGGAGCGGTAGTGCGTGAGAAGCCCTCCAGAGCGTGATGGCTTCAATCAGGGGATCTTGGTGACATTCAGACCAGGTCTCTTCTCAAGAAGTCGCTGGACTTCCTTCATTCCCCTGACCACATGACAGATGCCTTCCTGGTCGCAGACCCTGTAGTACTCAAAACCTTCTGGCGCGTTGGTGAGCTTGGTAGGACTCATCTCATTCATCCGGTTTTGGCCTGTGTTTTGTCTTCAGCCTCGGCACGAAGGAAACGTTTGTGTTGAGGTGACTCAAGACCAGCCATCTGAGTGTCCGGCCTTTCCAAGAGTTTTTTCTTGAGTTTGCGGTCTGGCTTGTTCAACCCCATCAACAGGGGATGCATTCCTCTTCTGCTCATTGTTGAGACCTCCTGTGCAGATCTCGCGTTGTGGTCTTTCGGCCCTTCCGCGTGGGATGAATCTCTCACCGATATGAGAAGCCTGATACCCCCATGCGGGGGTATCAGCACACGTTTAAAAGGAGTTAATTGATCAAGCCGGTGGTGTCGTTAGAAGCTCCGCTGGTCCTCGAGCAAAAGCCCTGGACCTGAGACGACCAGTGCTTTTCCCTCGTATTCGAAGTAAACCCTGGAGCCGTCACTCCGGGGTTTTTCTTTTGCCCCCATTTGGGGATGGATATGCGATGCCTGGTGGCTGTAAGAAGGTTCCATTCGAGGCACAGCCATGAAGCTCGACCTGGCTCACGCACAACCGATGGGACATCTCATCGTTGAGGGAACCCACCGACCGTTCCACGCCCTTGCCTGCGCTCTCCGTCCAACAACAGTGCGGATCAGGCGCAAGGTCTCAGACCGATGACAGCCAATCCGCAACGCTTTCTTGTTCGATACAAGAAAAACGACGGCAGCCGACACACGCTGCAACTCCATGCGTCCAATCGGCAGGAGGCACGAATCGTCGCCATGGAAACCAACGCCTACGTGCGCCGTTATCCAACCAGTGTGGATTCGATTCTCCTAGCTGCCTGAAGCCGCCCAAGGATGAATCGAACGCTCAGGTTGCTGAATTCCTTGCCTGACTGTCGATGCTGGAGATCAAACCGTTCACGCCATCCGACCTCGACGTCGTCACAGGTCTGGCCCGCGAACAGGATTTCGCCCCCGGAGTGGGCGATATCGAAATTTATGCCAACACCGATCGCCAGGGGATCTGGTTGGCTTGGCAGGACGACGTACCAGTGGGGTGCATTGCCGCGGTGACCTACAACCCCGGCTACGCCTTCATCGGCCTGTTTGTCGTGAAGCCAGAGCATCGCGGCCAGGGAATCGGCCGTCGTCTGTGGCAACACGCCTTGAAAACCCTCAGCAGCGTGGAGTGCATCGGCCTGGAAGCCGCAGTTCAAATGGTGGACTTCTACGAAAAAGCCGGTTTTCAAAAGGACTGCGTCACCACACGCCGGCAGATGTTGTGCCGGAGCGACCAATCGCAACACCCGACAACAAAACTGCTCAACCGCAGCGACATCACCGTTGTGCCATTGAGTGAGATCTCTCTCGAGGCGATTCAGCGCTACGACGAACGCCACGAAATCAGCCCAAGGCCTCATTTTCTTGAACTGTGGTTACGCCACAGGGCAGGAAACGTCTTTGTGGCAAGGGATACCCAGGGGGCGTGCCACGGCTACGTGCGCATCCGCCCCTGCCTGCTCCCCATCGGTGATGGTTGGCGGGTGGGGCCTTGGTTGGCGGAGGATCCCGGCATGGCTTCGCTGTTGCTCAACAACGCCATGGACCGCCACAAGGGAGTTGTTCTGATCGACACCCCGGGGCACAACCCCTCCGCCAAGACGATCACGACGGCGAAGGGCTTCAAACCCATGGGCTCAACGGTGCGGATGTACAAAGGCGTGATGCCCAAAGGCCACGATCGCAACGTTTATGGCCTGGCCTGTCTCGAGCTGGGTTGAATCGGAGGTTCGAGCAACCACTCCCTGAATTCCTGAGTCAGCGCATAACTATCTTCATAGCATTGGTCTTGATCAAGGAAAGAAATCCTGTGCAGCACATCACTCAGAACTTGAGCCCTGATGGCATCAGCTTCGATCGACATACTCCCTCCTTAGGCATCGGTCTCTGACGAAAATTCGGCCTGAATCATCAACATCAATCGCTCGGGAGATTTGTATTGCCTCGGCAAGGAGCGGTGCAACAATCGCAAACGATCCCAACAGAGTGTTCGCTCAAGTTCAGCATTTGTTTTCCCCTGCTTGATCAGCATCTTCAAGGCCTTGCAGTACAGCGGATATTTGGCTTCGAGCTCTCCAATACTGAGGCTGGATGTGCTCATGGAATCTTCTCGCTGCCATTTCGAACTATGCAATGAACGAGGCCGTCACATCGCCTCCCAAATGGGGACAATCGTTCTGTCCCCGGATGGGGGTAGCTCAACGATCTGGTCCGCGCGTTAGATGGCTCCGATTGCAATGTTGAGCGTGGAATCAATCGAAACCCACATCGCTAAAGACCGCGAGGAATTGGCCAAGGCTCAGGCCGACGGAGACCAGGCCAAGGCGCGTCACTACGCCACCGAGCTTGAAGGGCTCGAGACCTATCGCAGCCACCATCCCGGGGAACACAAGGACCCCACCTCCCTCGAGGTGCATTGCGATTTGAACCCCGATGCACCGGAATGCCGGGTCTATGACGACTGACGACTGACGACGGTCGCAACCATTTGGGCCAGTTGGCCCGCAAGGATGGATGGAAGATGCAGGGAAGTCCATGGATCTGACCCCATACCTGCAGAGCGAACCCAAATCTGAAAACGAAGAGCCTCTGCTTTCCGTTGCCATCAACGGAAGCATTGCCTTAGCAATGAAGGGTCGGTTTTTCCTTCGCTGTTTCTGCGATAGCTTCAGCGAAAAATCTCGTATCGGCTGTGCCGTTACAGATGAAGACTCTTGCCTAAGTTATCTCAAACGGGATTCATTTGAGCTGCTTCTCTGCACAGACCTTCTCGAAAAAGGCAATGGCTTCGAGTTGGTGCGCAAAGCTAGAGAGATTCAATCCGACCTAAAAGTGGTGGTACTGGCGTTGAGTGATGCGGTTCCTGTGGAGTATGACAATGCACAGTGGCTGGAAGCCGTGGTCGCTGAAGCCGACATCATTGAAGACCGCAAACCCCTCGAAGCCGCTGTGTTGGCGGTGATGGGACATCACTCCTACCGAAGCCCATCACTGCGCTCCGATGAACTTCCTTATCTCAGCTGCCCGCGACTAACACCTCGCGAATACGAAGTTCTCGACCGCCTCGCCCGCGGAATGTCTGACCGAGAAATTGCGGAAGATCTCATCGTCACCGAAGAGACCGCACGTACCTACACCAAGCGGCTGTTGCGGACCCTACAAGTGAACAACCGGGTGCAGGCGGTGTTGAAGGGAATGCGGTGCGGCATGGTTCAGATCTGAGCCAATAAATCACCCCAAATGGGGGTAGAGATCAAGTCCCCGGCCGGGCATCAATGGATGCTGAAAAGTGATATTTCGACGAGATGGCAGCAGTCACCTTCACCCATGAACCATCCCTCGCAGAACTGCGAGAGACGGAAGCGTTGTACACCCGCGCCATGGAATACCTGGTGGCAGATGGCGTGAAAGAAGGGGAAGCCAGGGAGAGCGTCTGCTGGCGACGACTGAACCGACTGCATCAGGCACTGCCAGACCGTTACGGCAATCCCCGCGCCCTCTTCCTCTCACTTCAAGCGCATCAGCGAAGCCAGAAGACGGCGTAGTTGTCTCAGAACGGAATCAGACATGGATAGTGAATACCAGCCGATCAGTCGGGTGGAACGGTTATTGGCAGCTCATCCTTGGTTGCTCAAGGCCCAGGCCTGGAGACTGCTCAGCATTAAATACGTGTTGATGGGTCCAGAGCTCACCATCCACAATCCCGATCACCACCAATTGATCATGCAGGAGTGGACTGATCATTTGGTGGAGATGGATGACGTCGCACTTCGGCAAATGTGTGATTGGATCGATCGAAGCCGTTTAGAGGATGAAATGGGCGAGCCCTGATTCTCACTAAAGCATCACGCGATAAATATAAATCCACCAGAAAATTTATCGGCAGAGTCCGCGCGTTCTGAATTCGCTGCCATTTCGCTAGCTAGCTTTAATCATTCGCTGCGTCGAAAGGTTGCTACCTGCTGGTTCAACATACTTCCTCAGTGTGGTTCGACCCGTAAGAACTACAGCTAGATATGTCGCCCTTAGATCAGGTACCGAGCCAATAACCGCAATTAATTCTCCGCTAGCAGCAGCCTCATGAGCGTTGTCCTGTCCTAGAGCCCAGTGGTCAGTGGGTTGACGCAGATTGACAACCGTTCGGGAGAGGTCGTTTTCCGATCAGGAAGGTCGCCCCATCTCTGTGGTGGTTATTGGGGCAGTCGTTTCTGGCAGTGCAGTCGATGTCGGATCACCGTTGATCGGACAGTTGGGTTCTGCATCCACAACAAAAAGCCCCCACCTTGCGGTGAGGGCTTTCCGATTCAGTTGATCTGAACCGTTTTGTCTGTTCCGTAAGGAACAGGTTGATTCCAGATCAACCGATGGCAGGAGCCTGCAGAGCCACAGGAGTGGACTCAGCAGCAGCCAGGTCGAGGGGGAAGTTGTGAGCGTTGCGCTCGTGCATCACTTCCATGCCGAGGCCGGCACGGTTCAACACGTCGGCCCAGGTGTTCAGGACGCGGCCCTGACCATCAAGGATGGACTGGTTGAAGTTGAAGCCGTTCAG
>NZ_JAUONZ010000009.1:0-54083 GCF_030546365.1 Synechococcus sp. YX-04-1
TCCCGAAGGAACGGTTTAAGGAAGGGCAGGAAAGCCCTGCCTGCTGGGGAGTGTAAAGGAAGTTTGCGCTGTGTGTCCAGAGATTGCGAAACCAACGCTTATGGGCCTCAGGGCAGAAAAGCGAGGCTTCCGAAAGACTTAAGATTCATGAGACTCACTGGGGCGCTTTTTGGTTCTGATCCGCTGGATGCAAGCCGGCCATCGCTTGGAGGAAACCGTTCCTCTGACCCAGGCCCGTTACAGGCGACTGGAGCTGGAGGCTCAAGGTGCCACCGTGTATTGGAGTGAACGTCTGGCCCAACGCTAGTTCTGCTGAGAGGCTGGGGCCAATCGGGACAGGCCCATGCAGCGTTTGATTCCTCTGCTTTGTCTTCTGGTGACCTCGGTTGGCCTCACCAGCTGTGGACTGGTGTCCTCCAGTGGCGACAAGCCAAACGCCAACACGAGAGCTTCGATCAAACAGCTGGAACGACGGATCAATCAGCTGGAGCAAGAGCTGCAAGAACTCAAGTCACCCGCCGGCGATGCCGACAGCAAGACACCAGCCGGCCCGCTGCGATCCCTCACCCTGCGGATCGGCACCGAGGACGATCGATTGCGGATGTATTGGGCGGATGGTCAGACGAGCAATCTGATCTGCTCTGAAGAGGGCAAAGGTGTTTGGGCCTGCGGTTAAGCCGCAGAGAGCAGCTGCTTCAAGGCCGGCAGCCAGGTGGGCTCCACAGGCCACACCTCCCGGCGCGTGAGGGAAAAAGCGATGCTTTTCTCCGCATAGGCCGCTTCGTTCACAAACACCGGAATCTCCCCTTCAACCCACCCCTCACCACAATCGGTCCCATCCGCAGCCCGGAACATGGGCTGAGTTGAGGCGATGTCCTGCCAATCGCGCCCCTGTAGTTCGGGATGAACCAGGGCCTGCGGCTCTCCTTTCTCCGACTTCGGGAGATCGCGACTCCCCAAGTGGCGATGCACCACCAGAGCGTCCGGCAGCCGGGCCAACCCCTGACGTGCCTGATCCACGGCCCTAAGGCACGTTTCCAAGCCAAGACGGGTCTGTTCAACGACCCGGGCATTGAGCAGACCTTGCGGCACAGGGCCAACCTCGATCACCAGTCCGCAGGGCCAGGATTCCACGAGAAAGCCGGTCTGCTGAGCATCGGCTTCGTGCAGATAAATCGGCAGGCCAAGAGCCCCCTGCACCAAAGCCGCGAGGGCGAGATCAGCGGGGCGCCGGCCATACACCACCAAGGAATTGCCCATGGCCGCTGTGGTGCTGTGCAGATCAACGGCTACAACGCAGGGCTGCTCGCCGCTGGGGCCGTGCAAGTGCAGGAGTTCCCCAGCACGCTGGAACTCCAAGCCGGAGGCCCCCTGCTGCAACTGTTCCGGGAGGAAGCAGCGGTTGAGGTCACGATCGACGTAACGGCAGCGGCGGCGCAGCGCTTCCGGGTTGCCGATCACCCGCTGCACCACCAAACCTGCAGCGTCAATCAGATCAGGGTTGGCATGCCACTGCTGCAGCAACCAAGGGGCATTGACCTCATTCCCGTGGGTGCCGGCCACCACAAGAACGCCACAGCTGCTCATGAACCACAGCGAACCAAGTTCTGACTGAAGCACGAGTCACAGCGAGGATGAAAGCGATCCAAACCGCGCCATGTCGATCCCACCTGTCGTGGTCACGGCCGCCCGTCGCAGCTGGCGATGGCAATGGCAACGGCTCATGGGTGGGCTGGGCCCAGCCGATGCGGCCGGCAATTACATCCGACCAAGCAGCGATCCGCTCACCCCGCCGGCCTTGAACCCCGCGGACCTGCTCCAGCGCAGCGCCGGCCAACGGCCGCTGCTGGTGATCGGGCGCAGTTGCCCTTGGGCCCATCGCACCTGGCTGGTGCATCAGCTGCGCCATCTGCACGACAGCGTCAGCCTCCTGATGGCACAGGCGGATCACAACGCTGGACGCTGGGCCCTCAATCCAGCCTGGGAGGGGTGCGCAACGTTGCTGGAGTTGTATCAGCACTGCGGCGCCCCCCCTAGCTACCGGGCCACCGTGCCTGTGCTGGTGGATCCCAAAAACCACACCCTGCTGGGCAATGACAGTGCTCCACTGGTGGACCTGTTAAACCGCTGGCCCCATCAAGACGGGGTTGTTGACCTGGCACCGGCGGAATCAACCGACAAGATCCAGGCCTGGCAGCAGCTGCTGCAACCGGCCATCAACGATGGGGTTTACCGCTGCGGTTTCGCCCGCAACCAAGCGGCCTACGACCGCGCTGAAGCCGATCTCTTTGCCGCCCTCGATGCGGTGGAGCAAAGCCTCGCAACCAATGGTCCATGGCTGTGCGGCACAACACTGACCCTGGCTGACGTGCGGCTGTTCCCCACCTTGATCCGATGGGAGCTGGTCTATGCCCCACTGTTCGGCTGCAGTCGGCACCCGCTCTGGCACTACCCGCAACTCTGGGCCTGGCGACAACGCTTTTACGCCCTACCGGGCGTGGCGGAAACCTGCGACGGCAACGCCTGGCGACACGATTACTTCGGTGCCTTGTTCCCCCTCAATCCCGGCGGGATTGTTCCAGCCGGTCCCGACCTGAGCACACTGGTAAACAGCACGGCAGCGTCGGGATGACCAGCGCAGATCCAACTTTTGAAGGTGTCTATGGCACCTACTCGATCACCGCCGCCGATCGCCTGGAGGTGCGTTCCTATCGAATCGCCCTGTTAATCACCGGCCTCAGCCTGGCCGCTGGAGTGCTGCAGTGGTGGCAAACCGATAACCCCTGGGCATGGCTCTGGGTGCTGCCGATGGCCACGGCCCTGGGCCTGGCGCTCCGCTGGATTCACATTTATCTCCGTCCCTTGCACCGCGCCCTTCAATTGTTCTGGCTCAGCGGTTGCATCGGTTGGGGGGCACTGCTGCTGCAGGCCGGCCCCACCGAAGCGCTCTCCGCCCTAAGGGATCAGCCGATCTGGATCCTGGCCATCGGCCCGCTGTTTGCCGCCTTGGCCGGCATCGGCTTCAAGGAGTTTTTCTGCTTCCAACGACCCGAGGCGATCGGCCTCACCTTGCTGCTGCCTGCAGCGCTGCTAGGGCATCTGATGGGGGTAATCAATGGCCCCCTCTGCCTGGCTCTCCTGGAGTGTGCAGCGTTGCTGCTGGTGCTGCTGGCCCTGCGCAAATTCGGGATGGATGCGGCAGCGGATGTGGGCGACAAGAGCGTGTTTGCTTATCTGGACGGTCAACTGCCCGCTGGCACACCGTGAGTCTGATCAGCCTGGTGGGTGCGGCCAAGGATTTCGGCATCCGCACCCTCTTTTCCGATCTCGACCTCCACATCGGGGATGGCGAGCGGCTGGGCCTGATCGGCCCCAATGGCGCCGGCAAATCAACGCTGTTGAAAGTTCTGGCGGGGAAGGAACCCCTCGGTGAGGGAGAACGCCGCTGTTCTCCCCGGCTGCGGGTGGAGCTGGTGGGTCAGGAGAGCCGAATTACACCGGGGCTCACGGTGATGGAACAGGTGCTGGAGGGCTGTGGCACCAAACGGGATCTGCTGGTGCGCTTCAGCGCTCTCAGCGACGCCATTGCCGCAGACCCCAGCAATGAAGCGCTGATGGCGGAGCTGGGTCAGCTCAGCCAACGCATGGATGAAGAGGACGCCTGGAGCCTGGAGCAGCAATGCCGAGAAGTGCTGCAGAAATTGGGCATCAGCGATCTCCAGCGCCCGGTCGACGACCTTTCCGGCGGTTACCGCAAACGGGTGGGTCTGGCATCAGCCCTGGTGGCTTGCCCCGATGTGCTGCTGCTGGATGAGCCCACCAACCATCTCGATGCCGCTGCTGTGGAATGGCTGCAGAGCTGGCTGGATCGCTATCCCGGTGCTCTGGTGCTGGTCACCCATGACCGCTACGTGCTCGATCGGGTGACGCGGCGGATGGTGGAGGTGGACCGAGGCCAGGCCCGCACCTATCAAGGGAACTACAGCACCTTTCTGCAGCACAAAGCGGAAGAAGATGCCTCAGAGGCAGCCTCAGCAGCCAAATTCAAAAGCGTGCTTCGCCGCGAATTGGCATGGCTGCGCCAGGGCCCCAAGGCCCGCAGCACCAAACAGAAGGCGCGGCTGCAACGCATCGAAGCGATGCGTGAGCAGAAACCCAATCAGGCCAAAGCAAAGCTGGAGATGACCGGCATCAGCCGGCGCATCGGCAAACAGGTGATCGAAGCCGAAGCCGTTGGCGTCACAGCCGATGGCAACCAGGGTGGTCGCCCACTCCTCGATGGCTTCAGCTACAGCTTCAGCCCCGAAGACCGAATCGGCATCATCGGCCCCAACGGCAGCGGCAAATCCACCCTGCTTGATCTCATCGCCGGACGGCGCGAGCCCACCCAGGGCAGCCTGCTCCTTGGAGAGACCGTTCACATCGGCTACCTGGACCAGCACACCGAAGCCTTCAACGAAGGCAAGGGGCTCGATCGCAAAGTGATCGAGTTCGTGGAAGAAGCCGCCAGCCGGATCGATCTAGGGGGTGAACAGGTCACCGCATCCCAGCTTCTGGAACGCTTTTTGTTTCCACCGGGCCAGCAGCACAGCCCCTTGGCCAAGCTCTCCGGCGGCGAGCGCCGCCGCCTCACCCTCTGCCGGATGCTGATCCAGGCGCCCAACGTGTTGCTGTTGGACGAACCCACCAACGATCTGGATGTTCAAACCCTCAGCGTTCTCGAAGACTTTCTTGAGGACTTCCGGGGCTGCGTGATCGTTGTTTCCCACGACCGCTACTTCCTCGATCGCACCGTTGATCGTCTGTTCTGTTTCGACCAAGGACGGCTCAATCGGTTTGAAGGGAACTACAGCGCATTTCTGGAGCAGCAGCGTCAGGAAGAACGCTGCCAAAACCAGGCGAGCAAACCCACCACACCAAAACCAGAGCGCAGCAGCGAAAGCAAGCGCGACGGTCCTCGGCGTCGAAACTTCAAGGAAAACAAGGAGCTTGCGGCTCTTGATCAACAGCTGCCTGAACTGGAGCTGAAGAAAGAGGACCTGGAGCAACAGATGACCCACGCGGGCGCTGACATGGCCAAGCTGAGCCTTGATCTGGCTGATCTGATCTCCCGCATCGAACAGGCCGAAGAACGCTGGCTGGAACTCAGCGAATTGACGCCCTGATCAACGATCTGGAGCCATGGTTGTAGCCACGGCTACCGCCACTTCAGATCAACATTGTCGGATGGTCATGGGGCGGGATTCCACCACTCCAAAACCGATGAATCGCCGTAAAGTGCCTTGAGGCCACGGTCTCAATTCATGAAGTCCATCGACGAACACATCCAGCAGGATCAATCGGAAATCGAAGCTGCCAAGGCAGCTGGAGACGAGGCCAAGGTTCGTCACCTCACCGATGAGCTGAAGTCGCTAGAGGAATACAAGGAACACCACCCCGGCGACAGCCACGACCCCACCTCCCTGGAGCTGCATTGCGAGGCCAATCCCGATGCCGATGAGTGCCGCGTCTACGACGACTGAATCAACAAACGTCGTAAATCCAACGAGGGCTCAGTAGTCCTCGTTGTAGTCAGAGGGGCTGCCGGTCAGGCTGCAGACGACAGCCTCTTCGAGACGCATCGCCTTCACTTCAGCGATGGGACGTCCCATGCGTTGAAGTACAGCAACAGACTCTTTCGTTTGGCACCGGGCGATCACATCGCCCTTGTTGTCCAGACAGGTGTAGAAGGTCATGTCATGGGAGAGACATCCCCGTTATGGCTCGCACCTGATCAACCCACAAGCATTGACGTGGCTGATCACATGAAGATTGTCTGGAGCTCAGCTCACACCCCGAGCTCAGCCCAGGTTTCGGACAGCAACTGATCGAGATTGGTTCCCATCGCTGCAGAAATGCAGAGCACGGGACGACCACTCGCTGCTTCAAGATTTTGCCGCAACGTGGGGAGATCCTCCTCTAACAACAACTCCTGCTTGTTGATCACCAACAACCGTGGTCGATCAACAAGACCATGGCCATAGGCCTCCAGCTCCTGCTGGACGACGTTCAGGTCAGCCACGGGATCCTCGGATCCAGCGTCCACGAGGTGGATCAGTAAACGGGTGCGTTCGATATGACGCAGAAAGTCGTGGCCAAGACCAGCACCCTGGGCGGCCCCTTCAATCAAGCCTGGAATGTCTGCGAAAACGGTTCCATCTCCACTGGGGCGGCGCACCACACCAAGGTTGGGGACCAGAGTAGTGAACGGATAATCGGCAATCTTGGGCCGCGCTGCCGACAGCACGGCGATCAAGGTGCTCTTGCCTGCATTGGGAAGACCAATGATGCCAACTTCAGCCAGCAACTTGAGTTCAAGCTGCAGGGGCCATTCCTCACCCTCTCGCCCCTCGGTGAATTTCTCCGGCGCGCGGTTGCGGTTGCTCAGGTAATGGGCATTGCCCAGACCACCTCGTCCTCCAAAGGCAACGGTGAGACGTTCCCCCGGCGCTGTTAGGTCGCCCAGAAGGATGCCGGTGCGCAGATGGCGCACCTCCGTGCCGCAAGGAACCTTGATCACCAAGTCTTTCCCGGATGCACCGGTGCATTTGTTCGGTCCACCGCGTCGCCCGTCGTCGGCAGCGAACAGGCGTTTGTATTTGAAGTCGAGAAGGGTTTGCAGATTGCTATCGGCCTCCAGAACCACGGGAGCCCCACAACCGCCGTCACCTCCGGAAGGGCCTCCAGCCGGCACATACTTTTCACGGCGAAATGCAGCGATGCCATCGCCGCCGCGACCGCCTCGGACCGTGATCCGTGCCTGATCGATGAACTGCACGGTGCTTCCGGCTGAATCCAGTCCTTAACCCTAAGATTCAGCCGCTGCAGCTCTGCCGTTGGCCGGCGTCCATTTCGAAGACCTCAGCAAGACCTTCCCAGGACGAGGCGGCGGAGATCCCGTTGAGGTGATTCGTCAGTTGAATCTGACGATCATCGATGGCGAGTTTTTGGTGCTTGTCGGTCCCTCGGGGTGCGGCAAAAGCACCTTGCTGAGACTGCTCGCCGGTCTGGACGATCCCAGCAACGGCGAAATCAGAATCGGAACCCGACCCATCAGCAATGTTCCGCCGGCGCGCCGCAACGTAGCAATGGTTTTCCAGAGCTATGCGCTTTACCCGCATCTCAGCGTGCGGGACAACCTCAGCTTCGGACTGCGCAGAAGCCAGGCAAGGTCAACGTTCCAGCGGATCCAAGACCAAGCCTTTCGATCCACGCGCGCGTTGCCCCAATCACTGAGGGTGAAGTCGGTAAGAGAAGAACGAATCGAAGCCAGGGTGAACACCGTTGCCAGATCTCTGGAACTAACGGAATTGCTCGACAGAAGGCCAAAGGAACTGTCTGGCGGACAAAAACAACGGGTCGCCCTAGGGCGTGCCATGGCACGAAATCCTGAGGTGTTCTTGATGGATGAACCGCTGAGCAATCTCGACGCCAAACTCAGAACGAGCACGCGCCAAAGAATCGTCGAGCTGCAGCGAGAACTGGGCACAACAACGGTTTATGTCACCCATGATCAAGTGGAAGCAATGACCATGGGTGATCGCATCGCGGTGTTGAACCAAGGACGCTTGCAACAACTGGGGACACCGATGGAGTTATACAAGTGGCCTTCCAACATCTTTGTAGCCCAGTTCATTGGCAGCCCGGCAATGGGCTTATTGCCCGTAACAGTGGGAGCCAATGCAACACTCATTTTGGGAAGTAAGCGGATACAAGTTGAAGGCGAAATGGTCGAGCCTTTACTTCAACGTGAAGGCCAACATCTCACCGCAGGGTTAAGACCTGAACACTGGCATCTGGCACCACCAACAAACCGAAACCTCCAGGCCGAGGTGAGCCATTGCGAGCGCCTGGGCAATGAACAGATTGTGACGTGTAGACTTAAAGATGGTGAACACCTAATCCAAATAAGACATGACACGGAGACTCAAGTAATCGCGGGTGATCAAATCCACCTAGAAACAGAACCAACGGGCTGGAGATTGTTTGAGAACGACGGGGAGGCAATAAGACGGAAGCAGTAGGTGCCGATACTTCGCGAAGGAAAAATTAAAAAGAATTCAGGCAAGAGTTACAGCTTTCAACCAAAGACCCTGGATATGAGAAGCAAAAACTTGTAGGAATTTAGACGTGGGAACAAGGCTTAGCCGAAAAGAGGCAAAAATGCAGTGAGGAGCAAAACAAACACAAAGAAAATGAGCATTCCAAGACCAAAGAAACGGAACACTAAGCCCCTTAACGACAGAGAGGGGCCAAGAAAGCCCATCAACAAAGGCTCGCAAGAGTTGAAAAGTAAAAAAAAAGAGAAGAATGCAAAGTAAATAAATACAACAGGGTCAAGCAAGAATCATATGGCTAGGTTGAAGAAAATTCCGTAAATGCGATGGCTCGAAATGTCCTTGTTCTAGTAGAGGAACATTACGACGAAACTGAATACAATGTTTTCAACGAATTTTTCCCAAAAAATGGAATTGAAGTTGAATACGGCTCCTATCTTTGGGGCAACGAATCTCTGACATTTGAAGGGAACGATAAAACAAGCAAGGTTAAAGTAACAACATGCGTGAGCAAGGTTAATCTCGCGGAATATGCAGGGCTAATACTGATCGGGGGATATGCAATGGACAGACTACGCTATGAAACAAAGACAGGAGAAAATAACAAAGCCCCCGCAGTTGAGCTACTGAGGAAAGCTGTAAAAATGATGGACAACAACGAAATAGCGATAGGTACTATTTGCCACTCATTATGGTTATTTTGTGCAGACAAAACACTACTGCAAGGGAGAGAGGTTACTTGCGCACACAACATCTTATGCGATGTTGAGAATGCAGGAGGGAAAATAATGATCAAAGACAACGAAACCGTTGAGCTTCACCAGCAAGGCTTACTCATCACTGGAAAGCATCCGGGATGTGTTGATGTATTTGTAGAAAAATTCAAGGATGTGATTAATACCTTGTAAAAAAGTCGAATACTTTCCACACAACAAACATCAAAACAATGAACAATCTTTCATTCTCCTTTTCAGACCTGATCTCCGGATACGTCACTTCGTACGACGAATCAAGCAAACTGGTGGGAATAGAAACATCAGATGGAAGACAATACGAATGCAAGATCACAGGAAATACCTATGCAAGAGGAACCCAAAATCTGGGCGAGGGCTGGAACAGCGCTGACATAGGAAACCTATTGAAAAAAGGGCAAATGATTTTTGCCTATGGCACATATTATCCAGAGAATAAGATTAAATTTGAAATTAATTATATGGTATTCGCAGGTGATCGTGTTGATCACTACAGATACGCCGATGAACATGGTTGGTGGATCAAACAAATTGATCAGATCGCAGCTTCATATTGCAAATGGCAATTCAATGCGCCAGATCAAACAATTGATTACCACAACTACAGGACTGTTATTAGTCTGACAGGTGGAAAGAAGAACGAAGATTACCTCCAAGAGACAGATACAATTTCAAGGATGGTCTACGGGATGGCATGTGCTTACATGCTGACTGGAAAGGATTTGTACCTAGAAGCAGCCGAAAAAGGGACAAAATATCTAAGCGAAAAAATGAAATTCGTAGATACCGACACAGGACTCATCTATTGGTATCACGGGCTTAAAGTTGGTCAAGACGGGGAAGAACAAAAACTTCTTGTTTCCGAATTTGATGATGATTATGATTGCATTCCTGCATATGAACAGATTTACGCCCTGGCGGGCCCAGTACAAACCTACCGACTAAATGGAGATCCAGCGATTTTAGAAGACACAGAAAAAACTGTGGATTTATTTGATGAATGCTTTAAGGATAAAGACAAAGGGGGATATTACTCACACATCCATGCTGTGACGTTGAGTGCCCATGAAGAAACTCTTGGAAGAAACAAAGCCAAGAAAAATTGGAACTCAGTAGGCGACCATGCTCCCGCTTATTTGATCAATCTCTACCTGGCGACGGGAGAGGAACGATACAAAAAATTCCTCGAAGATACCTTCGACACAATCACGGATCACTTCCCTAATTACGATGAAAGTCCGTTTGTCCAAGAAAAGTTTTTTGATGATTGGAGCAAAGATCAAACTTGGGGATGGCAACAGAATCGAGCAGTGGTAGGGCACAATCTGAAAATTGCATGGAACCTGATGCGCTTCTATGCAGAAATGCCCAAAGATAAATACATTCAAATTGCAGAAAAAATTGCTACATTGATGCCTGAAAAAGGATACGACAACCAACGATTCGGCTGGTACGACGTCGTTGAAAGAGTGCTTGGTGAGGATGAAAAATTCCACAGGTATGCATGGCACGACCGTAAGGCTTGGTGGCAGCAGGAACAAGGAATCCTGGCTTACCTCATCCTTCAAGGACACCTTCCAGAGAATAAAGAATACAAAAAGTACTCTGATGAAAGTGCGGCCTATTACAACGCATTTTTCCTTGACAACAACGATGGGGGTGTCTATTTCAATGTTTTGGCCAACGGAGTTCCCTATCTGATGGGGACAGAGCGATATAAAGGAAGTCATTCAATGAGTGCATATCACTCAACAGAACTTTGCTTCCTATCTACGGTATACATTGATCTCATGATCAAGAAGCGCCCACTTGATCTTTTCTTCAAACCACTTCCGAATGGCTTTAAAAACAGACAATTACGCGTCGAGCCAGACATCCTTCCTAAGGGCTCAATCAAGATAATCTCTTGTGAAATCGATGGTCAGAAGTACGAAAACTTTGATGCAGAAGGTCTGACCGTACAATTGCCGGAATCTAGTTCAAGGCTGAAAGTCAAAGTGACCGTTGCACCAAAATAATCAATGGAAGTAACACAAGAACTTCTAGGTAGCTGGCAAGTCATTAAAGTTTCAGGTGAGATTGATTCAAAAACAGTCACAACACTGCGAGATTTTATCGACACAAAGCTGGTTGAAGACAAGGCCGTTGCACTGGACTTGGAAATGGTTCCGTTTATGTCCAGTGCAGGATTACGAGCACTTTTAACGCTGCAACGTAAAACCAGCTCAATGAAAGTTGAATTGGCTTTAATAGGAGTTGCTAGTGAGATTCAGGACACAATGAAAGTCACTGGATTCCTGCAATATTTCAAACTTTATGAATCTATTGAATCACTCCCTTAAAACACATGGAATTAGAGCGGATTGACAATCAACCAGTCGAAACAATTGATGGGTTGAGAGTAAGACCAGGAAAACCATTACCTTTCGGAGTATCAACGGTACCAGGCGGTTTGAACTTTTCTGTCTATACATCGGCAGGAACAGCTTGTAAATTGGTCTTACTCAGCCGCTCGGAAAAAAAGATAATCAAAGAGATAAGGATACCAGATCACTACAGAATAGGAGACGTATACTCCATCGTTGTTTTTGATCTAGATTACGAAGACATCGAGTATGGCTACAAGATAGAAGGGCCATATGATCCTGAACAGGGGTATAGGTTCGACGGAAGTAATATTCTCATGGATCCCTATGCTAGAACAACATCGGGAAGAGAAGAATGGGGTGAAGAACCAAACTGGGAAATACAATATCAGCACCGATCAAGGATATCGTTTGATGACTTTGACTGGGAAGGAGATTCACCACTTGAGTTGAAAGACGAAGATCTCGTGATATACGAGATGCATGTGCGATCATTTACCCAGAGTGAATCTTCAAACGTAAAGTTTAAAGGAACGTACGCTGGAATTGTAGAAAAAATACCCTATCTAAAAGAGTTGGGCATCAATGCTGTCGAATTGATGCCAGTGTTTGAATTTGATGAATTTGAAAATTCAAGAATCCATCCGGATACTGGAGAAAGGCTTTATAACTATTGGGGATACAGCACCGTAGCTTTTTTTGCCCCTAAGGCGGGCTTCGCATCCACAGGAAAATACGGGATGCAAGTCGATGAATTCAAACAACTGATCAAGGAATTACATCGTGCAGGGATAGAAGTGATACTTGATGTTGTGTTCAACCACACAGCAGAAGGGAATGAACACGGACCCTCGATCTCGTTCAAGGGATTAGACAATAAAATATATTATATGTTAACGCCAGAAGGATACTATTACAACTTCAGTGGAACTGGTAACACGCTGAACTGTAATAACCCAATTGTTAGGAATCTGGTTTTGGATTGTTTGCGATACTGGGCAAGTGAATATCACATCGACGGGTTTAGATTTGATCTCGCGAGCATACTGGGAAGAGATCCGTGGGGAGCCCCACTCAGTAATCCTCCACTACTTGAATCACTAGCTTTTGACCCAATTTTATCCTCTTGCAAACTGATTGCAGAAGCATGGGATGCTGGTGGTTTGTATCAAGTTGGTACCTTCCCCGCTTTTGGACGCTGGTCAGAATGGAATGGAAAATATAGAGACACAGCAAGACGTTTTCTGAAGGGTGATGAAGGACAAGTTGGTGAATTGGCTCAAAGAATACAAGGTTCACCAGACCTGTATCAATGGAATGGTCGGTCACAGGCAACATCAATCAATTTCATAACCTGCCATGATGGATTTACACTGACAGACCTTGTGTCATACAATCAAAAACATAATGAAGCAAATGGAGAATTTAATAGGGATGGTGGTGACGATAACCACAGCTGGAATTGCGGCGCAGAAGGATGGACAGATAATCCAGACATCCTCAGTCTGAGAACGAAACAAGCAATGAATGCAGTGGCTCTACTCATGACAAGTAGAGGAACACCAATGTTACTAATGGGAGATGAATTTGGGAGATCACAGCACGGGAATAACAACGCTTACTGCATTGACTCACCGATATCATGGGTTGACTGGACACTGCTAAACAGCAATAGAACCCTATTTGAATTTACAAAAGCAGTGATACAGTTTAGACATCAACATCCGTGCTTACGCGTTAATCGATTTGATCATGCAGGAAGTGAAGTGCTCCCAAGCTGTAGCTTCCATGGAACAACACCCTGGAGTGTTGATTGGAGTTCAGAATCGAGGCAGCTAGGTTGGTTGATGAGCAGTCAACAAGAAAACAACAAGCCAGACACGGTTTACATAGCAGCCAATTCAGCCCATTACGCAACTTGGTTTGAACTGCCACGATTGCCTGAAATATTTGAATGGAATATTTGCTTTAATACCGGCAATCAAGCTGAACCATATCTTAAAGAGCCCAACGTATTTAAAGAAGCGGGTATATTGGTTGGGGAACGATCAATGGTCATTTTCACTGCGTCTCCACGCGAGACGTAAATCAAATTCAAACATCTAACATGCCACTCTCAATCAAAGTCACACAAGCAGAAAGCATCGTTACCCTAAACATTTCAGGGGACGTAGACACCAAGACTGCTCCAGATTTGCTTAAGGAGTTAACTGCTCTAGACCTCAAAGAATTATCTGAGCTGAGATTAAATCTGAGCGAAGTCCCATTTATGAGCAGTGCTGGGCTTCGAGCCATCGTCTTCGCAAAACAGAAAATGCCTCACTCAGGACGTTTGTATTTGATCGGGGCATCTGAGCTCATTGTGGACACAGTCAAGAAAACAGGTTTATCGCAGGCTGTGGTTTTTGCGAAAAGTGAAGATGAGATTTAACGATGTCGTTAATCCCAGCCGAAAATAAATTACTGCTGGTCGAAGAAGAAGCTTCGATGGACAACTGGGATTTGTTCATCGAGAATGCCGGGACAGCAGTCATGAGTGGCCTGAAAAATGCTGAAAAAGCATATAAGTTAAAACTTGCGTATGAAGAGCTGATATCGAACATAATCAGAGCGGCAGGAGAAAACAATGTGGAACATGTAGTAATACTAAAAGTTTACTGCGCAGTCTCAAATCACGACGGAGAAAAGCTATTTATATTGCAAACAGAAGACAATGGAATACCATACGACCCAGGATTTAACAAGGAAAGTACCGTAGATATTGATCAAGAAATAAGCGAACGAGAAATTGGGGGATTAGGAATATTTCTGATAAAGCAATCTGTTGACTTGGCATCCTATGGATACATTAACGGCTTAAATGCAAATCAATTGAGCATGCAAATAAATTAAAAATAAGGTATCCTACACTAAACACAACAACCACAAATGACAGAACCATCAAGAGAAACAGCATTGAATGCTGTAATCGATGATACTGAGCTGAAAGAGGGGCTCTTAAGTCTCAATCAAAGCTTTGGTGACTTGTGCATCCGAGTGTGCGGTGAAGTTTGGGGGAAACCCAATATTTCGCAAAAAACCAAATGCTTGTTGACGATCGCTTTAGACGTAGCCAATCAATCCATAGGGTCAGGAACACCATTTGAAACGCACATTTCGATGGCGATGAAACAAGGAGCTACATTGGAAGAAATCGAAGAACTGCTTATGTTCACCTGCGCTTATTGTGGATTCAACAAGGCAGCAGGTGCCTTCGCGAAGTTCAACGAATTCAAAGCTAAGCTCTAAAAGACAGCATCATTCAACCTAAAACTTCTGTCGAACATGACACGTCAAAACTACTACAAGGACCTCATCGCTGATTACTCACGACCGGGACTTGTGAATGATGAACTAAAAGCAAAACTTATTCAACGATCCAAAGAGATCGGAGAGTTACAAGAAGCTGAGCTGCCAGTGATCGGTCCTGATTACACGCTCGAACAAATCGAAGCCGAAAACCGTGAGTTTTGGCCAACCCACTGTGAGGCTCTGCGTCAAGGTCGTGGGGACTTATTAACCAAGGAGTATCGGCCAGACCTTGTTTATCACTGCCAGGATGGCCCGTACTTTGGCATCAAACAACAGGCAGAAAGGGAGAAGCATTGGTGGGCGATTATTGCCCAGCCTGGAGTTACCATGACTTGGCCAATTGTACAATTCTGGGGTGAATTTACACATTTTGAATGGATTTGCTTTGACGACATCACGGGTGAGCAAATCGCAAAAGGAAGCGTCTGTTGGGTACGACGTGGACATCGAGGTGGTTGCTATTACAAGAGTGAACAGCTCACTTTTACTAGAGATGTGTTCGCCTCAGAACAGTTGCTTAAACTAATCAACACTTAAACCCCTACACCAAAAAAGGGACTAATGAGGCCAGGTTGGTTACTCAACCTGGTCTTTCTTGTGTGTAAAAGAATGCAGGTTGCTGATACAAGAGGTAAGGCTGATTATGATGAGGATATACATAGGATCAAATGAGGATGAAATCGATAACTCGCCAAATGCCATTCACGGTTGTTGTACTGGCGGCCATAGCTGTTCTAGTCACCGTTTATAACTACCCACTCTTTTGGGGAATTCAATTTGTGTTCGGAATGAGCGTTGCCTTGGCAACCCTATTTCTGAAACGCGGATGGTGGGGTTTGATTGTGGCAATCCCTGTAGCAGTAGTCACATACTTCATGTGGGGAGCGCCCTATGCAGGCATTTCTTTTACGACTGAAATTATATTCTTAACATTAATAAGGAATAGCCGCTCAGGCGAAAAGATTCTAAGAAACGGGTCAATTCTTATTTACGATTTTATCTACAATGCTTTGATTGGGGCACCATTTTACTATTTATCTTACACATATATTGTCAAGGCGACAGAAGAGACTACCTTACTGCTGGCACAGAAGTCGGTTGTCAATGGAGTAATAAATTCGCTAATTGCCTATATCGTATATGCAGGAGTCACTTTATATCTGAATAGAAGATACGAGAATAGGCAAACCGTATCTATGCAGGCTTTAGCACTAACAACAGTATATAGCGTAATTGTATTTATATCACTTTTCATGGCCGATAGATTGTACGGGAGCGTAATGATAATAAAAGCAAACTCTATTTTTGAAGAAATGGATACGATGGCAACATTGGTAAGCAAAGCAGCAACATCGCAGAATGAATATCAAGACTATGCGATCAACATGGCAATCGAAAGTAAAAATACTGAAGTTTATTATAAAAAATCTACGGACAAAGGATATGCTTTGTACATGAATAATACAGCCAAATACAAGAATCTAGACAAGGACTACTTAAAGGCCAATTCCAGCTCAAGAATATCAAAGATATTGGCAAAAGTAGCAGGAAAAAAAGACAGTGAGATGAAACTTTTATTGCCAAAACCAGAGATTGAACCTGCGAGAGTAAAAAGATATTTGGGAGGAATATGGGTAGCAGACTTCAACAAAAATGGAACGAGCATAAAGATTATTCAGCCAGCACGAAGAGACTTCTTGGTGAGCGGAAGATTTTTTGAACGTGCCTTCCCAATTATCAATATGACAATCATTGGGGGTATTCTATTAAGCATAGTAATTGCTAACGGAATCGAGAAAGAGTTTCTAACTGTACTTGGGAAATCAAAGCGAAGAAAAATGCAGATCCAGGAGTCTGAATATTATCGATCATTAGAATTATCCCCTGTAACAGAGATTAAGAACTTTGCAAAAGAAATCAATCGAAGAACGAACGAAATTAATGAAGCAAAGGCCAGAATTGAAGAACTAAATAATATCGCACAGAAACAATTGAACACAGCAGGAGAAATCCAGCAAGCATTCCTGGGTGATAGCTCGGATGTTGGCCAAAAACCTGATGTGAGCCTCTTTATGAGACCGGCATTGAATGCAGGAGGCGATTGGTACGACGCATTTGATCTTGACAACAAGACCTTCATCATTGTCGCCGATGTTTGCGATAAGGGTGTTGGAGCTGCATTATTCATGTCTGTGTTCCGAAGTCTCATCCGTTATTCAGCGGAAAATTGGTGCGCTGAACCATCAGAAACTGAACCGTTAGATCAGGTCATCAGCAGCGTCAATGACTATATGAGTACAGAGCATGAAGATATGACGATGTTCGCAACTGTCTTTATTGGCTGTATCAGCCATCCAGCGAAAAGGCTTGATTATGTGTTGGCAGGACATGAAGAACCAGTGCTTCTCAACTCTAAAGGGGAAAAACAATCCTTAGAAGTCACAGGACCTGCAATCGGATTGTTCACAGGAGCTGAATACAGCATGAACAGCATCTTCATCGAAGAGGGTTCTGTACTCGTTGGATACAGCGATGGTGTTGTCGATGCAAGGAATCCGGAGGGTGAGTCCTTCGGGCATCCAAGACTCGTCGAGATTGTGCGATGCATGCAGGAGAAGAAAGTATCAGCTCAATCCTTAAAGGAAGAGATAGTTAGTGAGCTAGAAAGACACATGAAAGATGCAGAGCAATTTGACGACATCACCATTGCTACAGTGATAATGTAATTCACAAAGGAAGATAATATGAAACCAGAGCAATAACGACCATGAAATAAGGTTTGAAACCAAAGATGTATTCATGAGCAAAGGACGATGCACCAATTCGTATTATTAGCACGATGAAGCTCAACCTATCAATTGAAAAACACGAAAACATTATTACACCAATAAATATACTGTTAAAGCATACTGAGACAATTGAGCGTCCTATGGAATACACCTGAAGCGAACCGATTCAAGCAAAAAAATTTGTATGGAATAAGATGCGGATCTCCAAATAGAATCTCGAGAAGTATTAATATCGAGTCACATGCAGAATTCATGGAAATTGGCAAAGGAAATCACAAGGATGCACAAGATATAGCTTGCGCGGAAGTAGCAATACAAAAACATTGAAAAATAAGAGATCAAAAAGCGTAAGTATCAAACTACACAATATATACAAAATGATTTAGGAATTGAAGTTGCTTGAGGCTAGAGGCGAACTAGAATTTAAATATATAGGGCTTTTACAATGGGTGCCAACGATCCACACGCGAACCTGCGCCTGAAGACGGGAGCAGGCAACAATTATATTGGAGAGGAAAGTATTAAAAACGTTCTGCGTATATGGCTAGACAAAAATAAGGAAACATTATTGGCACAAAAAAACGTTGGCGAATTTAACGGTGTGATGATGCAGTGGTTTCATTGGTATACAGATGAAGACGGTAATCACTGGAATAGATTAAAAGAAGAAGCACCAAAATTAGCCAAAGCAGGAATTACAGCAGTTTGGCTGCCACCGGCTTATAAGGGAATGAATGGTGCTAAAGACGTTGGCTACTCAACATATGATCTCTTCGACCTAGGAGAATTTGATCAAAAAGGGAGTGTGAGAACAAAATATGGGACTAAGGAGGAGTACCTAAATGCAGTACGCGAGTGCTCAGCATACGGTATTGAAGTATATGCAGATGCTGTATTTAATCACAAGATGGGAGGGGATTCAGAAGAGGAATTTGAAGCAGTTCCTCTAGATGACAACAACAGAAATCATGCACTCGGAATGGCGAGAAAAGTCAGTGCTTGGACAAACTTCACATTTCCGGGTCGGGAGAATCAATATTCCGAGATGAAATGGGGATGGCAACATTTTGATTCTGTTGATTACAACAGTCTCGAACCAGGGACAAGAGCCGTGTGGCAAGTAAAAGATAAACCGCTCGAAAAAAACGTCGATGGAGAGAGAGGCAACTATGACTTCTTGATGGGATGCGATTTAGACCTTGATCATCCCGAAGTAAAAAATGAACTAAAAAAATGGGGTGAATGGATGCTCGACACCACGGGGGCCAAAGGCTTCCGATTGGATGCCATCAAACATATCAATAGTGACTTCTTCGTAGATTGGATTAAGCATATTGAACAATATGCGGGACGAGATGTGTTTGTTGTTGGAGAATTCTGGAGTTATGACATAAATATTCTATGCAATTATGCATCTAGAACTGGCGGTCAAATGTCATTGTTTGACGCACCATTGCATTTTAATTTTCACAAAGCTAGTGAATCTGGAGGATACTTTGATATGGGGTCTATTCTAAATGGAACACTTGTTCGAGAAGCTCCTCTATTAGCAGTTACATTGGTTGAAAACCATGACACACAACCAATGCAAGCATTGGAATCACCCGTTGCGGACTGGTTTAAACCGTTGGCTTATTCAATTATATTGTTGAGAGCTGAAGGATATCCCTGTATCTTCTATCCTGATTATTATGGTGCGAACTACTCAGATTATGGAGGAGATGGGAATCTTCATGACATAAATATTAAAAGCCATCGTTCCATTATTGATCGCTTATTAATGGCAAGAAAATACTTTGCCTATGGAGAGCAATATGACTACTTTGATTCTCAGGATATTATTGGATGGACAAGATTAGGAACAGAACTTCATCCCTATGGTTTGGCTGTACTAATGAGTGATGGGCCAGGAGGTGAAAAAATAATGCAGACAACAAAACCACAGACCACCTACGTCGATTTAACTGAACATTGCTCAGAGATCATCACTACTGATGAAAATGGCTCAGCAAGTTTCAGATGCGAAGGCGGTTCTGTGTCTGTCTGGGTTGAAGTAGAAGCACTTAAACTACATGAAAGTCAAGTAAAAGTGCTTTAACAAGGATCACTCCGAGAGTTGATTAGTCAACATAAGGTTTTTAATATCATCACGGATTTGATTGGTGGCTCCCAGATCAGTAATAAGTTGCGCAGTAGATGAACCACGCTGACCAGCCAAGGTCATTTGATGATCACAAACAAATGTGGAAGCAAATCGCTCTAGACAAGGTTTGATCATCTGTATAATGCATCCACCATCAGACATGGCCTTAATGTACTGATCTGAGGCAAAAAAGCGCTCACGATCTAAACCATTGCTGAAAGTGATTTCAAAAGCAGCATTGTAGTCTTTACCTTGCTTTTCGACATGCTCTACACCTTGAGCGTCAGGTCGTGATGTATCAATCTCATCGAAGACATGATACCTCAGCTGCAAAACCTCGTCACAACGTCCAAATGAATGCATCAAGGTATGGATGAAATATTCACGGAAATCATTTACTGAAACTTCATCATGCTTGCGAACCATAACATGATATCGAATAGCAGAGATAGGGCCATTCGGGTATGGGTCAGGCAATTTGCTTAAAACTGTGCGAGTATTACCTAAGGAAGTGGTATAGCCAATTGCCTTACTAAAAATATTATGCTCATCGTCCATCAAAATCGCGGAGGCAGTAAACCAAGATGTGCGATCTTCTACACTTGAGAAGGTCAGTTCAGCAATACCAAGGAATTGATCTTCTGGAGAATCATTAACAACTATGTTCTTGATTTCAGGAAAGATTCCACCTTCATAGGCAGAGAGATGATACTGCCAGTATTCCATTTGTCCTGGCAAACGTGCGCAGACAGGACCATGAACATCACGCCAGTAGTCGTCAAACTGGGCGATACTGATACCATTACGTTTCCACAAAGGAACGTAGAACACTACTTCATCACGAGGGTCAGCGAAGCTTGCCATTTCGAGGGTTCATTGCACCCACATCTTATGCGAATCCCAAGAAAGCGATCAACCCCAAACATAATATGCGCGATTAAAAACAAATTAAGGACACAAGGAAATGCCTAAATAGAATAAGAATACAATCTTGATTAAAAGTGAAGCCAGGACTACTCTCTTTCCTCTTGATCTTGGCTGCCTTGCCAACTCTCGACATTGAGAGCAGAGGGAGATGGGCTAGAGCCTCTAATGCAACCAAGCAGGTTGAGACTAGTCTTGGAAATCCACTGGCTAATTTCTCAGAAACAAATGACAAGCTAGATGCGATTATAAAAGATTATCAAGGTCGCGCCAAAGAGTTTTCTCTTGAAGAAGCAACTAATTACGCAATTGCCAATAATTCAACGCTTAAGGCTGCCTACAAGAGCGTACAGTCCAAGCAATGGAGTGCCATCAGTGACAAAAGATTGTGGTGGCCTACTGTTTCAGGAGCTGGTCCGATGGGTGATATCACCCGTGTTCCGACCTTACCGTTAGTTGGACAACGCTACGCATCAAAAAAGGGAGGTACTTACAGCACATCAAGCCTTCCAAGCCAACCACTTAGTTCCTACACAGTACTTGATAGTTTGTCTCCAGCAATACAGGCGCGATGGACATTTTTCAATCTAAGCAGAGGTGAGAAGATCAATAGTTCAACAGAGTCAGCGAAGGCAGAAGAACTAATTTTCAATATGTCTGCTCGAGATATTGTTTTAGATATTCATAGAGACTATTATAAATTATACAGCATTCTTCAGTACATATCCGACCTTGAGCATGATTACAAAAATAATGTTGAGCAACTCATTGAGTCTGAAGATAAATACAATTCCAATGCAACCCTTGCGAACCTGAACGCTGTTCAGCAGAACAAATCTACCTTATACAATCAACTCGAGGTTAGAATCCAACAACACGTATCTTTAATTGAAGCGGCAACAGCATTATCGTCGAAAATGGGATTACCACTAGGAACTCTTATTCGACCCTCTAAAGATTTTAAATTGCGTCCATTAGGGGCCTGGCCTATGGAGCTGATGGAGACAATTGAACACGCACTCAATCATCGAGAGGAAATTAAAATCGCTTCCATTCGAGCAAAGTCTTCCAGTCATTTAGCGACATCACTGAGGTACAGCTACATACCGACGATTTCCTTGTATGGCTATGCAGGGTATTCCAATGATAGTGGAATTAACAATCAGCCAGGGACTCAAAAAGAATATGGAAGTTACATGTATGGGCCAGAAGCAAATATTGGCTTAAAAATGAATTGGCAGTTTGATGGAACAGTGGCAGCTGCAAAAGCCAAAAGTTTGGATTATGAATCCAAAAGGTTTGAGGCTCAAGCACAATCCTATAGAGATAATATTGAAGCTCAAACAGCAACCGCATTCGCTAAATACACTATTGCAAAAATGAGTCTAGATACATCCGCCTCAGCCCTAAAAAACGCCCTAGAGGCGAGAAAAACTAACATGCAGCTCTATAAATTAAATCAAATCTCTGCATCAAGTTACTCGACTACAGCTGGAGCCGTGGCATCTGCCTCCCAAAGATATAACAAAGCTCTGTTCAATTATAATAACTCAATTTCCGAACTATATCGCTATACGTCGATATGGCCAACAGGTATTTCCCAAATGATTGATAACGAAGTCCTTGTGATGAAAGCAGACTAAGACACCTGGTTGTGGGCATGGAGCAATTGGCTCACTCTCAATATATGGATATTCTGACAATCCTCACAGGTTTATGCTAGAGCTTGGTTTTCTGGCCATATTGACAGAAGAAAACTTCCTTTAAGATGGAACTGTACTCTCCGAATCCTCAAGAGAAGGCGTCTGCGTTAGGCCACATGCTACAGGGGATTCAACACTTCGGATTGACAACTCCAGATCTTGAAAAATCTCTTACGTTCTACATCGATATCCTGGGTGGCCGTCTTGCCGTTGGTGGTGATGGCTTTTATGGGCCTGAACTTCACAACCTGCTATTTCAACAAGATGAGCTGAAGAGTAAGGAAGGTGAACATTCTCCAGAATTCTATGGAGTTCCAGATCTGAGAGATGGGAATAAAGATGCATTGGACGTACGTTTTATTCAATTTGGAAACACAAACCTCGAGCTTTTGCATTTCAGAGGTGCATCAGAAACACCCTCCGCACCCAATATCTTTAAACCTGTCTCATCATCCGTGGGATTTGGTAATGTTCCCCACGTTTCTTTTCATATGAAATCGAACGTTGATATGGACGAATTTGCAACCAAGCTTGTTGAGGAGTCACACAAACGTGGGCTTACTGAAGTCTCCGTCAACCGCAAAGTAGAGGTTGAAAACCGTGAAGAACTCAAGCAATCTCCTGATAGCTATGCAATCACAGAATTCCCTGGCTCTTTCGATGGATGGGCTCTCATTTATGCGAAGGGACCAAACGGTGAGCAATTAGAATTCAACCAAGTGCGCTCTGTGTGTCGAGACAACTTCATAACTGCCATGGAGCAATACAACAAACTGAATGGCACAGACCACAGCTGGCCACAGGGCTAAAACTTAAATGAATTCGTGGGAGTCAAAGTAATCTATCCTCACTGATTAAAGTGAGGATACAGTTTTTGAAAAGCCCAATGTCTGCTTTGCGTAATGCATACATTATCGGCAAAAGCAATCATGCGGCTTGGAGTAAGGGCTTTGACTCCAATGCATTTTTGAAGGTTTTACCGCATCCAGATAAAAAAGTTGCTTATCAGAGTGCATGGCAAGAGTGGCAAAAGGGACAAGCTGGTTATAAGGATGGACAATATACATATACAGATCCCAACGGGCTTTACTATTCAAGTTGGGGGCCTAATAGAGATGTTGTAGAGCTTGAACTTAAGCTCTCGTCGTTTAATGAACTCAATATCCCAGGATTGGGGCTGCTTACAGCGAACAACACTGGGGATGATTCATCTTACAATGATGATTTCCAATTTTACAATGGCGAGACGGGATTAAGCCATGGCCCACTAATTGTTGTCGACCCAGGCGATACAATTAAAATAAAGTTAATCAATGACTTACCCGAAGATAAAACCTACTCTTTCTATAACGACACCAACTTACACACTCATGGCCTTCATGTTTCTGCTCAAGGGGATAGCGATAATGTTCTAATAACGATTGATCGCGGTGAAACATGGCATACAGAAATCCAAGTACCCGATGATCACTTTGTAGGTCCGGATTGGTATCACCCCCATCTACATGGGGCAACAAATATACAAGTCTCCAAAGGTCTGGCAGGACCGCTGTTAATTCAGCCATCAACTGAAGAAGCGGACGATTTATATAAATTTGACCCGGTTGAAGATCCTGTCTACTGGATGAATCTGCAGACATGGGGCTTGCAGCAAGAGGTACGAGTAGCGTCTAGCACCGATCCGGTCAATCAAGATCCTCAAGGGAATGCTTACACCATTGCAACCCCTCCTAAATTTAGTAACGATGCCGATGGAATTGCAAATTACAACGTTTCTGATGCTAAATATATAGGCTATAACTATATGCCTTTTGGTTATAACCCTGAGGCTCCTGATCCATCAGAGATGGGTGGCTATGGAAATGGTCTGAATGGTACTCCCATTGAGAATATTATTCATACAGTCAACGGACAATATAACCCTACGATTGATGCAAAGGTTGGTGAGTGGAACTTATTTGGTTTCCTCAACTTCTCTGTCAACGCGCATCACGTTATCCAACTGGTGCGGGAGTACGAAGGGCAACTGACTATTGAAGACTTTGAATTGGTCGCTGTTGATGGTGATGTTGCGGGTGCAGCTGTAGAGGGATTGTTAAGTACAACTGAAACGCCTGTCATCGCCCCAGGCGCCAGAATGACTCTTCAGCATGCATTCACAAAACCTGGTAAATACTATTTTTTAAGTAACGGTACTGATGAAATTCTAGGCGAAGAGCTAGCTCCAAAGATTACCAACACAAAAACGAATGAGCAATCAGCGAAAAATGTCGCAGGCAAATCATATTATGGATTCAATGACGGTCACCTCGTTTGGGGACCTCAGGTTTTAGCAACAGTTGATGTAACGGGGCAAGCCATATCTCAAAAACCGGAATCGCCGGAACCATGGGACTATATCAAAAAAGAGAAGGTTGAAATAACGGCATGGATGGAGGAGACCTCTGCAGAACTTGCAAAAGGTAATCTCAAGACAAGAGAGTTCGTCTGGAGCGCATTTCTAAACGACGAGAATGGCAAACCCGCATATGACCGATTTGGCGAAAATGGTGTTGGTTCTGCACCCTCTGATAATGATCCCCAGAGTTTTGAAGGTGCTTACCGAATCAATGGTCGTTATTTTGGCCATTCACCCCAGGAACAAACCGTTCTGGCCATGCCCATGCTGGGCACAACAGAGGAATGGACCATCGTTAATGAGTCTTATGGAGAAAATAACGGTCAGTGGGGTGAGGCGCACCCATTCCACATCCATCAAAACGATTTTGTTGTCACTGAAATCAATGGACTGACAACAGATCAAATCACTGCTTATCCCACCAATCAACTGGCTGACACAGTTTTACTAGGTGGTGCATACCTCGATGGAACAGAATCAGCAGATAATCCCTATGGACAAGCTGCTTCTCTTAACGATCCACGAAGCAAGCCTTTCACGGCAAACATTCGAATGCGCTTCGAAGATTTCCCTGGAGCTTATGTGAATCACTGTCACATCCTCTTTCATGAGGATGCCGGCATGATGCAAGCCGTAAAGGTTATCCTGAACACTGATTCAACCTTCCTGGCTGCTGATCATGCAGAAAACAGCGTCAGCCTAACTCTTGGAAGCGATAAATCAAAGCAGTACCAACTGACACCATACGCGAGCAGAAAGGACAACAAAAACATTAATGTAGCAATTGGCGATGTTAACTACAATAAGTTTTTCGGAAATCCCGCACTGGAAAATAATGCCAATTACAAGGCAGGCACTAAAGGCTTTAGCGACAACATTACTGACATTGTTACGATCCAAAACTCGACGAGTGGTGATTATACTATTCGCATTTTCGATGGAGACGCCGTAAAACAGGCGGTGACAGGTAATTATAAATTCGCTGGCTTTGCACCAGTTGCTGAAGACGATATGGATAAAACATATATCAATGAAGAAGCAAATTTATCGCAACTCACTTTGGAAAGCGATGTGTACTGGGAAAAGAAATCAGACAATCCTGGCGATCACCAAGGAACAGGTGGTACTGGCACATGGGGCATTAAAACGTTTGAGGGAACAACATATATCGAGGATGTTTTTGACAATGAAGGAAATTACGCAGGATGGAATGCCAATACAGATCCCAGTCAAATCACCGGAGCTAATGGAGAAACCATCCCAAGTTCTTATCCACAGGGTGAATTCGTTTTTACATCTAAGAATGGAAAAGACTCCCTGATTACCAGCGAGTCGCATGGTGTTGATGATATAAATCCAGATGGAGAAGGTGAAGAGTTGTACACCATAACCGGTGGCACCGGACGGTTCAAAGGTGCAAAGGGTGAAATTTTTGGTAGCGAATCTTTCTACGGCGGCGCAGATATAACGTTTTCAACAAATCCCAAACAACTGATCGAAGCCAAACCCCAAACATCGATTGATGGCACAGATAAAAACTATATATTGAAAGACATCACACCCTTTGAGGACATCAAATACACCAAACAAAGTGAGACGTCATTGGCCGTCGGAGACATCGATGGAGACGGACACGCCGATATTATTGCAGGCATTGGTGCCAAGAATATGAAGCCGGTGATCGAGATTTACAGCGGAGCTGATTACTCCCTCATGGGACGGATTAATCCATTCAACAAAAAGGGAAAAACAACGATAAACCTGGCTGTAGGTGATATCAATAGCGATAATTTTGTCGACATCATCGTGGGACAGGGTGAAGGTGGCGTTGGAGCCGTTGAAGCCTTCAGTGGTCGTCGAATTTTTGATGTCATTCAAAATTCAAAAGGTATTGAGATCGGCGGTGAAGATGTTAAAGGCATCAATCCTCTTAATGGGCGAAAACTAGCCGATGCAACAAGCCTTTTCACAGGAGACTTTAGGCCTTTTAAAGAAGACAACTACAAAGGTGCGATTGATGTTTCATCTGGTTATATTCTGCCAAGACCTGAGAATAACCAAACCCAAGAAGAAGTTGACGAGCAGGTAATTCAATCCAGCTTTGCCAACCTTATAGCTTTGAAAGTCGACTCAAAGTCAACAAAAAAATCACCATCAATCAAAACCTTCTATTACACAGGCGGCAGCGGTCATGCTGCACATGGCAATGGCGAGATGGGATCTATGGCTATGGCCGTGAGTGAAGACATACCTACACTTGAATCGTCCTTAGATATCAGAGAGCGATTAACATCCATCAATGGATCATTTATTGATTTATCGCCCAATCCAAAAAACAGAGGTCAAGGTGCTCTGATCGGACGGCTTGAGGATGGGCGCGAATATGCCTACACGATCGATAGCAATGAGATCCAAAAAGGAAAAATGCAGACTTTTAAACACAGAAGCACTTCTTTGAATCCTGGCAAAACCATTCATGCCAGCAATGGTTCATCCAAACAAAACAAACTAACTGGAACATCAGGCAACGACCATATCACCGGCAATCAATTCAATAACAAACTCTACGGATTGGAAGGTGATGATCACCTGATCGGTCGTCACAGGAATGACGTCTTATACGGTGGCAAGGATAATGATCGATTAAATGGAGGTTCTGGCCGCAACACACTGATCGGTGGTGAAGGGGCAGATACTTTTGTCGTTGGAGATGGCTTTGACACCATTCGAGATTTTAATTCCTCAGATGATGTAATTCAAATAACAGGAGATTTCCAACTCATTGCAGACAGGAACAACACCCGTATCGAAATGTCTGATTCCAACAACTGGGTTGTGGTGCTTGGGATTGAAGCCTCTCAACTCAATCTCATCTCTTGACCTAATGAGAGTGATGTGAGGTGAAACCCTCTAATCAGTTTCACCGTAACCAGACAACGCTGCAACCCGGTCCGCCGTCCCCCTGCTCAGCATCGGTCACCCGTTCCACGTAGGGAACAGTGTCCAGCCAGGCGCGCAGGCCGCGCTTGAGCTTGCCCGTGCCGATGCCATGGATCACCCAAACCGGGCCATTGGCACTGCGCAAGCATTCCTCGACTGCCGCTTCGGCCTCATGCACCCGCATACCACGCACATCAAGGGTGTTACGACTGGTGCGCACCTGTGCACCACCGACGCCAGCTGAACGGGCTTGCACCTTCACCACCGGCTTTGGAGGCGGCTCCGGCTTACGACCATCCAGGCTTTCCACCGCCGCAAGATCCACCGTGGTGCGCATCACCCCGCAACGGACCGTCAGCTGAAGGCCGTCATCGGAGATGGCCAACACATCCGCAGCCTTGCCGAGGGCCAGCAAGCGCACGCGATCGCCCACCGCCGGACGCCAGCCCGGCTTGGGTGCACGCCTTTCAGGAATGGGGCGGTGATGGTCCTCCAAGCTGCGTAACCGTTGCCCAGCCCGCCGCGCGGTTTCCCCATCTGCGCGCTCATCACGCAGCCGGCGAATCAGCGTGCGAACTTCCTTCTGGCCTTGGCGGATCGACTGCTCCAAGCGTTGACGCCCCTGCTCCTGGTGTTGCGCGGTCTGCTGCTTTTGCTTGTGCCAGCGCTGCAGCAACTCCTCGTGCAGCAGCTCAGTGCGTGCCAAGAGTGCTGCAGCATCTTCTGCCGCGGCCTGTTGGCGCTGCCGTTGCTCCTCCAAACCGCGGATCACACTGTTCACCTCACCATCTCCGCCTGGAGCCAGAAGCTGCTGGGCCTGGTGAAGCACATCCGAATCGAGACCCAAGCGCGTCGCGATCGCCAGGGCATTGCTGCGTCCAGGAATTCCCCACAGCAATTCGTAGGTGGGAGACAAGGTCTCGGAATTGAAGGCCACGGAGGCATTCTCGAAACGAGCGTCGTCGTATTTGAGAGCCTTGAGTTCACCGAAGTGAGTGGTTGCAATCGTGAGCCGGGCTCGATCGGCAAGAGCCTTGAGCAAAGCCGTTGCTAAAGCCGTTCCCTCGCTGGGATCCGTTCCGGCACCCACCTCATCCAACAGCACCAGGGCAGGGGCACTACCGCACTGCAGCGCCTCAAGAATCCGCCCGATGCGCTTCACATGGCCGCTGAAGGTGGACAAGCTCTGCTGAAGGGATTGCTCATCTCCGATGTCCGCCAGCACCTGGGCACACCAGGGCAGGGAGGGTTGCCCTGAACAGGGCAAGAGCATGCCGGCGCGCGCCATCAGTGCAGCAAGGCCGATGCTTTTCAGGGTGACCGTTTTGCCACCGGTGTTCGGCCCAGTGATCGCCACCACCCGCAGCTCCGGCGACACCTCCACCGAAATGGGAACCACGGGCGGCCCATCCGCCCGTATGTGCTGCCACACCAACAGTGGGTGCCGCAGACCTGAAAAGCGAAACGGAGCCTCCGCTGCTGTCTCAAGCTGCGGCTCCACCCCGCCAAGCCAGCGGCCGTAACGCCCGCGGGCCAGCGCAAGATCAAGTGTGCGCAGCACAGCCACAAGCTGGTTGAGGGCGGATGCCTCTTCAGCCACCAGAGCACTCAGCTCCGCCAACACCTTGCGTTCTTCATCGCGAATGCGCGACTCCAGCTCCACCAACTTGTTGCCCATCGTGAGCACCGAGCGGGGTTCCACAAAGAGGGTGCTGCCTGAGGCCGAGCTGTCGTGAACCTGGCCGGGCACCTGGCTCACCGCACCGGCCTTAACCGCCAGAACAGGTCGGCCATGACGCTCGGCAATCACACTGTCCTGCAGGGATGGGGCCAGGCGCCGCAGCAACGCCTGAAGTTTGTCGCGACGCTCCTGGCGCAGCCCGTTCCATTGATGCCGCAGCGCCGACAACGCCGAGCTGGATCGATCAGCAACGCGGCCCCCCTCTTCGAGGGCAAATTTGAGCCGCTGCTCCAACTCCGGCAGCGTCACCATCGTTTCAATCAACGCAGTGCACACCGGGCGTAGCTCGGGGTCGTCGATCTGACGGCGCAAGCGACGGGCCGCTGCCAACGTTTCCGCCACGGACAGCAGCTCTTCACCGGAGGCCACCCCACCCTTGCTGCAGCGCAGCACCACTGGCTCAAGGTTCTGCACGCCGCGGAAGCTGAGTCCCCCTTCGGTGAGGTCATCGAGCACCGCCATTTCAACGGTCTCAGCCAGGCGTTGTTTCGACTCATCCAGAGTGCCCGGCAGCGGTTGAACCCGGGCCGCATCACGACCCATGCCGGTGCTGGCAAAGCCGCTGAGATGGTCACAGACCCGATGCCACTCCAGCAGTTCAAGGGTTTCCTGCTGAGCCCTATCCGCCTCTTGACTCAAGTCAATTGCAGTTGGAGGGGATGCCACCGGGGGGTTCATAAAGCATTTCGAGCCAGTTGCCTTCCGGGTCTTTCAGATAGAAAGACGCCGTGCCGTCGCGGTGGTCATGGACAGCACCAACGTGCACACCCTGCGCTTTGAGACGGTCGTGAATCACATCCACCTGCTCACGATCGCGGAAATGGAAGGCGAAATGTGGGCCAGCGGCCTTGTAATTCGGGCCTAACAAGGCGAGCCCGTCGCGTCCTTCCCCGGCTTCCAGATAGCACCAGTCGTCGGCGCGCCAGACCAGATGCATGCCCAGATCGGTGTAGAAGGCAACAGCCCGATCGACGTTCTCAACGCGAATCGCAACGTGACCGAGACGATCCACACCCTTGGGTTGATCGGCTGTTGCCATCGGATCAGGCCTCCTTCAACCAGGCCGCTGCATCGCAGGCGTGGTACGTGAGGATCAGATCGGCACCGGCGCGCTTGAAGCTCAGCAAGGTCTCCAGCACGACAGCCTTTTCATCGATCCAGCCCCTCTCCGCCGCGGCCTTCACCATCGAATACTCACCACTCACGTTGTAGGCAGCGATGGGGAGTTCCGACTCCTCGCGCAGACGGTGAATGATATCGAGATAAGCCAAACCAGGCTTCACCATCATGATGTCGGCGCCCTCCTGCTCATCGAGCTGGGCCTCGGTAATGGCTTCCCGAGCATTGGCGGGATCCATCTGATAGGTGTCTTTGTTTTTGGGGATCGGCTTGCTGCCGGCGGCACGCGGGGCGGAGTCGAGGGCCTCGCGGAAGGGTCCGTAGTACGCGGAGGAGTACTTCGCCGTGTAGCTGATGATGCCCACATGTTCGAAGCCTTCATCGTCGAGGGCTTCCCGGATGGCGCCGACCCGGCCGTCCATCATGTCGCTTGGGCCGATCAGATCAGCGCCCGCTTCAGCCTGCACAACGGCCTGCTTGCAAAGCAGTTCAATCGTCTCGTCGTTGAGGACCACGCCGTCCTGACTGACGATCCCGTCATGACCATCGCAGGAGTAGGGATCCAGGGCGACGTCGGTCATGATCGCCATCTCAGGAATGGCTTCCTTAATCTGACGGATTGCCCGAGGAATCAGGCCATTGGCGTTGAAGCATTCAGCCCCGTCTTCGGTCTTCAGCCCCTCAGACACCTTCGGGAAGAGAACGATGCAACGCACCCCCAGGTCGTAAGCGCGCTGCACTTCGCCGGTAAGGGCTGCCAAGCTCCAACGGCTAGCACCAGGCATGGCACCGATCGGCTCCACCTCAGCGCCTTCATGCACAAAGAGGGGATAGATGAAGTCTGCAGCCGAGAGGCTGTGCTCACGCACCATGGCGCGTAGGGCGGGCGTACGCCGAAGACGACGGGGGCGGTAGGTGAGCTCCATCAGACCCAAACACAAGGTGTGATCGTAAGGGTCACCCGATCAGAGGGCCGCCGAACGAAGCCACTCTTGACGTGGATGGTCCGTGCGCTTGGCACGCAACTGCTCGAGCAAGCGACGCTCCTCCTCACTCCATGAGGGCGGCATGGCCAGCGTCAGCGTGAGTAGGAGATCACCGCGACCGGTCTTCGACGGCCAGCCTTTGCCCTTCAGCCGCAGGCTGCGGCCCGGGGCGGTGCCGGCCGGAATGCTCACCTGGGCATCACCATCGGGCGTCATCACCGAGACCATGCCTCCAAGAGCCAGTTCATCAAGGCTGACGGGCAGATCGGCCCGCAGCTGATCCGACTCCAGGCGCCAGATCGGGTGCTCCTGAACCTTGAGGTTGAGGTAGAGGTCGCCCCGCCGTCCGGTTCCCGGTTGCAGGTTGCCCTTGCCCTTCAAACGCAGACGCGAGCCGTTCTTCACCCCGGCAGGGATACGCACCTGAACGCGCTCGTTATTGACCGAGAGGCTGCGTTCGCCACCGCGGAAGGCCTCCGCGAAGGTCACATTCACCGAAGCTTCGGCATCCAGATTCACCGGAGCGCGTGAAGCCTTGGCACCACGGGGGAAACCGCCTCCTGCGAATCCACCGCCGGGGAATCCACCCCCAGGGAAACCTCCCCCCTGAAAACCGCCGCCAGCCGGTCCACCGAAACGGCCCAACAGGTCGTTAATGAAATCATCGAAATTGCCGTAGCGACCGAAGTCAACATCCATGCCAGGAGCTGCTCCCCCGCCCATGCCGCCGGCCTGATTCCAGTACTGGCCGAACTGCTCATAACGACGCCGTTTCTCAGGATCGGAGAGCACTTCGTAGGCCTCACTGATCTCCTTGAACCGCGCTTCAGCCTGGGCATCACCGGGGTTGACGTCAGGGTGGTATTGGCGCGCCAGGCTGCGAAAGGCTTTCTTGATGGCAGTGGCATCGGCACTGCGATCGACACCGAGCACCTGGAAATAGTCCTTGTATCCGCTGCCTGCCATACCCATTCAGTGGTGATAACAGTCTCGCCGCAACAGGGCTTGCGTGGTTACTTCCGCATGGAGGGAAGCCCGAACGCACCAATGCGACCTAGCTTCAGACCAACCGCTGGATCAGCATGAGGAGCACGGCTTCATCTCTGCTGGCAACCGTGCTGGTCGCAGCTGGCGGAGCTGTCGGTGGCCTACCGGTATCGGCAGGTCCCTGGACCAGCACGATCGGAGAGCCCCTGCGCGACTCCAGCCTCCAGGCCCTTGAACTGACGCAGCATCTGAAGGCGATTGGGGCCAAGTTTTACGGCGCTTGGACCTGCCCGGCCTGCTTCAAGCAGATGAACCTTTTCGGCAAACAGGCAGGAGCGGACGTGACCTACGTGGAGTGCCGCAAGCCGAAGCAGCTGCCGGAGCAAGCCGAAGCCTGCAACGCCGCAGAGATCCGGGCCTACCCCACCTGGGTTCTTCCCGATGGACGCCGAAAAGTTGGAGTTCAGTCTTTGGAAGTCCTGAGCCGCTGGAGTGGCCTGAACTGAGATGGCACTGATTCACGGTCTGCATCAGCGCAACATCCGAGGCGACCTCCTCGGAGGATTAACGGCAGCCGTTGTCGCCCTGCCCCTCGCCCTGGCCTTCGGCAATGCCGCCCTGGGGCCGGGCGGCGCCATCTACGGCCTGTATGGAGCAATCGTCACCGGATTCCTGGCGGCCCTGCTTGGGGGAACTCCCGCTCAGGTGAGCGGACCCACCGGACCGATGAGCGTCACCGTGGCGGGGATCGTCTCGAGCCTGGCCGCCATTGGCATCAGTCGAGATCTCAATGCCGGGGAAATGCTGCCGTTGGTGATGGCCGCTGTGGTTATCGGTGGTTGCTTTGAAGCCCTGCTCGGGGTGCTGCGGCTGGGGCGCTTCATCACCCTGGTGCCCTATTCAGTGGTCTCCGGCTTCATGTCGGGGATCGGTTTCATCATCTTGGTACTGCAACTCGGGCCCTTCATCGGGGTGAGCACCCGGGGCGGCGTAGTCGGGTCCCTGAGTTCGCTGATCGAGGCACCCAGCTGGAACCCAGCAGCGCTCGCCGTTGGATTGATGACACTCGCCGTGGTGTTCTTGACCCCCCTGCGCATCCGTCAGTGGGTGCCAACACCACTGCTGGCGCTGCTGATCGTGACGCCGTTGTCGCTGGTGCTGTTCAACGACAACCGGCTGCTGGAACTGGGCCTTGAACCCATTGCCCGGATCGGTGCAATCCCGGAAGGCGGCTTGCAACTGGTGTTTCCCGATTTCAGCCAACACCTGCCGGAGCTGGTGAAAGCCGGCATGGTTCTCGCCCTGCTCGGGGCCATCGACTCATTGCTCACCTCCCTGGTGGCCGACAACATCACCCAGACCAATCACGACTCCAACCGTGAACTAATCGGCCAAGGCATCGCCAACACCGCGGCCGGGTTTCTCTCCGGTCTTCCCGGTGCCGGAGCCACCATGCGAACGGTGATCAACATCAAATCCGGTGGTCAGACGCCCTGGTCGGGCATGACCCATTCCCTGGTGCTGCTGCTCGTGCTGCTGGGGGCGGGTCCTCTGGCAGCACAGATCCCCACAGCGCTGCTGGCGGGAATCCTGATCAAAGTCGGCCTCGACATCATCGACTGGGGCTTTCTCCTCCGCGCCCATCGCCTGTCAGCGAAAACGGCCGCGCTGATGTACGCGGTGCTTTTGATGACAGTGTTCTGGGACCTGATCTGGGGCGTTCTGGTGGGGATGTTCGTAGCCAACCTGTTGACCGTTGATTCGATCACGCGGTCTCAACTGGAGGGGATGGAGCAGGACAACCCTTCCGATGCCACGGAGGCACGTCACGCCAATCTCTCCCCGGAGGAGGAAGCCCTGATCCTCCGCTGCGGCAAGGCCTTGATGCTGTTCCGTCTGCGCGGCCCTCTGAGTTTTGGCGCCGCCAAGGGGATCAGTGCCCGGATGGGGTTGATCCAGAGCTACAGCGTGCTGATCCTTGACCTCACCGACGTGCCTCGCATCGGGGTCACAGCAACCCTGGCGATTGAACGCATGGTGGAGGAAGCACAATCAGCGGGCCGCACCCTGTTCATCGCCGGTGCAAATCAGGGCCTTGAACAACGGCTGCGGCAATTCGGTGTGGAGGGTGTGCTCCGGCATTCCAGGCTGGATGCCTTGCAGGAGGCCGCTCAGCTGATCTGACTGGCATCCACCCCGCAGGAATGCATCCGCACATCTTCAGGGCGTGCCAACTCCCCTGCCAGCGCCTTCACTTCAGCCCGGGCCAGCACTTCGAGGCGCTCGACGATCAGCTCCCGCGGATAGCGCTGCTCACACAGCACCCAATACAAGCCGAAGTGGCGGGCTTCACTCGCCAGCAGATCGCTGTAAAGCGCCCTCAACTGGGGATCCGGACTGTGCTCGGCCAGAAGAGCCATGCGCTCATGGCTGCGGGCTTCGATCAGACCGGCCACAAGGAAGGAGTCGAGCATTCTTTGCGGCTCACCTTTACGGATCTGCCGGGCGAGATCAGCGCCATAGCCCGGGGAAGGCAGCGGTTCCAAGTAGCGCCCCCGCGCCTTGATCAGAGCAAGAACTTTCTCGAAGTGCTCCAGTTCTTCCCTCGCCAGAGGGCTGAGGGCTTCGCCCAGACCCGGTTCGCAGAGATAGCGAAACATCATTTGCACAGCAGCCCCGGCAGCCTTGCGTTCGCAGTGGGCGTGATCGATCAGCACCTGCATCGGCCGGGCATTGGCCTGCTCCACCCAGCTACAACTGGTGGGCGCAGCCAACCAGCGGATCGAGGCCACCGTTTTCGAAGGAACGGTGAGAGTCATGCGTTCGGCCTGAGGTGGCTGAGCAATCCTTTCAAGGCAAGGCTGTAACTGGCGGGTCCGAAGCCGCAGATCACACCTACAGCGCGCTCAGCCAGAAACGAGTGATGGCGGAACTTTTCCCTGGCATGGGTGTTGCTGAGATGCAATTCCACGTAGGGGATCGCGACGCCAGCCAGTGCATCACGGATGGCGATGGACGTGTGGGTGTAGGCCCCGGCGTTGATCAAGATCCCATCGCATCGGCCCATGGCCTGGTGAATCCGGTCCACGAGGGCACCTTCGAAATTGCTCTGAAAACAGTCCAGCTGCACAGATTCCTGTTCCGCCTCCCGGGTCAGCGCCGCTTCGATGTCGGCCAGAGAGGAATGGCCATAGATCCCCGGCTCACGCTGGCCCAACAGGTTCAGATTCGGACCGTTCAGCAGCAGAATGTGCATGGCTGGGGATCGGTTCAGCTCGGCAGATCGTATCGAGATCATGGAGAAGGACACACCGACTGGTAAGTTCTTGCGGTGTGGTTCGGGTCGGTGCCCGAGTGGTTAATGGGGGCGGACTGTAAATCCGCTGGCTCTGCCTACGTTGGTTCAAATCCAACCCGGCCCATCCTCCACATGCCCTTGTAGCTCAGCGGTAGAGCACTCCCTTGGTAAGGGAGAGGTCTCGAGTTCAAGTCTCGACAAGGGCTTCCTTCCTCCCCTCGGCACCAGGGGAGAGGGGTTTCGACCCCAGAACAGCCGCCGATTGCGGTCCAACACCTTGGCTGTCGACAGTTCCCAGCCTCCAAACACAGGAATATCCCGGCTCGATCTTTAGGGGCACATGGTTTGAGCGACTGCGGTTGATCACGACCCGTAGGCCATCCGCAATGCCCTCAAGCACGTCCGCCCCTTGGGCTGACCAGCGCAGACCATCCCTGCGCAAGACCCTATGGGCACAGCGGAGTTCTGCGAGGGACTGAATGAAAGGGCGCAGATCAGCGGGCCAAGGGACATCCCAGGGATAGGCCTCACGGCAGGCCGGTCCAGGACCGCTGGAGGGGCCCGGTTCAGGGCCACCCGCCAGAGCAGCTTCGGTCCCGTAGTAAATGCAGGGCGCTCCCGGGTGGAGAAAGAGCAGCAGTAGGGCCAACTTCAGGGCCGCCAAGTCGTTGTTGAGGCTGTGAAGTGCCCGGGGCACGTCATGGCTATCGAGCAGGTTCATCTGGGCTCTGTTCACCACCTCCCGATAGGAACCCGTTGTTGTCGTCCAAATGGTCAACAGATCCTGACAATCCAGGGGGTCGAGGGGGTATTCGGAATTGCGGTAGTCCCGCCGCAGCGCCTCACCAGCGGCCCAGCAAATGCTGCTCCAGCCCAGCCGGTAATTCATCACGCCATCGAAGTGGTCCCCCTGCAGCCAGGTGGTTGCATCACCCCACACCTCTCCAACAATCCAGGCCTCCGGGTTGGTGGAGCGGACCATCTGCCGAAACTCCACCCAGAAGTCGGCCGGGACCTCGGCGGGGACGTCGAGACGCCAGCCATCAATCCCCTGTTCGAGCCAGTGACGGCCAACCGCCAGCAGGTGCTCCCGCACCCCTGGATTGGCATGGTTGAACTTAGGCAGATCAGGCAGTGCCCACCAGCCGTCGTAGCCGCAGTCCTCGCCTTCAGCGGGATAGGGCTGGAGGGGCAAGCGGTGCACATGGAACCAATCCCGGTACGGCGAATCCGCACCGTTCTCCACCAGGTGATGAAAGGCCCAAAAGCCGCGGCCACAATGGTTGAACACACCATCCAGAACCACCTTCATGCCGCGCTGATGCACAGCTTCGATGAGCTTCGTTAGGGCTGCGTTGCCCCCCAACAGAGGATCAACCTCGAAGTAGTCGTAGGCGTGATAGCGATGGTTGGCGGCTGAACTGAAGATCGGCGTGAGATAGAGGCAGGTGATGCCCATCGCTTGAAGCCCATCAAGAGCATCGATGACGCCGTAGAGATCCCCGCCCTGGAATCCTTCCTCGCGAGGGTCCGCCCCCCATGGCTTGAGGGCGAGATAGCGCTGCGCATCGACCCGTCCACTCCGCCGGAAACGGTCGGGAAAGATTTGATAGAGCACCGCATCGGCAACCCAAGCGGGTGGGTCTCGAAACGGAGTCATCGCTCTCAAAACCTTTGCAGTCAGCCATCTCCTGGCTAGCAGGAGAGAAAGACATTGGCCATGGCTGAACAGCCTCTTCTTCTGGCCCTCGATCAGGGCACCAGCAGCTCCAGGGCAGCGCTGTTCAGTAGCTCGGGGGATCTCGTGATCAGCGCCAGTGCACCGCTGCCGATTTCCTACCCCGCGGATGGATGGGTGGAACAGGACCCGATGGCGATTTGGACCAGCCAGCGGCATGCCCTGGTGCAGCTCGATTCGCAGCTCAGCGATGGGCAGCGCAAGGCGGTGGTGAGCTGCGGCATCACCAACCAACGGGAGACCACCGTGCTCTGGCGACGCAGCAGCGGCCTCCCCTGCGGACCAGCCCTCGTCTGGCAGGACGGCCGCACCGCCGCCATCTGCGAGGCCTGGAAGCAGCAGGGTCTTGAGCAGGAGTGGCGCCGACGCACGGGCTTGCTGCTCGACCCCTATTTCAGTGCCAGCAAGATCCGCTGGATGCTCGATCACTACGACGACGCCCAATCCGCCGCGGCCAGCGATGACCTCTGTTTCGGAACGGTGGAGAGCTGGCTGCTCTGGCAGCTCACGGGTGGCCAGCGCCACGGCAGCGACATGAGCAATGCCAGCCGAACGCTGTTGATGGATCTGGAGCAGCAGCGCTGGGTGGATGACTTCCGAACCCCGACAGGGCTACCCGCCAACGCTCTGCCGGAGCTACTGCCCTGCCGCGGGGAGTTCGGGCACATTGGATCGGATCTGCCTTTTGCAGGCCTACCGATCCAGGCGATGCTTGGCGACCAACAGGCCGCCACCCTTGGCCAGCTGTGCCTGCAACCCGGGGAAGGAAAGTGCACCTACGGGACGGGGGCCTTTCTGGTGATCAACACCGGCGACGTCATCCGCCGCTCGGATGCGGGGCTGCTCAGCACCCTCGGCTGGACCGATGCCGCCGGAACACCCAGCTTCTGCCTTGAGGGAAGTCTGTTCAACGCCGGCACCGTGATCCAGTGGCTGCGGGATGGGCTGCAGATCATTGATCAAGCCCCCCAGGTCAACGACCTGGCGCGTTCTGTGCCGGATTCGGGAGGTGTGATGCTCGTGCCCGCCTTCACCGGCTGGGGGACACCGCACTGGGATCCCCAGGCTCGCGGTGTTCTGGTGGGCCTCACCCGTGACAGTGGGCGCGGTCACATCGCCCGTGCGGCTCTGGAAGGAATCGCCCTGTCGGTGGCGACGTTGGTGGAGCTTGCCGAGCAGGCCCTCGGCACCAGCCTGGGAGAACTCGCCGTGGATGGTGGCGCCGCTGCCTCCGATCCCCTCTTGCAGGCACAGGCGGATTGCACAGGTCTGACGGTCCGGCGGCCCGCCAGCCTCGAGAGCACCGCCCGGGGCGTAGCACTGTTCGCAGGCCTTCAAGCGGGGGTGATCAGCAACCTGGAACATCTCGCGACCGCGCGGAGTGACGGCGCGGAACGATTTCAGCCACAGATGGACGAATCCCAGCGCAGCCGCTGGCGCGCACGCTGGCAGGACGCCGTGACCAGAAGCCTGGGGTGGCATGGCTGATCACCAGGTGGACCTGCTGGTCATCGGGGCTGGTGCCAGCGGTGCCAGCGTGGCCTATGAGGCAACACGACGGGGGCTGAGCGTGGCCCTGCTCGAGGCCGGAGACATCGGCGGTGGCACCAGTTGCCGCAGCACGAAGCTGCTCCATGGCGGAGTCCGCTACCTGGAGCTGGCCTTCAAGACCCTGGATCTGGCCCAGCTGAGGCTGGTGCGGGAAGCCCTGCTCGAGCGGAGCCACTGGTTGGCCCAGGCGCCGTTCCTGGCCCGACGGCTCGAGCTAGCCCTACCCACGCAACAGCTCTGGGGACAGGCCTACTACCGACTTGGGCTGGGAATGTATGACGCCCTGGCCGGTCAGCGGAGCATCGGCCACAGCCGACTGCTATCCCAGAAGCAAATGCGTCAGGCCCTACCTCTGCTGAAGGAGTGTCAAGGCGGAGTGGCCTACAGCGATGGGCAATTCGACGATGCACGCCTGAACCTTCTGCTGGCTCTCACTGCAGAGCAGCAGGGTGCAACCCTGCGCACCCGTTGCCGGGTGGTGGAGCTGGAAACCGATGGCACAGGCCAGATCAAGGCCGCCATCAGTGAATCCGCCACGGGCCAACGGGAACGTTGGTGCGCCTCGGCGTTTGTGAATGCCACGGGCATTCGCGCTGATGAGATCCGGCAAATGGCGCAGGCTGATGCCCCTCCACGGATGCTCACCAGCCGTGGGGCCCACATCGTTCTGGAGCAGAACCTCTGCCCGGAAAACCTTGGGCTTCTGGTGCCGTCCACTGCGGATGGACGCGTGCTGTTCATGCTCCCCTTCCACGGCCGCACCCTGGTGGGGACGACGGATGAGGCCTGCACCAAGGAGAGTGCCACATCCCCCTCTGAGGAAGAGGAGACCTACCTGCTCAATTACGTGCATGACTGGTTTCCCCAACTCGGGCATCCGAAGGTGAGCAGCCGTTGGGCGGGGGGACGACCGCTGCTGAAGCCCGCGGACCAGGGCATGGACAGCAGCCGTGTGGTGCGGGAGCACGAGGTGGAAACCCTGGCCTGCGGCCTGGTGAGCGTGATGGGGGGCAAGTGGACCACCTGCCGACCGATGGCTGAGGACACCCTGACTGCGGTGGAACGGCAGCTTTCAGCACTCCTGCCGAAGCCGCAAAGCCTGCCGCTGCTTGGGACAGCCGCCAACCCCGACCACACCATCGCCGCACTACAGCAGCAAGCCTTGGCTCTCGAGGGCCTACTGCCCGACACGCCCGAACGAGCCCAACAGATCCTGCATCTGCAGCACAACTTCGGCCTACGCGCCGAGGCGGTGGTGGCTGAGGCCCCGATGGAGGCACGCGAACCACTGAGCAGTGTGATCCCGATTTGCCGCGCTGAGATCCAGCACGCCATCCGCAAGGAGCACGCCAGCTGCGCCGATGATGTGCTGAGCCGTCGTTGCCGGCTCGCGATGGTCGATGCAGCCGAGGCAGAGCGGCTGAGCCCTCTGGTGAACAACGAACTGAAATCGGTGTAAATGCGCGCTAGGCGGCCTAGCTTTCCATCATCAGTGGAGAAATCCTTGCACTGCCTTGTTGTTGAAGATCAGCAAATTTTGTTGGATCTGCTGGCAACCATTGTGGACGCTTTCTCCGAGATCTCGACCGTCTCGAAGGCAACATCGTGCGCTCAAGCGGTGGCGATCAACAAAGACATACCGGTGGATTTAGCCATCCTGGATCTGCATCTTCCAGACGGTGATGGCAGCGAACTGGGACAACATCTTGTCCAAAGCAATCCCTCCATTCAACTCATTATCCTGACAGGAGCACCAGAAGACTTCCAAAGTTCGCGTGAACTGCGCGAATCAATCCATGCCTTGATCGACAAGCGGGATTCATTCGATGCGCTGCATCACAGCTTGAGCAGGATTCTGCAACCAGCACATCAAAGTTTGACACCACGCCAGAGCGAAATCTTCGATCTCATTGGTGCCGGCAAGAGCACCAAAGAGATCGCGCGCATGTTGAATAGCGCCACATCAACGATCGAATCGCACCGGAAGGCCATTGCCCAGGCATTGAAACTCAGCGGTGCTGAATTAATCCGCGAAGCATCTTTAACGCGTCAAATCACCCCACGCCCATGAGCCAGCACTCCACATTGAGCCTGGGGCAACGGTTGGTCCGGTCCACCGGCCTGCAACTCATCCTGGTGGCGGGTTCATTCAGCCTGGTGACTTACACCCTGGGGCGGAACAGCGGGATTCAGCAAAGTGAAGCGCACCGCACAAATCTTTCGATTACCCAAATTCGCGAGCAACTGAGCGGCAAGTTGCGCGTCCCAATGTTTCTCAACGACCTCAACGCATCGGCCATTGATGCCCAGCCCGATCTGTTGAAGAACTTCGACACCCTGGGGCGTCGGTTCTGGCATCAGCTGAAAGCCTTCCCTGTTGATTACATCAATTACGGCGCTCGAGATGGTTCCTTCCTGGGCCTAGAACGCGGCACCGATGATGATGTTTTGCTCTACGAGGACAGCACAAGGCTGGGGCGGGGCCAATTGACGGTGTTCTCCCTCTCACCCCGTGGAAAACGTCTCGAGCCAACCGAGATCATCCCCGGCATGAGTGCCACCCATGAAGAAGCCTGGTACGTCGACACCGTTGATGCTGGACGCCCGACCTGGAGCAGCATCTACGCCTGGGAAGACCAGCCGGACGTTCATTCGGTTTCGTACAACACCCCCCTCTTTGACGGTGATGGCCAATTGCTCGGGGTGATCGGCGTGGACATGGTGATCAACCAACTCAGCACCTGGCTAAGCCAGGCCTGGGGGAAGCGCAGCGGCTTGGCTGTGCTGATCGAAGCCGATGGACGTCTGATCGCCAGCTCAGACCCCAGTATTCCGCTCACAAAGACAGGAGGAAGCAACGAGCGCAGCAGCCTCGGGGAGCTCGATCACCCTCTGGCGGAGATGCTGCACCGGATCCATCAGAAGCCCGGAGATTCCGCACAACCAGCACTCCAGCGCCACAACGAAGAAGCTTTCCTGCTGCAGTCAACGCCATGGGGCGGTGACCACGGACTCAACTGGGTTCTGCTGACCGCCAGCAGTGCCAACGAGGAGGTGACGCAAGCCGGCCGCACCCTGTCCCTGGAAATCGGAGCGGCCGTGCTGGCGCTGGGCTTCACCCTGCTGTTGAACCGCAGCCTGATCAACAGGATTCTTCAGCCATTGAGCGCCCTAAGGCAAGCCAGCCGGTCCACAGAACAGCAAATCAACCTGCTGGGGGATGACCAGCCTCAGACCCTGCAATACCGCTGTGAGCTGGACCAGAAAAGCGGCCAGGAGCTGCTGGACCTGAACGTGGCGGTTCAATCGATGGTGAAAGCCTTCAATCAGCTCACCCGGAACCTCGCCACCAAAGAGCAACAGATCACGCAGATGTTTCAGGAGCAGCGCCTGCGGGATGAACAGGCCCTGACCCAGATGAACCAGCGCCTGAAGGTGAGCCTGGAAGCCGCGGCCATCGCCCACGAAATCAATCAGCCCCTGAGCATCCTGCGCCTCACGGCACAGCGTTTGCAGCATCAGCTTCGGCAGCGTGCCAATGGCGATGATCCCATCGAGCTGCTGGAAGCCCTTCAGATCCTTGACGACCAATCCAGCCGCATCGCACGAACAACCGATCAAATCAAGGCGATCCTCCGCAATGCGAACACCAACCTGACCCGGCTCGACCTGCGTGACGTGCTGAACAGCGTCCAGTTGTATGTGAACTCCAATCTGATCGAGGCCAGCAGCTGGATCAGCGCCGCGCTGCCTTCCGAGCTGAAGGGTCATCAGGGCGCCTGGGTGGATGGCGATGCCGTCCAGCTCCAGATCGCCGTGATCAATCTGGTGAAAAATGCTGTAGATGCCCTGTTGCTTCAACCTTCAGCAACCGAAGCTCCGGAAATCGTGATTCGGCTCGAACGCCAGCAACAGAACTGGGCCATCGTTGTCGACGACAACGGTCCCGGACTGCCTGACGACCACCCCGGTGACGTGCCGCTTTACAGCAGTAAGCCTTCCGGAAGCGGCCTGGGGCTGTTCATCGTGCGCTCTGCGATGGACAGCCACAACGGAGAACTCACTCTGGGCATCAGCCCTAGCGGTGGCACCCGCGCGGTGCTGCTCCTGCCCAGGCAGGGCTAAGCCCCCCCCAGAACTGGGGATTGTCCGGGCCGTCGTTGCAGAGAAAGATCAGAGCGCTCTGGTCAACAGCATGGTTTCGGTCGATCAGCTTTGCTGTCTCGACGGGTTGATCTGGCTTCAGTCAGGCAATGCGGTTGGGGCCCTGACGCTCCAGCACCAAACCACTGTCAGCAGAAATCAGCGAAAATGCGCGAAGGCCTTTGACGTCGACGTGCTCAAGCGAGATGGCCTCTGGCAGATCGAGGGCGACAGCCAACTCCTGCAGTTGGAGCGCGGCGTGCATCAAACGGCGCGACTGAAACTTATGCAGGGTCTGCGTCTTGAGGCGGCCTTCAGCCCTGAAACCGCCCTGCCTCAAGACTTCGCACAGGTCTGGAACGTTGGCAGCTCCCGCATCCGCAAGCCCGATCACTTCGCAACCTTGCTGGAACAACGGGTGATCGAGGCCTGGCTCACCTCTGGGGAGAAGGCCCCGAGCCTCAGTGATGCCATCGTCAGCATCCCGTTGTGGGACGAACCTGAAAGGATGCGTTTGGTGGTGCATCGCGACCTCCACCGGCAGCCCGTCATTAAGGAGCTCGTAACCGGCTTGTTAACTCAGCATCAGCAACAGCCGATTCGGCTCCAGTCGCATTAAGCCTCAGCGTCCACCTCGCCGATCAACCACCAGTTGAATCCATAAGGCGGAAGATTCACAAACCACTCCGCTGCAGCGGGGGGGAATTCACAACCCCACATCACCTCACGGGTGCGCTTGCCAGCCCACTCTGAGAGATCCAAACCGAGCGAGGCTCCAGCAGCAGTGACATTGGCGGCCACAAGCACCGTCATCGCCTCGGTGCAGCGGAGATACACCAGCACTCCGGGGTGGGGGCTGTGGAGCAACCGGAAGCTTCCATGCCGCAGCGCTGGCAGCAGACGGCGGCAGGTGAGCATGCGCCGGTGCCAATTCAGCAGCGACCCCGGCAGCTGCTTCTGCACCTCCACATTCACCACGCGGTAGTCGTAGCCAGGCGCGGTGATCGGTGGCAGCACCAACAGCGGATCGGGGGCAGTGGAGAAGCCACCGTTACGGGCCGGCGTCCAGGCCATCGGCGTGCGGTTGGGATCTCGGTCCCGCAGACCGGGCCAGTCGCCCATGCCCAGTTCATCGCCGTAATACAGACAGGGCATCCCCGGAAGGCTGTAGAGGAGCCCGTGCAGCAACCGGTTGGAGCGTGGATCGCCATTGAGAAGAGGAGCCAGGCGTCGGTTAATGCCCCAGTTCAACCAGTGCCCCTGCCCCTGGGGTAGGCCCACCCGGATGGTCTGAATCACTTCATCGCTGATGAGATGGCCATCCCCCAACCAGAGTTCATCGTGATTACGCAGGGGCAGGGCCCAGCGAGGACCACGCACCGCCTGCTCGGCTTGCATCAGACACTCCCCGAGCTGTTGGGTGCGGCCACTGGCAATAGCCGCGAACAGATGGGCGGTGAGCACGAAGTTGAACGCTCCATGCAATTCGTCATCCGCCAGGTAAGGGGCGGCCTCCTCCACCGGCTGAATCGCCTCTCCCAGCAAGAGCACATCACGACCATGGGAATCCACCCGCTCCCTCAATCGCTTGAGGAAAGAGTGGGTCGCCGGCAACCCCTCGCAGCGGGTGCCCTCTGACTCGAACAGGAACGGAACCGCATCCAGACGGAAGCCGTCGACACCACGATCCAGCCAGAAGTCGACCACCTCCAGCATGGTGTCCTGCACCCAGGGGTTCTCGTAATTGAGATCAGGCTGATGACGCAGGAAACGGTGCAGGTAGTACTGCTCGGCGACCGGATCCCACTCCCAGTTCGACGCCTCAAAGTGCCGGAACAGAACCGGTGCTTCGGCGTAGCGCTTGGGGTCGTCGCTCCAGACGTAAACATCCCGTTCCGAACTGCCCTTAGGAGCCCAGCGGGCCCGCTGGAACCAAGGATGCAGGTCACTGGTGTGGTTAAGCACCAGGTCCAAAATCACGCGCATGCCCTGGCTGTGGGCCGCCGTGAGGAACCGATGGAAGGAGGAGAGATCCCCCAGATCCGGATGAATTCCGGTGAAATCGGTGATGTCGTAGCCCCCGTCCCGCAGGGGAGAGGGATAAATCGGGGTCAACCAGAGGGTGTTGACCCCCAGCCAACGCAGATACGGCAACCGCGCCGCAAGCCCCTTGAAATCACCGGTGCCATCGCCATTCCCATCGGAATAGCTGCGAACGATCAACTGATAGATGACCGTCCCTGACCACCACGGAAGCGCTGGGGTCATCCCCCGGTTGCAGATTCACCACTGCTAGACCCGACTGGCCCAATCGTCAGCCCTGTGGCCCTCACCCAAACGCAACTGAGCCGGATGCAGGAGCTCGTGGGGGCTGGGCTGACCCGTCCCCTGGCCTGGCGCCGAGAGCAATTGCAACGGCTCTCCGCCCTGGTGGAGAAGCACGAATCGGAAGTGCTCGAGGCCCTCGCCGCCGACCTCGGCAAACCACCCACCGAAGCCTTTTTTGAGCTGGTAGCCCTGCGGCAGGAGCTCAAACTCACCGGCCGGCAGCTGGAGCGCTGGATGCGCCCACGCCGCGTGGCTGTCCCCCTCTCACTGCGCCCCGGCCAGGCCAAGGTTGTACCGGAGCCACTGGGGTGCGTTCTGGTGATCGGACCTTGGAACTATCCCTTTCAACTGACGCTGCGGCCCTTGATCAGTGCCCTGGCTGCTGGCAACACCGCCGTGCTCAAGCCCTCGGAGCACGCCAGTGCCATCGCAGATCTGATCGCACGGCTGATCCCTCAGCACTTCGAGCCCGACGTGGTGCAGGTGGTCCAGGGAGATGGATCCGTGGCAGGCTCGCTGGTGGCCATGCCTTTCGACCACATCTTTTTCACCGGTGGCGGCAGCATCGGACGGAAAGTGCTGGAGGGAGCCGCTGCACACCTCACGCCGGTAACCCTGGAGCTGGGTGGCAAAAGTCCGGCCATCGTTCTTGAAGGGGCCGACCTCACGGTGGGGGCCCGTCGCTTGATCTGGGGCAAAGGGATCAATGCGGGGCAGACCTGCATCGCTCCAGACCATCTGCTGGTTCCACTCGCACTGCGTTCACCCCTGCTGAAGGCCATGGAGGAGGCCCGAACCGAAATGTATGGCGCCGATCCCCTCAACTCGAATCAGCTTGGGCAGATCATCAATGAACGCCAGTTCAATCGGCTGGAGCAGCTTCTGGAGACCGCCAGAGCGGACGGCCGCATCCTGATTGGAGGAGAAATCAGCCGGGAGCAGCGGCGCATCGCCCCCACCGTGATCCGCGTGGATGACCGCACTGATCCGCTGATGGCCGAGGAACTGTTCGGCCCCCTCCTGCCGGTGCTGATACTGGACGATCTGACAACAACCCTTCAGGAAATCCGCCAAGGGCCTAAACCGTTGGCGCTTTACCTCTTCGGCGGGGATGAGGCCCAGCAGCAGCAGGTGCTCACCACCACAAGCTCAGGTGGGGTCTGCCTCAACGATGTGGTGATGCAGGCCGGCGTTCCCCAGCTGCCCTTCGGCGGCGTCGGCGCCAGCGGAATGGGCAGTTACCACGGCCAAAGCGGCTTCGACACGTTCAGCCACCACAAGGCGGTGCTGAAGCGCCCGTTCCGGTTTGATTTCAAGCTCCGCTACCCGCCCTACAAGGTGGATCTCAACCTGCTGAAGCGGCTGGCGGGATAAGGCGCACTCATCGCCACCACATCCCTTCTGCAGCAACTGCTCTGGAGGGCTGGCGCTTTACGTCAGGCACCGTATCTTGCGGGGATCTGCCGGAGACAAATGCGCCGTACCGCTCTTGCCGCCCTGCTACTGACGGCTTGGTTCCCGTTGGCAGCCACGGCTGCTTCAGTGACGGTGCGATCCGGCGAGACGCTCTCTGATATCGCTGACCGCTACGGCGTCAGCGTCGGCACCCTGATGCGGATGAATGGGATCCGCAACCCAGACCTTGTCGAAGCTGGAAGCCGCCTGCAAGTGCCAGGCCCCACCGTGAAAGCGGGCTCAGGCCGCCATCGCGTCAACAGCGGTGAGACCCTCAGCAGCATTGCTAGCCAGTACCGGGTCAGCAGTCGGGACCTGATGGCCCTCAACAACCTGCGTAACGCCAACCATGTCGAGGTCGGTCAGACCCTGCGACTCCCCAATAACGCAGTCCTGCCGCGCCCTGCCTTCAAGCCGGTTGCTGTGACCCCTATTCAAGGAGCCACGGAACACACCGTTGCCAAAGGACAGACCCTCACACAGATCGCCAAGGCCTACAAGCTGCCTGTCGCCAGCCTGATCAGCATCAACGAGCTAACCGACCCAAACAAGGTCGAGGTGGGAACGCGTCTGTACCTGACGGATCCCGCCTTCCAGGCACCGATCACCGCCCAACCGCAGCAAGCAAAAACGGAGCCGGTCGCCACCACCAGCTCACCGGTTGTGACGGCGAAGCCAAGGGTTCAAGCCAAGGCCAAGCCCGAACAAATCAAGGTGGTGCAAAGCAAACCCGTTCAGGCCAAAAAACCGATAGCGAAGGCCAAGCCGGTCGAGGCCGCCAAGTCCCAGCAGACCCTGGCCAAATCGGCTGACTGGCGTACCTATGGCCCCCTCCAGGTGGACTGGGGCAACTGGCAAGCCATGGGTGGCAGTCAAGTGGTGCCCACCCTCAATGCCCAGGGACAGGCCCTGTATTTGGCTGTGAACTGTTCCGCCAAGAAGATCAATGCGACCGGTGCCGATGGGAGCTGGAAAACCTGGGAAGCTCCGAAGAACCGCTTCGAAAAAGACCTGGTGAAGGACCGCTGTCAGATCAAGGCCTGACCTAAATCAGGCGGCGTAATCCAGCGGCCAGGGGGAATCCAGGAATCTCCGGCCGCTTTCACGGAGATAAAGCCGCTGAGCACAATCGTTGCTTTCCTGAATCAACTCCTCCTGCACGAGTCGACGGGCCAACCAAGTCCAGCGGTCGTGGCGTCCGGGTTCATGCAGAGCCAGGTGCTCTCCGAGGCGGCGCATCTCCGTACCGTCCTGCTCGGCCAGATGGGCCAGGAGCGTTTCCACCTGGGCTGACCAGTCGCGTCGTTTGGGGGCGTCCTTGCAGCGATCACAGCGACCACAGGGACCCACCAACTCGCCGACCGCCAGCATCAACGCCTGTTCGCGGCACATCTCACCCTCCGCGACAGCCTCCATGCGACGCAGCTGCTGCTGCGCCAGGTCCAATCGGCGGCGGTCCTCAAGGGCGTCACTGCCCCGGGCTGAGGCCTGCATGGCCCAGCCCAGGCTGGTGCGATCACCCGGCGAAAAAAGCACCTGGCAATGGGCCGACTTGCCGTCTCTGCCGGCACGGCCCGACTCCTGCAGATAACCCTCCGGCGTGGCCGGCAGATCGAGGTGAAGCACGAGGCCCACATCGCCTCGGTCAACCCCCATTCCGAAGGCCACCGTCGCCACCAGGACGGGCCGCTCGTGCTCGAGGAACAGCCTCAGGGCCTGCTGACGGGTCTCCGGATCCAAGCCGGCGTGATACGGCGTTGCTGCAACCCCTTGGTCACTGAGACGTTCCGCCCACTGCTCCACCGAACGACGGGTGCGGGCATAGATCAGCGCGGCGCCACGGGACATCTCCAGTGCCTCCAACACCTGCGGCATGGGGTCCCTGGGGCGCCGCTGCATCGTGTAGTGGAGGTTGTCCCGGCGGGCCGAACTCACCTGCACGAGCGGGCGACGCAGATCCAGTAGGCGAATGATGTCGGCCCGCACCCGTGGGGCTGCCGTCGCGCTGAGGGCCAGCATTGGCACTCCCGGGCAGAGGCGGCGGACCTGACCCAGGCGGCGGTAATCGGGGCGGAAGTCATGCCCCCAGGCACTGATGCAGTGGGCCTCATCCACCGCTATGGCCACCAGTCGCCCCTCTGTGGCATGACGTTCCAGCATCAGCCGGATCTGCTCACCCTGCAGTCGTTCCGGCGCGATGTAAAGCAGACGCAGGGTCTCGTCCCGCAGCTGTTCCAAGGCGTGCTGGCGTCGGGCTGGATCCAGTCCGGCATGCAGGCAGGCCGCAGCGATTCCCCGGCGCTGCAGGGCCATCACCTGGTCCTCCATCAGCGCCACCAACGGTGAAATCACCACCACCAGGCCTTCGCGCACCAGGGCCGGTAGCTGATAGCAGAGCGATTTGCCACCACCGGTGGGCAGCACCGCCAACGCGTCCCTGCCGGCCAGCACGGCATCCACCACGGGCCGTTGCCCAGGGCGGAAGCCATCCCAACCGAAGTGGGTCTGCAGTGCACGCTCGAGCGAAGCCAGAACACACCAGATGTGGAGACTTCAGCTTATCGAGCACAAGATCTGGAGTCAGGGCAGCGGCGGAGGATCCAATTGATCGGGGGCCTCCTCCACCAGCTGGAGCCGGACCCGTTTGCCACCGGCGAGCTCTCCCAACGACACCCGCATCGTGGCGCCACTGAGGGTCTGCAAGGCGTTCAACACATCGCGCAGGTAAGGCGTGCTGCTGCCGCTTTCAACCCAAAGCCGCTCCTGAAGCCCCCCCAAGCGCCGCCAGGATGTGTGCAGCTTCAGCACCGCAGACTCAAGGGCCTGGGCCTGGCCCATCGCATCAGCCAGCAGGCCAAGGGCATCCAGGCGCTGGGCTTCCTGCATAGCGCGGTCGAGGTCCAGTTCACCCTGTTGAAAGGCACGCACAGCAACACCCGACTCCGTTGCCTTGGTGATCCAACGCGCTGTGCTGGTGACGTCCTTGATGCGGTCGAGTTCGGGCTCATCGCGGAGCACCTTGCGCAGATCTTCCTGCTGGGGCTCAGGAAGCTTGGCCAATTCCCGCACCAGAGGAGCCACCGCACGGGGTGGCAGAAGGTTTTCCTGGGTGCGCTGACGAATTTCTTCCGGCAGCAATGGACTGGTGGCCGCCGTGAATTCATCGGTGAGACGGCGCACCTGCTTGCGGGTGATTTCCTGCCCCTCGTTAGCAGCCTCAGAAATCATCAGCTGCACTTCGGGAACCGCCTGGGCGGTTTCCATGAAGGCCCGCTTGGAGAACTGATTCACACTGCTCTCCTCCAGGGTGCCATCGCTGAGCATGCTGTCGGCGGATTCCGCCAGTTGAATCAAGCCATAGGCGCGGGTCTTGCTGATTTCCTGCTCCCGCAGCCACTGCAAAAATCCGGCACCTCGTCCTTCACCACCACGCTTTTCCTTGTCCCGCACAGCGCGGAGGATGCGACCACGCCAGATCTCCGTCTGGAGGTCAAAGCGGTCGCAGACGGCCCAAGCCTGTTCCAGGCGAGCCAGAAATTCCATCGTGCTGATGTCGTCTTGCTCTGGATCCGGCAAGTCCAGTTGCAGCAGCGACGGATCGGGATCAAGGGCGATGGAACTGGTCAAAAGGACGCCAACTATCAAGGGACGACATTCTGTGACGCAGCGGCCATCACCATCCATCTCACGAGATACGCTCCAGTTGCATCTCCTTATGCCCAGCGATGGCGATCACCCGCGGCGCCAAGGTGCGCATCAAGCGTCCAGAGTCCTACTGGTTCAACGAAGTTGGCACCGTTGCCTCCATCGACACCTCGGGAATCCGCTACCCCGTTGTCGTTCGCTTCGAGAAAGTCAATTACAGCGGCCTGCAGGGCGTTGACGGTGGCATCAACACCAACAATTTCGCTGAAGCGGAACTCGAGCCGGCCTGAGGCCGTTGCCTGAACTCCCTGAAGTCGAGACGGTCCGTCGGGGACTGGCAGACCGTCTTGTCGACTTCAAAATTGCGCAGGTTGAGGTCTGCCGACCGAGAGCCATAGCCAGCCCAGGAGGCCCTGACTCCTTTGTCCACGGTCTCTGTGGCGAAACGGTGGGCGAGTGGCAACGCAGGGGCAAATACCTCATGGCAGCACTGAATCCCCATGGCGGTGTCTGGGGCGTTCATCTGCGGATGACTGGCCAATTCCAATGGCATGGGCAGCCTTCAGAACCGTGCAAGCACACCCGTGTTCGCATCTGGAACACCAAAGAGGAGGAACTGCGCTTTGTGGATGTTCGCAGCTTCGGGGAAATGTGGTGGGTTCCCCCTGGGCAGGCAGTTCAGGCAGTGATCAGTGGTTTAACGCGACTCGGCCCTGAACCCTTCAGCCCAGACTTCTCCGCCGCTTATCTGAAGCAGAAGCTCAAGGGCAGCAGCCGACCAATCAAAACAGCTCTGTTGGACCAAGCCTTGGTGGCCGGAGCGGGCAACATCTACGCAGATGAATGTCTGTTCGCGTCAGGCATCGTCCCCTTCACGCCGGCGGGTCAGCTGAAACTCGAACAACTGGGAAGGCTGCGCGATGCCTTGGTCAATGTTTTGACCATCAGCATTGGAGCCGGTGGAACAACCTTCAGTGATTTCCGGGATCTTGAGGGGGTGAATGGCAACTACGGCGGCCAGGCCTGGGTTTACCGGCGTGGAGGAGAACCCTGCCGCAGCTGTGGCACGCCAATTCGACGGGAGAAGCTGTCCGGCCGAAGCACCCACTGGTGCCCGACCTGTCAAAGCTGATTGGGCAACGGAAGCGCAGAGAGAACCTCGCAATAGGGAGGACGAAGCACACCGAACTCGGTGATGAAACCCGTCACCAGATGAGCCGGGGTGATGTCGAAAGCAGGATTCCAGGCCTGGGCTCCAGGAGCAGCGACTGAAACACAGCGAACGTGAGTGATCTCTTCTGCATCGCGTTCCTCGATGGTGATGGCATCCCCGTCGGGAGTGGCCAAATCAATGCTGCTTCCGGGGGCGCACACGTAAAAGGGGATGCCATGGGCTCGGGCTACGAGCGCCAGGTTGTAAGTACCGATCTTGTTAGCGACATCCCCATTGGCAGCGACACGGTCACAGCCCACCATCACGGCGTCCACCTCACCCCGGCGCATCAGCAATCCACTGGCTCCATCGACAATCACGGTGCAGGGCACCCCGAGACAGCCCAACTCCCAGGCAGACAGAGCAGCCCCTTGCAAGCGGGGACGCGTTTCATCCAGCCAGGCATGGCGAAGAAGGCCACGGGTATGGGCGGCTGCGATCACACCGAGGGCGGTTCCAACACCTCCCGTCGCGATCGCACCCGTGTGGCAATGGTGCAAAACCTGGCAGCCCTGAGCCAACAAGGAAACGCCGTGATCCACAAGCCGCTGGGTCAGCAGACGATCCTCGTTATGGAGCGCAGTGGCAACACCAGCGAGTGCGTCAACATCAACCGAACCTGAAGAAGCAAGGGCCGCCTGCATCCGGTTGAGGGCCCAGCAGAGGTTGACGGCGGTTGGGCGTGATGCACGCAGGCCTTGGATGGCGGAAGGAAGGTCTTCACCGGAACGTGCAGCCAGCACAACCCCCCAGGCGGCCGCGATGCCAATGGCGGGGGCACCACGTACAGCCATGGATGTAATCGCCTCAGCAACGTCTTGCCATCCGTGCAATCGCATGAAGGCAACTGCATCGGGGAGTTGTCGCTGGTCCAGCAACTCCAAGCAATCACCGGTCCAGCAACAACTGGGGGGAAGCGTCAATGCAGAAGGGCCGCTGAGTCCTGTATAGAAGACGGAGGGATGAGCGGAATGTGACCGCAAGCCAAACCCAGCGCGATCGCTTGAGCGAAGTGATGCAGGACATCCACCGACGCGGCTGGTGCGATGGCACCGGAGGGAACTTCAGCGTGGTGGTGCAGCATCAGCCCCTGCAGTTGCTCATGGCACCCAGCGGTGTGGACAAGGGGCAGGTGCCTCCTGGTGAATTGATTGTGGTGGATGAGCGCGGCGAGGTTTTAACTGGCGAAGGAAAAGCCAGTGCCGAAACAGCGCTGCATCTCCGCATTGTTGAAGCGACCCAAGCGGGAGCTGTGCTGCACACCCATTCCATCCCCGGGACGGTGTTGTCCCGCCACTACGAAAACAAAGAAGGGGTTGTGTTGGAGGGCTGGGAAATGCAGAAAGGCCTGGTTGGCATCACGACGCACGCAAGCTGCATCAACATCCCTGTCATCAGTAACAGTCAGTCGATGCAAGAGCTAGGCGATGCCGTCGGCCCATGCTTGAAAACGGCGCCATGCGGGTTTCTTGTGGCCGGGCACGGCCTTTACGCATGGGGGGCTGACCTTGATGCGAGCAAACGACACCTGGAAATCCTCGAGTTCCTCTTGAAGGTGAAATTGACCCAAATGCAGATCGGACATCAATCATGAATCAACAACATCTTCTGCTCGACATTGAGGGAACGACATGCCCAGTAAGTTTTGTCAGCGACATTTTGTTCCCCTTCGCAAAGCGAGAACTGACCAGCTACATCAAAAAGCACTGGAACAAGAGCACTGAAAACAAAGCAATCCAAGAAGCTACAGCCGAGTGGAAAAATGATCAGTCCCCCGAAAGCTCGCGCCTAAAAAAGCAGATTGACGAACAGCAAATCAATGAGAGTGATGGGCTAATCCAATATCTCAAGCACTTGATCAGCATCGACAAAAAGTCGACAGCGCTCAAAAATATTCAAGGCAAAATCTGGGAATACGGCTACATAAACGGAGAACTCAAATCTCAACTATTTCCAGAAACGGCGGAATGCCTGCGTCAATGGCATGAGCAAGGATGGGCACTTTCGGTGTATTCATCGGGCAGCATTCAGGCACAACAACTGTTATACAGGCACAGTCCTGCAGGCAACCTTGAAAACCTTTTCAGCCACTGGTTTGACACCCGCACTGGACCCAAAAAATCCACCGAGAGCTACACAACAATCGCAAAGCATCTGCACACTTCCCCAAACAACGTTTGGTTCGTGAGTGACAACGGAGCGGAATGCGACGCCGCTCGTTCGGCAGGAATGCAGACCCTCTTCAGCCTTCGCGACGGCAACCCAGACCGCAACCCAAGGGATCACATGGTGATTGAATCGCTGCGTGAAGCAAGCACTTATCTCGCCGCAGAACAATAGACAACAAAAAAGCCACCTCAAGATGAGGTGGCTTCTTCGCAGGTGGTGATGGTGACTGCTTCAGCAATCAGCGCATC